>NYUD01000030.1 GCA_002683825.1 Planctomycetota bacterium
AAGCGTCGAGGTCCCGCCGTCGCCGAAGTCCCAGGCCCAGGCCGTCGGGGCCCCGCTGGAAAGGTCGCTGAAGTTGACGCTCAGCGGCGCCTCGCCGCTGGTCGGCTGCGCGGCGAAGTTCGCCACCGGCGCCGCCACCGGGTCGCTCACACGGACGAGTCCCGCCCGGGTCGAGCTGCTCGCGCCGCCCGCGTTGGTGGCGGTCAGGCCGACGGTGAAGGTGCCGGCGGCCGAGTAGACGTGGGAGGGGTTTTGAAGCGTCGAGGTCCCGCCGTCGCCGAAGTCCCAGGCCCAGGCCGTCGGGGCCCCGCTAGAAAGGTCGCTGAAGTTGACGCTCAGCGGCGCCTCGCCGCTGGTGGGCAAAGCGGCGAAGTTCGCTACTGGCGGTGCCACCGGCCCCGGCCCCGGCCCCGACGGAGCCACGATGATCTCCGCCGATGGGCGCAAGCGGTTGCCTGCGCGATCTTCGAGCCGAGCATCAAAGACCCAGCCCTCCATTTCACTGGGTAGGTCGGCGAGGGCGAAGGAGGCCTGAAACGAGCCATTCGGTTGGGCGGCCAGCACCCGCCGAACGCTGTTCCCCGGGTCGTCCGAAAGGGTGAAAAAGCGCTTGCGAACGCTGTCGAGCTCGATCTGGTCGTTCCAGAGGCGAACGTAAATCCTGTCCGTGCGGGTGAACGTCCGATCGTCCGTCGAGAAATCGGGATTCTTCGAGAGAAGAAAACCCTCGCCGGTGATGCCGTTGGAATCCTGCAGAGTCGGCCGCGGGAGCGTTGCCACGGTCGCCGGGGCGAGGGCAAGCGTCAAGACCCATGAGGGTCCTGCCACGCAGTTGAAGATCAGACCCAGCATGGGTTTCTCTTCCCTGCTGCCCGAGCTATCCCGGCCCTAGCTCCCCTTCCCTCGGTGATTTCGCACAGAATTTCGCCCGTAGGAGGGAAGAGCCTACGCTCCACCGCTCGCGGCCGAGGTCGGCCAACTATGTCTCGCACCATGTTCGGAACCCGTGTATAGAGAAAAGCGACTTCCTATCCCTCCATGGTACGTCGCATACACCCGGTAGGACGTTGCAATTATAGAAAAAACTTCGCTCCCGTACCTGGCAGCCGCTTCTCAGCGGTCAGGGAATCGCGCCCTCGGCCACCTGCGTTTCCCTAAACCCTCTCCTGCGTCAAGGTGGCCGGGCGTAGGTTGCTTCGCGGCCGCAGAACGGGGCGACACGTCGATCGGCAAGGCCGCCCACGCGCTCGCCCACAGAAGTCGGTCCGTTCAAAACGGACGGTGGCGTCCCCCTCAGGGCGCAACCAGGACTCGCAGGGGGTCCATCAGGCCCGCCTGGACCTGCGGGGACAGCGTGATCGTGAAGTGCAGGATGCCCCCGCCCCAGGGCTGTTGGGTCACGTTGACGTCGACATCGGCCCCCGGGACCGAGTTGCCCCAGATCCCAAGCGAGAAGAGGTTGCGCTGGTAGTAGTTCACGTGGAAGGCCGTGCTCGGCGGCAGCCTGACCTCCGAGTTGAGGTCGGCGGACGAGTCGTTCTCGAGTCCGTCGATGTAGGCGGTGTAGACGATCGTGAACGCGCCGATGGAAGCCCGGTTTTGGTCCAGGAGATTCGCCAGGTCGTAGATGGACCCCCCACCGTGGCTGAAGCCGAACATGGCCACCGAGGTCACTCCGCGCTTCTGAATCGCATCGACGACCTCGCCGTAGACCACGCCCGACCCGTTCGCGGCGACGGAGTCCTCGTCGTACATGTGCACGTCGTAGCCCGTCGAATGGAGTTCGATCGCCATCTCGGGGATGCCCTCATTGACGGCCCCGGGTGGATCGGTCGGCGTCTGAAACTCCCCGTCGAGGGCGATCACGATGCCGGTGAACGAGTAGAAACGCAGGACGTCCTCGGCCAGCACCCCACCCCCCCCGGTAGCGCGGGCCTCGAAGGTGAGCAGAGCGGATCCACCGCCATGATTCTCCACCCACACCCTGCGCTTCGCGCCGGGGAATGCCAGCACCGCCTCATCGTTGGCGCCCAGGATGGCGCTTTCCTTGGTCGCTTCCTCCCAGACCCGGATCGATGGATGGGTGCGCACCAGAACGTACTCGACGCAGGGCGCGGCCCGTCCCACCCACAGCTCGACCTCGATCAGATCGTTCTCCCCCGGGACCGAGGGATCGTCGCGATCGGGGATCGAATCGCCGTCGTCGTCGTCGCCGTTGATGCGGATCCCGGCGCCGGGGTCGGCCTCGTCGATGTCTCGGACACGTCGGCGCTGGAACGGGTCGTTGTAGGCCTCCGTCTGGGGCCGGTAGGCGGTCGCCTCCACCGTCACCGGTGGGCCGGACGGAACCTTCGTTCCCTGGCGCATGCCCATCGAGAAAACCCCCGCCGCGATGAGAGGGACGGTCACAAAGGCGGTCCGCCTGGCAAAGCCAATCATGCGCACGTGTATCCTCCGTTCCGAACGCGGCGGACTCACCGCGTTCCCCCTCGAATCGAGCGCAGCCTTGCTCCCGTCCGAAAGGACACAACATTGTAGGGGGCGTACGGAGAATGGAGAGGGCGGCAAACCTCAAACGACCCGGAAACCCACTCGATTCGCTTCAATGTCGCTGGTACCGGGGGAATCGGGCTGTCCGAGATTCAGCCGATTCCGCAGAGCGACGAAGCACCGAGCCGATGCCCGTCGGCATCCGTGAAGATCGGGCAGGCCGGGCTCCCCCGGGGCGGGGGGGGTAGCCGAAGTGCGTAGTGGGGCCGGCGATCGGGCTCCGATGACTCCTGAACGGAGAGTTTCTGGGGGGTATGGCGCTCCGGGCTGAAGTTTTTCTGGGAACGCTCCTCCGTTTGTCGTGATTCGCCGATAATCGCCGCTCCAACCCACCTCACAGGAGTGACGGATCCATGCTACCCCTAGTACTCTGCATCGTTGGCGTCTTCGTTTCCGCCTCGTCGACCCCGGTGGCGGTGGGGTCCCACTCGTGGCGCGTGAACGAGGTCTTCAGCAACGCCAGCGGAACCATCCAGTTCGTCGAATTGGCCGAATGCTGCGGCATGGCCAACGAGACCAGCGTGTCGGGACTCGCACTGACGAGCACGGCGAACTCCTTCCCGCTTCCGGCCAACCTGCCGGTGGGGAGTACCGCCAACGCACACATCCTGTTCGGTACGGCGGCTTTCGCCTCTCTGCCGGGCGCTCCAGCGCCCGACCACATCATTCCGGACGGGTTCTTCGACATCAACACCGATACGCTGCAGTGGCACATCTACGCCCCCTCGGTCTTGAACATCGCGTCGGGACAGTTGCCCTTGGACGGCTTCAATTCTCTCTCGCAATCCGGCGTGCCGGGACCGAACACGCCGACGAACTTCGCGGGACAGTCGGGCCAGATCAACCTCGCCGTGGTGCCTGCCTTCCCGTTGATCGGGCTGCTGTCGCTGGTGGGACTCCTCGGTGTCGCAGGTGCGCTCCTGATACGTCGCACCCGGCGGGCCTAGGGCCACAACACATCGGAGCTTTCTAGCGCTCGAGGGGGCGCGCGTGTCCCCGGCGGTAGGCGATTTTGCACCTGGGGCAGGTTCCGTCGATGGCCATGGAAGCTGCGCACAGTTCACAGCGTTGAACCTCCTCCAACGCCTTGCGCAGGACCATGAATGCCCCGGCAGCCTTCTCGAAGTCGTCACGGTTGCGAATCGAGACGTCGCCGATCCGCCCGCAGAGACATTCGGAACACCAGCGCGCCTCGTCCACGGCCGCCTTGCACCCAGCGCAGCCCGGTTCTACCCCGCGCTCTGCCTTCGCAATCTGATAGCTGAGAACCGAAAAGTAGGCCTTGCCCTCCCAGTAACCACGACTGCAGTCCAGACAATAATCGCTCGTGGTGATCGCCTCTTGGCAGCTCTCGCAGTCGATCGATTCGCTCTCGTATTCGTGGCCGTGCGCGTCCAGGGCGTCGAAGACCAGTTTCGAGCTCACCTCCGTTCCCGCGATGAATCCCACCGAACAGGAGTCGCACCAACCATCCAGGCAGTGTACGTCCGCGCAGGAGGCGACCTCACTCGCCTGCCCGTCGCTCGAGGGTCCGGTCCAGGCGACAAAGAGACATATCGCAAAAGCAAATGCTAGGGCGAGCAGCGACAGAGCCTGGCTCTTGTTCCTGGTCATAGAGCTCACCTTCAATTCTAGCACTTGGGAAGTCGTGCCAGGCGCTCGTGCTCCGCAAGCTCAACACGACGTCGGTTCCGTGAGCTACAACCAGGCGCCGGAGGTCGGGCCGGGGAGTCCTCACAAACCCATTTCAGAAGGCTGTGAACCCGTGCCTTGGCGGCGGTCCGACACGGTCCTTCACGGACGGCAGGACTTCCTTCCCAGCTCCCTACAGGCGCTCAGACATGCACTTCCAGAGCCTTGTGTACGCTGCTCAGAAGCTTGCTGGGCGTATAGGGCTTCTTGAGAAACCCGACGATCTCACCGGGCTCGAAAGCCCGTGCCGTATCGGCCTCGGGATAGCCGCTGGTGAGCACGACGCGTACGTCGGGCTGGAGTTCACGCAACTTGAGGAAGACCTCCCGTCCCGACATGTGGGAGGTCGTCCAGTCGAGAAGAACGAGATCGATCCGGTGGCGCTGGGCCTCGAAGACCTCGAGACCCTCCCTCCCATCCTCGGCCTTCAAGACCTTGAAACCTGCGCCGTCGAGGATTCTCTCGTTCAGGCTCAGGATCGACAGCTCGTCTTCGATGACCAGGACCGTTCCGCAGCCGGACCAGTCCAGTTGCAATTCCGCCGGATCCACCCGGGCCAGCTTGGCCCTGGAAGCGGGAAGGAGGACGGTGAACGTCGTACCCCGGCCGATCTCGCTTTCGACCTCGATGGCGCCTTGATGGCCACGGACGATGCCCTGGACGGCGGCGAGTCCCAGACCGCGACCGCTGAACTTCGTCGTGAAGAAGGGATCGAAGATCCTGGAGCGCGTTTCGACGTCCATGCCTTGGCCGTCATCCTGCACGGACAAGCGGACGTAGCGGCCCGGCGCGAGGTTCTGCACATTGGACAGGGGAAGCTCGAGCACTCTCATCGCAACACGAACCGTTCCGGGGCTCCCGTTGAGCGCCTCGGAAGCGTTCGTGACAAGGTTCATCATCAGCTGGCGGATCTGGGCCGCGTCCGCACGAACACCGGGGAGTGAATCGTCGACCACGGTCGTGAGTTCGGCCTGCTTGGACATCGAGCTGTAAAGCAGTTCGATCACTTCGTCCAGGAGTTCGGGCAGGTAGACCAGGCGCTTGTCCGTATCCGATTTCCCCGTGTAAGCGAGCATCTGGTGCGTCAGCTCGGCGGCACGGCGCGCGGCACGGCGAATCACTTCGAGACTGCTCTTGGCCACAGGATCGATCCTGGGTTCCGACAGGGCGAAGTCAGCGTTGCCCAGAATCGCCGTCAGGATGTTGTTGAAGTCGTGTGCGATACCGCCGGTGAGCACGCCCAGGCTCTCGAGCTTCTGGCTCTGACGAACCGCCTCTTCGGCCTTGCGCAGGTCGGTGATGTCGCGAGCGATACCGATGATGCCGCTTGGCTTACCGTCGTTGATTTTCAACGGGCTCTTGCGGATCAGGAATGTGCGCTGGTCTCTGAGCCGGTTGTCGAAGGTCTCTTCATAGTGACGGCTCCGCCCCGTAGCCAGAATCTCGCTATCGGCCTTGTTAAGGCGTGCGGCCAGATCGGCGGGATACAGATCGCTGTCGTCGAGGCCGATCACGTCCACATGCGAGTCGACGGCCCCTTGGGCCGGCCGCAGCTCGACGATTCGCTCCTTGCGCGGAAGGGGATCCGGCGTGCGCTCAAACGCGGAGTTGGCCAGCATGTACCGGAGCTTGCTGTCCTTGACGAAGATGGGATCCTCGATTCCGTCGAGGATAGCCCGGAACAAGTCCTTTTGACGGAGCAATTCGGCGTGCGCATCGCTGTGCACCATGGCGATCGCGCCCAGGTGAGCGGCGACTTCCAGAAGGAGAATCTGTTCGGCCGTCGGTCTTCCCGGCACCGGCGTCGACAGGGCAAAGGTCCCGACGATCTGAGACTTCCCCGCACGGATCGGAATGGACCAGCAGCTACGGATCCCGAAGCGCTGGGCGGTTTCACGCATTTCCGCCTGTGCGGAGGCTTGGGCGTCTTCGACGATGACCATCTTGCCCGTGGTGAATGCAGTGGCACATCCGGAGGTCAGCGCGCTGGGAACGAGGCGGTCCAGTTCGGATTTGAGATCGACCGACAAGCTGGGAGCCGCGCGCACAAACAGCACTCCGTCCTCGGGGGCGAGCCGCAAGATGCTGCAGAAACCACCGGGGAGAATCTCTTCCACGAGACGACACAAGTCGTCGAGAATGGAGCTGAGGTTCTCTTGCCTGGCGATGCGATCGACAATCGCTTGCTGCAGACGCAGCACGTCTTGAGAACTCGGACCTTTTTCTTCCATCCCTAAACGACCCTGACCATCCACCGGATCCGCCTCCTTCGAGACTTCCCCGCTTTCCGAAACGGAGACAAGTGAGCCCCCTGGTTCGATGCCGTGATTAAATCATTTGCACTGCACACCCGCAAATGGCAAGGGCAAAATGCTCCATCTGGGGGGGGTTTTGGGTCCGTGGCGGGGGGTCCAAGAGCGAGGCACCCCGAGGCAGGGCGCCCGGGAAACCGGGCGAAGTCCCACGCAAGCGCTCCATGACTTCCGTGGACCGACCCATGATCCCCGGTGCGAGGGGACTCCAGATCGAGACCGACGGAGCTCCTCGTCAGGATCGTTCGCAGAGGTGGATTTCCTCGGTTCCATCGCAGACCTCAATCCTCGCAACCATTCCGACGATCCTGATCGCGTCCAACAGAACTTCGAGAAGCACCAGGGGTTGAGAGAAAAAGTCTCCCGATCCGGCGCGATCGGAAGGACCTCGCCCTCGATACCGTATCGGGATGAGTTCCTTCGTCACTCATCTCGAAGCCGCGATCGACGGCACACGGCTGGACCATCGGAGACTACAGACCCTCCACGCGGATCGCCCGCTGGTGGTGCGCTACGACCTCGACGCGATTCGCTCGACCGTCGATCGTGCCCGGATCGAAGCGCGCGAACCGACCATGTGGCGCTATCGAGAACTGCTGCCGGTCGAGGAAAAAGAGAACATTGTTTCCTTGGGCGAGGGGATGAGCCCGTTGATCCGTGCCCCGCGCCTGGCGCGCGAACTTGGCCTGGAGGAGCTCCTCATCAAAGACGAATCCCAGCTCCCGACGGGTTCCTTCAAATCGCGCGGCCTCTCCATGGCCGTCAGCCGAGCCAAGGAACTGGGCGTCGAGCGACTCGCCATCCCCACGGCCGGCAACGCCGGCGGCGCCCTGGCGGCCTATGCCGCCCGTGCCGGATTGGAAGCCTTTGTCTTCCTACCCGCCGACGCGCCCTGCGTCAGCGTTGGCGAAGCGCAACTCTTGGGAGCACACGTCTACCGCATCGACGGATTGATCACCGACTGCGCCGCGATCGTCGCCGCCGGAAAAGAGGTCATGAAGTGGTTTGACCTCTCCACGCTCAAAGAGCCCTATCGCATAGAGGGCAAGAAAACGATGGGGCTGGAGCTGGCCGAGCAACTGGGTTGGAGGTTGCCCGACGCGATCTTCTATCCCACAGGGGGCGGGACCGGCCTGATAGGAATGTGGAAAGCCTTCGCCGAACTCGAAGCCCTGGGCTGGCTGGAAGACACGAAAAGACCGCGCATGTATGCGTGCCAGTCCGCAACCTGCGACCCGATCGTGCGTGCCTTCGATGCGGGAGAGCGCCACGCTGAAGAGGTCCAGGACGCTCAAACTCTGGCCAGCGGCATCCGCGTGCCGCGCGCCATTGGCGACTTCATGATCCTGGACGCGGTTCGAGAATCCGGTGGCGCGGCCTGTCGCGCCGGCGAGGAAGAGCTCATCCACTGGATGGAACGCTGCTGCGAACTCGAGGGAATCTCCCTCTGCCCCGAAGCGGGGGCATGCCTGTCTTCGATCGCTGAACTCCTGAGGGCGGGCAAGTTGTCCGCCGACGCTAGCACGGTCGTCTTCAACACAGGGGCGGTCCAGAAGTACATCGAACTCCTCCCGCCCCCCCCACCGGAGATCAAAGACGCCGCTGCGATCGATTGGAAACAATTGAAAGCGCAAGCTAGCCGAAACCACTCCTTCTCGTCATCGAGATAGCCGAGCGCCTGCATGTCGCACAGGGCCCGAGCGGTGAAACCCAAGGACCGCGAAACGCCCGTCCGCCTGGCGGAACGATGCCTCCCCACTCGGCGGGCGCGGGAATTCCAGCCATGCGCAAGGGGCCGTGGCAAGTCCACCCTTCGGACTGCACTTCTTTCGCAGACGCCTCGTCTGCGAAAGATCACAACCGCTCCCCTCATTCCTTCCATCGAAGCAAGTACACTGCTTCAAGTGGCCCCAAACTCGCGAATTCAACGCATCCTCGTCCGGATCGCCGTGGCGCTCGCGGCTTTCGTCTTGGCGCTCGTGGGTGTGGAGTGGTTACTCGGTGCAATCGACCCCTTTGGGGCGGTCGCCCAGGGAGTCAATCAACGTCTCTATCGCAGCGAGATCGTCGCACCGGATCCAACATCGCTTCGGCTCTTTCGTCACAAGCCGGATACGCACGTCCAGATGCGCGGGCACGTCTTTCGGAGCAACTCCCTCGGACTCCGTGGCCCGCAGATCATTCTCCCCAAACCGCGAGACCAGCGGCGCGCGTTATTCCTGGGTGATTCCGTCGTCCTGGGCTGGGGGGTCAGCGACGAGGACACGTTCGTGGCGCACTGCGAACCCGAGCTCGAAGCGGCCACCGGGCTGAGCTGGGACACCGTCAACGCAGGTCATTTGCTGCACGATTCGACCCAGGAGCTGGGTGTTCTGGAAGAGGTGGGCATGCCCTGCGATCCGGATCTGGTCGTGCACGTCTTCGTGGAGAACGACATCGTCTCGACGAGGGAGGTGCGTGAAACACGCAGCGAAAAGCCCCGTGAGATGACGCCGGAGGCGCGCAGGTTTCTCGAACGCGTCGGCCTCTTGGCCCGCATTCGACCGTACTTCCCCAACATCCACTCGAACCTACAGTTCCTCTTCATCCAATCCCGCCCGGCGGGCCAACAAGGCTCGAGCGAGCACGCCCAGGCAATGGGACTCTCGCTGGAGGAGGGTTGGGAACGTTCGAAGACCGCGTTGCGTGGGATGCGCAACCTCTGCACCGAACGCGGCGTCCGTTTCGTGATTCTCGACTATCAGCGCGGGAACCGCCTGTCGGAAGCGCTCGAAGCCTTCTGCCGGGAAGAGGGGATCCCCTACGACTCGATCGCTTTCGACGCCGAAGACCGCATGCAGGAGCTTGCGGTGAGCCCGGCCGACGCCCATGCGAACGAACTCGGACATCGCATCCTGACCGCGAACATCATGGACTCGCTGAAGAAGCTCGGGCTACTGGACGACTGATCATTCGTCCGGGCCTCCGATGTAGCCCAGTTGGCGAAGCATCTCCGTCGTCTCGTCATCGACGTCCGAGCTGCGTGAACCGCCCAGGCGATCGCCCCACTCGCGCATCGTCCGGAGGTTGATGAGGAGCTGCTCTTCGAGCCGAGTACGCAGCTCCGACTCGTCCCGGGAGCGGTCTCGATCTTCCCCCGGATCGTCGTTGAGGCTGTAGAGTTCCCAGGGCGCTTCGTTGGGAAAAAAGAGGTCCTCATCGGGCGGTCCATGAATCAACTTCCAACCGCTCGGATCGCGCAGCGCGTACTTGTGGGCCAGCTGGTCGATCTCGCTCCAGATGAAACGCGGAGGGTGCTCCCCCTGTTCCAGAAGATTGCGCCCCTGCATACGCGGGTCCACAGCTAGCCCCAGAGCAGCAAGAACGGTCGGAGCGACATCGATCAACATGCCCGGCTCGTCGATGACGCGCGGAGCCATCCCCGGAACCCTCAAGAGGAAGGGTATCCGCGTCATTTCCTCGTAGAGCGTCGTCCCGTGGATGATCAACCCGCGTTCGCCAAGCTCCTTGCCGTGATCCGAGGTGATGGCCACCACGGTCCGATCGGCGATACCCAGGGTGTCCAGCCGATCGAGAATCTCGCCGATCGAATGGTCGACGTGGCGCAACGCGGCGTCGTAGTAATCGACGATATCCGCGAGCACTTCGTCGGTGATGCCGTGCTCGGCGACGTACTCGTGGTGGAGGTAGGGCTGGGGATCGATGCGCTCCTGCGCATCGAGATACTCCGGCGGCGGATCGAAGTCGTGCACGGTGTAGGAATGGAGGAACAGGAAGAAGCTCTTGTCAGCGTTCTTGTCGAGCCAGTCTTGAATCGCGTGAACCCCGTACTCCGAGAACAACTCCTCGGAGTAGCGTTCCGGACGACGCGCGATCAGCCCCGCCGCGTGGGGCGATCCCCGGTAGCGAAAGGGATCCAGATTGGAGTACGCATCGAAGCCGCGATCGAAGCCAAGGCCTGGGTTGACGAAGCCTCCAGCGGTGAAAGCTCGCGTCGAGTAACCGTGCGCACTCAATAGCTCGGCCAGCATCGGCGTGCGATCGCGGCCGATGGCATTGGTCGGACCGAAAACACCGTGCACCGTGGGAAACTGCCCGGAGAACATGCTGACGTGGGAAGGCAGGGTGTAGGGCGATTGGGCGGTGAAATCGCTCACCCGGACTCCCGTGCGGGCCAGTTCATCCAGACGCGGCGTCGTCCCCCGGCTGTAGCCGTAGGATCCGACGTGATCCGCGCGCAGTGTGTCTATCGAGATGAGAATCAGGTTCGGGCCGACCGGTCGTGCAGATCCATCGCGGAGGAGCAATCCACCGAAAGCAGCGGGCGCCTCCTCGGCGCTGAGCTCGAGCTCTATTTCCTTTTCTGCCCAGGGCGCAAGCGATATCTCGATGTCGTTCCAGCGCGTTTGGTGTAGATGGTCGGAGCGCGCTTGCTTCTCTTTCCACACCACGCGGCCTTCGATGGCGACGCGCAGAACCGGGTCGCGGAGCCCCACCTCGCGTTCCTCGCTCCACCACGCCCCGGCTCCGAAACTCAGTTGCGGCTCGCCGGACGGAACGGCGATCCGGAAGCGTAGGATCTCTCCGGGCAAGAGCACGATCGTCGCCCGGCTTTCAGCTCCCAGCGCCTGACGGATGAGTCTGTGGGCCTGCCATCCCTTTGCCGTGGTTTCCCGCGCGCGCGACTGTTCGTCGCAGGTTTCCGACCAATAGAAGCGCGGATCCACGCGGCGCAACTCGATGTCGTCGAAATCGACGCGTCCTGAAAGTACCTCCTCCGAAAGGCCGAGCACGCAACAGATCAGCAGCGCCTCCGTAGTGGGTCCGACCTGGAACAGAAGGCTCCGCGTGTCCCAGTCCGTCGTTCCGCTGGTCGCCTCCAGCGTGCGGTGTCGCGTGATCAGTTCCTCTGTGTGGGGCAGGATTTCAGCTGTGGAACCGAAGCGCTCCAGTTCGCCCAGGTAATACGTCGCTCCGTGAAAAAGCCCCTCCGCCTGGGGCTCGAGCTGGCGCGTGCGGACACGGCCGCGAAACTCGTAGTAGCCCCCGGGGTCGACCTCTTGAATCCGGAACTTGCCCCCCCTGTGCCCCTCCAGGGTAAGGAAACGCTGTTCCCCCTCGAGGGCCACCGTCGCTGAAAAGGCCTCCGGATCGCTGCGTAGGGGGTGATCGGGATCCACGACCCGCGCCCATTCCAAGGACTCGCCTTCGAAGTCCTCGCGCAGCACCACCGTCGCGGAGGCATACGCTCTCGTCGAGTTCAACCGGGCGTCGGAGAGTTCCCAAAGGCGCCGGACTGCGGGAGCCTCCTCCTTGTGGCCCTTTCCGCACGCGAGGAGCACCAAGGCCATCAGAACAACGAATGCGCGGGGGTGAGTGATCCGCGGCATGGGACGAACTCTCGGTTACTTGTAGCCGACCAGGTAGGTCACCCAGGCCAGACAGTTCTCACCCCGACGCGACATGCGATAGACACCGTTGCCGCTCTCGCCGTCTTCGTCGGTACCCTCCCAGTACTGATCGATGTGCTCGAACCCGACCTCGCGCATGATGTCGAGCAATTCGGGCAGGGTCCAAAGACGCCACTCGTAAGAAAAAGCGCGCTTTATCTCCGTTCCATCCTTGAAGCGGAAGTGGATGTGCGCCTTGTAGTCGCCGGTCGCCGGCCAGTACACGGCCTGATCCCAGACGTAGGTAAACCCCTCGTCGATCTTACGCACCTCTTCCATCTCCTCCATGGATTCAGGTCCGCCGTAGAGGTCCATGACGAACACTCCGTCCTGGGCGAGATCGTCGTAGGCGCTCTGGATGTAGTCGCGCATCTCCTCTCGCGTCTTGAAGACCATGTAGGAGAAATTCTGGGCTGCCCGGACGTCGGGTTTCTTGTGGCTCTGTTCGCGCACGTCCTTGACGTGCAGCGTGGCACAGCCTGCCTTGACGCCGAGCGGTTCAAAATTGTGCGCCAAACCCCACGCGATCGTGTCGCCGCAGATATCGAAACCCTCGGCGCTGTATGCCTTGCCGCGCTTGACCCAGCTTGCGGAGAGCACCGCCGTGCCACAGAAGTCCTCGCGAAAGTGCTTGGGGGATTTCTTGCGCACCTTCTTGTACACGCGCGCGAGAAACTTCACGTCCTCATCGGGCGACTGTACGGCGAGCTGGTAGAGCTCGTGTCGGTCCGCGGTCTTGGCGGTGAGGACGGGTCTCCTCTTCTTGGCGCCCTTCTTGGCGCCCTTTTTCTCGGCTCGCCACTTGGGCGAGCGCTTCTTCGCCGCCGGCTTATCGGCCCTCACGGTCTTGCCTCGGGTGCCCTGGGAGGTGTGGGCCGGTTTGCGTTCGGTGGCTGTGTTCGACATTGGAAATCCCGGTTGCTTCGCCGGCTTCAAGTAAGGTGGCCGATGGAGGATCCTACTTCGGAGGGGCCTGGGAGGGACAAAAAGAACGAGGGGCGGCTCCTACGCCACCCCTCGAGAATTCGTCTTGTGTTGCGAGTCGCCTTTGCCGCTGCGAGCTCGGGCGGTAAACGGGGCTATTCCGGAACGTCGTCCATTCAGGGCCCGATGGAGACCTCGCGCAGCTCGTGTAGATAGCGCGTACGCGCCTTCTTGTGGAGCAAATCGCGCAGCGTGTGGAAGAGTTCCTCGTTGTTCTTGGGGTCGCGGACGGGCAGCCGGACGGCGCCGCTCACGTGACGGGGTACACTCACGGTCCCAGGGCTCAACCTCCGGTTGACCTTGCGGGCCACGTCGGAGGGGTTTTCGACCTTGGCAAGAATCCACTGCCCGATGGACGGCATCGTATTCAGTCCGGGAATCGTGGCCAGTCTGGAGAAGAAACGCTGGCGCTCTTCTTCCATGGTTCGCTCCTAGAGGATCGGCTGGTTTCGGGGGACGGGTGGAAGCGGCTGACAGCCGCCTGTGAGGGCCGGCAGGCTACAGCATCTAGTGGTGGAGGGAAACACTAACACCACTCGTGCCCCCCTTTTTGTGTCCCTTTCCCGATCAAAAGGCCTCCGGTGAGCCGCCAGTCGGGGCTTTCGCCCCTCGGACTTCTATGATGAGGGGGCGATGGAGGCCCAAAAAAACGACCGGAGGAGCTTCTCGATTCCCCTCCGCGTGCGAGTTCCCGGCTCGACCTCGAATCTGGGAACCGGTTTCGACTGCCTCGGCCTGGCCCTCGACCTGGGTCTGGAGGTTCGGCTCTGCGGGCCCGCCCGGGGAGCCCACGAGGTCCTCCGGACGGGAGAGGGAGCGAACGTGAGCTTCGGGCCGGACGAGGATCTGTTCCTTTTCGGCTTCGAGCGGGGCCGGGAACTGACCCCCTTCGAGGGCTTCTTCCGTTTCGAGATTCACTCCGAGATCCCCATGGGCCGGGGACTGGGATCCAGCGCGGCCGCCCTCGGTGCCGGACTCCTGCTCGCGCGCGCGATCGCACGCCCCGGCGAGGCCGTCGAGAAGACCCGCAGCGAGCTGACCGCGGAGGCCTCCCGGATCGAGGGGCACCCGGACAATGCCTCGGCCGCCCTGTACGGCGGATGCACCCTGGGACTGCCGCTGGACGACGGCTCGGTAAGGCTGCTCTTCCCCGAGATCTCACCCGAACTCGGCCTGATCGTGTGCTGGCCCGACTCTTCCTTCTCCACCCATACCTCGCGCGAACTCCTCCCCGCCGAGGTCCCCTTCGCCGACGCGGTCGAGAATCCGCGCCGATTGGCTTTCCTCCTGGAGGGTCTACGCACCGCGAACCCCGAATGGATCCGCATCGGCATCGAGGACCGCCTGCACGTCCCCTATCGACTCGCCGTCCTCGAGGAAGCGAAACACGCCATCCAGAGCGCCCTCGCTGCGGGAGCCTGGGGCGCCACCCTCAGCGGTGCCGGGTCGGGCATCGTCGTGCTGTGCCAGAGGAGCGAAGCGCGGAAAATCGCGCGGGCGCTGCCGGAAAACCAAACCCGCCATGTCGTCTCCACGGGGATAGGCCCCCGGGTAGAGAGCTGAATACGGGGCTGCGCACCTACGGCGGCGAATACCCGTGCCGATACCCCGCGAATCGATCCGCTTGACTGCTTCCGCTCTCGGCCGCGCGCCTCTCCACCAACTCGACCGCTTTCGCGAGCTCGCAGGCCTGCACCCGTTCCAGGAACGGCTCCAGCAGGGCGGGGGGGACACAGAAGCTGCGGAACCCGCAGCCAAGAAGCAGCTCGGTATTCTCTCCCTGCCGCGAACTCACCCCGAACACCGACAGCGGAGTCGAAGCGGCGTTGGCTCTCACAACGATCTCCTGCAAGGCCCGGAGACAGAAAGGATGCAGGGACGCGAACGTGCGCGCGAATTCCGTATCGTTGCGATCCATGCACAAGAGGTGCTGTTGTAGAGCATCGAGGTTGACCGCTACGAAGTCCGCTTCCGCCGCAAGGTCGTCGAGGCCGAAGATCGCCGCCGGCGTCTCGAGGACGATGCCGAGATCGATCGATTCCCTGTAGGGCAGCCCGTCCCGTCGCAAGACCTGGCGCACGTCGACGAGGATTTCGCGCAGGCGGCTGAATTCCTGAACGTCGATGACAAACGGCACCGCGACGCGCAGATCCGATTTCGCCCCGGCGATCAGGAGGGCCTCCAGCTGGCGTCTCAAGACGCCCTCGTTTGCCAGCAAGGCTCGGATGCCCACGCGCCCCAGGTTCGGGTTCTTTTCGCGCTCCATGTGCAGATAGGGCACGCCCATGCTGGAATCGATGTTGACCAGGCGGAAGGTGACCGGCTGGCCCGGGATGGCCGAGATCACCGCCCTGTAGTGATGGGAGAGGGCGTCGCGCGAGGGCGGCAAGGGATCGACCAGGTAGAGCAACTCGGTGCGATAGAGACCGATCCCCGGAAGGCCGATTTCGCCGGCCTGCTGAGCCTCCGGGAGGTTTCCGCAGCTCGCCAAGACCTCGACCTCCAAGCCGTCCTTCAAGCGCGGCGTCGGACGGGTCCAATCGCCGTGCAGGGACGGACGACCCTCGTCCTCCGTCGTCCGAGCCGTCTGCGCGTATTGACGTCGCAACTGGATGCCGGGATTCACGCGCAGCGTCCCCTCCGTCGCGTCGAGAATGACGAAGTCGCCTTCACTCACCTGTTGGCACAGTCCCTCGATCCCGATGAGTGTGGGGATGCGCATCGAGCGCGCAAAGATCGCCGCGTGACCGGTCAAGCCGCCCTCTTCCGTGGCGATGCCCTGGATCCTCTCGTTCCGTAGTGTAAAGAGATCGACGATCGAGAGCTTGCGCGCGACGAGCAGCGCGTCCTCGAGGGTCGAGGAAGGCTCGTCGCCCCTCGAGTCCGATTCTTCGGAAGCAAGGTTGCGCAGAACCCTCAGTCCCACATCGCGCAAATCGATGGCGCTTTGACGCAGGGTCGCATTCTGAACCAAACGAAAAATTCGATCGAAATCGCCGATGACCTTGGCGATCGCGGCCTCCAGACGGAGCCTTTCGTTGAGGATCAAGTGCTCGACGTCTGCGATGAAAACGGAGTCCCTGAGGTAGGTCGTATGGGTATCGAGGATGCGGGCCTCGTCTTCGGGCACGCGGCCGCGGAGCTTGTCGCGCAGGTCCTCGAGCTGGGTACGGGCCGCGATCAACGCCTGGCGGAAACGGTTCAACTCGCGATCGACAGCGTCGGCGGGGATACGCTCGACCGGGCCCCTGCTCATCTCATCGATCTGGAGGCGAACCGGGCCCAGAGCGAGGCCGGGTGCGACCGTCTGACCGCGCAGAACGACGCCGCTGTCGGGAATCGGGCCGACCTGTGTTTCGGGATCGGTGGCAGCGGCCGGATCGGGTTCCACTTCCATGGCGGCCCATCGTAGAGAGCAGCGGCGCCCGTCGATACGGCCGGAGAGCATGCGAGCGCGTTTCCGAAGACGCCAACCACGGACCCCACGGACACCGTTCGCAGGAATCCGGCCTCAAACGCTTCCATTCCAGGCCTCTCTCGTTCCCAATGTCCCCCCCGGCGCAGAGCCGGCCCCACCAACCCCTGGAAGAACGCGGACCATGGAGCGCCACAACGTCAGCAGCGGAACAACCTGGGAATCCGTCGTCGGTTACTCACGAGCGGTGAAAGTCGGCCCGACCGTCTACGTCTCCGGCACCACGGCCACCGATGAAAATGGAGAAATCGTCGGCGTCGGGGACCCCTATCGACAGACGGTCCAGACCCTCAAGAACATCGCCGGCGCCCTCGAGAAAGCCGGGGTCGCCCTCGCTGATGTCGTGCGTACCCGGGTCTACGTCACCGACATCTCCCAGTGGGAAGCGGTCGGCCGCGCGCACGGTGAAATCTTCGGCAAGATCCGACCGGCCACGACCATGGTCGAAATCAAGGCACTCGTGCATCCCGACATGCTGGTCGAGGTCGAAGCGGAAGCGGTCGCGTCGTAGGGAGAGTCCCGCCCCTGCTGGAAGGAACGCAACTCAGGTCGATCTTCAACACGGACGGATCGAAGGTCTCCTGGTGAAACCCGCCGTGCGGGCACCCCCCTTCCCGCCGTCTTGAAGGCGGATCAGCTCGCGTCTCGGGCACCGTGGAATTCTTGTGGCGACGGGACCGTTTCCGTCCCGGAGAAAGCCCCAACCGCTACCCTCCGGGATCTCCATCCCTGATGGAGCTTCACCGCGACGTCTCGATGTAGACGACCGAGCGCGAGGCCTGTGCGAGGAGTTCGACGGTCGTTTCTTCCTCGACCGTGCAAGATCCCCACGTGGAGTGACGATGTGCGGCTCGACCGCAGGAGCCGCTAGGCCGGAGGGCATCTCCAGATCAACCCCGGTTCCGCCCCGGGCTGCCCGTACGAACGAGAGGTGTGGTCTCTGGCCCCTCCGGAAGAGGCGTCCCGATCCGCCCGGCTCCGTCCTTGCCTCGGGGGAGTTTTTTCGCTCCTCCAATCCCCGGAGTGCCACGCCACTCACGCTAAAGCAACTTCCTATAGAAAGCTCTGCCGCCCTGGCTCCCGCTGGCGTACGATCAGGCATGCTGGAGGGTTTGTCTCCAGGCAAACCTTGCCAGAACGCAACCCATGCCCAGAAAACCGTCACCTGGAGCGGTTTGCGCCGCCTCCGTCCTGTTCCTTTTCGGCGCCTGTTCCGATTCGGCTGGACCCATCAGCTACGCCCCCCTTCCCGATGCCGACGGCGACGGACTTCCGGATGCCCTGGAGGTCGCCCTCCGGAGCGATCCGCAGAACGCCGACGACCCGATCGTCGGCGGCGCGCTGGACGTGGATGACGGCGCCGGCCCCGGCCTCGACGGGATTCCCGACGGGCTGGAGCAATATCTGGCGAGCACCGGCTCGCAGGAGCCGATCACGGCACGCACGGACTCCGACATCGATGGGATCCCCGACTACCTCGAGATCCTCTCGGGACTGGATCACCTCGACTTCACCTCCCCCCTGGAGAACGGCGCAGGAGACTCGGATGAGAGCAACAGCTCAGGGCCCGCCCTGGACGGCATCTCGGACGCGATGGAGGCCTACCTCGTCGGACGCGGCACGGACTTTCCGGTCACGGTGGACTCGGACACGGATGGCGACGGCTTCACCGATTTCCTTGAAGTTCGGGTAGGCACAGACGCCTTCCAGGACAGAAGCCCACTCTTTCACCAGGTCTTCGACGTCGATGCAGACGGTCTCCCCGATCACTTCGAACTGACGCTCGACTCCGATCCCCTCAGTGCGAACTTCCCGGTCTTTGAGGGTGACACGGATGACGACGGCGGGGTCAACGGCCCCGATGGTGATGCCCTGACGGACGGGGTCGAGACCTTCCTCGAGCGCAACGGCGTCCCCCCGCCGATCACGACCCTCACTGACTCGGACGCCGACGGCATTCCCGACTACGTGGAGATCCTCGCCGGCACAAACTTCCTCGACCCCGACGATCCCATCGAAAACGGCGGAGCGGACATCGACGACGAAACCGGTCCGTCCGATGAAATCAGCGACGCCTTGGAGGCGATTCTCCTGCGCGGCGGGGCTGTCGGCCCGGTGACGACCGCAACCGATTCGGATGGCGACGGAATCGCCGACTATGCCGAGCTTCTCAGCGGAAGCGACGCCTTCTCCCCCACATCGCCAAGCATTTTCGACCACTTCGATCTCGATGCCGACGGCGTGCCGGACTTCATCGAGCTCCTGCGTCTCAGCGATCCGCAGGACGGCGACGACCCTGTCTCCGAAGGCGGGCTGGACGAAGACAACCAGCTGGGTCCGCCGGGCGATCGCCTCACCGACGCGATGGAGTTCGTCATCGCCCAGACAGTGAACGGAGGTGCGGTCACCACCTTCGATGACAGCGATTCCGACGGTATCTCCGACTACATCGAAATCCTGCTGGCTTCCGATCCCCTCGACACCGACTCGCCGCTACAGGACGGAGACCTGGACGTCACGCCCGAGACCGGTCCCGGGGGCGACGGCATCAGCGACGCGGTCGAAGCCCTCCTGATCAGCCTCGGTTCGGTCGCCCCGGTCGGCGAAGCGAACCTCACCGACGCGGACATCATCCCGGATTTTGTCGAGATCTTGATCGGCTCCAACCCCATGGATGGATTCGACCCGAACGTGCGCCAGGTCTCGGACATCGACGGCGACGAGGCACCGGACTACTTCGAGCTGATGTACGGATCCGACCCCCTATCCCCCGATATTCCGGTCATCGGCGGGGCGGACGACACGGATCGGGACGGGCTGAGCGATGCCTTCGAGCATCTCCTGTGCATCGCCCTCGGCCCATTCCAATGCACCGATCCCGACCTCGCCCCGCTGGACGATGCCGATGGCGATGGCCTTTACGATTACCTCGAGGTCTTGGCCGCGGCGGATCCGCTCGATGCAACCAGCCCAGCCCCCACCGGCGGGAGCAAAGACAACGACACCAACGACGCGACCGGACCGGCCGGCGACGGTATCTCCGATGCGCTCGAAGAATTCCTGTTCGAGGGGGGCGCCTCCCTCCCGGTGACTCCGGAGAGCGACACCGACGGCGACACGCTACCGGACCTGCTCGAGGTCAACGTGGTCACCGACCCCTTCGATGCGACCAGCCCCTTCGCCGACCCGACGGCCGACCACGACGGCGACGGTGTCTCCGATGCGCTCGAATTCTATCTGACGACACTGGGTGTCCCGGGTGAGATCGACGCAAGCACCGATACCGACGGCGACGGAGCGCCCGGTTATCTGGAAATCCAGGCAACGAGCGACATATTCGATCCCGACAACCCCGTCGTGGACGGCGCTTCCGACCGCGATGACGACGGCTTGTCCGCCGCCCTCGAGGCCGTGCTCGAAAGACTGGCCGGAGGAGAGTTCGGGTCCCAATCGGACACAGACGGGGACGGCCTGCCGGACTACTTCGAGGTGCAAAATGCTTCAAACCCGCTCTTGACGGATCATCCTTTGCCCGGGGGTGACCGGGACAAGGTCGAGGAAACAGGACCGGCCGACACAATCACCGACGCGCTGGAGTCGGTGCTCATTCAACTGGGTGCCGCCGCCCCGGTCAGCCACCGGACGGACAGCGACAGTGACGGTACACCCGACTACCTCGAGGTACTGGCCTTCACCGACGCGTTCGACGAGACGAGCCCCGTCGAGAACGGCCACGGCGACCTCGACGGGGACCACATTCGCAATTCCACCGAGGTCGTGCTCGTACGGCTGGGTGCAAGCGCTCCCGTCGGGCTTACCAGCGACACGGACGGGGACGGCGCACAGGACTACGTCGAGATGCTCGTCCGCTACAACCCGGTCAGCGGCAACGATCCGGTGCCTTTCGGCGGCAGCACGAACTTCGACGCGAACGCGGAGACCGGACCGAACGGTGACGGTATTTCAGATGCACTCGAATTGATCCTGATCCGCCAGGGCGCGAAGGCTCCGGTGGGCGCACCCAGCGACACCGACGGGGACGGGATCCCCGACTACTTCGAAGTGTCCATCGGCTCGAACCCGTTCAATCCGAACGCTCCGTTCAATGGCGGTGACGCAGACACCAACGACAATACGGGTCCTGCGGGTGATGGCATCTCCGACAGCCTCGAGATGCTCATCATCTTCTTCGCCAACCAGTTCGGAATTCCGCTAACGCAGGTCACCACGACCACGGACCTCGACAACGACGGCGTACCGGATTACGTCGAGATCAACCTCGCTACCAACTTCCTCGACGCCTCGGACTTCCCCGCGGACGGAGTTGAGCCCGAGGCGCTAAGGCTCGCCATTTCGGGCGACCTTGTACAAGATTCCAAACTCACGGGCACCTTCGTCTACTTCGATGCTGACGACGACTTCCAGGGTGATTCGCGGGTGCGCTGGTTGCGGGATGACGTCGAGATCGCGGGCGCGAACCTGCCGACCTACGTACTCGTGGCCGAGGACATCGGGACGACCCTGACGTTCGAGGTGACGCCGGTGTCGTTGTTCGCCTGGCCGCTCACCACGCTCGAAGGCGCTGCCGAGTCGATCGCGGTCAACATTCCGGTTCCCGCCGTCGCCATCTCGCTCGGCGGCCCGGGAGGTGTCGGCCGCGCCGATGGTCAAAGCGATCTCGCGCTGTGGTTGCGCGCCGACGTCGGTATCCATGCGGAGGGTGGGAATGTCGTCCGCTGGAAGGACCAAAGCGGCCACGGCATCGATGCCGTGGCGGTCGGTCCTCGGCCCGTGTTCGGGGCCGGGGGAAACGCTTCCCCACCCCCGAACGGGGTCCGTTTCGAGGCTCGCAATTCGCTCCTGTTCCCGCGTCCTGTGAACGGCGAATTCACCGTGATTGCAGGCTTCCGTACCGGGTCGGAGACCGGTCATCCGCGCGAAGAATGGGCTCCCGCTCTTCTCGGCAGCGTTTCCGAAGCCGGCGCGTTCCGCGATCTTCACCTGGGTTTGAACGAGGGGCTAGCCCGTCTCTCCGTGACGGGTCGATCGCTCACGGGCGGCAATCCTTTGAACGACGGCCGGATGCACGTGCTCACCGCCGTGCGCACGGTCGAGGAACTCCAGCTCTTCACGGACGGCATCGGCGTCGCCGCCGAAACTGCAGCGCTGCCCATTGAGCTTTCACCGTCGCGCTTGACGCTCGGTAGCTCCACGGAGAGCAGCGGCTATTTCGAGGGCGAATTCTTCGAACTGATTCTCTTCGACCGCGTTCTCAATCCTCTCGAACGGCAGCTGGTCGATCACTACCTCGCCGGTCGCTGGAGAGGAACCCTGGACGAAGCTCTATTTGAGCACTTCGATACGCACGCCGCAGACATCGCGGGCATCGGTCGCATTGACGAGTTCGTTCAGGGCGATGCCCAGGGCACGGGCGCCGTGCGGATCGCCAACGCCAGCTCCCTCGATGTGGGAGACTTCCTCCTCTTCGGTGCGGATGCGGGCGGCGCCGGTTTGTCGACGGAGGTCCCGCCAGGCATCGCGGCGCGGCTCGAACGCACCTGGGCTTACACGCAGACCGGAGCAGGCGATGGTGTCGGTACGGTCGACGTCTGGTTCTACCTGGGCGACGCCTCGACCGGTCGATCCTCGCAAGACTTCCGCCTTCTGATCGACGAGGACGGTGATTTCTCGAACGCGAGTGCTTCGAACTCGCAAGCGAGCTTCGATCCCCACCGGGCACTGGTTCGCTTCCTTGGTGTCGACCTCCAGGGGGGGCGTTTCTTCGCACTGGGGTTGTTCCCCTCCTCGAAGTAGGGCGAGGTCCAACGAACTCTCAAGAAATGGGCGCCGCTCGAGTGCAACGATCTCGAGCGGCGCCCGTCTCTTTTTTCGGCGGCTGCTTTCCAGCTTTCCCCTCGCCCGGCCGGCACAATTGGGAGTTAATGACGCGGCCGGTCGCATGCATGAGACCCTTCGACCTCACCGCCCTTCGATCGGTCCTCTTTTCGACCGTCCACCTGTCTGACGCTCGCCTGTTTTCCTTCGCCATTCGCCATTCCGTTTCGTGAATCCCGTCCTCAAGAAAATTCTCCTGGCGCTCGGAGCGATGTTCTTCTTGTTGCTCATCCTCGAGGGCACGAGCAGCGTGGTCCTTTCGTGCACCGGCCAGCAGGTGCTCAAGGACAGAAACAATCCGATCCGGGGACGCAAAGGCGTGGTCAACGTCTTCCAGTTCGATGAAGAGCTGGGTTGGAGTTACCGACCGGATACTCATTCGCCCGACTACTACGGCGAAGGCCTCTCGATGACCACCAATTCCCGTGGGATGCGCTCCACGTACGAGCACACCGGAGAGATTCCCGAGGGCAAGTATCGTGTCATCTGCCTGGGCGACTCCTTCACGATGGGCTGGGGTGTCAGCGATGATGAGACCTTCCCTCACTTCCTGGAGGAAAGCACCGAGACCATCGAGGCCGTCAACATGGGCTGCGGGGCGTACGGTGCGCAGCAGTGTTACTTGTGGTATCTCCGCGATGGGCTTGAACTCGAAACCGATGTTCTGCTTCTGTGCGTCATCAACGACGATTTTCGCCGCATGGCCCCCAGGAACAAATCGGCCGACGGAACCCCTCGCCCCATCGTGGATGTGCACGACGGCGAGCTTCAATTGACAAGACCGATGAGTGCGCGCAAAGTCGTGAGTAAGCGCAATCCGGTGATCCGCTTTCTGAAGGATCTTTCGATCTATCGCCTGCTGCTTTCCTGGGCCAGGCAGTCGTACGACCAAAAGTCGGTAGCGGAGGCTCACTTCGCACCTGCCTCCGAAGCCATGTTCCGCGATCTGGCCCGACGTAGCCGCGAGCGCTCCCAGAAGTTCTATCTCGTCTACCTGCCGACGCTGTGGGAGCTCCCCGATCGTTCACGACTCCTGAACACCTGGTTGCGCGAATTCCTGAAGGAAGAAGGGATCGGCCTGATCGATCTCAGCACGACTTTCGCCGCCCTTTCCCCTTCAGAGCGGCGAACTCTGTACTTGCCGGATGGTCATTTCTCCGTATTCGGCACCCGCATGGCGTCAAAGGGAATCATCGAAGGTTTACGCAGGTTGGATGCGGAGTTTCCAGAGTAAGCCCCGGCAGTACGATCGAGCGCCTGCATCTGTGGAAGTGTCTCTCAGGAGGGCCCTTCGCATCGGACGACTTGGCGCGCTCCAGGTTTCGATCCACGGAACCCGGAGCGCGCATGGGTCAGCGCCCGTCGGCGCTGAAGAAGTGGCCCGGGGCTACCGGGAAAGGGGCCAAAAGTCGCAGATGCGATGGCTCGGCCACGACTCCCCGTAAGATGGGACGCGGTTCCATGGACGAGACTCTGGATTTCCTCGCCGCCGAGCGCTGTTCGGCGATCCTGCGCACCCATCACCCTCGAGCGGTCCTGCCCGCGCTCCGGGCAGCGATCGAGGGGGGATTCAAGGTCGTCGAATGCACGCTGAACACCCCGGGAGCCCTCGGGGCCATCGAAGAATGTGCTGCCAACCCCGACCTGTTGGTCGGCGCCGGCACCGTACTGTCGGTCGAGGATGCCCGCATGGCGACGGGTGCTGGTGCGCGCTTTCTCGTCTCCCCCGTATGCGACCCGGACGTCATCGCCTGGGGCGTCGAGAATGACATCGTCATCATTCCGGGAACCTACACCCCCACCGAGATGTTGCGAGCACACCGGCTGGGCGCGCCGATCGTCAAGCTGTTTCCCGGTCCGCCGAACGGTCCCGATTTCGTACGCGCGGTCCGCGGGCCGATGCCGTTCCTGCGCATCTTCCCGACATCCGGCGTGACCCTCGAAAACGCGCGGGAGTTCCTGGATGCGGGAGCCTTCGGCGTGGGCTTCGTCAACTGCCTCTTCCAACCCGACGACCTTGCGGGGGAGCGCTTCGACCTGCTCCGCGAACGGGCCGCGCGGATGGTCGCCTGCACCGCCTCAGACATCTGAGCTTCAGGCGGCGCATTGCTCCCGCACACTCTACCTTTCCGCAAGAGCCTCGATCTCTTCTTCCACCGGCGCCGAAGCCTACCTGGTCGAGTTCTCGCTCGACGGTCGCCTCGTGCCGATCACGCACCACCACGCGGGATGCACACGGTCAGCGTTGACCGGCGGGGAGGGACGCCTCAGGGAACGCCGATCTCGAGGCGCATGCCGTTCGTCAGGCGTAGGTCCTCTTCGGGCAACGTTCCGGCGAAGTCCACGAACAGGCCCTGCGCGTACCATTCGGAATCGACGAGGGCGATGTTGTTGGGAATGTCCAGCCGAATGACCGCGGGCGTCCCGACCCACAGCGGTCCGATCTCCATGAGAGCGTAGGGTGCTACGGCCAACAACTCGCCGAAGGGGGTCATCGAGCCGCATTCTCCTCCCCCTCCCTCCGGTGCACGGCCCGAAATCAGGACCGCCGTGATGACGCCGGGAGTCTGTCCGTTGTCCAGGTCGAGCGAAAGCGTGTCGCCCGCTCGAACCGTTCCGCTGCGAACCTGCATCGTGCCGGGGTTGCCAACGCATCCAGGAAGCTCGAGTGCGAGCCCGAAGTCCGCCATGACCACAGCATCGAGATTGCCCTGCAGGGTGACTTCGGCCATCCAGAAGCGACCGTCATCACTGACGGAGAAGGAGTTCGCCGATTTCCGCAGCCCAGTGACACGGAGGCCATCGACGAAGTCCAGGCCCTTGCGAAGGATCACGTCGTGATTGCGCATGTACGCCAGGTCCTCCGAGCCCAGCGTGTTGTTCAGATCCGCGATCCAGAAGACGTCGCGACTGTTCGCAATGTAGACCGGGCCGTCGGTCGCGCGGCCAACCGTCGCTCCATTCAAGGACGGTAGCGTCTGTCCCTCCTGGATGTACACCTCGCCGTTCACCATGAGAACCTCGTCCGTGTTTACGAGCGGACCGCCAATGGTGGAGTTGAGTTCCGCCGTGTGCACACAGTCCCCGAAGTCGTTGATGTCGGCTTCAACCGACCGGAAGCTCGCGATGCTTCGTCCATCGAGATTCGAGCTACCGGAGACGGAAAACGACTGTCCGACACGCGCAACGATCGTGTGAAGTCCGATCAGCATGTAGTGGCCGGGCGGTTCGGTTAATGTTTTCGCTCCCCAGATGAAGTCTCCATGTCCGTTGACACCAACGGAGTGAAATCTCGTTGCAGGGGTGTACCCCTTGAAGACCATCGGATCGGCGTCGTCGGGATCGAGATCGACAGGGAACTGCTGGTTCCTGGTGATCAGCACACGGGTCTCTTCCACCGATCCAAACTCGTCGATGGTGAGCTCGACGACCGCATCGGCCGAGCCTGCGGCCGGATCCTCGATCCGGCAGAAGACGAGGATTTTCCGCGGTGTTACGAAGTCAAAGCTCAAGAAGGCCTGGTAAAGCGTCCCGGGGCTCACCTGGCCTTCCGAAGCACCCACAAGGAAGTCCTCCCGAGCGAGGAGCCGGGTGTTCCAGTACAGACAATCGTTGTTCGAGTTCGAGACCCCGGGTCCGTCGATCGAGAGGGTCCAAAGAATGTTGCCCGAATCGTCGTAGCGCCAGGACGAGCTGTTCAGGGATCCGATGCTCGCGCCGGGGGGAGCGGCGAGGAAATCGCCTTCGCCGACCGCGGTGAAGCCTTGGCGGAGGACGACGTTGTCGGTCACACCCCCCAGGGATTCGGTTTTGGCCAGGACGAGCCAGCCGCCTTCGTTATTGACGACGAGGTTCTTGACCACGTCGAGGAGGCCGAATCCGACGACAGGGTCACCCTCTTGGGAGAGGAGATCGATGGTCTGGGCGGAGGCCGTGCCATCCGGAAGAAGCAATCCAAGAAGTGAAAAAAGCCAAGAACTACGGGGCCGCATGCGGGTCTCCTGCAGGATTCCACCCGGCGTCCTCGCACTCGGGGCCCGGCATGGTCGTCCCCGGTCCTAGGCGCGGTAGCTCTTCCGGTCACCGAGATAACAGCCCCTGAATTCAGGACTCCAGCGCCGGCCCCGGACCGTTCTACTTGAACCGAAGCTCCACCGTCGGCTCCCTACGCCCCTCCAAGCGCACCTTCTTCCTCGCTGTACGTCCATCGTCGAGCGTCGCCTTCACCGCGTACTTACCCGGAAAGCCATGCGGAACGGGACGGCAGCACGAAGAAGAGGGACGGGCCAGGACGCGTTCCCTTTCGTTCGCGTTGCGTCTTCCTCTTGGAGCCCGTAGCGAACCCTCCCGTACCTCCCAGGAGCCCTCCATCGTCTCACGCCGCGGATGGGCACCGACGAATAGCGGGAGTCACTGCCCCGCGAAAGTGCAGTGGCTGCAAGGGGTTGCGTGATGGAACCGGGGCGTGCCGCGAATGGAGTTCAAAAAAAAAAGGGGTTACTCCGATCCGTTTCTCGCAAAAGGGCAACCACTTCAGCGAGACGTTTGCGCTGCGAACTTCACGTTCGTACATCCCCCTGCCCCGTGGATGCTTATCATGAGACGACGATGTCCGTCGTAGGCTGCGCACGATTTGATCTGGATGTAGCGCGACGCGGCGACGGCGACGCACTTGCGCACATGATCGCCCGGTCCCGACGGGGATTGGTCCGTGGGATCCAGAGGATGTCATGGCAAACCGGACAGGGAGATTGCGATCCGGAGGACATTTTTCAGGACACCATCGTCCGTTGCTTCGCGACCGTACACGCCATGCGGGCGGAGACCGAACGCGGTTTTCGGGCCTGGTTTCTGGGCATCGCCCGCAACCAGCTGCTCGAACGCGCGCGACGCCGCTCGCGTGGGAATATCGGACAATCGTCCAAGTCCGGTGTTTTGCACGAGGGCAGCTCCGTATCCCCTGGACCGACGAACAACCGCGGCCCACGGAATAGTCAAAAGTTGCTGTGGAACCTGAAGACACAGAATCGTTCGGTGCTGCTCTTGCGAGAGCTCTTCAGCTTGCCGTGGAACGACGTGGCCACCGTGCTGACCCGGCCCTCGGGCACGGCGGCGCGCGGTTTGCACGCCCGCACACGTCGACGAGCCTCGAGCCCGAGAGGTTCGTTTTGTAGCGTTCGAAGCGAATCCCAGCATGCCTGGTCGGTTTGAGCCAAAGCCTCGCTAGACTCCCGCCATGGCGTGCGTCGACGACCGAGACCGGGATCCCTCGGGAGAGCCACCGCAGAACCCCGCAGCCGTTCGCGAGTGGCTCGAATGGCTCGAATGGCTTGCCGCCGATCACGGCCGGCTCGCCGCCCTGGACGAGGATACGTTACGACGACTGCGTGACGCAGGTGGCCGCATCGCCTTTCCCGACCGGACGCAACGGCGCACCCTCGCGCGCAAGCGCCGCGGAAACATCCGTCGGCAATCGCGCAAGAGAGATGACGCCGCCCTCGACGCAACCAGCAATCGTGCCCTCAAGCGGGCACTGCGCTTTGGGGTTGCCCCGCTTCAGCTCGCAATTTCCTCCGAAAACCGGCGCTTGCTCGAAAGGCAAGCGGCTCCTCGACCGGGCCCTGAGGAAACCGGCACTGGCGGGCGGCGTCTAGAGCAGCCCCGCGATTGCTACATCTGCAAGGCTCCCCATCGAGATCTGCACCACCACTACGATTCGCTGTGCCCGCCCTGCGCAGCCCTCAACTGGGAAAAGCGCACACAGACGGCAGACCTCGCAGGACGCGTCGCCCTGATCACCGGCGCACGGGTCAAGATAGGTTTCGAGGCGGCCCTGATGCTGTTGCGAGCCGGCGCGACGGTGGTCGCCACGACGAGGTTTCCCCGCGACTCTGGACAGCGTTTCGCCCGCGAGAAGGACTTCGACAACTGGCGCGAGCGCCTGCAGATCCACGGCCTCGATCTACGCCATACAGCGGGCGTGGAGAACCTGGCCAGGCACCTCATCGAAACCCTTCCACGGCTCGATTTTCTCATCCACAACGCTTGCCAAACCGTCCGGCGTCCCCCTGCCTACTACGCCCATCTGATGGAGAGGGAGCGCAAGCTTGCCCTGGATCCGGGTACGTGTGCACCCATTCCCCTGAATGGCGCAATCTCGCAGCCCGGGGCGCTGAACGACGGCATCTCCGCTTCCGAACTCTGCCAGCTGGACTTGCTGCAGGAAAACCACCAGGCCCATCTCTTTCCGCTGGGTATCTACGACGGCGACGGCCAGCAGCTCGATCTGCGGGACATAAATTCCTGGCGGATGGACCTGGCCGACGTCCCAACGATCGAACTGATCGAGGTGCAGCTCGTCAATTCGATCGCTCCGTTCCTCTTGACCGCGCGTCTCAAAGAGCTGATGGTGCGCTGCGAATCCCGGGACAAGCACGTGGTCAACGTCTCGGCCATGGAGGGACAGTTCTACCGTACCTTCAAGACCACCCGGCACCCCCACACCAACATGGCCAAAGCGGCGCTCAACATGATGACCCGTACCTCCGCAGCGGACTTCGTGAAGGACGGGATCCACATGAACAGCGTGGATACAGGCTGGGTTACGGACGAAGACCCGTTCGCAAGAACCGTGAACAAGGAAATCGAGAACAGGTTCGCTCCTCCCCTGGATGCGATCGACGGCGCGGCGCGAGTGCTGGATCCGATCTTCAACGGCTTCAGCACGGGCGTGCATTGCTGGGGACAATTCCTCAAGGACTACCAGCCCACGAGCTGGTGAGCATGGGGTCTCGGCTCGCCAGGCTCGGGATCGTTTTGGCGACCCTGGCCGGCGCCTGCGCGCCGAATCAGGTGACACCGGATCAGGCGCCGGGCGCACCGTCGACCAAGCCCGTCGAAACAACACCGGAACTCGAGGGCGGCCGGCGTCCCCGTTTACGCCCCATGGCTCCCGCCCTGCGGCCCGTGATTCAAGAAATCGGAGAGGGTCGTCTGGAAGCTGCCCGCGGACTCGCCCTGGACCATCTCGAAGAGCATGGGCAGGACGGCCAGGCCGCCTTTCTGGTCGGACTGTCCTTTGAAAAGGCCGGCAACTTCGGCGCGGCGCGTCCGTGGTTTCAACGGGCACTCCGGGATGCGCCGGATTACTTCATCTTGCACGACTACCTCGGCCGCACGCAGTTGATGCTCGGTGAACTGGAAGCCGCACGGCACGAGTTCGAGGCATTCGCCGGAATCGATCCGCTCGAGCCCAAGGCCGTCTATGGCCTGGGACTGATAGAACTGGAGCATACTCGGCTGAAACCGGCTGCAACCGAATTCCGTCGGGCGCTCGAACTCTTCGAAATACTGAAGGAAGAAAATCCGCCCATGTACCGCGCACGAGCCTCGGAACGCGCACAGTGTTATGCGCGTCTGGCAGACGTCCACTTCGCGCGGGATGAGTACGAGGCGGCGCGCGAAAACTTGCTGCAGGCCACGACCATCGCGCCGGATAACATCAGTGCCTTCTACGCTTTGAGCCTGGTCCATCGCCGGCTCGGAGATGACGCGAGCGCGGATCGAGCTCTGGATCGCTACGAAACGCGCCGAAAGGAACTCTCGGCAGTCCAGGGGGATCGGTGAATCGCCCGGCTCGCGCCACTTGCATCGCTCTGAGCCTGGCCGCCACGACAGGATGTGATGAGCGAACGCAAAGGAAGGGCCTTGACTTCACAGAACTCGGGGCGGCTGCCGGTCTGGATCTGGTGACCACCTCGGGCGAGACCCCGTCGACCGAGATCCTCGAGGTCAAGGGCGGCGGGATCGGCCTGATCGATCATGATCGCGACGGGGACCTGGATGTCTTCGTTCCCAACGGTGCGTCCATGGCCCATCCGCAAGCCGGTCCCGGCTCGAGACTATTCGAAAACCTGGGCGCGCTCTCCTTCGCAGATGCGACGCCGGCCAGCGGCATCGATTTCCGACGCTTCGCGATGGGTGTCGCCGTCGGCGACGCGGACGGCAACGGCTGGGACGACCTTTTCGTGACCTGCTATGGGCGCAACGGGCTCCTCTACAACGAAAGTGGGCGCTTCGAGGAGGGCGGCAAACGCTCGAATGAGGGGCATGACGCGTGGAGTACGGCGGCGGCCTTCGGGGATCTCGATCGGGATGGCGATCTCGATCTCTATGTCGCCAACTACCTGGACTTCGACGTCCAGAATCCGCCGGCCCGTTCGACGTTCAAGGGAGCGCCGGTCTTCAAGGGGCCGCGGGGCCTGCAGGCGCAGAACGACGCGTTGCTAGAAAACACCGGACAGGGACGGTTTCTCGAGATCGGCGAGTCGTCCGGCTGCTGCGCAGTCGACCCGGCCTACGGCCTCGGCGTGGTCATCCTCGACTTCGACGCCGACGGTCTTCAGGACATCTACGTCGGCAACGACTCCACGCCCAATTTCCTGTTCCGCAACCTCGGGCGGTTGACCTTCGAGGAGATCGGTTTGAGGTCCGGCCTCTCGGCAAACGTCGATGGGTCGACCCAGTCCACCATGGGAATCGGGATCGCCGATGTAAGCGGAAATGGCTTCCCCGACATCTTCACGACGAACTTCTCCAACGACACCAACACCTTGCACATGAACAAGGGCGGCCGCTTCTTCGATGACGAAACGCGCCGCTTCGGCCTTGGTATGCGGGAGTTTGCCCTGGTCGGATGGGCCTGCGGGCTGTACGACTTTGACCTCGACGGAGACGAGGACCTGCTTTTCTTCAACGGTCACGTCTACCCCAATGCCTCCTTGGAGATCATGGATTCCGACTACCGCCAGCCCCCGAGGCTCTACGAGCGCAAGGGACATGCCTTCTACAAGGTCGAGGCATCTGAGGCGGGAGCCTTTCTGGACCGGGTTCATTGCGACCGTGGGGCCGCCTTCGGGGACCTGGATGGAGACGGCGACATCGATGTGGTCGTCTCCGAATTGAACGGACCGCTGCGCCTGCTCCGCAACGACACCACGGCCGAGGGGTGGCTGATCGTCGAGTTGATTCCTACGTCCCTCGGCAGTCGCATCGAGGTCGAGGGAGGAGGCTCTCGTCAAACACGCTGGATCCATTCCGGAGGCAGCTTTCTCTCCTCCTCCGCTCCCTACGTTCACTTCGGATTGCCAAGGGGATGCCAGAGCGTCGAACTACGCGTCACCTGGCCGGACGGTCACGTGCAACGGATGTCTCGAGTGATGGCCGATCAACACCTGCGCATCCGGCGCCATTGAGCCATTCGGCACTCCTGAGAAAACGGGGCAGCCGATTGACTGGCTCCGCTCGATTCGCTCTCCTCGCTCTCCCGCGCTCCCCTCCGTTGCGGACAACCTATCGAACCATGGCCAACCTCGTCGAAACGGCTTCCTGGAAAGCTCTCGTCCGTCACCAGCGCGCAATGGAGTCCCGACACATGCGGGATCTTTTCGCAGAGGACCCGCAACGCTTTTCCAAGCTTTCGCTACGGCTCGACGATCTGCTCTTCGACTACTCGAAAAACCGTGTGGTTGAAGAGACCATGAAACTCCTGATAGATCTGGCGGAAGAGGCCGGTCTGGCTGAACGCATCCAACGCCTTTTCGCCGGCGCGAAGATCAATGTCACCGAAGGGCGTGCGGTGCTGCATACAGCCCTTCGCAACCGCTCCAACGAACCGGTTTACGTCGACGGTGAGGACGTGATGCCCGGCGTTCACGCGGTGCTGGCAAGAATGCGTGAACTGACCGAACGAATCCGATCGGGCGCCTGGAAGGGACACACGGGAAAACCGATCAGCAACGTCGTCAACATCGGGATCGGTGGCTCCGACCTTGGACCGGTGCTGGTCACGGAGGCGCTTCGCCCCTACTGGCACGAGAATCTGAAGGTGCACTTCGTCTCCAATATCGACGCAACGCACCTGACCGAGACGTTGAAGCGAGTAGCACCGGAGACCACGCTTTTCTGCGTCGCTTCGAAGACCTTCACGACGCAAGAAACATTGACCAACGCTCACAGCGCGCGCGATTGGCTCGTCAGTGCGCTCGGGAGCGATCAGGCCGTCGCCAGGCATTTCGTCGCCCTCTCCACCAATACGCAAGCCGTCGGCGAGTTCGGGATAGACCCCGAGAACATGTTCGAGTTCTGGGACTGGGTCGGGGGCCGCTATTCGCTGTGGTCGGCCATCGGCTTGCCCATCGCCCTCGTGATCGGGATGGACCGCTTTGAAGAGCTTCTCACGGGCGCCTTCGAGGTCGATCAGCACTTCCGATCCGCCCCCCTCGACAGGAACATCCCCGTGATCATGGCGCTCCTGGGCGTCTGGTATCACAACTTCTTCGGCGCCCACACCCATGCCATCCTGCCCTACGACCAGTACCTGCATCGCTTCCCGGCCTACCTCCAGCAGGCGGACATGGAAAGCAACGGCAAGAGCGTGGACACACAGGGGCGCCTCATCGACGACTACACGACGGGCCCGGTCATCTGGGGCGAACCGGGCACCAACGGCCAGCACGCCTTCTACCAGTTGATTCACCAGGGCAACCGCCTCATCCCCGCTGACTTCATCGCGCCGGCACGCCCCCAGAACCCCCTGGGGGAACATCACGATATTCTTCTGGCCAACTTCTTCGCGCAAACGGAAGCCCTGATGAGGGGCAAGACGGCCGAGGAAGTACGCGCCGAGCTGAAGTCCAAGGGTGTAGAGGGCGAACAGCTCGAACAACTGGTTCCCCACAAGGTCTTCACCGGCAACCGGCCGACAAACTCGATTCTATTCGAGCGGCTCGACCCACGGACGCTCGGGCGACTGATTGCCCTCTATGAGCACAAGATCTTCGTGCAGGGCACGATATGGCGCGTCAACAGCTACGACCAGTGGGGCGTGGAGCTCGGCAAGCAACTGACAAAAGTCATCCTCTCCGAACTGGAAGGCGATGCCGCCGTGGACTCGCACGACGGTTCGACCAACGCGCTGATCGAACACTACAAGGCCTCCCGGGCGCGAGGGTGAGCTCCGATCAGGGCGACCGCGACCCGTCCCCCATGGCCATCCGGTTCTCTGGTTCGTCGCCTCGACTTTCGTCGTCGCACGCCGAAGCTTGCCCATATTTCACACCTCCTGCCCCCCCGAAGAAAAAGCCCTGAAGCTCGCGCTTCTGGGCTTTCTCGATCGCCTGGGCAAGAGCCCATTCACGTGCTAATCGTCGTCGTCGTCGTCGTCGTCGTCGTCGTCGTCGTCATCGTCGTCGTCGTCGTCCCCTCCGAAGACACCCTCGTTGGGATCGTCCGGCACCCGCAAGGTATGCAGGTAGGCCAGGAGGTCCGTCTGGCTCGACTCCGATAGGGCGGCGAAATTGTCGCGAGAGATCTGGCCTTCACCACCGTGAGCGAGGATCGCCTCGGAGACGGTCAGGGCGCGTCCATCGTGGAGATACGGCGCTGTGTCGGCGACGCCCCACAAACGCGCCGTGATGAAATGAGCGTCGAGGGGACCACCGGTGGCCTCGGCAAGATCAGGGCCCATGTCGTGGCGCTTCAAATCGGAGAACATACGCACACGAACGCCACCCTGATTGTTACGACGGAAACCCGGGGAGCTGGCACGCAGGTTGATCGTCATGAACACGTTGGCCGAGGGGTCTTCGGCTACCTCGGGGAAGGCCAGCGGCAGGCGACGGTCCCGGGTCTGCATGACGCGGACATGGCACTCGGCACAACCGGCACCGACAAACTCGGCACGTCCACGGGCAACCTGCGGCGGATGCCCGCGCACTCGGCCTGGGCGCTCCATCATGGTTCCGAAGACGTGCATCGCAGAGAGCTCGCCGACCAGAATTTCGTTAACGACACCGTCGCCATCCTCATCGACATTCTCGCCGACGACCTCGACGGGCTGCATTCCCTCGTGAAACTGAAGAGCACCGACGTCGAAGGCACGAATGCTGATGAACTCTCCCTTGCGGCCGAATGGACGGACGACGAGATCAGGTTCGATGCCCTGCACGTTGGAGGTATCGAAGGTGTCGGTCCCGGCGTCGTAGGAGATCGTACCGAAGTTGACGCCCTTGGCATCCAGGGAGACGATCAACCCCGGATTCGCCTGGGCGAACGCCTTGAGCTCTTGCAGGTCGCTCGTCATTTCCTTTCCGATCATTTCGACTCCCCCGGCCCCGAAGAGGAACGGTGGGTTGATCATGCGACCGTTGAAGAACGCGTAGCCGTTGCCGGCCTCGTCGTCGACATCGATTTCCGTGGGGCCGCCCATCGCCATCGCACCGATACCCCCGGCGCCTCCAACGCCCAACGTCGCCGGATTGGTTCGGTTGCTCGTGACGAAATGACACTCTAAGCAGGTTTGCGTATCGAGACCGTTGACGCGCAGGAAGGTCCCGTTTCCGCCCAACGTGGGACGGCCCAGGGGGCCATCGCCGTAGCCGTCGGCCTTGCGGAAGGGGGTCGTGAACATCAGCCCACCGGCGGTGCGGATCTCCGCCAGGGTCAATGCGCCGCTCGTGATGTCATTCTGGGTGATCCGGTTCGGCCCGATAGCGCGGCCTTCTCCCGGAGGCGAGCTCAAGGCCTGTGTCTCGACCGGCGAGATGCGCTTCTCGCCTGCAATCTGGGCCTGTCCGGCAAGCCCAACCGTCAAAAATGCTGCCGCTGTTACCACGATCCTCATCGAACTTGTTCCTCGCTTGTCAGGGTTCACCGTGCCCCCCCCCCCTAGTACATATGCGACCTAGCACAAGTGCGCAACCTCCAGCGCCTTGTATGGGCCCCAGCAGCCCACCCAGGAAGGCAGAAATCAGGAAGCTGTATTTTTAGCTCCCTCCGACCTGAACCTCCGCCGTGCCCAGGACCTGGGGCCTGTGCAGGCGAGCCCTCCAAACCCCTCTCCCCTGGGTGGCGAGCGTGATGCGGTTGCGGTCGGGCTCCAGCAATATGTCGATCACGGGCACGACCGGCAATCCAGTCCCGAAAGCGGCCCAGCTCCCGCCCGAGTCGAAGCTCCAGAGAAGCCCCGCATCGGTCCCGACGAAGAGCATCTCCCGTCCCGACGCGAGGCGCCAAACGGAAACGGTGTTGACCGGAACGTCAGGCAGGTTCTGGTCGATCGCAATCCACGTCGCACCGGTGTCGGTCGTACGGAGCAATTGACTCGTGGCGAAAACGGCGACTGCGAGAAACGCTCGGGACGCATCGCCGGGGTTCACCGCGATCTCCCGGGTGACCCGCGGCCAACCTGGAATGGCGCTCAACGAGAGATTCCAGCTGACACCACCGTCCGTCGAGACCTGGACGTTGCCGTCGTTGGTCGCCGCGTAAAGGACGGATGGGTTCGTGGGGGCTTGAGCCAGGCATCGAATGGCCCCCGTCCCGGTCGTAAGGTCCCCGCTCAGGACAGACCACGTGCTACCACCGTCCAGGCTGCGATGAATCCGATGTGTCGCATACAGCATGCGATTCGAGTCGGTGCGATCGATCAGATAAGGCGGCAGAAAGCAGTTTCGATCGGAGGGCGGTATGCCGTTGCCCGCCCAGGAAAAACTCATCCCACCATCGCTCGATACGTAGAGGTTGCCTGTCCCCTGAAACTCGACGAATACCCGCGCAGCATTCGCAGGGTCGATCTGGGTCCATCCGCCGTCGCCGCCGAAGACCTGCGTCCACTTGAGGTCCGTACCATCGCGCCGGTTGCTGCCGTTGTCCTGCGTCCCGCCGAAGTAGATCTCATCATCGGTGGGGTGGCTGGAAAGGCCCGCATAGAACTGAATGGTTCCCAACCCATCGTTCAAGGCTTCCCAGCTCGAGCCGAGGTTCGAAGTGCGGTGCACACCCCCGTCATCTCCGACGATCAACCGTCCCGCCGCATCCCAAGCGCAGGCGTGCAGATCCACGTGCGGAGGCGTGACGTTGGCAAAACCCAGGCCTGCGTCGGTCGTGCGATGCAGACCCAGGCCCCCGAAGAAAGCGTGGCCGGCATTCGTCGGCCGAACGCTGACTACGGACAGATACCAGCCGTAGGAGGCCTGGATGTTTCCGAGGGCGATCTGCGTCCAGCTGATGCCTCCATCGTCACTTCTGTACGCCCCCTCCATCGATGCACCGCCACCGGTGGCACCGGCCGGCAGGGTGATCATCGCGTAGAGACGCGAGGCGTCGCTGGGCGCCACCGCCACGCTGACTCGGCCGGTCGAAGAGGCCGGGGGCAACCCCCCCGCAAGACGAACCCAGCTCGCCCCCGAATCGCTGCTCTTGTAGATCCCGTTCTGGGGCGAGCCGAAGATGCGACCGATACCCGCATAGAGGACGCTGGGATCCAGCGGATCGGCGACCAGGTCGGTCGCCGACAGGCTCGGCAGCCCGCCCGATAGCAGCTGCCAGCTCGCGCCGCCGTCGGTCGACTTGAAGACCCCGACCGGGCCCGTGGCACCGGGGTGTCCCTTCGCGGCAGCGAGCTCCGGAAAGCCCCCCGCACGCGTGACCGCAGCATAGATCGTGTCCGGCAGGCCGCGCTCGACCAGGATCCTCGAAAAGGCCCGTCCGGAGAAGTCGGCCGCTCCAAGGTGAACCCAGGAGGCGCCGGCGTCGGTCGACTTGTACAACCCCAGACCATAGCGGCTGTGGTTGGCGTAGTTGGCCTCCCCGGTCCCGGCATAGAGAACGTTCTCGTCATGCGGATCCATAGCCAGGGCGCCTATCGCCGAAGAGGGCATGTCATCGGTCAGGCTCTTCCACGTCTGCCCGCCGTCCTCGCTACGCCACACGCCGCTGTCGGCCCCACCGGCAAAGTACAGATCGGGATCCGTCGGGCTGCAAACCACGGCCGCGATTCGACCGGCGTATTCGCCGTTGTCGATGGGCGCCGGTCCCAGTTCGTGCCAGCGGACGGTCGCGGGCCGGGTCAGGTTCTGGGCCGCTGAAGCCGTAACGAGAAGCGCCAGGGCCACAAGAGCCTGCGTGCAGTTCATTTGCCGCCACCTCCCTGACGCGGATCCCCCGGGGGCACCTCGAAGGTGAGGGTCGCACTGTAGATCTCCCAGTCGGCCGCCTCGTCCGGTGCGACCCGGGCATGGTGGGCTTCGACGGCCCAGACACCCGCGACGGTGATGGTAAAGAAACCGCTCCCGAAGGAGTCCGTCAGGAAGGTCTGCGTCCTTGCGGTCGCGATGTGGCGAGCGATGACCTTCGTCCAGGCCTTGGCGGGGTTCGGTACGTAGATGCGCAACGGCAGGTCGCTCTTCACCGGAACGGAGGCGGGATCGGCCAGGGGGCGGATCTCGACCGCCTGGCCGGTCTTGCTCTGGGCGGTGGCCGAGTTCGGCAGAAACCCCTCCTTGCCGAGCACACGAACCAAGACCTTGGCGGACTCGATTCGACGGACTCGCAGGGCATCGCCGACCAGGGCCTTCTCCCATCCCTCGGCCAGGGTCTTCGGACCGATGCGCGTACGAAGAAAGAGGCGCAACTCCGCAGCCCCCACCCTCTCGATCCGGCCTGCACAGTCGGCCCCGATCATCGTGATCCCGGGCCTATCCACCATCAACTCGAGCGCATCCTTGCCCGCAGAGGTGCGCGGGTCGAAGAGGTTCTCCTGCCCTCCCCCGGCCCGCACGAAGAACCAATCGAATCGCCCGGGCCAGGGGACATTCCTCGGCTCACCGGGACCCAGGTCTTGAAAGCGCACGTGTACGCTTTCTCCCACGAGCATCTCCCATCGATCGGCACGCAGGAAACGATTGGTTTGCTGTGAAGGAGCGGGAAACGACAGTCCGAGCAGGGCGAGCGTAACCAGGAGAGGCTTCACGGGAGAAGAAGTATAGCCCCGAGGCCCAGGAGCGTCCGGGCGGACTCACGGAGTCGACACCGAAGTGCTCCGATTCCCGCCGCAGGGCAGTGCGCTCCCGTCCGACGGGGCTGACTAGAAGGGCCTCGGGGGCGCTCGCAAGAGCTCGGCCGGCAGCGATTCATCGCTCAGGCTGTGCAGGAAGGCCAGTAGATCGGTCTTCTCTCGGCCCGTCAGATCGAGGACCTCGATCAATCGCTCGCTGTTCGGCCGCAAAGGCGCGGCGCCCGCGAGCGTCGAGTAGAACTCGATCACCTCCTCGAGGGTCGCGATCTGTCCTTCGTGCATGTAGGGCGCGGTACGGGCGATGTTACGCAGCGTGGGGGTCTTGAACTCCTGGGTCGGGTGCTCGTCGCGACGCAGGGTCGCGATCTTGCGGCGCCCGACGGCCCCTCCGTCGTCGGCGTACACCGAGAGCGAATTGAAGGGGTCTCGCTGCAGTGCGCGGATCCCGATGGGACGCCCCAGATCGGTGCCCTCCTCGGTCGGTACCCGGTTCGAATGAAACTCGAGATCGGTGAAGTTGGGGCCGTCGTGGCAAAAGTGGCAGCGGGCCTTGCCCTGGAACAGCTCGAAGCCGCGCTGGGCGGAGGCCGAGATCGCGCGTTGCTTTTCCGTGTCACCCTCCCGCAGCCCCTCGACGAACACGTCAAAGGGGGCTCGATCCGAGATCAACTTGCGCTGGAAGGCGGCGATCGACTTGCCGACGTTGACGAAGATCCGGTTCACCCTCAGCCGGTCGGCGGGCTGCATCGACAGCCACGCCTGAGACAAGGGGTGGCCCTCCTGACCGGGGACGGGAAAACCCCGGGCGGGAAAGCGATCGGGGTCCAGGGGCTCCAGTGTCTCCCGAAACGTCTCGGCAAAGGCGCGCCGATAGGCCGGATCGGACGCGATCGTGTGGGCGATTTGAAGACGACTGCCGGCATGTTCGCGCGGATCCTCCAGGGGACCGAGGGCCTGGGACCAGAGCGTGTCCTTGCGCCCGTCCCAGAAGTACCAGCGGTTGTAGACCACGTTCCACAGCGTCATGGTGTGCCGTGGAAGGTTCGCGACGCCCCGCGCAAGGGAACGCGCGTCGGTCCAGCTGAGCCGGGGGTCGTGGCAGGTCGCACAGGACACGTCCCCGGCCCCCGAAAGGCGCTCGTCGAAGAACAGCGCCTGGCCGAACCGCGCGGCCGCCTCGCTCTCGAAGACGGCGTTGGTCGGATCCCCGGGGATCGGCCCGAGGGGCGAGAACTCCAGGGCGATCTTCGTCGCCTCTTCGGAGAGCACGCAGGCAGACTCCACATCCTGGCCGTACCCCGTGACGATCGCCGCGAAAACGAAGAGCACCGACATCAGATCCGCTGTTCGAATCCGACGATGTCGACCGAACCCTCGTGGACGACGTCGAAGTAGATCCTCCAGAGCCCACGCATGTGCAACAGCATGCCCTCGACCCGGTATCGCCCCTGCCCGACCTCGCTCACGTTCGGCCGCCGAACAAGGCCGTGGCCGTGGTCGGGCATCCATCCACGGACCCGCACCTGCGCTCCGCAAAGCGGCTCGCCGCCCGAGAAGACCAGGAGCTCCATCTCGAAGTCGCGGTTGCGTGGGATCTCGCCGTTCGCGCAACGCCAGGCGAGCGTGTAGTTGCCCTCGTCACCGGCGGCCACCCGCCAGCCCTCTTCGCGCAGGCGTTCGGCCGAGACGGGTTCGCGCGCGGTGTCGGAAACCGGGGTTGAGCTCGGCGCCGTACAAGCGAGGCAGAAGAGCACCCCGACGAGCGCGGTTCCGAGCGGAAAAATCACCTCGTGGGCAGGGTGTAGGTGTAGCCCCGCGGAATCGCGTCCGTACCGACGCCCGTCGTGACACGCACGTCGACGGAACGGGGCGAGCGATGCAAACGCCCCCCGCCTCCGCCCGCCCGGCGCGGAACGCGACAGGTCAGCGTGGTCTCGTTGAGAACGTTGACCTGGGTCGCCATCTGCTCCCCGAAGTCGACGGTGGTGACCCCGGGAACGAAACCCAGGCCCGTGATCGTCACGGTCGGTCGCGCGTTGGTCGAGCCGCTGTTCGGCGTCACGTTGCTGATCGCGACGGCGCAGACCAGCTCCTCGATGGCCAGATCGTCGATCGCCGCCTCGGAGATCGACCCGTCGTTGAGATCGGAAGCGATGAAGCGCAACCGGATCTGGTTCGTCGGCGCGACAAAGTCGGAGATGCGTACCGAGTGGCGAATCCAGCCGCCCACCGCGTCCGCACCGCCGGGACCGATCGTCTCGAGGTTCGTCCAGGTCGAGCCGCCGTTGTTGGAGATGTCGATCACGAAGACGTCATCGATGGCGGAGTTCTGGTTGTTGGAGAACCAGCGCCAGTAGCTGAGGACCGGATCGGTCAAGCCCGATGCATCCATCGTGGGCGAGAGCAGCGTGGTCGTGCCGCCGTCGACGTCGTTCTCCCCCACGCTGCCGCCGACCGAGCCTTGCCCGGTGACCAGGCAGATCGTTCCGGGATCCGAGTGATCGTCTTCGGGCTGGGCCGCGGTGCCGTTGGGGTTCACGCGTTCCCAGATGCCCGTCGCGGCGTCGTCCCCGGCCACGCCGAACGTCCAGCCGAGATCGATCTCGACATGGTCGGAAAAGACCTCGTCGACGTAGGCCGCGGACAACGCCGTGTAGACCTGGGTCGGACCCGCCGGCGGATCCGTCCACGTGTAGTTGTTGGAGGCCTTGGCGCTCACATAGAAGTTGACCCGGTCGCCGCAGGGAATCGAGGGGATCACCGCTTCGTAGAGATCCCCCCCCAGGGGCGTCGCCGAAACGCTTTGAAATCCCGATCCCGAGTCGTAGTGGAAGCTGACCGTCGCGGCCAAGAGGTCCCCGGGAGCGGCCTCCGAAACGGTGAAACGAACCAGGCCACCGCCGGCGGCGATCTGCTCGGGGGTGCCCTCCGGAAAGTCGAAGGTCAGGACCGGGTTGCCGACGTAGAAGATGAAGAGCCCCTTCTCGAGGTCACTGCCGAGAATGGTGCCGCTAGGCAGGAAGGGATAGTTGCTCCACAGGCTGTTGAAGGCGGCGTCGTCGTCGTCGGGATAGGTGTCGAACCACGCGATTTCGGTCGGGCTCAGGGGGTTGGTGTTGTCGAAGATGCGCAGGCCGCTGCGATAGTTGGCCTCGTAGATGCGGTTGCCGTTGACGTAGAGGTTGTGGTCGATCGCCGGCGCTCCGGACGTGAAGAAGCCGGTCACCGACGGACTGGCCGGGTTGCTCACGTCCATGATGCGTGTGCGCGTGCTGAAGCCGAAGTTCGATTCGTCGAGCTCGTCGTTCTGGTAGACCGTCAGCTGGTCGTCCGACAACCACAGCTGGTGTGAGAAGGCGCTGTTCGAGTAGGTGGTCGAGCCGAGCACGGACGGGCTGGACTTGTTGGTGACGTCGACGATGTGGAGCGAGGGCGAACCGCCTCCCGAACTCGTCTCGGCGGCGCAGAAGGCGAGCTCCTTGCCGAAGTGGGGCCCGGCGACGTCCCACGTCACGACGACCGCGTCGTGGACGTAGCGGTCCTCCCAGGAACCGGCGAAGACCGGGTTGGCCGGATTGGAGAGGTCGTAGAACACCAACCCCTGGGGACCGCCGGGGCAGGGACTGCCCTCGCCTCCGGTGCGATACAGGAAACCTGTGTCCTCGTTGATCGCCACGTTGTGGCTGGCCGACGTGCACCCTCCGGCGGTGAAGTCGCCGACATGGGTGACCACCCCGCCATCGATGTTGGTCAGGTCGAAGACCTGGATCCCGCTGCCGCCCTCGCTGACCACGTAGGCGTGCCCGGCGTAGGTCTTCATGTCGTGCCACAGACTGTCGGGTCCGGCGAGCACGGCCACCACCACCGGCGCGCCCGGATCGCTCACCTCCACGAAACCCGTGCCCGCGTTGAGCCCCATGATCGCGTACTCCCGCCCGGAAGGGGCGGTGTAGCCCCAGCAGTCGTTGCCGCCGCCGAAGGTGGGATCGAAGTCCGAGACGGGGACCCAGCCCATGAGCTGAACCCCGTTCGAAGTGAACGCCACCTGCCCCTGCCCGCTGTAGCTCGGCTTGGGAAAGGGGGCCTGGCGGTCGAGACCGTCGTGTGCCGGAAGCGCGAGGGAGAGAACTAGAAGAAAGAGGACGGGCAGAATGGCCTTCTGAAACATGGGAAACCGGGGGGCCGAGGGGGGGGGACGCTGAAAAAATTTCCGGATCGCGAGTCGGATCCGCCCACGATCGTAAGGAGAGCCCACCGACCCAACAACCCGCCATTTCCCGGCTTCCCGGTAGCGCCCCCCGAAAGCCCCTCAAACGATGCTCGCGCGTCCGATGACTGACTTCCGGGATTGAATGGGCGAGCCCCGCGGGCGTAGCGCTCTTCGATGGAACGGATCGAGCTGGAAAGGACCGAGGCGCCCAATCCGATCGGCGCACAAGAGAGCGCGCTGATTTCCCTCTTCGTACGGCTATACCGCGCCCTGGGACCGGTGCTGGGTGCCCTGGTGCTGGACTTCGCGGACTTCGCGACCCTGGGACCGCTCGGACTCTATGTGGGCGCGCCGATCGGGGCGGGCATCGGGTGGTGGCTGAGCGGCATGTTTCGCGTGGGCCGGGCCACCCGGATCCTTTTGGCGATTCTCGCGGGCGCCTATTGCATGGCGCCATTTACCAACTTGCTACCGATCGCGACCGTGCTCTCGGCCCTCGGGCGCTTCTTCGAGGACCCCCTTCCGAGCGAGGAGGGAAAAGATGAAGCACCTCCGCAACCCGGGGGAATAACGGAGGGGATCTGACCCCGCAAAATTCTACGGATGGCAAGGAATAGGATAGTCTGGTGTTTGAGGAACTCACGTCGTGGAACGTCATCTGCCCGAACACCCGAAAAAGCGCGTGGATCCGAAGCAACCGGACCTGGGGCGGGCATTCTCGCGCGTGAAGCGTTCCTGGCACGTCCTCTCCCGTCAGTCGACGTTGAAGTCGATCGACGAGGCCCTGGAAAAGGCCTTCGCCGGAGCCGGTGTCGAGAGCAAGGTCACCCAGGACAGGCTGCGCCGGGCCGTCTCCAGGAACTTCATCCAGGCGGCCCTCCGGCGCGCGCGCACGGTTCAGGGCGCCACACGCAAGAGTCTCATGCACGAGCTGGAAAGCTCGAAGCACTCGGTGCTTCAGAGCCGCAACGCTGCGCGCAAGGAGCTCGATGAGCTGCGCGACAAGGCCGCCCGACTACGCGGCGCTCTGGACGCCGATGAAAATCTGCCCCGTACCGAGGAAGAACGCGCACTGGATCTAGAGCTGGAGGAGAAGGTCTCTTCTCTTCGCCTGCGCAACATGAAGCAGGGGCCGGACTTCTCTCTGAGTCCCGACAGCATCGCAGAGCTCACGGCCTTCGTCCGGGCCCAGCGGCGGCGGACTCTGTCGCTGGGGCTGTCCCAGCAACGCAAGGCGATAACCATCCTCGAACGACGCGTCACGAAGCTGAACTCCACCCTCGTTCGTTCGGAAGAGGCCCTGCGCATTCTGGCCGGCAAGTCGGACGATCACGCCGGCGCGGCCTCGGTTTTTCGCGATCTGCAGGGCCTGGCGCTCGACTCCCCCGATGGCAAGGCCAAGATCGCCGCGCTGCGTGTGTTGTTCGAGGAAAACCTCGAGATGCAGCGCAATGCTGCCGGCTAGACTCGACTGACGACCGCCACGCTGTTGGTGCCGCCGAAAGCGAAGCTGTTCTTCAACGCGTGGCGAACCTCGGTCTCGAGAGGCGCCTCGCGGACGAAGTTCAAGGGGCAGCGCGGATCCGGGTCATCGAGGTTGCGGCAGGGTGGCAGCAGTCCATTGCGCAGCGCCAAAATCGTGGCGACGAGCTCGACGCCCGCCGTCGCCCCCATCAGGTGGCCCAGCTGAGCCTTCGTGTTGGACACGTGGATCTCGCCCACGCGATCGCCGAAGACCCGGCCCAGGGATTCGGCCTCGGCGATGTCCGCCGGCTCGGTGGCCGTACCGTGAGCGTTGACGTAGTCGATGTCTTCGATGCTGAGGCCCGCGGAAGCGAGGGCTGCGTTCATCGCGCGCACCTGTCCGGCCGGGTCGGGCTGGACGATGTGCGTCGCATCGGAGCGACAGCCATAACCTGAAATCTCGGCCAGGATCGTCGCGCCGCGCCTCTCGGCGGCGTCAAAGGACTCGAGCACCAGGGCGGCGGCTCCCTCCCCCATCACCAGACCTCTACGCCCGCGGTCGAAGGGGCGCGAGGCCTCTTCGGGTTCGGGGATGGGAGAGAGCACACCCAGGCGATTCCAGGCGGCGAAGGTCGGCGGATCGAAACCGCTGTCGCAGGATGCCGCGACGACGCCGTCGGCCAGCCCGAAACGAATGCGGTGAAAAGCGTCCCCAAGGGCCACCGAACCGGTCGCGCAGGCAGCGCAGACGACGTGGCTGGCTCCCACAAGCCGGTAGCGGATGGAGGCCTGGTTGGCGACCCGGTTGAACATCGAACGCAGCACCGTCGTCGGCCGCATCTTGCGCAGGCCGCCCTTCAGAAAAGCCGCGTGCGCTTCGATCACGGCCAGCGTGTTGGCGTGCCCCGTGCCGAAGACGATGTCCAGCTCGAGGGGCTCGTCGCCGGCGGTGGAGAACCCCGCCTGTTCGAGCGCACGACCTACCGCGCTGAGGCCCATCTGATTCCAGCGATCCGGCTCCCTGATGGCGAAGTGTTCGCGGCCCTGGGCGACGAGCTCGTCGGAAACCAGACCACCGACCTTCACCGGGAAGTCCTTTTCGACCGCAAAGGGGACCTCGCGTATCCCACTCTTGCCTTCGAGCACGCCCGTCCAGAAGGTGTCGAGGTCGGCCCCGAGGGCGCAGACCACGCCCATGCCCGTCACGGCGACTCGGCGCGGTCGGATCGGCGGGTGGGACGGATTCGACACGGGGGAAAGCTAGAACTCCCGTCGGCGCAAGCGGTCCAGATAGCTCAGGCTCTCGATGACCTTGCCCTCGTCGATCCCGAAGTCCATCAAGCAAGCGATCTCGTCGACCCCGGCCCCCTTGACGGCCCCCACCATTTCGGCGCAGGAGGACGGCGAGCCCATCAAGGCCGTCTTGCGGTAGTAGCGCTCGAACGCGAATTCCAGGAGATCGGCTCGCTTGCGCGGTGAGAGGTCGTCCAGACGGGCCTCGTTGGTCTTCCACAGGTCGACCGAGCTTTCGATGTAGCGCTTGAAGGGCTCGCGGACGACCTCCTTGGTCGATCCTTCGTCGGGACCGACGAAGGTGTGCAACATCAGCGTCACGACGCCCGGCCCGGCATGCCCGGCCCGTGCTCGCCCCTCGCGGTAGGCCGCGATCTTCTCGGTCAACTCACCGACCGACTGGAAGAGCAGCGCGGTCAGGATGTTGAAGCCGCGCTCGCCCGCTTCGACGAAGCGTTCGCGGCCGCCGGAACACGTGAACCAGATATTCAGCTGCGTTTGCTGCGGCGAGGGGTAGATCCGCAGTGTGTTCATCTCGCCCAGCCCGTTCTCGGTCTCGATCGCCTCCCCGCTCCACAGCGTGCGGATCGTATCGATACCTGCAAAGGTGAGCTCTTTGCGATCGGTGTAGGCCTTGGGTGCAATGGAAAAGTCGTTCGGGTTCCATCCGATCGCAAAGGCCAGGTCGACGCGGCCGTCGGAGAGATTGTCGACGACCGACCACTCCTCGGCGACGCGGATCGGACTGTGCAAGGGAAGCACGACACTACCGGCACGGATCCGAATCCTCTCGGTGGTCTCGGCAAGCACGACGCCCATCAGCGACGGGTTCGGGAAGATGCCTCCAAAAGAGTGGAAGTGCCGCTCGGGCACCCAGACGGCCTCGAAACCGTTTCGGTCGGCAAAGGCGGAGCTCTTTCGAAAAAGATCGAACTTGCCGAGACTGAAGTCAGCCTGCTCACTCGCGAAGAAGAGCAGGCTGAAACGAGGCCAATCGCCGACGGCTCGAGCGCCGGAAGGAACGGAGCGGCTCAAGCCAGTTTCCCTTGCAGATGTTCGACCAGATCGCCCACGCTGTCCATCTCGAGAAGATCCTTGACCTCCATCTGGACGCCGAAGTGATCTTCCATCTCGTACATGAAGTCGAGGATGGAGAGCGAGTCGAATCCGACCTCCTCCAGAGCCGTCTTCTCGGTGATCGTGTCCACGTCGATCTGAATCTCCGGCTGGTTCCCCAGCAGAGACCTCAGCTTGGATCCGATCTCTTCTCGAGCGATCGCGGGAGTCATCGCGCCATCCAATGGTTGTACTTTTTCGTGCGGCCGGTGTCGTGCGGTCAGGGCGCCCTCCGGGGAGTGCTTCCCTCCCTTCATCGATCCGGTATCTCACCGCACGCTCGCACCGGCATCAAGGACGATCTAGATTCCCGGTGCCGCAGGCACCCAGACAAGACGGTCGGCGCCGCGTCGTTTCTTGACCTCATATTCCACGCGTTGTGCCTCACCCCGCTCCTCGAAGGGTCCGTACCGCACACCGATTTTCCAGGGGCGGCCGTGGGTGGTGGTGCGGGCCCCCCCCGGCAGCTCGCCGTTGTGCTGTTGAAGCCGGCGATCGAGATCCTTGGTGATCCCGACGTAGGAACGCGAACTCGAATTCGACACGAGGACGTACACCGTCCAGAGCATCCCCGCCTTTTCGGCCTCAGCGCCCACCGGAAGCCCCGCTCGGTCGGTATTGGCCCTGCCACGCTTCGGGCATGACCCTTACGTCGGACGCGTCGCAGTAGTACTCGCGCAGACGACCGAGGCGTTCGGCCAGGACAGCGATCTCGTCGATGTAGCGGGGATCGCCGAAGAGGTTCTCCAGCTCGTCAGGATCCTTTACCAGGTCGTAGAACTCCCACTCGTCGAACTGGTAAAAACGAATCAACTTGTAGCGCTCGGTCCGAATGCCGTAATGCCTGGCGACCATGTGGACGGCCGGAAAGCCGTGGTAGTGGTAGTAGATCCCCTCGCGCCAGTCCTCGGGCGTTTCACCCTTCAACAGCGGAACCAGGGAACGCCCCTGCATGTCGGAAGGAATCTCGACCCCCGCGATCTCGAGGAAAGTCTCGGCGTAGTCGAGATTCTGAACGAGGTCGGTATTGACCGTTCCCGCCGCAGTGACTCCGGGCCATTTCACGATCAGAGGCATACGCAGGGATGGCTCGTACATCCAGCGCTTGTCGTACCAGCCGTGATCACCGAGGTAAAAACCCTGGTCCGAAGAATAGATCACGATCGTGTTTTCGCTGAGGCCGCTCTCCTTCAGGTAGGCCATCAAACGCCCGACGCTCTCGTCGGCTCCCCGGATGGTCCGCAGGTAGTTCTTCATGTAGCGCTGATACTTCCAGCGCACGAGTTCTTCGCCCTCGAGCCCCAGAGCAAGAAAGCGCGCGTTCTCCTCCCGGAACGCCTCGTCCCACCGCGCGCGTTGCGCGCCGGTCATCTTCTCGAGATTGCGAAATCCAGATGAGTCCAGGGCCTTGCCTGCGCGAGGATCCCAACCCTCGTAGGGTTCGAGAAACAGGTCATAGACGAGGTTCATGTGCCGATCGATCTCCATCTCCTGGAAGCGCGCGGCGCTGGCGTTGTCCGCGTGGGAATCGAAGAGCGTGGCCGGCTCCGGGATCAGCTGGTCCTTGTAGAGATCCAGATGTCGCAGGGCGGGCATCCAGTTGCGATGCGGCGCTTTTTGCTGGCACATCAACATGAAGGGCCGGTCCGACCCCTTTCGCTCGTCCATCCATTCGATGGCCAGATCGGTGACGATGTCGGTGCAGTATCCCTCTGTTTGCCGACGCCCCTCTGCATCGATCAAGACCGGATTGTAGTAGTCGCCTTGCCCCGGCAAGATCTCCCAGTGGTCGAAGCCCTCCGGGTCCGAACCCAGGTGCCACTTGCCGATCACCGCCGTTGTGTAGCCCGCCTTCCGGAGCAGCTTCGGGAACGTCGGCTGGGATCCGTCGAAGAGATTCCCGTTCCGCATGAAGCCGTTCAGATGGCTGTGCTTGCCGGTCAAAATGACGGCGCGCGACGGGCCGCAGATCGAATTGGTGCAGAAGCTGTTTTGAAACCGAACGCCTTGGCTGGCCAACCGATCGATGTTGGGCGTTGGATTCAGTGAGCTGAGGCGACCACCGTACGCCCCGATCGCGTGGGTCGCGTGGTCGTCGGTGAAAATGAAGAGAATGTTGGGTCTTCTGGTTTCACTCCGGGTACTTGCACCGACGATGTTGCCTGCCGAAAGACACAGGGCGACGAGGAGGAATGTGTGGTGGGGGTTCATGAATGGCCTCGGGCCAGATGCTAGCATTCCGCGGATCCTCGTTCGCGACAGAGATGTCGCCCTCCCGCATCCGCCCACATCGCCCTTCTCTCCTGCCGCAACAGGCCGAGCCCACCTCGACCAAGACAGGTCCCGGTGGCCGGAGTTCAGTAGCCCAATCGCTTCCAGGCTTCGCGCTTGCCGACGCCCTTGATCGCCAGCCAGGCATCCATCTGCTTCGTCCTGGGCCTCGAACGTCCATGCTCCCAGTTGTAGATGGTCAGATGGGAGACACCTACCAGCTGACCGTAATCCTTGGCGGAGAGTTCGAGGCGCTGCCGATCCTCCTTCACCGCCCGCGCCGAGAAACGATCGCCGCCCTTGATACGGGACTTCAACTCAGCCAGTTCGGCCTCGAGATCTGCCAGAAGCTCCATGTCCGTTCGCCGATTCCGTTTCACCATGCCCGACAGTTTGCTGCAAACGCAGTGAACGCTCAAGACCCTCACCCGAACAGCCGATACCCGGAGGCGAGAGACCGCCCTCCAGATTGGCCAAACGCATGACCCAGAAGAGACTACTCCCGCTCCTCGGCTCGCTCCTCCTTGCGCTCTCAAGCTGCGCGACCTCGAGCGCTTCCTTCGTCAAGCACAGCCCCGAAATGTCGGTCATCCGTGGAGAAATTCTGGACGTCGAGAACCTCCAGAGCCACGAGATCAGTCGGTTCTCCGACGGCGTCGCTCTCACCGTGGCGGACCAGGGCTGCCGGGTGAAGATACGGCTGGGAAAGAAAAACGAACAGTCCTACGACGTTGCACCGGGAACGATCCTGGTCTTCGGCAAGGGAGACGACTACATCCTACGCGACGCGGCGGACTACATCCCCGGCATCCCGTCGAGATAATCCTGGCTGGCTGCACGGTCGCCCGGGCGATACCCAGGGCGATCGTCGCAACGTCCCTATCCACCGGGCCAGCGCGACGTCAGCCGCACGATGTGCGGCGTGCGCGATTCCAGCGTCGCGGGATCGAAGGCCAATCGCCCCTCGAGTCCAGCCGTCGTCTGGACCTCCACCACATGCCTCCCCGCCGGGAGCGCCAACGAAAAGCGCATCAGGCTCTCGGCATCGTCGCGAACGATGGGAGCGGTGACGATCTCGAGATGATCCTCGCTGCGAACGACCACGCACATCTCCTCGGAGCGATAGAGAGGTCGGGGGGAAGCGACCACGAAGTAGAGGATCGAACACTCCACGCCGGGAACCGCGATTTCCGTGACGTCATTCTCCGCGATGTTCACGGCCAACCCGCGCTCGGGGTGGCATCCGGAACGCACCGTCAAGATGTAGTTCCCGGGCAGGAGGTGCTCGATATGTACGCGACCTCCCGCTCGCGGAGCGCGCGATTGCGCTCACGCTCTGCCCGGCGACGTGCGGCGTGTTTCACGGCGACACGCAGGTAGCTGGACGGATGGAGGATCTCGGCGTGCGTCCGCGTCAGACACTCGACCCGGACATCCTGGACCGCATCTTCAGCGTCGTGTTCCGAGCGTGCAATCCTCCGGGCAACCCCTGCAAAGCAAGTTGGTATTCAGAAAACCGGCTAATGTCGACCAAGGGCGAGGATCCTCTCCTGATTCGGTGGCTATACAACGCAGCTATACAAAGGAGCCATACAAGTGGGCTGCACGGGGTGAATTCACAAGGGGAGAAGGTGGAGCGACGGGGCGTTTCGCGAATTCGCGATTTTCCTTCGCCGGGACTCCGGGCCCGCGTTCCGGAAGGACCGGGCGGCCCCGCGCACGCCCGGAGCCGAAATCGACCGAGAAGATTTTTCCAGGTTCCACCGGCGCACTCGAATCCAAGGCCATGGGCACCCCTCGCTTACCCTACGACCACATTGCAAGCTTCAAAGGGCTTGTTCGCTGCTATATTAGGCGTTCGAGGTATCGTTCCGGCTGCGACCGAGGGTTTTCTCAAGTGTCGGAGACGTATCCCCTCGGGAGCCAGCTCTTGCACGTTCTCTTTGTCATCGACACATGGGGATTGATCGGCGGGACCGAACGCCACGCCTCCGTAGTGGTCCCCGCACTCATCGCACGGGGACAAAAAATCACGGTGCTCTGCCGTGAAGACCACCAGCCTGGATTCGCTACCGCAGACGTCATCGAACTGCCTTCGCTCGCGGGCTCGAGCCTCTCCTCCGACGAGCGGATCGAACTCCTGAAAAGGATTCGCGAGTGCGCCCCGGACGTGATCCTCCTGTCCGCCCTGCGCAACGTCGATGCGGCCGCTGTCCTGCTCGAGGCGGCTCCGGTCGTGCGCTACGTGCACGACCACACGCTCTTCTGCCCGGGGCTCAACAAGTACCGCGAGGACGGTGAGTGCTGCACCGACCCCATGGGAATGGTGTGCCTGAAGAGCTATTGGTTGACCGAGGGCTGCATCTGCTTCAAGAAAAAAGGCCACGAGAACAGGTTCTTCGACCCGCTCAAGGAGGTCGGTGCAAAGTTACAAGAGCTGGAGATCGGCCGGGGCGCGACCAGCGTGCTGACCAACTCGCACTACATGCGTCGCGAACTGCTCAAGGTAGGCTTCTTGCCCGAGCAAACCTCGGTCCTGTACTACTTCACCCGCTCGAACACCGCCGAGCAGCCCCAGGACCGGCTTCCGACTGAAACCGAACGCTTCCTGGCCGAAGGCGAGGGCCCGGTGATCTTCACTCCCACGCGACTGACCCTGCCCGACAAGGGGGTGGACTATCTGCTTACCGCCCTCGGACAGATCCAACGGCCCTTCAAAGCCATCATTGCGGGCAGCGGCCCGGCCGAGGACTGGCTGCGGCAGAAATCCATCGACGAAGGCGTCGGCGATCGCGTTCATTTCACCGGCTGGATGAATTCGGCCGGCATCGAGACGCTCTACGCCCGAGCAGACGTGGTGGTGTGCCCCTCCGTCTGGGACGAACCCTTCGGACTCGTCGGCATCGAGGCCATGGCCCACGGGAAACCGGTGGTCGCTTTCAGGGTCGGCGGTATCCCCGAGTGGCTGGACGACGGCGAAACGGGCTATCTGGTCGAACGCAAGGACGTCGGCGCAATGAGCGAGGCCATCGAGCGTCTGTGCGCAAACCCCGACATCGCACGCAAGATGGGTGCGCGTGGGCGCACCGTGGTGGCGGAGCGCTTCCCGCGCAAGGATCACGTCGATGCGCTGGAACGGGCGCTCACACACGCCGCCGGGACGATCATACGGAGCAAAGCACCGATCTGACGAACCGCGGGAGGGCCTGCGTACGGTGCCCGGGGCTCTGCACGGCCTTCAGAGGCCGCTCTCTTCCTCTTTGATCGAGCCCTCCCCGGCACTGACGGTCGGCCCTTCCCCGTTCGCGCGATCGATCTGGGCGAAGAGGAAGTCCAGGTCCATGAACGGGTCTCCGCCGGAGCGCGCCCAGCTCACGCGTCCGAGACGGTCGATGAAGATCGTCGAGTGTAGCTCCATTTCTTCGAAATCGTCATAGGAGCGAAACCGCTTGGCGTTGGCAAAGTCGGAATCGGAGAGCAGAACCATGCCCAACCCGCCCATCTTCAGCGACTGGCGATTCATCTCGGGCGTGTCGCCGGAAATGGCGATCACCTGCACGTCGCGTTCGTCGAACTCCGCAATCCGGTCCTCGAGTGCGACCAGTTGCTCGACACAGTGGGCGCATTGCTCGCCCAGGAAAAACACCAACACGATGTTCCAGCCGGCATAGTCCTCGAGAGTGACCCGGCTCCCGTCGGGATCGAGCGCATCGAGTTTCGGCGCCGGGTAGGGCTCCCACACGCCCGGACCGAAGCTCGCCAGGTTCTCGTAGGCGTAGCGCCTTTGTGTACGCGGCGAATCGTCGATCGGGTCCGCCTCGAGGCCCAACTCATACGTATCCTCCAGCCAACGCAGCCGCGGATCCGCGTCGGACCATACGAAACGCAACCGCCCGAAGGCCCGTGACGCCGCCTCATCGTCGCCCAGCGCGAATCGTGCCCGGGCGAGGCCGCTGAGGGCGAAGCCGTCGTTCTTCACGGTCAGAAGGGTGCGTTCAAAGCTCTCCGCAGCGAGCACGTAGCTGCGCTGTGCGAGGTGGGCTTCGCCCAGCACGTTGGAGACGATGCGCGGGTGGCGTGGCGGATCGTTTGCCTGGTGCCACCCTTCGAGCTGCTCTTCAGCCGCTTCCTCGAGCAAGGCCAGCCCCTTCAAGGCTTCGCCGCTCTCGATGGCGACCAGACCGCGCAGTTCGCCGAGAACCAGTTTGTACCGGCTCCTGAGGCGCTCGCCTTCGATCCGGGATTCGAGCCCTTTGAGCTCGATCAAACGCTCGATCGCAGCCTCGAGATTCGACTGCCCCAGGTGGGCCAGGCCCTCGGAGTACGCACGCCACATCTCATCGGACAGCTCATCGCGCCACGGGATCGTCTCGCCATCGAGAACGAGGTCCCAGCGCTCGAACTTGACGAGTCCGCGGGACAGGGCGAAGAGCCCCTGCATGAAGACGCTGGAGTCCTCTTCCTTCCGGTTGTACTTCGGATCGAGCGGCGCACCCAGCAACTGTCGCGCACCGTCGAGAGCGCGCCCGGCCATGCCCAGCTGCTCCTGAATGTAGGAGAGGTAGTTGCGGTTGTGCGCGTAGTTCCAGTTGTTGAACGGGAAGATCATGCGCTCGCGCATGTAGTGTTTCTCGACCCGCGTCGCGCGATCCATCCAATAGGCGCCGTCTTGCCACATGCCGATGCCACTGTAGATGTGGCCGGGCATGTGGTTGGCGTGGCCGGAGTAGGACGCCAGCCGGCCGTAGATCTCGCAGCTGTCGAGGGCATAGTGGCCCTCGGGACCGTCCCAATTGTGGATGCGATAGTGATGCGCGCCGGGGTGAAGCTCTTCCTCGGCCAGGACGGACCGGTAGATCAGCTCGTTTCCGAAATGCGAGGAGTTACGCAGGGTGTAGCGCCCGAGGAGCGCCTGCGCTTCGATGTCATCGGGATAGGCCATCGCGATCAGCGCGAGTTTCTCGGCGATCAGGTCGTCGGACTTGCGCTCCTGTTCATCCAGGACCTCGACGGCACCGGACAGCTCGGGCACGAAAGCCTCTTCCCAGGCTTCGATGTACATCCGCTCGCGTTCGCTCGCCTCCCCCTTGCGGCGCACGGCTTCGGTGAGAAACTGCTTGCTGCGATCCCCCCTCGTCGAGCGCGCAAGCCCCCACCATGCCATGGCGCACTCCGGATCCAACTTGAGACACCAGCGGAAGGAACGTTCGGCTTCGAAGTACCAGAAGGAGTGCAGGAGCGTGTTGCCCTGGTCGAACCACTCCTGGACCTCCGGGACGGAGGTCGTGATCGGAAAGTGGGAGCGGCCGATGTTCTCGAACTTCCATGGGCGCTGCCGCGGCCCCTCATCGAACTCCGGCCCGTGGGCGGAGTGCCCCAAGAGGAGCTCTTGGGTCATCGGACGGGCCTCGATCGCTGGGGGAAGGAAGACCAGGAGAAGGCATGCAGCTGTGGACCGGCTCATTTCGTGGGGACCTCGTCGGTGCTTGACTCTAGCAGCTAGGCGAATGAAACGACCCCGCCGGGCCCCGAGACGGCGCGCCGAAGCGCGGGTTTCCACAATTTCCTTTCACGCCAGGGCTTCCCTGAGTTCAGCTCCGGCGTCCGCCCGACGGCCCGTCCCCTCCCCGAGGGAGTCTCCCATGAACCCGCAGATCTCAGGCCGCTCCGCGTCCCGGAGCCCCAGGTCCCACTTCTCGACGGACCGACCCCGAATTGCGACCTCGCCGCTGCCGCCCGAATTTCAGGAGCAGCTCGTTGCGGCCGGAACCCGTACCCGGCTGCGGTTCGGTCGGCTCGAGAACCGGCGCGGAATCCTGCAGGCGCTCGGCCTCGGTGGCACGACACCGCTGCCCGATCCTCCCCATGCGGTCGGACGCCGCGACGCGGTGTTGACGCTGGTGAACCGGATCACCCAGGGCTTCAGCCGGTCCGAACTCCAGTACGCGAAATCGATCGGCTACGACGCCTACCTCGAAGAGCAACTCGATTACCTGTCGATCGACGATTCGGAAACGGAAGCTCGGATGGCGAATTTTCCGACGATCGACATGGGTCCGGGCGAGATCTACCTGACGTACATCGAAACACCCGAGATCCCCTACTGGGAACTGAAGGGAGCCACGATCGTTCGTTCCGTGCACTCCAAGCGGCAGCTCTTCGAGCGGATGTGCGAATTCTGGAGCGACCACTTCAATATCGATCACGCGGAGGATCCGGAGTACGCCTTCAAACCTGAGGACAACATCAACGTCGTGCGCACGCACGCGTTGGGTTTCTTCCCCGACATGCTACGAGCCTCGACGCATAGCGCCGCGATGCTCTACTACCTGGACAACTGGCTGAATTTCATCGGCACGCCCCAGGAAAACTACGCACGCGAGTTGATGGAGCTGCAATCCCTCGGCGTCGATGGCGGCTATACCGAAATGGACGTCAAGGAGGTCGCCGAGTGCTTGACCGGATGGACGTTGAACCTCGATTCCAACGATCCTGACTACCTACGCACGATCTACGACAACGACCTGCATCAGCCTGGCGCGAAGACGGTCCTGGGGGTCACGATCCCGCACTCGCCGCCGCGGCAACAGCTGAACGCGGTCGTCGACATTCTCGCCGGACATCCGAGTACCGCACAATTCGTCGCCTCAAAGATGACACGCTGGTTGCTGCGCGAGAACCCGCCTCAGGCCCTGGTCGATCAGGTCGCCCAGACGTACCTGGACACGGGCGGCGACATCAAGCAGATGATCCGCGTGATCCTGTCACGCGAGAACTTGAGATGGAGCTCGAGCGTGTACCAGCCGAAGTTCAAGCGCCCCTTCCACCTGGTGACCTCACTGATCCGCGGCCTGAACCTGGAGGTCAACGATCCGCTCTATCTCAACTACTACCTCTCCGTCATGGGACACTCGCCATTCAACTGGCACCCACCCACGGGATATCCGGACACGGTAAATGCCTGGGGCAATTCGATGCTTCCGCGGTGGACGTTCGTATCGGCCCTGATGGGTCAGCTGATTCCGGGGGTGAACGGCATCCTGCAAGTACCACAATGGCTCGGCGCAACCGGTCCGAACCCGCACGTCGGACTCGCAGCTCGCATCAACGAACGCGCCCTGGGCGGAGCCCTGACTCCCTCGCAAGAAGCCGCCATCCAGGAGTTCCTGGATTCGTTGGCGCCCGTCACTGGCCAGGACATCTTCGAAGCCGTCGCCCTGGCGGCTTCCGCCCCCGGCTACCAGTGGTACTGAGAAGAGAAAGAACCTTCACCATGAACGCAAGAAACGGTTTCTCCCGTCGACAAGTGCTCGCAGTCTCCTCTGCGGCCGCTGCCTCGACGCTCTTCACGACCAGAGCCAGTGCATCTCCGCGCGCCTTCCTCGGCAACGCAGGTGGCAACGACGTCTTCGTGCAGATCTTCCTGCGCGGAGGCATGGACGGCTTGACGACCGTCGTCCCCTACGGCGAGGTCGACCTCTACAACGCGCGGCCGACACTGGCCGTTCCCCCTCCGGGCCAGACGAACGCAGCGGTGGATCTGGACGGATTCTTCGGGCTCGCACCCTCGGCGGCACCGCTGATGACTCCCTACCAGAACGGACACCTCGCCTTCGTGCACGCGGCAGGTTCGCCCGATCCCACGCGCTCCCACTTCGACGCCTTCGCACACATGGAGTTCGGCGGACCGAACCTTCCGCCGGGAACGGTTCAGGATGGGTGGCTTTCGCGCTATCTGGATCAAGTGGCCGGCCCCGATACCGGGGTCCTGCGGGGCATCGGAGCGGGTGATCTCCTGCCGTTGACCTTGGCCGGAGCACCGAAGACCTTGCCCATTGCGGATTTCGCGAACTTCGCCTTCCCCGGTAATCCGGCCACGGTGGTCGCTCGCGTTCAGAAACTCACCTCGATGTACGCTGCGACCCCCGCCCCCGTCGGTCCGGCTGCGCTGAACACCTTCGATGCGATCGACCTCATGGCCACGATCGACTTCGCCGGCTACGCCCCGTCGAACGGCGCCCAGTACCCCAACACCCAGCTGGGTTCCCGCTTGCGCGAAATCGCGGCACTGATCAAGGCCGACATCGGCGTCGAGACGATCAACGTCGATTTCCACAGCTGGGACCTCCACGCCCAGCTGGGCCCTCTGGACGGAAACATGGCCATCATGCTGGACGAACTCTCGCGCTCCCTCGAAGCCTTCTACCTGGACATGGGCTCGGGAATCGATGGGGTGAGCTTGGTCTGTCTCTCGGAGTTCGGCCGCCGGGTCGAAGAGAACTCCAGCCTGGGGCTCGACCACGGCCACGGCGCCGTCATGATCCTCATGGGGGGCCACATCCAGGGCGGCCAGGTCTTTGCCGACTGGCCCGGCCTCGCCCCCGCGCAACTGGACCAGGGGGATCTCGCCGTCACCATCGACTACCGCGATATCCTCGGCGAGATCCTGACCCGGAGGCTGGGCGCAACGGATCTGACGACGATCTTCCCGCAGCACTCCTTCACGACCTACGGCGTCACGGTGTGATCGGCCATACGCGGTCGCAACCCGTTCGGCGATTGACGCGCCCTCGCTCAAAAAGTTTTCGTCGGCCCGTCCACCAGAAAGCTCGCAGGCCTGACCCCCTTGCGGTACGCCCCGAACCCGAACATCGTCGGTTCGTAGCTCCCGATGAGTCCGGCTGCGGAATGTTTCGGAATCTCCACTTCGAGCCCCACTCCCCAGTAGACCGCATTCACGAACAGGCGCCGCAGGTCCTCGCACTGCAGGTCGACCGACGCTCCGATGGTCGAACAGATGATGCGTTGCGCCTCGGCCCCAACAGCGCGCTCCCGGATCCACACGATCGGCATACGAGGGTGGTTACGCTCATCGGCTACCGGGTTGGAGGAAGGATCCATCCCATCGAGTACGGCGCCCTCGACCAAGACGGTGGCGTCTTCGGGTAGCTCACGGATGCCGTAGACGTCGGTGGGACCCCACAGATCCTCGACACCACGGACGATCGGATGGTTGGCTACCACGACGCCACGCGTGCTCTCGGAACCGTGCTTGCCATGGTGGTTGACCCAGGTTTCACCGAGGATCTTCACGCCGAAGCCGCCTGCGGGAGCGTTCCAACGCCAGCTCCTGTAGGAGCTTTCCAGGTCATTGGGATAGTGGAATGCGTGGGTGGCGGTTCGAATGCCGAAGAGCGGCTTGCCTGCCTCGATGTAGCTGTTGAACCACGCCATGTCTTCGTCGGCGAGCTCACGAAAGCGCGTAAAGAGTACGACCATGTCCGCCTGGGCGATGAGCTCGAGACCGGGTATCCGACGACGGGCGTCGGGGTCGATCAAACCCTCTTCGTTTTGCGAGAAGAGCACGGTGCAGTCGAAGCCGTGACGGAAAGCCAGAATGCGGGCGATCTGGGGAAGAGCCTCCTCGGATCGATACTCCTCATCCCCGGCGATCAACAGGACCTGCTTGCCTTTCCCCGGCCCGTCGGCGCCGGGGTAAACGAGCCAGCGTCCGTGCAGGGGTTGTTTCGCTTCGCTCCCCTGGTGCTCAGGGGAAGTTGCGCACGCGTGAAAGGAGAACGAGCAAAGGACGACGGTGGAGAGTGTCGGAAGTCGAAGAAACTGCATCGGAGGCGGGCTCGCTTGTTCAAAAGAAGCAGGAGCGCTACAGTCTGCCTCCGTTTCTTTCAGCGACAACTCAAACGCTTCAAAAGAATATGATCGTCCCGCGCACGACCCAAGAAGAAATCCTCGTCAAGCTCGAAACCAAGAGGAAACGCAGGCTTCCGATTTTTGTTGCCAGCGCAGGCAGCGGACTGGTCGCAAGACTCCTTGAAAAGGCCGGTGTCGATTGCATCAACACCTTTTCGGGAGCGCGACTGCGCGCCAATGGAATGGGCACCATGTCGATGCTCTGGCCGATCCTGGATTCGAACAAACAGACGCTCGACTATACGGAACAGGACATCATGCCCGCGCTAAAGGGCGACGCATTCGTCTGCGCATGCATCAATGCCAACGACCCCTTGAGGGACATGCGCAGCGTTCTGGAACGCCTGCGCGGGATGGGTGTCCTGTCCGTTTCCAACATCGGCCCTTCGATCAGCTATGTCGACAAGGACAGCAACATCTTCAAGGTGCTGACCTCGGCCGGCATCACGCTGGAGCATGAGATCGAGATGTTGCAACTCGCCAAGGAGATGGGCTTTGTCACCGTCGGCCTGGCCTTCGACGAGGAGGACTCGAGACGGATGCTGGCCGGATGCCAACCCCATCTCTTCTGCTTTCATGCGGGCACGACCAAGGGGGGCTTGATGGGCTACGATTCGGGGGAGACGATCGAGGAAACCTCCAAGCGCACCGAAGCCGTGTACCAGGAAGCGCGGGACCTGTCCCCGGAAACCCTGCTGGTCGCCCACGGTGCTTCGCTGGAGACTCCGGAGGACGCCCAGAGGATCCTCGACCTCACCAGCGGACACGGATTCTGGACCGGGTCCTCGACCGAGCGTCTTCCCATCGAACAGGCTGTCACCGCCAGAGCCAAAGAGTTCGCCGACCTGCGCTTTTCCGTGTAGGTCCTCGATGAAGAAGACCATCGCCATTCTCTCGACGCTCGACACGAAGGGTGACGAGACCGCCTTCCTGTGCGCTGAGCTGAAACGGCTCGGACCGGAGCCCCTGGTGCTGGACATCGGGGTCGTGGGCACACCCGGCTTCACGGCGGGTGTGTCGCGCGAATCCCTTGCACAGGCCGGCGGCACCCCGCTCGAAAAGCTACTCGAAGATCCCGATCGCGAGACGGCCAGTCCGGTCATGGTTGCGGGCGCAATCGCCGAGCTCACGCAGCGGGTGAAACGGGGTGAGGTGCACGGCGTCATCGGACTGGGCGGCACCCAGGGAACGACCAGCTGCACCGCGGTCATGCGCGCTCTCCCCTACGGCTTGCCCAAGGTCATGGTCTCGACCATCGCGGCCGGTGACATGACCCCCTTCGTGGGGGTGAAGGACATCACGATGATGTTCAGTGTCTCCGACATTCTTGGCCTGAATCCGTTCATGCGGCGCGTTCTGGCGAGCGCCGCCGGGGCGGCCTGGGGGATGTCGCTGGCCGAGCAAACGCCGATAACCGCCCCCGGCGAAAAGCCCCTGGTCGCCATGACCAACCTCGGAGTGCTCACCGATGGGGCCAGGATCGCCATCGACGCCTTCCGCGAGGCAGGATACGAGACCATCGTCTTTCATGCCGTCGGCTCCGGCGGCCGTGCGATGGAAGAGATGATGCACTCGAAGATCGTGGGCGCCGTGTTTGACTACGCGCTGGGTGAGATCGCCGACGAGGTCTTCCACGGCCTGCGGGCCGGAGGATCGGAGCGCTTGACGGTCGCGGGCAAGCTCGGCCTGCCCCAGGTTCTTTGTCCCGGCGGCACCGAGCACATCGGGGTCCTCTGCCAACCCCACGTCGTCCCGGACGAATGGAAGCGGAACAAACACGTCTTCCATTCCCCCATCATCGCCGCGCCGCGACTCACCGGGGAACAGATGCGCATGGTCGCCCGCGAAATCGCCAGACGGCTCGAGAACACCAAGGGCGATGCTTACTTCTTCTTCCCGCGTGGAGGAATGAGCCGCTACGCCACCGCCGACGGCCCGCTCTACGATCCCGAATCCGACGCCGCCTTCTACGATGAACTGTCGCAGCACCTGCCGAAAACGGTCGAGATCGTCGAGTCGGACCTGCACGCCGAGGACCCCCGCTTCGTCCGCGAAGCCGTATCCCGATTGGTCTCGCTGATGGAACGCTAGCAGCCCATGTTTCTCTCCGCCTGCTTGTTTGCCGTGTCGATGGTGCCCCCCGCCCCCCAGGACGATGAGGGGGAATCCGCCTTCCTGGGCAAGGGGGACACGATCGCCCTCCTGGGGAGCGCCCTGGCCGAGCGCATGCAACACGCAGGGTGGTTCGAAACGTACCTGCACCTGTTGGCCCCCGAGGAAAACTTCACGGTGCGCAACCTGGGTTTTGCAGCCGACGAGCTGACGGTGCGTCAGCGCACCCAGGGCTTCGGAAGCCCGGAAGATCACCTGACTCTGATCGGCGCGGACGTCGTGCTGCTTTTTTTCGGATTCGTGGAATCCTTCCGCGGCGAGGAGGGCCTGTCCGACTTCGAACAGGATTTCGAGGAATACCTCGATCGACTGGCCCAGGCGAAGTTCAACGGTCAATCCGCACCGCGGGTCGCCCTGATCTCGCCGATTCCATATGCCGAGCCCGGCCTGGATTCCCCCCCCGGAAACTGGAAGGTCGCCGAGCTGGTGGAGGCCAACCGACGCCTCGAACCCTATCGCGGTGTCGTCGAAGAGGTCGCACGGAAGAAAGGCGTTCTCTTCCTGGATGCATGGTCGCACATGAAGAGCGCAAACCCGTCCACGATCGACGGGATTCACCTCGACGACGCAGGCAACAAGACCTTCGGCAGCTATCTGGCGCGGACACTGCTCGGTCGGGAGATCCTTCCCCGATCCCCCCTCGAGGACGCCGTTCGCAGGGCCGTGCTGCAGAAGAACCTGTACTGGTTCAACAGGTATCGGGCCACCGACGGCTACAACGTCTACGGCGGGCGCTCGTCACTGCGATACAAGGACGACCTCGCCAACTACGACGTGCTGCAACGGGAACTCGAGGTCCTCGACGCGATGGCCGCGAACCTCGACCGGGTGATCTGGTCCTCCCTGTCAACGGGGGACCCGAAGCCCACCGGGCGGGTCGAGGTTCCGGAGAAGATCGCTGTGAAGACCAATCGGCCCGGCTTCGGCACGGAGGAACGCCCCTACCTGTCGGGCGAGAAGGCGATCGAGAAGATGACGCTTCCGGAGGGCCTGCAGGTCGAGCTCTTCGCGGATGAGAAGCGGTTCCCCGAGATCGCCAATCCCGTGCAGATGGCCTTCGATACGCGCGGTCGTCTGTGGGTCGCCGCATGGCCGACCTATCCCCACTGGGAGCCCGGCACTGCGATGGACGATCGCCTGGTCATTCTCGAGGACCACGATGGTGATGGGCGCGCCGATGAGAGCAAGATTTTTGCCGGCGGGCTCCACAATCCGACCGGCTTTGAATTCTGGAACGGCGGGGTCTACCTGGCGCAACAGCCGGACCTGATGTTCCTCCGGGACGACAACGACGACGACCGGGCCGACCACAGAGAACGCGTGCTCGGCGCGTTCAGTTCCGGGGATACACACCACGCGATCAACAGCTTCGTCTTCGGCCCCGGCGGAGGTCTGTACTTTCAGGAAGGTACTTTCCACCAAACGCAGCTCGAGACGCCCCACGGCCCGGTTCGCAGCCGCAATGCATGCGCCTGGCGCTTCGACCCGCGTACCTGGCGCGTCGAGCGCTACGTCGCCTACAACTTCGCCAACCCCCATGGCCATGTCTTCGACGCATGGGGCCAGGACTTCATCACAGACGGCACCGGGAACGTCAACTACTACGCGCTGCCGTTCTCGGGACATCTGCCCGAGCCGCTCAAGCACCAGGGCTATTTCTCGTTTTTCAAGCAGAGAAGCCGACCGGCGGCCGCGACCGAGTTCCTGTCGAGCGGTCAATTCCCCCCCGAGTTTCAGAACAACTACCTGATCGCCAACGTCATCGGATTCCAGGGGATCTTCCGCTACCGCATCGAGGACGACGGATCGGGCTTCCAGGCCGACGAGCTCGAGCCGCTGATCCAGAGCAGCGACCCCAACTTCCGCCCGGTGGATCTCGAGGTCGGTCCGGACGGCGCCTTGTACTTCCTCGACTGGCAGGCTCCCTTGATCGGTCACATGCAGCACCACCTGCGGGACCCTAACCGAGATCACGAGCACGGACGCATCTACCGCATCCGCGCGCGGGACCGCGCTCTGTTGAAGTCGCCCCAGGTCTCGGTTCTTTCGACAGCCAAGCTCATCGATCTGCTCAAGGATCCGCAGGATCGGTTGCGTTCACGCGCGCGCATCGAGCTTTCCAACCGCCCCTTCAAACGCGAGGCGGTGCAGGCCTTCCTGGCGAACATCGACCCCGAGGATCCCTTGCGTGAACGGCACCGCCTGGAAGCGCTGTGGCTCTACCAGCGCAACGGACAGGTTTCGTTGCCGCTCCTGGACGAGCTTTTGAACTCACCGAGGCACGAGGCGCGCGCCGCCGCAACACGCGTCGTGCGTCAAATGCGTCGCGAGATTCCGATCGCCCTCGATCTGCTCGAGATGCAGATCGGGGACAAGCACGCGCGCGTGCGACTCGAAGCACTGGTGGCGTTGAGCCACTTCACCGAGCGCGGCGAACTCGCCACCGAGATCGCGCTTTCTGTTCTGGACCACCCGCGCGACAAGTTCATCGACTACGCGCTGGAGGAAACCCTGCGCTCGCACGAGGTCTCGTGGCGCGCGGCGCTTCTCGAGAGGCCTGCCTATCTCCAGCGCACCCCCCGGGGATTGGCCCTGCTCCTGGATAGGCTCAACCCCGAAGAGCTCGCGCGGGTTCCAGCGTCCACCGCCGTTCACGAGGCTGTCCTGCGGCGACGTGGAATGGCCGAGGAGGCCTACGACGCCGCCGTCAGAGGTCTCGCAGCCGAAAGAAACGTCCGCCCCGACCAGCTCCTCTTCGAGGCCATCCGGGCTACGGACGACGCGACCGGAGCCCACGTCGACCACACTTTGATGACGCTCTTCGCCCTCCTGAGCGAGAACGCGACGGCCGAAACCGCCCCGACACTCGCCAGCTTGCGCCAGAGCGCGAAACGCAAGTCGACCCGCAGGCTGGCCGGCGCCGCGGCCCTGCGCCTGGCCGATGTCGACGGCCTCACAGACCTCCTGGGCGAGGCCAAGCGCACGTCGGTCACGATGCTCGATTTCCTGGAGAGCCTGGCCTTGACCGATCCCTTGAAACAAAGCGAGGGCTTTCAGGGTTGGGTCGCAACCCATCTCTCGCGCGAACTTCTCCGCAGGATGGATGAGCCGCGCCGGGGAATCGATCTCGATCGGCTTTCGGGACGCTACGTCCGCATCGAACTGCCGGGCGAATCGCGCACGCTGACCCTGGCCGAGGTTCAGGTCTTCGAGGACGGCGCCAACATCTCCGGTAGTGGGACCGCCACACAGTCGACGGTCAACTGGGGAGGCGTCGCCAGTCGTGCGATCGACGGCATCACGAGCCCGCACTGGAGCGATGGGGGCCAGACCCACACGATGGAGAACCGCCCCAACCCGTGGTGGGAGCTCGATCTCGGGAGCGAGCGCAGGATCGACGAAATCGTCCTGTGGAATCGCGTGGAGAACGACAATCGTGACCTCTCCCTGCGTCTGGACGACTTCGAGGTTCGCATCCTCGATACGCACCGCCGGACCACCTTCGAGTTCAAGGCAGGTGCGGCGCCCTTCCCTTCCGTTTCGGTCGAAGTCGTGCCTCCCGATGCTCAACTCCGACGGGCCTCCGCCCTGGCCCTGGCACACGTCCTCGGTGAAGGCGCCATCCCGCTCCTGGTGAAGCGCGTCGGCGACCATGACCAACGCGCTTCCGCCCTCGCGGGTCTGAGCCGCATCGGCATCGACAAGGTCGCGGCGGAAAGCTCCGAGACCCTGTCCCGTTTTCTCCTGGGATTCCTGGAGGACGCGAACGGCCAACGCTTCGATTCGGCGGACGAGCGCGCCCTGCTTTCCTTCGCGGATGATCTGGCGGCCTATCTACCCCACGATGGGGCCCGCGAACTGCGGCGATCCGTTCGCCGTCTCGGTCCGCAAACCGTCGTGATTCGCACAATCTCCGATAGCCTTCTCTTCGACCGCAAGGAGTTCACGGTCGTCGCTTCGCGGCCGGTCGAACTGGTCTTTGAAAACACCGACATCATGCCGCACAACCTGGTGGTTGCTGCGATCGGCGCACTGGCCAAAGTGGGGTTGGCGGCGGAAGCCATGGCCCTCGCCGGCGACGCCTGGGACCTGGCCTACGTCCCCCAGATGAGCGAGGTCCTGCACGCCACGGGACTCTTGCAGCCGGGCGCATCCCAGGTGTTGTCCTTCGACGCTCCCTCGACGGCCGGTGACTATCCCTTCGTCTGCACCTTCCCGGGTCATTGGGCGCGCATGAACGGAACCATGCGCGTCGTCGCGAGCGAGGAAGAACGCGAGATCCTGGAGGCTGCGTACAAGAGCGACCCGATCGCGGAGACGATCCTGACGGAGCCCGGGCGAGCGTTCGTCAAGGCCTGGAAGTTCGCAGACCTTCGCGCCGCCCTGAAGACAACGCCAGCCGCCTCCCCCACCGGCGGCCTGGCGATCCTCGAGGCCGCCTCCTGTACGCGCTGCCATCGGATCGACGGACAGGGAGGCCTGAGCGGGCCCCCGCTGGAGGAAGCGGTCGCCAAGTACGAGCTGCCCGAGCTTCTCAACCACATTCTCGAACCGTCCGGCTCCATCGACGAGGGCTACAGGACGGAGATCGTCGAGCTGACCGACGCCACCTTGGCGGTCGGGCGCATCGTCTTCGATCGAGACGGTATCCTCCAGGTGCAGGAGAATCCCTACGACTCGGAGACCGTGACGGAGATCCTGGCCGAAGATGTGCAACACCGCACCCCCTCCCAGGTCTCCTCGATGCCGACGGGACTCCTGAACACCTTTGAAAAGGCCGAGATCCTGACCTTGTTGGCCTTCCTGGAAAGCCTGCGACCGGAGGAAGAGAACTAGGATCCGCGGCGGAGTTCACCGCCCCGGCGCGTTACGGAGAAGTGCCCGTCAAGCGTTCTCGCGCCCCATGATTTTCTCGACCCAAGGGGAGACGCGTTGAGTCCACGCCCGGGAACGCTGTGGATCGGGTAGTGGGAGCTCGCTCAGGAAATCTTCCAACAGACGGAAGAAGCGTTCGGGCTCCTCGGAGAAAGCGTGATGCGAGGAATCCTCGAGGAGCATGTGGCGCCCCCCTTCGATCTCCTTGGCCAAGAGCATGCCCTTGTCGGGTGGATAGGTCATGTCCCAGCGCCCATCGACGATCAGCGTCTCGAAGGGCGTGCCAACGAAGGCGCCCTTCAGAGGGATGTCTCCGGACAGGCGCATGGCGCCATTGTAGTTCGCGTCGTGGACCCACTCGTACAGGGCGATCTGTGACATGCACTCCTGCGAGGGACGATTGAAGTGCTGCCGTTTCCAATCCCCGTTTGCCAGTGCGTTGTACACCATGAGTTGAACGTGGCTCAGGGGCACGGCATCGGTGTGGAAGGGGCTAACTCGACGACCCTCGAAGGTGTAACAAGCCCGGATTCTCTTGGCCTCGGCGACCGTGTGGTGGTTCGGTCGCCGTTCCCTGCGATGCGCCTCGATATCGGCCGCAGCGCTCAGCAATACCAGGCCACGCACACGTTCCGGATAGCAAAGGGAATAGAGCCGAGCGAGGTGCCCTCCCCAGGACCAGCCGAGCACTACCCAGCTCTCGATTCCCAGCTGCTCGCGCAATGCCTCGAGGTCGCTCAGCGCTTGGCGAACCGAGTAGCCCTCCTCCGACTTCCATTCCGAACGCCCGACCCCGCGGGGATCGTAGTAGATGACTCGCGCAAATCCGGCCGCACGTGAGAAGTGCGGAACGAAGGAATGCAAACTGTTTCCGGGTCCCCCGTTCAAGAGAACGAGAGGAGTCCCCTGCCCCTCTTCGATCACATAGAGCCGGGCTCCACGCACGGAGACGAAACGACCGCCCAGTTCGCCATCCAATCGGGGTGCATAGGGAATTTCGTCGGTCCAGGGCAGGCTATGGACGCCGCACTCGACAACCGTTTCGCCCTCTGTGTCCTTTCCTGCATCCGCGAGACGGGCAGGGTCGAGCGGAATGCCGTGACACGCACCCACCCCGAGAAACAACCATCCCTGCACAAGGAGGGCACCAGGAAGGAACGGAAACCGGGAACGGCGCGCGGGATCGGACATCGGATTGTTGGAGTCTTGTTTTCACGAGCGTTCCGTTCTGCAGGGAAGGACTGCCTCCGGAACGAATCCGCCGATCCAATGGTATGACCCCGAAAAGGTCAGGGCCAAACCGAAGACGGGTCTACGCCGGCCAGGGCTGGAGGGCCCGGCACCCGCGGCCTCCCGAGAATGGCATCTCAAGAAAAAGGGCAGGACACATCATGGTTTGCATCCCGCCCCACGGAAAGGAGTCTCGAGCACATGGCTACGGGCCTCCCTCCCCCCTGTTTTCTAGCCTTTTCGTTCCGTTCTTGTCGACCGCGTCGGCAACAACGAACGGAAGTCCCAGGTACAACTCCGAACTAAGCGCATTTTCCCGATGAGCGGCAGACACCCACCAAGATAAAGAACCAAACCGATCGTACGGCGGTCGTCCCCTTGGCGAAAAACTCCCGCCCCAACGGGTACCAGCCTAGTATTTTAGCGGCATCTCGCCATTAGCCCTCCTGCGTAGATTCTGCGTTCTTTGTGCATACGCACTCGCAGTCACTCTCATGCCGAGCCGGAGCAACTCCCGGCGGCCTTTCTCAACCACCGACGTTGAACCCATGGCGTGCTACCACACGGGGGCGCCCGGCACTCCATGCAAGGCACCTCTGCGGCCTGGCTCGAACGCAGCCGCGTCGAGCGGGATGCCCGGCTGCAGACGAACTTCTCGACCTCCTCGCAGGCGCCTACCGGGGGTATCGGCGCCGGAACCTCCTACACGGCGTCCGTGACCAGCTCGACGAGCATCGAGCGACACACGCGGTAGAGCACCTCACGGCGGTACGCGGCGCTCGAACGCACGTCGTCGATCGGCGCGACATCGGTCCGGACAGCCAGACGGGCCGCAGCTTCGAGCGTGGCGGGCTTCGGCCGCACGCCCTCCAGCTCTCGCGCCAGGGTGGAAAGCAAGACCGTCGTGGGCGCCACCGACCCGGCGGCCGCACGCAGGTCGTGGATCCGCCCCTCGACGAGCCGCAGGGACAGGGCCACGACCACCTTGGCGATCGACTGTGCGCGCCGTGTTCCGACCTTGCGGAAAGCGTGTCTTTCCCCGACGACCTCCGGCGGGAGGATGACGGCCTCGATCAACTCATCCGTGCGCCGGCGATTCTCCCGATAGCCACACAGAAAATCGCTCACCGCCATCTCCCTGCGCCCCCCGCGAGACGCCAGCCGAACCCGCGCATCCAGAGCGAACAGCACGGGAACGAGATCCGCCGCGGGGGACGCGGTACCGAGATTGCCAGCGATCGTCGCCCGGTTCTTGATCTGCTCTGCACCGACCTCGTCCGCTGCGGCGACGAGAATGGCCGCGCGGCGACGCACGAGGTCGGATGCGAGGAGATCGGAACAGGTGCTGAGAGCCCCGATCCAGAGCCCATCGCTGCGCTCCTCGATCCCGCGAAGTTCAGGCACGCGGTGAATGTCGATGACGCGATCGGGGCGCGTACGTCCCGTCTCGAACTCCACCATGAGGTCGGTCCCCCCGGCCAGGAGCACCGAACGCGCGGTCGCCCCTTCGAGCTGGCAAAGGACCTCCTCCAGGGTCCGAGGAGCCGAATACTCCGGAGCGCTCTTCACGGGTTTCTCCCGCTCCTGGAGTTCGCGTGCGCCGCCAATGCAGAAGCGAGAACCTTGCCGTACCCCGTGCAGCGGCACAGATTTCCCGCCAGGGCCTTGCGTGCGCGGGCCTCGCTCGGTTCCTCTCCCCGACGCTCACATTCCTCCAGCCAGGCGCGCGTCATCAGGATCAAACCCGGCGTGCAGATTCCGCACTGAGCACCCCCCTCCACGACGAAGGCCTCCTGGATCGCCCCGTGCCCCGTGCCTTCGATCGTCGTCACATCGCACCCCACGACCTGCCCCACCGGGGCGATGCACGAGTTCACGGCGACGCCGTCGACCAGCACCGTGCAGGCTCCGCACTCCCCCTCCCCACAACCCTCCTTGGTGCCCGTTCGGCCCAGGTCGTCGCGCACGCAGTCCAGCAACCGGCGCAGGGGATGAACCTCGAGGGCAACCTCTTCGCCGTTGAGGCGAAAGCGGATCCGGGCACCGCTCAAAGGGCTTCCTCCGGGTGTGCCGCGAGCCAGGCCCGGGCGATGCGTTCGGGGGTTGCGGGAACGCGGTCGAGGGCGATTCCAAGCGCGTCCTCGATGGCCGAGACGACCGCCGGCGCACCGCCGTCCATCGGCAACTCCCCTATGCCCTTGGCTCCGCCCGGTCCGTTGGAGAACGGCTTCTCGACCAGGAACACCTCCATCGTCGGAGCGTCGAGGGTGGTCGGAATGACGCAGGTCGCCATGCGGTCCTGGCGAAAGCGCCCGGCCCGGGTTTCCACCACCTCCCGGTGGGCAAACCCGATCGCCTGCAGACTGCCCCCCTCGATCTGCCCCTCGACCATCGACGGCTGGATCGCTTTTCCGACGTCGACCGCCGTGACGAAGCGCGTCACCTCGACCTCGAACGTATCGAGGTCGACCTCGACCTCGGCGATGTCCGCCGCCCAGCCGTAGGCGGGATAGGCGTCGCCGCGGTAGTTCGTCTCGTCCCACTTGAGTCCGGGCGGATCCGCGTAACGCATCCGCACCAGGGGATCTCCGCCCGTCGCCAGGAAACGGCGCGCACGCTCGCTGAAGGAACCCTCCTGACCGCACTTCTCCTCGATGCGTCGGCGCAACTCGCGGCAGGCCCGGGCCAGCGAACCGCCGACGATCATGCACGTCCGCGAAGCCACCGTCGGCCCCGAATCGGGCACGGCCTGGGTGTCCGGATCGGCGAACGTGATCTCGTCGAGCCGGGCTTCCAGCGCATCGGCAGCGATCGTGAGCAACATCGTCAACGTCCCCTGACCGAACTCGGTCGACGAAGTGCACACCTCGGCACGCCCGTCGTCGAGCAGACCGACGGCCACCTCTGCCTGCAGGAGCTTTTCGCCCGAACCCGTGAATCCCGAACCGTGAAAGAAGAAGGCGAGCCCCATTCCGCATCGCTTGCGCCCGGTCTCCGGACGGAGCCCGCACCACTCGTGGGAAGCGAATCCCGTTTCGGTCAGAACTCTCTCCAGCACCTCCTTGGAGCCCACGCTTTCGGTGAGGAGCTGACCCGTCGCGGTCGTATCGCCCAGGAGCAACTGGTTCTTGCGCCGCACCTCTGCCGGATGCAGCCCCAGGGCATGGGCGGTGCGATCCATTTGACGCTCGACGGCAAAGCACACCTGGGGCGCACCGAAACCGCGAAAGGCGCCGTAGGGAACGTGGTGGGTCTTGACGACCCTTCCACGGATGCGGATGTGGTCACAGCGATAGGCACCGGCCGCGTGGATACACGCGCGCGACAAGACGACCGGCGAGAGCGTCGTGTACGCCCCGCCGTCCAGAAGCAGATCGACCTCCATGGCCAGGAGCTTGCCGTCCTCGTCCACGGCGGTGCGGTGGGTCACGCGGGCCGGATGGCGCTTGGGAGTAACGGCCAGATCCTCGTGTCGATCGAACAGGAACTTCACCGGCCGCCCCGCGGCCCGCGCGCACAGCGCGGCCTGGCACGCGATCACCGAGGGGTAGTCTTCCTTGCCTCCGAAACCGCCCCCGGTCACGGCCTGCACGACGCGCGCTCGCCCCGCGTCGAGATCCAGGGCGCGCATGAGCGCCTTCTGCACGTAGTGGGGACATTGCAGCGAACCCTTGACGACCACGGTCCCCTCCCCGTCGGCGGGCCAGGCCACGAAGCCCTGGGGTTCGATGTACATCTGCTCCTGGCTGTCGGTGAAATACGTACCTTCGATCACCCGTTCCGCCCGGGCCTTCTCCGCGGAGCCAAGACGCGAGCGGGCGTCCCCCTTTTCGATCGTGATCTCCTTGAACACCTCCGTGGACAGCTCGGGATCCAGGGTGGGTTCGAGCTCCTCGATGCGAGGCTGAATCGCGGCCAGGGCGCGGCGCAAGAGCCCGCGCTCCGCAGCTGCCACGAGCAACAGCGGCTCACCCCAGTGCGAGATCTCTTGCGCGCACAGAAGCGGTTGGTCGTCCACGATCGCTGCCACCAGGTTCTCGCCGGGCACGTCCTCGGGCCGCACGATGCGGACGCTCTCGAAGTCGAAGTCCGGATCGAAGTCGAAACCGAGAATGCGACCGTGGGGCAACTCAGCGCGGACCGCACCGCCCCACCACGCACCCGGTACGTCGAGATCGGCCACGTACAGGGCTCGACCGCTCGCCTTGTCATCCCCTTCCGCTCGCCGTACGCGAGAGCCAATGAAAGAACCCATGGGTCGATCACGATACGGAACGGACCGCCGGGAATGAACCTGGTTCCGAACTCCTTCGATCCCTATCGTTGGGAGTCGAGTGAACACCCTTCATATAACGCTGAACGGAGAGGAACTCGCGGTCGAGCACCGCGAGGGCGAGTCCTTGCTCGACCTCCTGCGCGAACGCTGCGGGATCCTCTCGACCAAGGACGGTTGCCAGCCCCAGGGGCAGTGTGGGTGCTGCTTGGCGCTGGTCGACGACCGGCCGGTGGTGACCTGCGCCATCCCAGCAGCGAAAGCCGATGGCAAGGCGATCGAAACCCTCGAAGGCGTCAGCGACGAAGAGAAGGAGCGCATGGCCCGTTCCTTCGTTGCGGCCGCGGGTTTGCAATGTGGTTTTTGCATCCCGGGCATCGCGCTGCGCGCCATCAAGTTCACGGAAAAGAAGCCCGAACCCACCCGCGCGGAGATCGCCAAGGCGATCGACGTTCACCTCTGTCGTTGCACGGGCTACACCAAGATCGTCGATGCCATCGAGCTGTACGCCAGAGCCCGGCGCGAGGACATTCTGCCCGAACCGTGTACGGACGGGCGCGTCGGGGAACGCCTCCGCCGCTACCAGGGCTCGGAATTGACGCTTGGCGCGCGCCCCTTCGTCGCGGACCTGCGACGCGAGGGAATGGCTTTCGGAGCCGTGCGTCTGAGCGATCACCCGCGCGCCCGCGTGCTGCGGATCGACACGACGCGCGCGGCCGCACACCCCGGTGTGATACGCGTGGCGACGGCGGAGGACGTCCCGGGGGAGCGATTTTACGGGCTGATCCTGAACGACTGGCCCGGCTTCGTCGCGGTCGGCGAAGAGACCCGTTGTGTCGGAGACTTCCTCGCCGCCGTCGCGGCCGTGGACGAGCACACCGCCCGTGAGGCGACGCGCCTGATCGAGGTGGAATACGAAGTTCTGGAGCCGATCGTCGATCCGCAACGGGCCATCGAACCGGACGCGCCCCAGCTGAACCCGACCCATCCCAACGAACTCTCCCGCACGGTCGTGCGCCGCGGCGATGCGGCGGCGGCCTTCGCCGAGAGTGCCCACGTCGTCGAGGGCACCTTCGTGACCCAGCGCGTCGAACACCTCTATCTGGAACCCGAGAGCGCGCTGGCGGAACCCCGTTCCCCCGATCTGGGCGGCGGGATCCACCTCTATACCCAGGGGCAGGGCGTTTTCGACGATCGGCGCCAGGTGGCGAGCTTCCTCGGAATGAATCCCGAAGAGGTTTTCGTCGAACTGATCCCCAACGGCGGCGCGTTCGGCGGCAAGGAAGACATGTCGATCCAGGCCCACGCGGCGCTCCTGTGCCGGCTGGCGGGACGCCCGGTGCGCTTGACGCTGAACCGGGAGGAGTCGATTCGCATCCACCCCAAGCGTCACCCGATCCGGATGCACTACCGCGTCGGCTGCGATGCGCAGGGTCGCTTGACGGCCGTCCGGGCACGCATGATCGGGGACACCGGCGCTTACGCCTCGGTCGGAGCCAAGGTTCTGGAGCGCGCGGCCGGTCATTCCTGCGGGCCCTACTCGGTTCCCAACGTCGACGTCGAGGCCGTCGCAGCGACGACGAACAACCCGCCCTGCGGCGCGATGCGCGGCTTCGGTGCGAACCAGGCCCACTTCGCCATGGACGGCTGTCTCGACATGCTGGCCGAGAAGGTCGGTTTGAGCGGCTGGGAGATCCGCTGGCGCAACGCCGTCGAGATCGGCTCGCAAACCTCGACCGGCCAGAAGCTCACGGCTTCGGTGGGACTGAAGAAGACCCTCGAGGCCGTGGAGGAGGCCTATCAAAGGGCGCTTTCCGAAGGCCGCGCCGTGGGGATCGGTTGCGGCATCAAGAACAGCGGCATCGGCAACGGCGCCAGCGAATGGGGCAAGGCGCGACTCGTTCCTGAAGAGGACGGAACGATCTCCCTGTACAACGGCTACACCGAGATGGGGCAAGGCCTCTCGACCGTCCTCGTGCAGTTCGCGGTCGAGGTGACCGGCCTGCCGGCGGAGCTCTTCCGCCCCAGGGTGGATTCGACCTTCGCCCTGGACTGCGGCCAGACGACCGGGTCGCGGGCCACGATGTTCGGCGGACGCGCCGTCAAGAACGCGGCGGAGAAGCTCAAGCAGGACCTCGACCGCGGCCGGACGCTCTCGCAACTGACCGACAAGGTCTACGCCGCCGATGTGCTCGTCGACGACACGACGAACCCCGACTCCGTGGTCGCCCGACCCAAGACCCATACGGCCTACGCCTATGCGACGCAGGTGTGCATACTCGACGAAAACGGTCGGGTCGAGCGCTTCATCGCCGCCCACGACGTCGGGCGCGCGGTCAACCCGGCCCTTTGTGAGGGGCAGATCGAGGGTTCGGTGCACATGGGCCTGGGCTACGCCCTGACCGAGGAGCTTGCATGCGAGGGCGGTTGGCCGGTGACCTACAAGCTGCGCGAACTCGGTGTCCTGCGCGCACGCGACATGCCGGAAATCGAGGTGATCCTGGTCGAGGACCCCGAACCCGAGGGCCCCTTCGGCGCCAAGGGCGTGGGTGAAATCGGTCTCGTGCCCACGGCCGCGGCGGTGGCCGGTGCGCTTTACGCCTTCGACGGGGAGCGGCGCATGCGCCTGCCGATGAAAGACACGCCCGCGGCCAGGGCCATGAGCGTGGGCCACATTCGCAAGGCCGAGGCGCTCGGGGTGAAGAACCGTTGAGCCGCACGGCACAGGGTTGGGTCAACGCCCATACGCACATCTACAGTGCCCTGAGCCCCTTCGGCATGCCGGCGCCCGCGCCACCGCCGACGAGCTTCATAGAGATCCTCGAACGCGTCTGGTGGCGGCTCGATCGGGCCCTGGACGAACCGACGCTGCGGGCCTCGGCACGCTACTATGCAGCGGCTTCGCTTCTGGCGGGAACGACGGCGGTGATCGACCACCACGAGTCGCCGAACTTCATCGAAGGGTCGCTCGACGTGATCGCGGACGCCTGCCAGGAGCTCGGGCTGCGCGCCGTCCTGTGCTACGGAGCCAGCGAGAGAAACGGCGGCCGCGAGGAGGCGCAACGCGGGTTGGCGGAATGCGAGCGTTTCCTGCGCGTGAACGCGCGCCCGCTGGTGCGCGGGGTCGTCGGTTTGCACGCATCCTTCACGGTTTCTGACGAGACGGTGCGCGATGCGGGGAAACTCGCCCGCGATCTCGACACGGTCGTGCACGTCCACGTCGCCGAGGACAGGGCGGACCTCGAGGATGCCGGCAAACGCGGCTTCGAAGGGCCCCTCCAGCGCCTTTTCGGCCTCGATGCCCTGCCCCCCGGATCGATCCTCGCCCACGGCGTACACCTGACAGAGGCCGAGGTCCGTCTGGCGGCGGAGAAGGGACTGTGGTTCGTTCACAACCCGCGCTCCAACATCGCCAACAACGTGGGCTACGCCAAGTCCCTCGGCGCAAGCGAACACGTGGCCCTGGGAACCGACGGCTTTCCCTCCAAGATGGCTGACGAGATCGAGGCCTTGATGCGCGAGGCGGCGGCCGCCGGAGACGAAGTCTCCCGGGTCGTTCCTCGTCTCGAGGCGGGGGAAGAGCTCTTCGCAACGCTGCTTCCGACACCGGCGCAGGTCGGGCTCGGATGGATCCGTGCGGCGGGTCGTGAAATCGCGCGCGACGGGCGGCTACTGAGCGCGGACCAGGAAGAGATCCACGACTCCGCCGTCGCGCAGGCAAAGGAGCTATGGAAGCGCATGGCGGCGCTCTAAACTGGCGCCATGCCGGATTGCGAAGGAAAAATTGTCGACGAGCGGGTCTTCGCGCGCACGGTGGAATTCTTCCGCGAGAAGGGCATCGCCTTGCCGACCCTGTCGGAACTGGCCGACCCGCAGACGATCCCGGCGAAGACGCGCGAGTCGCTCCTGGCGGTGGGCCCCGACGAGCCCGATCCGCGCAATCTCTTCCGCGTTCACTGGCACAACGCGGAAGACCGCACGGACTTCGCTTCGATCCCCGGACACGTCGTGCTGACCGAGGAGCTCACCGGCGTCGCCGCACCCATCATCGTGCTCCTGGGCAACCGCTTTCCGATGATCGGTGCGCACAAGGTGCTGGCCGCCTACGCTTGTCTGGTGCCGCGGCTGGTCACCGGCCGGTTCGATCCGCAGAGCCATCGCGCGGTTTGGCCCTCCACGGGCAACTACTGCCGCGGCGGCGTCGCGATCTCGCGCGCCCTCGATTGCCGCGGCGTGGCGGTGCTCCCCGAAGGGATGAGCTCGGAGCGTTTCCGCTGGCTCGAGAGCTGGGTGGACCGGCCCGGGGACATCGTGCGCACGCCCGGATCCGAGAGCAACGTCAAGGAGATCTACGACGCCTGCGCCGAGCTCGACCGCGCGCCGGAAAACGTGATCTTCAACCAGTTCTGCGAGTTCGCAAACCACCTGGTGCACGTCCATTGCACGGGCGCAGCAGCAGCCCGGGTCTTCGGCCACGTTCAGAGCCGACGGCCCGGATGGAAGCTCAACGCGTTCGTTTCCGCGACGGGTTCCGCCGGAACCCTGGGGGCAGGAGACTCGCTGAAGGAACGCTTCCGCTCTTCGATCGTCGCGGTCGAAGCCCTCGAGTGCCCGACGATGCTGTACAACGGCTACGGCAGCCACAACATCCAGGGCATCGGCGACAAACACATCCCGCTGATCCACAACGTTCAAAACACCGACGTCGCCGTCGCGATCTCCGATGCACTGACCGACGGCCTGAACGTGCTGTTCAACAGTGACGTGGGCCGCGACTGGCTACGGAAGGAACGCGGTTTGTCCGAGGAGTCCCTCCGTCAGCTCGAGAACTTCGGGCTCTCCAGCCTCTGCAACATCATGGCGGCCATCAAGCTCGCCAGGGCCCGCCGCCTGGGTTCGGACGACGCCATTCTGACGGTCGCGACCGACGGTGCGGCGATGTACGTCTCCGAGAAGCAAAAGACGTTGCGCGGCGCATTTCCCAAGGGCTTCGATGCTCGAGCCGCGTCCGCGACCTTCGCAAAGGCCATCGGCGAGGCGGGAACGGACCACCTGGAAGAGCTGGACGCGGTCGGGCGCGACCGCATCTTCAACCTGGGCTACTTCACCTGGGTCGAGCAACAGGGGGTGGCGCTCGAGGACTTCGAGCGCCGCCGCGACCAGGAGTTTTGGCTCGGGCTGCGCGAGAGGTTCTCCATCTGGGACGGGCGGATCGAAGCTTTCAACCGGGAAACGGGCGCGGTAGCTGTATCGTGAGTCTGGCCAGCCGCCTGATTTGCGCGGGCTGCGACACGGCCCTCTCACCACAGGAGGCTCGACCGTTTTGCTGCCCCCGCAAAGACGCAGGGGACGACGTCGATCACGTCCTCGGGATCGAGCTGGACCTCGAGGGAGACGCCTTCCCGGAGGCCGACGATCCGGACCCGTTCGTTGTCTTTCGGAAGCTCTTCCACTCCTATCGCTTCGCGCGCCGCAAAGGCGTGGAAGACGCGGAGTTCGTGGCGCGCGTTCGCGAGATCGATCGGGCACTGGCCGAGACGGACGGACGCAGCTTTCGGTTCACGCCCCTCGTGCGCAGTCGGGAGCTCGAATCCGCGGCGGGAATCGCAAACGTCTGGATCAAGGATGAGACCGGGAACGTGGGCGGCTCGCACAAGGCGCGGCACCTGATGGGCATCGCCCTGCACCTGGCCTTTGCGCAGGAGGCGGGCCGGGAGCTTTCCATCTCGAGCTGCGGAAACGCCGCGCTGGGCGCCGCGCTCGTCGCCAAGGCCACGGGGCGGCCGTTGAAGGCTTTCGTTCCGCCCGCTGCGGACGCGCTCGTCCTCGCCAGGCTGGAGGAGCTGGGAACCCGGGTGGTGGCGTGCGAACGAACACCCGAGCTGCCTCCCGGCGATCCCTGCACGCACCGCTTCCGCGCCGATGTCGCGGGTGGGGCACTGCCCTTTTCGGTTCAAGGCAGCGACAACGCGCTGTCCCTGGAGGGCGGGCGGACGCTTGTCTGGGAGATGGTCTCCCAGTTCAAGGAGTCCAGCATGCCCCTGCCGGACAACGTCGTGATCCAGGTCGGGGGCGGAGCCCTGGGCAGCTCCTTCGTCCAGGGCTTCGAGACCGCCCTGCAGCTCGGTGCGGTGGAACGGCTTCCGCGTTTCTTCTTCGTGCAAACCGAGAAGCTCCACCCCCTCGAACGGGCCTGGCGACGGCTGACCGAAGACGCCTACGCCGCGGCCGGCGAATCCCCTGGCAAGAGATCGAACGCCGAGCACGCGGCTTGGTGGCTCGAGCACCGCGAGGACGAGGAGGTACGGCGCGTGTGGCGAGGGGCGCGACGCAGGCGTTCGCGCTACATGCAGCCCTGGAAAACGGCGCCGAAAAGCCTGGCGACGGGCATTCTCGACGACGAGACCTACGATGGATTCGTGCTGCTCGACGCCCTGATCCGGACCGGCGGATGGCCCCTTCTGGCATCGGAGGAGGGGCTCTCGCGATCCCAGGAACTCGCCGACGTCGCCGGCATCCCGGCCTGCGCCACGGCAACCGCGGGCCTCGCCGGGCTCCTCGCGCTGGATGAAGCGACGGGGTTCGAAGACCAGGGCTGGGCGGTTCTTTTCACGGGAGAACGACGATGACAACGATCGTTCGAGCCGCCCTGACGGAAACGCGCAACGCCTATCACCCCATGCCGGCCAGCCTGGCCGAGCTCTCCGGCCTCAGCGGTTCGCTGGAGGCCATCCGCGCCAAGAACGTCGCACACCACGTCGAGCTGATCCGTCGAGCCGCCCGGGACGACGTTCACGTCCTCTGTCTGGGCGAACTCTTCACGGGTCCCTACTTCGCCCTGCACCGCGACCCCATGTGGTTCGAGCTGGCCGAGGATGCCCGCGCAGGCCCGACCATCACCACGCTGCGCGAGGTCGCACGCGAAGTGGAAATGATCCTCATCGCTCCGCTCTACGAACTCGATCCCGATTCCAGGACACGCTTCAACACGGCCGTCGTCATCGACGAGCGCGGCGAACTGCTCGGGAAGTACCGCAAGACGCACATTCCCAGCGGCACCAACGAATGCGCGAGTTTCTGCGAAGACTTCTACTACGGGCCGAGTGACGGCCGACTCGACGACACGCCGGCGAACAACTCGAAGAACCCGTTCTTTCCCGTCTTCCAGACCAGGGTCGGGCGCATCGGCATCTCGACCTGCTACGACCGCCATTTTCCCGGAGTCGCCCGGTCCCTGGCCGCCGAGGGGGCGCAGATCGTCTTCTCCCCCGCCGTCACCTTCGGCGAAAAATCGCGCCGCATGTGGGAGCTCGAGTTCCTCGTCGACGCTGCGCGCCACAACCTCTTCATCGGCGGCTCGAACCGCAAGGGAAACGAGCCTCCCTTCGACGTCGAGTATTTCGGCGCCAGCTACTTCTGCAGCCCCGGCGGTCGGTTGGCGAACCGCTCACAGCATGAAGAGCTCGTGATCGCCGATCTCGATCTGGACGAGCTGTCGGCCGAGGACCCCTCCGGTTGGGATTTCGCCCGCGACACCCGTCCCGAGATCTACGGTGGCTAGTCGCTCTGGACCGCGCCCCACGCACGGCGGCTCGCCTAGCTCCATGCACTGACGTAGTTGATCTCGTCGGCCTTTCCCACGGCGTCGCGGATCCAGATCAAAAGCTGGAAGTAGGTCAGGTCGACCTCCGTGCTCGCGGTGCCACGGGGGTCGCTGGCCGGGTCGTTCTCTTCCAGTTCGAGCTCGAATCCCGCCCCCGCGAAGCGGGCGCGTGGTGAACCGCCGCTCAAACTGTATTCAACGCCCCCGAAGCGGCCACGGACGACCGAGCCGCCACGCGTCTGTGCAAGATGAAATCCATCGAGGTGGGCGAAGCTCTTCCAGTCCTCGAGACGGCCGAAGAAACGCGGCTTGACGACGTAGGGCCCGCCGTCCTCGGGACAGAAGACGTCGCAGTTGCCGCAGTCATTGCAGAAATCCGCGAAGTTGGCGATCTGGTGTTTTTCTTCGATGACGAGTTCGCCGTCCGCGCGCGTTTTCCACAGGCCTTGTTCGTACCGAAGCTTCACGATCGGCAGCCGCAGACGCGGCAGCACGAAGGTGAAGTTCGCATCGTTGGGGCAGACCGGGATGCACTTGTCGCAAGTGATGCAATCGAAGAGCTCCAGGCGGCTGCCGATCTTGCGGGGCGGCCTGGCGTTCCCGGCCTGCGCGTAGCGGGGGTCGCGGGTCGCTTTCTCCACGTAGCCCTTGGTATTGAGGAGGCGCGCCTGGGAGACCCAGGCTGCGAAGGTGTCCGGGGAACAGGCGCTTTCCAGGGGGCCCTCCCGCTCCAGCGCGGCTACGCAGCTCTCACGCTCCCCTTCCTCGAGGTCGAGCTCTTTCAGGGCGCTCGCGGCGTTCCCTGAGGCCCGGATGACGAAATCCTGCAGATCCTCCGCACCGGCGCGTTGCATACGTCGCTCGAGCTCTTCGAAGTACCCCGAGAAGCGCGCGTATCCGCCGGGCTTCAGGAGGTCGCTGCACACGGTGATCGCAACCAGGCCCAGGGCCGCCGCATCGGGGAAGTTCTTGCGGTCGATGCCGGCGGAGAACGAAATGGGATAGGCGTCCGCGAAGCGCTCTCGAAACCGTCCGACCAGACGCATCGCCAGGACGTGCAGCGGCGCTCCTGAGAGGTACATCTGCTCTTGCGTCTCTGGAAAGAAGTCGCGGTGGTTGTGAACGATCAGGGTGTTGGTGAACTTCACTCCGAATCCCAGGCCGAGCCCTCCGGCGGTATCACCCAGGCGCTGAACGAAGCCCTCCATCTCTTCCCAGCGGGTGTCGTTCTCGAAGGCGGAGTCCGGAATGCGAACGTCCTCGTAGCCCAGGATTCCGTTGAGAACCTCGCGCGCCTCGTCCGGACCCAGGAGCGTGGGGTTCAGCTTGACGATGCAGTTCAAGCCGTTCTCCCGCAGGAGAAAATCGACGATGGCCTCGACCTCGTCGGGGGGACAGCCGTGGAAGGTGCTGAGGGTCAGGGTGTCGGAAAGGCGCGTCGTGAAGTCCAGGTCCCGAAAGCGGCGGTACTCGTCCGGTATCTCGGAGCGCAGGCGCTCGACGACGCCGCTGGCGTCCTGCATCCCGCGAAGGAAGGCCTGGACCTGCGCGGAGCTAATCCCGGCCAGGTCGTAGCCCACGCTCATGTCGAACAGGGTCGCTTCCGCCCCCGGTTGCAGATCGAGCTTGCCGCTGGCGACCAGGATCTCGATCAACATCGATCCCTTGACGTACTCCTCCAGGGACTGTTCGAGCTTCAACTCCTGCGACCACTCGATGTTGTAGCCGACCGTCTGCATGTCGATGCACGGGCGCGGGATCGTGAGCTCGTCATCGACCTGCACGGTCTTGAGCTCGATGATCCGCGAACCACCCAGCCAGGAAAGCAGGAGGTTCTGGGCCATCTGCGACTGCGGCCCCGCCGCCGGTCCGAGGGGGGTCCCGGCCCGCCTGCCGTGGAAGCTCGTGGAGAGCTCCCGTTCTCCCCCACCGAGGAAGAACTTCCCGCGTGGGAGATCGCAGATCGACCCGGACGTTTCCAGCTCGCGAAACATCCTCCGGATCAGCGCTCCGAAGGGATAGGGCCGTAGCTCCGCCATGGGGCGCAGCCTACTCTGCGGATCCTTGAAGTCGTCCAAGAATGGAGAATGGGATAGACTCCGGGACCGGGCATGAAAATGCCGGCGCCTCCACCTCACGGAGGTCGCCGGTCGTCTTCTCCCATCTCGAGGAGTGGAACTTCGGTCCGGAGCAGGAACGCGACCGTTCGAAAAAGAAACCATGGGACGTCACCCCCTTACCCTCTGCGCCCTCAGCTTGCTCGCCACCCCCGTTTTCGCGCAGGAGACACCGAAGGATTGGCCCGAATTTCTTGGCCCGAACCGCACGGGAAGAGTCGAAGCCTCCGGCCTCAACTTCGATTGGGGCGAAGAGGGCCCTGAGGTTGCCTGGATGGCTTCCGTCGGGGAAGGATTCGGAGGGCCGGCCGTGCGCGACGGCGAGGTCTACTTGCTCGATCGCGAGGTCGGCTCCCTGGACCTTCTACGCGTCTTCGATCTCGAGAGCGGAGACGAGTTGTGGAGCGTGGAGTGGGAGGCCGAGGGCAGGTTGATTTTCCCAGGCTCGCGCACCGTACCGAACGTCCAGAAAGATCGAGTTTACCTCTCCAGCGGCTTCGGACACGTGCTCTGCATCGATCGCAAGACCCACGAGATCGAGTGGGAGGTCGACATGCGAGAGGTCTTCGGCGGCGAGCAACCGATGTTCGGCTGGGCCAACTCACCCTTGATCATCGACGACCTGCTCATCGTCTCCCCCCTCGGACAGGAAGTCGGACTCGTGGCCCTCGATCGCTTCACGGGAGAAGATGCCTGGTTCACCGAAAGCCTGGGCTACAGCCATTCGACACCCAGGCTGCTCAATCTGCTGGGCGAGGACCAGATCCTCTTCCTGTCGAACACCACCCGGGGCTCGAGACGGAGTGCAGCTACGCCCATGATGATCTCCAGCTTCGCCCCGGAGGACGGCGAGCTGATCTGGAGCCACGAGACCAAGCTCACCCGTCTGCCGATCCCCGGCCCGATCCGGATCGACGACAACCACATCTTCGTCACCGGTGGCTATCGGGGCGGTTCGACCCTGTTACAGATCGAAAAGAAGACATCAGGGTACGAGTTCGAAGAGCTCTTCCACATCGATCGCGGATCGCAGGTCCACACCCCCCTTCTCCACGGCGATCTCCTTTACCTCATCGTCAATGAGAACTGGAACCACGACAGCCGCGCGCGCCGCAAGGAAGGCGGACTGATGTGCCTCGACCTCGAGGGCACAGAGCTCTGGCGAACGGCGGACGCCCCCTACTTCGGGCGCGGCAACTCGATCCTGGCCGGTGATCACCTGATCATCCAGGACGGGCTCAACGGCGTCTTGCGCGTCGTCGAGGCGAGCGCAAAGGGCTATCAGCAGATCGCCGAAGCCAACCTGTTCGAAATCGACGACCGCTCGGACCACCGGATGTGGGCGCCGATGGCACTCGCCAGCGGAATGCTGGTCCTGCGCAGCCAGGAAGATCTCATGTGTGTGCGGTTGGTGGACGAACTCTGATGATGGCGGGCCCTGGCCCCCGCTGGACGAGAGTCTCCGGGAATTCGCAGCGCCCCGATGCACGCAGGCCCGGTGAACGAGTCCGTCCGCCCTCCGACGCTTCGAGAAGGTTCCTCGACACTGTGCTTTCGTAACGAAGCGACCGAGGAGAGAATGACGGGCGGAGGCTCCCCCAGCCGAACGTGAAGTCGACGAGCCAAGCAAAGCACGAAGGGGTCCTGGTGATCGCCTGCGGCGCCCTTTCCCGTGAGATCAAAGAACTGGCCCGGGCCAACGGTTGGCGGGGCGTGGTCGTGCGCTCGATTGCGGCGGAACTCCACAACACGCCAGAGCGTATTCCCGAGGCGGTACGTGCCCGGATCCGCGCAGGCCGTGAGGAATTCGAGCGCATCTTCTGTGCCTATGCGGATTGTGGAACCGGCGGTCGACTCGACTCCGTCCTTTCCGAGGAAGGGGTCGAACGACTTCCCGGGGCGCACTGCTATCAGTTCTTTGCGGGCACAAGACTCTTCGACGAACTCTCCCGCCGGGAGCCGGGGACCTTCTACCTGACGGATTTCCTGGCCCGGCACTTCGAGCGCCTCGTCATCCGCGGGCTGGGACTGGACCACAACCCCGAGCTCTACGGGGACTATTTCGGCCGGTACAAACGGCTCGTCTACCTCTCCCAGACGGACGCACCCCAGCTCATGCAACGTGCCCGAGCTGCGGCACAACGCCTGGGACTCGAGTTCGAACACCGCCACACCGGCTATGGGTCGATGGCACGATCGCTGGAAGCTTTCGTCGCTGGATAGAAACCGCCGTACCCATGATCGACGAAGAGTTAAGGACAGCCCTTCGGGAAACGCAGCGCATCGTCTTCGCCTGCTCGGGCAACATGGTGCGCTCCGCCTTCGCGGAACTCTATGCCCGGCACCTGGAGATTCCGCGGTCCATCTCATCGGTCGCCACGACCTATCGCAACGGCCGCATCTTTCCGGAGACAGCCCAGGCGTTGAAGCGCCTCGGTGTCTCAGCACAAGCCGTTCAAGGGTTTCGCCCGACCCACATCGACGACGCGCCCCATCTGTTCGATGGCAGTTGTATCCTCTTTGCCATGACGCGCTCCCATCTGCACGCCTTGGCCGGTGGCCCGGCGGATCGGGTTCCGAGCTTTCTCTTCCCGAGGATCCTGGCTCGAAAGGACGAGATCGCGGATCCGGTTCTCGAGGGCGCGGATTTCGGGCTCACCTTCCGGACGCTGGAACGCTGCACCCTGGCGCTGCTCGACGTACTCCGCGAAGAAACATGAGCTGCCAAGGTTTGCTTCCCGGCTTGCTGGCACTCCTGGCAAGTCCCGTTTTCGCTGAAGCTCAGCAGCGCGATCCCGCCTCCGAGCTCGCGATCGGGGCGAGCTGCACCGACTGCCACGCCGAGATCGTCGAGAGCTATCGCGCCGGCGGCATGGCACGGGCCCTCGACGGGATTCGGCCGGGCGAGTTCGCAGGATTGAAATCGGTCCTCGAAACGCAGACGGGCTTTCAATACCACTTCGAGGGCGACGGCAAGAATGCACGTATCGTCGAAAAGCGTGCCGCCACCTCCCTATCGGGCCGGCGCCCCCATCGCGACTCGGGGCGCCTGGCCTTCGCGATCGGCGCCGGTGTCCTGGATCGCTCGTACGCCGTCGCGAAGCACGAACGACTTTGGTTTGCTCCTCTGGAGGTGGTCTCGAGTGCCGACGGAAACGAACGGCATGCGGCGCTCGCACCCGGACACGCGATGAAGCCGGGCTCGCGTTTCAGCGTGCCCATCACGCCCGAGTGCCTGGCCTGCCACACCGACCTGCTGCCGCCTCGGGATTGGCCGCAGAATCGAATCCCGCCGCCTGAAGCGTGGCGACCCCGCGGCATCTCCTGCGGCGCCTGCCACTGCGGGGGAGAGGCCCACGTCGATTGGCGCTCCCGGGAACTACTGGGGCAAGAGCCGGCGGGAGAGGATCCCATTCTCAACCCTGCCCACCTCGGGCGCACGCAACGCATGTCGCTCTGTGCGGGGTGTCACCTGCAGGGAGACGCGCGCATCGAGCTCGAGCCGGGGAACCTGGCCCCGCCGGCCCCCGGCGGGGATCTCCTGGAACATCGCGCCATCTTCGTGGCCAGCCAGGCCACCGAAGAAGTGGGCTTCGTCAGCCATGTCGAACGCCTGGTTCTGTCGCGCTGCTACCTCGAAACGAGCGCGGATGCCGATGGGCTCTCTTGCTCGAGCTGCCACGATCCCCATCGCCCCCTGCAGGATCCGCTGGAGCGCAAACGGGTGCGCGACGGCTGCAGCCGCTGCCACGCACCCCATAACAGCTCGAACTCCTCCTGTCCGCTTTCCCCCGCCCGCAAGAAAGGGCGTGACTGCGTCGAGTGTCACATGCGCAGGACCGGCGTCTTCGACGTCGCCCATGTCCGGATTCACGATCACTGGATTCGCAAGCGACCGGGCCCGGCCGCCGAAGCCGCGCCATTGCGCTTTCCCGAATCCGCCACCGGGGACTGGCGAGCCTTCCGCTGGCCCGATGCCGAACCGCCTTCCCACCACGACGATCCCGGACTGTGGATGATGGCCCTCTACACAGCTCGTCACATGGAGCGGGCGGCTTCACTCCTGACGCGCGAGTCCGCCTTCGACGGGAAGCTGGCGATGTATCATCATGTCCGCGGAGTGTTGTTGGAGATGAACGGGCAATTCGACGCGGCGGTGAAGGAATATCGCCAGGCCATCCGGATCGATCCGGATCTGGCGGAATCGGTGAGCAACCTGGGCCTCTTGCACGGGCGCATGGGTGCGACCGACGTCGGTTTGCGTGTCCTCGACGGCCTGATAGAGCGACACCCCGGGGCGGACGGGGCTTTGCGCAATCGCTCCCTGATCAAACGGGCCGGTGGAGACACGCAGGGCTTTCTGAAGGACCTCGAGGCTTCCATGAAGCTGCTTCCCAGCCCCGAGGTCGCCCGGGCGCTGGCCAGCGAGTGGCGCAAACGCGGGCGACCGGAGCGCGCGCGCTTCTGGGAAGAGGAAGCGCTGCGGTTGTCCGGCGGAAGGTAAGGGTTTTTCCCAGAAGAGAACGCACCGGGCAAGTCCCCCAAGCAAAGGGGGTCGAATAGCCCTACCATGGCCTACCACAGCGGAAGTTTCCGTCTCAATCGAAGAAGTCCACGATCATGCGTCTGACATCCTTGCTCTTGTTCAGCCTTTTCGCCTGGGGCACCCTCGACCTCGCCACGGCGCCGACCGGCCCCGTGAGCCGGGCCGCCTCCAACCCCGCCGCGGCGGCCTCCTACACGGTGGATCCCACCCACTCAAACGTCCTGTGGAAGGTCAAGCACAACAACGCCTCGTACTTCTACGGCCGCTTCGCCAAGTTCAGCGGTAGCTTCACCTTCGACGAGAAGAAACCCGGTGACTGCGAGGTCCTCATGGAGGTCGATGCGGCCAGCGTCGACACGCGCACCAGCATGCTCGACAAGCACCTGCGCAGCCCGGACTTCTTCGACGCGGTGCAGTTCCCCACGCTCATCTTCGAGAGCACCGACGTGGCGAAGGGCAAGGGCAAGAACATGTATTCGGTCACCGGTCGGCTCACCGTGCACGGCGTGACCAAGCCGATCACCTTCGACCTCGAACACACCGGCGACGGCAAGGGCCGCGACGGGCCGGTCATCGGCTTCCACACCTCCTTCACCATCGATCGCACGAAGTTCGGCATGAACTACGGCCTGGGGGGCATCGGCAAGAAAGTCGAGATCATCATCAGCGTCGAAGCGAGCCAGGACTGATTGCTGGAGCTGCGCGCGTTTTCCCTGGGCGTGCTCCTGCCCGGTCTCATCGTCGGGATCGGACTCGCCTGTGTCTGGCGGCCGTGGAAACCCGGCCCGCCCCCGAAGAAGAGCTTCTTCGCGCTCTTCACCGCCATCGCTTTCTTCGTGTCCTACTCGCTCCTTCTGGAGCTGCCCCCCCACCCCTTCGGAGACCGCACCCCGGCCGGGTTGGACTGGCTCTTGTGGATCGCCCTCTTGTCCGCACCCCTCTTCCTGATGGAGGACGCCGGGAAAGCCCTGACCCTGCGCTCGCTGGCCGCCGCCGCCATGCTGGCCGGACTCCTGCGGGCGATGATCGTTCATCACTGGAGCCCGGGCACGGCGGCGTTGTGGTTGGGCGGCGCGGCCGTGTCGCTGGCGCTCTTGTGGATCGTGGGCGCCGGGCTCAATGAACGGCTCGAAGGCGCGACCATGCCGATCGTGCTCCTCTTGACCGCGACGGGCCTGGCCCTGGTCGCAGGCCTCAACGGAAGCGCCCGTCTGGGCCAGACCACGGGCATCCTTTGCGCCTCTCTGGGTGCGGCCATGATCATCGGCTTCTGGCACCCCTGCTTTCACCTGCGATCGGGGGACGTGTCCTTCGCCCTGTCGCTTTTGTTTTTCCTCACCCTGGGGGCCTATTTCTTCAGCGACCTGCCCGCCCTGGAGGGTGGACTTCTCGCCGCGAGTCCCGCGGCGGCGCGCGGCGCCGAGGTCCTCTTCCGACTCAGGGCCATCCCCCGACGCAACCTCGCCGTCGTGCTGGCGAGCGCGGTGCCTGTCGTCGTCGCGGTCGTCCGATCGATCCTGGCGTTCCAGGAGGCCTCCTCCACCGACTTCTACTACGATTATTGAGCGCGCGCCGGGACGGCACCGTCGGGTTCGACGGACGGCCGTCCGGCCACGGATCCCGACCTGGCGCGATTTCCAACGGCATCGGAGCCACGTGGGCCGGTGCGATCCATTAGGCTCTCGGCGCCGATCTTCGGCAAAACTCCAAGAGAGCCGGGCCGGTGGAGTTCGAGATGAGTCGCTTACAGGCTGCGGCCTGACCCGGCGCGGATGACATCAGGAAAAAGCCGTGAAGAACTTCCACGAATTCACGATGGAGCGGTGGATGTCGGAGTGGGAAACCACGGTCGACTACAACCTGTCGGAGTCGGGCGTCCATCCGATGTCCCTGGGCGAGCTCCTGGAGATCAGTGGCACGCAGGTCGAGCGCTTGCTCGACATCGAGTTCCACTATCCGGAGACGAACGGATTGAGCGAACTGCGAGAGACGATCGCCCTGCAGTACAACGGCGCCACGAAGAGCAACGTCTTCGTGACCGTGGGGGCGGCGGAGGCCAACTACCTGGTCATGAACTCGCTCCTGGAGGCCGGCGACGAGTGCTGCATCGTGTTTCCCAATTACATGCAGATCTACGGGATCGCTCAGAACCTGGGGCTCACCACGCGTTCGGTACAGCTGTGCGAAGAGGACGGTTGGCGTCTGGACCCGGCCGCCCTGGATGCGGCCGTGGGACCGAAGACGAAACTCATCGCGGTCTGCAACCCCAACAACCCCACCGGTCGCATCCTCAGCGCTGAAGAGATGGATGCCGTCGTTGCAAGCGCCGAGCGCGTCGGGGCATGGCTCCTGTCCGACGAGGTCTACCGCGGCGCGGAGCGCCTTACAGACGAGGAGACGCCCAGCTTCTTCGGTCGCTACGACCGTGTTCTCTGCCAGGGCAGCATGAGCAAGGCCTACGGTCTGGCGGGACTGCGCCTCGGCTGGACGGTCGGGCCGCCGGACTGCCTGGATCGCCTGTGGCGGCGCCACGAGTACACGACGATCTGTTCGACGATGCTGTCGAATCACCTCGCCCGCATCGCCCTGTCGCCGGCGGTGCGACCGCAAATCCTCGCGAGAACGCGCGCGCGCATTCGCTCCGGCCACGATCGGATCGCCTCCTGGGCCGACGAGGTCGATGAGATCCAGCTCTTCGAAAGCGAGGCGGCGGCGATCACCTTCTGTCGCTACTCGACCCCGATCAACTCGACCGAACTGGTCGAACGATTGCGCAGGGACAAGAGCGTCCTGGTCGTCCCCGGGGATCACTTCGGCCTGGACCGTCACCTGCGGATCAGTTTCGGCCTGCCACACGATATTCTCGACGAGGGCCTGCGGCGCATCGGAGACACGTTCGTCGAGCTGCGGTCTTGACGACTCTTCTCGATGTTCGCGCGGCAGAGGGCCGCATCGCCGCGCAGATCGAAGAGACTCCGTCCCTGCGCTCGCCCGCCCTCGAAAAGGAGCTCGGGGTCGAGGTCTTTTTGAAGTGCGAGAACCTGCAACGGACAGGATCCTTCAAGGTGCGCGGCGCGCTGAACAAGGTCGAAGTCCTGAAAGAAACGGGCGAGCTGCCTCTGATCGTGGCCGCCTCCACCGGCAACCACGGCGCAGCGGTAGCCTTCGCAGCGCGCTCCGCGGGCGCCGCCGCAACCGTTTTCGTGCCGACGAATGCCAGTCCGCGCAAGCTCGAGCTGATCCGCGAACTCGGAGCACGGATCGAAACCCACGGCAACGATGGAGCGCAAACCGAGCGCCACGCGCGCGACTGGGCCGAACGCCACGGAGCTCTCTACGTCTCTCCCTACAACGACGCCGACATCATCGCGGGACAGGGTACGGTGGCGCTCGAAATCCTACGCCAGGCGCCCCCCCTCGACGCGATCTTCGTCGCCCTGGGCGGGGGCGGTCTTCTGAGCGGCATCGCCCTGGTGATGAGGGAGCTCTCCCCGCAAACGCGCCTCTTCGGCTGCTCGCCGGAACCCTCGGCGGTCATGATCCGTTCCATCGCAGCCGGCGAGATCCTGGACATCCCCTCGGGTCCGACGCTCTCCGACGGAACGGCCGGCGGGGTCGAAGCGGGGGCCATCACGTTCCCGCTCCTGCGCGAGCACATCTCGGACTACGTCATGGTCCCCGAAACCCGGACCCGCCACACACTGCGCGACTTCATGAGGACGCATGAGATGCGCATCGAGGGAGCCGCGGCGATGACCCTCGCCGCCTGCCGCATGCAGGCCCGTGAGTTTTCAGGCGGCGCGGTGGCGGTGGTCCTTTGCGGCGCCAACGTCGACGACGAAACACTGGAGGGGGTCCGCAAAGGGGCCACCTGATCGAGAGGTTTCCATATTCCTTCGGCCTCGACGCCTTCCACACTCGTGAGGAAGCGGAAAGCCGCCCGCGCCGAAGGCGGCGCAGCCGTGGGAGATCCGCTCGGATATCGTGCTGGGGCCTGCGGGGGAAATCTCACGACCCGCCACCCGGGCCGAGCGCCCCCCGATTCGCTGTTTCGGGTTACGATCCAAGATGGCGCTCTCCAGGCCGCCGCCGGCGCTCACCCCTCCCCGCCCCCCCATGGACATGCTGCGATTTGCCCTTGGAGGCCTCGGTCTCCTTTCGCTCACGCCCACGATCTCCGCCCAGTTCTCCTACGACGCCTCGGCCCTGCCTGCCCAGTCGCTCTGGACGGACGGGATCGCCCTGGCGGACGTGGACGGGGACGGTGATCTGGACATCCTGTTCGCCAACGGCAGCGGTTACGGAGCCGGCGGAGCCCTGGCCCAGCACCTCTTCCTGAATGACGGCACCGGCAACTTCAGCGCCGCTCACGGCCAGCTGAACGTGGGCAACTTCAACGCCAAGATGGTGATCGCCGAGGACTTCGACAACGACGGCGACCCGGATCTCATGTACGCCCCCGAGGGGGCGTGGCCGACCACGACGCAGCGCGGACGTCTTCTGATCAACGACGGTACGGGCAATTTCTCGGACGAATCCGCCGCACGGCTACCGGACGTCACCATGGCCTCTTTCTGCGTCTGTGCGGGAGACGTGGACGATGACGGCGATCTGGATGTGGTCTTCACCGACGGAGGGACCTTCTCCGGAGTCGCGTCCCAGGCCCATCTCTTCCTGAACGACGGCGACGCCTTCTTCAGCGATGGGACCGAAACGAACCTGCCGGATGACCTGTACAACGCCCAGGACGTGACGATTTTCGACTGGGACGGGGATTTCGACGTCGACATCGCGCTCTCGGGTAAGGGCCAATCGGGCAAGCGCTCCCGCCTCTGGCTGAACGACGGAACGGGGAACTTCGCCATCAGCACCCTTCTGGACGGCGTGGGATCGAACGGGACCTACGAGATCGAATGGGGGGACTTGGACAACGACCTTTCCCTCGACGGGATGATCGTATCGCTATCGGGCTTCAACGACGGCTATGCGACGAACTCGATCTCTTCCGTGGCGACCGCATCCTTCGCCGCCCCGAACGGCGACGACGACAACGAGATGGCGGGGCTCGACTACGACGACGACGGAGATCTGGACGTCGTGATCGGCTCGCTCGGTTTCGGCGGTGAGAAGCTCTATAGAAACGATGGCGCGGGTTCCTTCGTCAACGTGAGCAGCGACGTGCAGAGTATCGGCGACTCGACACTCGATATCGCAGTGGGCGATCTCGATGGGGACGGCGACTACGACCTCGTCTCCGGCCAGGGCGAATCCGGCGGGTTCACGAATCGGGTCTACGACAACACCGGCGTGGCGGATACTCGGGCGCCGCGTATCCTCGATTGGGTCCGCCCGGCCTTTGATCCAACCCAGACCCTCTTCCACGCGCGCACGCAGGATGCGGTGTGCGACGACGGCGGTGACGGCTACGTCGTTGCGACCCACGTGAGCTGGCAGGCGAGCTCGACCGCCTCTTCCCACGCGAGCGGCGAGGCCTTCCACCAGGGCGGCGGGCTGTGGCGCGCGGCCCTGCCTTCCGTTCCGGGCGCGACGGGCGCCGTCTTCTGCTGGAGTTTCACCGATGCCCAGGGCAACGCATCGACTCAAGCCCTGACGAGCGGGACGGTCGCGGACATCACGGACCTGGGCCAGGCCCTCGCGGGTACGCCCGGTCTGGCCTTGCTCGGCGCGTCGGGGACGCCGACCCCGGGCTCGCCGATCACGTTCAGCCTCTCCAATGCGGAGCCGAATCGGGCCGGGGTATTCCTCATCGGGACCCGTTCGATCTATGTCGACTTCGTCGGGGGAACCCTCGTGCCGCTGCCCCGGTTCGTGATCGGCTACGTGACCGACGGAGGGGGCAACGCAGCGACGACGGTGAACTGGCCCGCCAGCGCCCCGGATTGCACGGTGGGGTTCGTGCAGTGCCTGAGTGTGGATCCCGGCGCCGTGATGGGGTTCTCCCTGTCGAACGGCCTGGGGATCGTTCAGCGCTGACGCCCCGCACCCCGATCCGGAAATCCTTTCCGGGTGGGAAAACCATTCTCGCATGCGGTCGGAAAACCCCTGCCGCTCCCCCTCGTCCGGGAAAGAAATGACATAGCGTGGATAAGGGCGAAAAGCTTTCCGCCCTCGTCCGTCCCTATGCCCTCCTGGAACACGCTGCTACGCCTGGGTGCGCCCCCTTTGCTCCTCCTGGCCTGTACGATCCTCGCCGAGGCTCAAAGGACCGCTCGCGGCCCCGAAACGGATGTCGGAGCCGTTCGCGATGTCGTCACGACCCCCGCGGGCGAGGTTTTTGCGCTGAGCGTCGAGCGCAACCGGGCCCCGGCGATCCTCCGCCTGGACGTGGGAGCCCAGGGCATCGAAGTGCTCAGCGAGGGCGGTTTCCTCTCCAACCCGATCGAGTTAGCGGTGGAACCGGGGGGCGAACTCCTGGTCCTGGATGCGGATGCGCTCGGAGGAACCGGGGCGCTCCTGCGCATCGACACGGATACGGGGATGCAGAACCTCCTGTCCTTCGGTGGAGGCTTCCACGATCCCTCGCGCCTCTTCGTCGACGGGAACGGACGCATCTTCGTCTGGGACGGCGAGGTGGTCGAGATCGACGCGGCCACGGGCCGGCAGAGGCGCTGGCCCCCCTTTGCCGCCCAGGTGATAGCGGCCGCCGCCCGGTCCCGCCCCGGCGCACCGACCCCCGCGCTCCTGGCCGCGGTCGACGACCTGGTGGAGGGTGGCAACAGCGGCTCGCAGGATCTCACCAGCTCCCGACCTCCGCGCAACACGTTCGAAGCTCCCCTGATCCCTGTACTGCCCCCCGAGACGATGGTGCTCATTCCGGAGGTCGTCTGGATTCCCAACGGCGAGGGCTACGAGGACGACGTCCTGATCCCCGCGGGCCCCTTCCCCCTGGTCACGGCCCTCAAGGCCAGCGATCCCAACACCTACCCCGTCATCTCGGTCTACGGCGACATCCCCGGGGCCGGAATGTCGATCGGTGCGGGCGACTCCGACTTCAAGGACTACGTCGTTCACTGGGGGCCGGTCCCGATGCGCTTCGCCGTCGTGGGACGGAACGAGGAAGCTCGCATCCGCGAATTCGATCTGCGCCAGTTCATGAACGACGGCCGCGAGAACGGAGGCATCGCCGACGTCCGTTTCGAGAGCCTGACGATCGAGGCACGCTTTACCTCCAGCGTCGCGGTTCCGAAGGGGCACAACGTGGGATTGGTTCGTTTCTACGACTGCCACTTCGCGGCGGGTCGCGAGAACCTCGCGGTGGGCAACTACTCGGGGTACGGCTACAAGTGGGGCACGCGAGCCCACGGGCGCGGGCGCTATGACTACCGTTCATGCTCCTTCGATCCGGTCGAGGAGCACAGCATCTATATCGACTCTCCCCAGGGCGATTGCTACTTCATCGACATCGATCACCGCGGTTCGAAGCGCACGGCGATCCAGGTCGTCAACCGCTCCTTCGACAACCCCGGGCCTTCCGGATTCGGAACCCTGCTCTTCCAGAACGTGCGCATCTACGATCTCTGGGGCGACGGCGGATCCGGCATCAGCGTGGCCGGCCACCTGGGAGACCTCATCTTCCGCGACATCCAGGTTCGCGAGAACCCCGCCAACGTCGGCTCCCACGGAGCGGTGGTGGTCTGGACGGACGACGACCCCGAGAAGGGCGTCTACCTCTACACGGGTGACGACGGCGAGCTCTATTCGACCCGCTCGGTCCTGATCGAATCGATCGACGTCGATCTTCCCCGTGCCGACCGTTCCCACGTGGCGATCTCGGGCGTCGAGCACGTGCGCATCGACGACTTTCAGATCCGCGGAAACCGGACGGCTTTCTCCTTCGACTCGCCCTTCGGCTCGCCGGTCATGTCCGGACCGGCGGTCGTCGACGGTGTCCTGAGAAACCTGAACTCCGAACGCATCGACAACGGCACGGTGGTCTACAGAACCCCGTGCCCGCTGTCCCAGTTCGTGGGCTTCCAGTCGTCGATCTCCATCCAGGAGAACATGAATCTCATGAGCGACTCGGAGATCGACCTGCGCTGGTGCTCGGGGGCGGCGCAGATGGCACCCACCCCCGACCCGTACTTGCGACCCTTCCGGTAGGGCCCCGGCGCCCCAGGGCGCTACGCCAAGGATTCCCCCTTCTCACCGCAGCGACACGCGCCCCCAGGCCCCTAGGAACGGAAGGCCTGCTTGACCTCGGGCGTGTTGAGCACGACCAGGGCCCAGATCCCTACCGGGAGTCCGAGCAGGCAGCAGGGAGACACGCACGGCACCATCGACAGGATGGAGACCACCATCACCATGGAGTGGCTCTCGAGCTCCGCCATCTTTCCCGCTCCGACCCAGATGAAGACCGAGACGGCGATGTAGACGAGACTCATGCTGATCCCGATCGCAGGGCTGTTGAGTATGTCCATGCCCGCCGGGAGATCCTGCGAGCCAAAGCCCGTTCCGGTGCCCAGGACATTCATCGCGAGACTGAAAGCGCCCAGCAAGAGACCGATGACTGCGTAAACCTTGAGACCCACGGCCGGACCGCGCACCGCGCCACCTGCTTCTTGGCTCACTACGTCTTCTCCTCGAATGGGGTTGGGGCGATGCCACGCTCGGTTTTCGTCAGGCCTATGCTGATTCCGTCGATGCCTTCGCTCTCCGGACTTCTCCGCACCATGTCGCGATCAACGGGACTCGGTGAATCGGAGCTTGCCGGCTGCCAAGAGCTCTTCGAAAGCCACCGGGGTCTCGCGTTGTACCCAGCGGAGGAATCCGACCCAGCCGGCGAACTCGGAGAGCTCGCCCAGGGGGGAAACCAACAATTCGGGAATCGAACCGGGGGGAAGGTGGATCGGTGCCTGAAGGCCCCCGGGACCCAGAATGAGTGGATAGGACGCCGCACGCTGAAGCGCGTTCAGGATGTAGCAGGAATCCCTGGCGGCGTACAACCGAACCTCCAGGTCCGCCTCCAGAGCCAGGGTTCCATCCGTCCGTGGTGCAACGCGAATCGCGCGGTCGACGATGACGGTCTTGTAGGGCCCGGCTCCGGCGATGGACTTGCGGGGCGCGCGATCAGCGCGCTCGAGCATGCGCCGGATCGGCTCGCTTTGAAACTCCGGAGCCAACCAGGCTACTCGCTCGCCAACGATGTCGATGGCCGAATCCGAACGGCGCGGATTGGCCACGAAGCTGACGGCATCCTGCAAGGCCGCGGGCTCGATGGCCGGCAAGGTGTACCAGGATCCGTCTCCCAGCGTGAGCTTCCAGTGCGACCCGCCAAGGCTCTCGATACGGGGGCACGCCCATCCTTCGGGAACCTCGGCCGTCAAACCGAGCACGACCCCCCCCGGAACGTCGGGGTAGGGCTGGAGGGTCTCGCCCATGCCCTCGAGCGAATGGCGAGACACGCCGGGAAAGCTCCGCGCCGGCGCGAGCATGTAGGCCGGAAGCGCGACCGCAGGCTCGACGCATCGAAAGACGGGTTGGATCGCGGCGACGGCGATGCCCTTGTTCCAGGGACCTTCGTAGGTCGCCACGGGGTCCAACAACCGCCAATCCAACCGAAGCTGGATCGGCGGAGAGGGATCGAATTGCCCCGAAGACTGTGCGGCCAGCGGCGCAACGAAGAGAAAGAGGACAGAGAAAAGGATCCCGCGCATGTCCCTATCCTGGCTCACGGGCACCCCTCTTGCCAGCGAAACGATACTCCGATGAACGATTCCCGGCCCCCGCCCACCGAGGACGAAAGATTTGCGTAGCGCCGGGGAATGGCTCCGGTTCCGGTCGGGTCGCTTTGCGCATGCACCCGAGGTGGAGATTTCATGCTCCGGGTCCGATCCATCCCGAGATGATCTCGTAGAGTGAACTGAGCTGATAGGGTTTCGCGATGTACCCGTTTGCGCCTGCCTTCAGGCACCGTCGACGATCATCTTCCATCATTCGAGCCGGTTCAATTGATGAATCTGCACGATGTTCGCCTTGAACAGGGGGACGAGGAAACGTTGTCTCTTCGCATCCCAACCGATGTCTGCCGGCGCGGGCAATCCGGTGGCGACCATCGTGAAAGGACCTTCCGCAGGGCCTCGATACACCGCTTCTGCACCCCAGCTGGAAACAAGCAATTCGCTGTCTTCGAGGCCGATCACGCCGTCCAGTGAACCTTGTTCGGTCTTGACTCCCGTGGACCTCTCGGCGCCGGCACTGACGACGTAGACTTCTCCGGAACCAAAAGTGACCACGACGATCTCCTCGCCCCGCACCAGCAGTCCGTTGGGATGCCCCAGGGCCTCACCTCTGGCGACAGTGCTGGCTTTCTTGCCTGCGGCGATTTCATAAATCGCATCGGTGCCGGATGGCTCGAAACCGTCATTGAAGCCGCTGTCGGACACAAAGACGGAACCATCCGAACCCGTGGCGATGTCATTCAAGAACGTGGCGCCCTCGACGCGCACCGCCCCCTGCGGTGCGCCGGTTGTCGCATCGAACATCCGCACGTGATCGATGTCTGCCACATAGAGAAGGCCTCCCGCGATGCCCATGCCTTTGGGGGCATGGAGCGTAACGCCGTCACTCGCGCCATCGATCCACTTCAAGGCGGAAACGGTTCCATCGGGAGAGATGCGGGAAATAAACCCGTTGTCATCGGTACCGAAGGGGCTTCCGTTGATGTTGCTGACGAGATAAAGATCAGCGGTCGTGTCATGCAGCACGGATTCCGGTGTGGCGAATCCGACATCTTGAACGACGATGGGGTCAGCCGCTCCTTCGTTCGCCGCACAAGCAAGGGTGGTGAAGGCCAACGCGGACAACAACAACTTCAGTTTCTTCATCGATGGTTTCCGGGACGGATCAATGCTGCACGCAAAGGATACGCACCATTCGCGGTTGGGAATGCCAGAGAACGGTGTGAAAGGCACGGCTCCCGCGTCCGGCAGGCATATTATTTTTTTGTGCTGAAGACAAGGATCCGCGGGAATTTCCGCCCCGCCGGGGAGAGATCACCACCGACGCCGCACCCGTCTCGTGCCTCGGTGCAAGGGTCGGGTTGCACCCGGACCAGCTTGAGGTTTCGTCTCCTCGTCCGGGCGTCACGGTGGGCTCCGAGTCCGGGGGCAGCGGCATGGCGGCATCATCCAAGATGTAACGTGAAACGAACCTGAAGCAGGGGCGGAAGGGGTATTCTGCCGCGCATGCTCGCGCTTCTAGCTTTCCTTCCCCTGCTCGTCCCCTCGAGCCGTGCCGTTCACGACGACCTGGACGAACGGATCACGGACCGCTCGGCGCAGTTTCTCTGGGATCTCTTCGAGAAGCGAGATTTCCCGGGGTGCTCGGCCGCACTCGTCCTTCCCGACGGCACCGTCCTCCCGGTCACCGCGGGCTACGCAGATCGGGATCGCGAGCGCGAGATGGCTCCTGAAGACCGGTTGCTGTCAGGCAGCATCGGCAAGACCTACGTCACCGCCGCCGCCAACCACCTCCGCCATCTGGGCAAGCTGGACTTCGACGGACGTGCTCTCGATCACTTCGAAGGAGCCGATTGGTTCCTGCGCCTGCCGAACGCCGAGGAAGTCACGATCCGCCAGCTCCTCCGACACCGAAGCGGAATACCCCGTTACGTCTTCCAGCCGGACTTCCTTCCCGCCTGCGTGGCCGAACCCGACAAGACCTGGAGGCCCGAGGAGCTCCTGGCCTTCATCTTCGGTCACGATCCGCTCCACCCGGCGGGCGAGGGCTGGGCCTATTCGGACACCAACTACATCGTCCTCGGCATGATCATCGAAAAGGTGTCCGGCCGACCGTTCTACGACTACGTTGAGGAGCATCTGCTGCGACCGCACGAACTGGGCGACACCGTCCCCTCCGACCGCCGGCGCATCCCGGGGCTCACCCAGGGCTACGTCGAAAACGATGCCTTCGCGGAGATGCCGGAGCGCGTGCTGGCCGACGGCACCTTCTTCCTGAACCCGCAGTTCGAATGGTGCGGGGGCGGCTACGCCGCCAGCGCGAGCGATCTGGCGCGCTGGGCCTGGCTGCTCTATCGCGAGGAAGCCTTCGACGGGGCCTACCTGGAGGAGATGCTCGACGGCGTTGCGATCGAAAGGGGCGTCGAGTACGGCCAGGGGGTCTTCCTGAGATCGACCAGACTGGGCCCGCTCCACGGCCACGACGGCTTCATGATCGGCTTCTGCGCCACCATGGGCTACCTCCCCGATCACGAGGTCGCAGTGGCCCTGATGTTGAACACCGACAACTCCGGCGCGCTGGGGATGGGGCTCGATCAGGCCGCCTTGCAGCTCGCGTCGATCGCGACCGAGGAGCTCGAACGCTAGAGGGCCGGGACCTCCGGTCGCCCTCGCTCACTTCGCGACGTCGGCCGCGTCGTGCTCCCCCCCCTTGCTCGCAAGCGGGGATGTTCTCGGTTCAGGTTCCACGGGGGGCATGAGTCGTCGCGAAGCGATGCCTCGAGCCACGCTATTCGGCCCCCCCACCCCGGATCCGACGTTCGGGAGGACGGACGCGTAACGTGTCCAACGCGTGCGGACCGTCGTGTAGTGGAACGGTGACAGCAGCGGATGCCCCCCCCCCGGGACGGCCCCGCGGAGGGGCGGAACGATTCTTGCCCTCCCCACCCGGCTTCTCCGAGAACAGGAGCCTTTCAATTGCTTGCCAGGACCGTATTTCCGATCACTGGCGGTCCCTCGCCTCGGACCGCTCACTCCGCCTCGGCCGACGATTTCGATTGCGCACGGGGGCAGTCGCTTCGAACTCCTTCTCCTCGAGGAAACCGGGAGTTCGGTGAAGGGCGGCGGGCACCCTTTCCGCGTCGGGGAGTGACGCCGGGGGTGCTCGGTAGGCCGTGCTCGTCTCCGGCGCCGGAAGAATCTCGAACGACCACTCGATGGGAAAGAAGGGATGGGAGTGAGAAAGAGGCGGGGATCGACCTGGATTTATTTCAAAAAGTCCGTGCAGTTCTGAGCGAGAAGCCCACTGGAGGGATGTACCGAGAACGAGCGCCTCGGAGGGACCGGGTGCCTACACGCAAAAAAAATGGCATACCTTGAACTCTTTCTGCGGCGCGGCGGCACCCGTGATCTCGAAGAAGAAAAGTTCGGCTTCGAATCAGAATCGATGAAACGGCTCGGGTTACTTCTCGGAGCAAGAGACCACGACCCGGGGAGGGAGACGGAATGATCGAGTCCCGGCCCGGCCCCTGGCGCATTTACCTGGTGGATGATCGTCCGTCAAACATGGGGTTCATCCGCGATGCCCTTCTGACGAACGGTCACGAACTTCAGACCTTCGTGGACGGCCCAACCGCGCTGCGGAGCATCCAACAACGGCCTCCCGACTTCGTTCTCCTGGACCTCGAGATGCCCGGGATGAGCGGCATGGAGGTTCTCCGGAAAATCCGGGAAACGGATCGCCTTTCCGACGTCATCGTGGTCGTTCTGTCCGCCCACCCGAAAAGGGAGGTGGAGGACGAATCCCGCAAGGCGGGAGCGAACGAGGTGCTGGGCAAGCCCATGCCTCTTCGTCTTCTCCGCAAGGTCCTCCTGGAACTGAAGTTGCAGCAGTGACACCGGCTCCCCGGTCGAAATCAATCGAGGACAGTCAGAGCGGTTCGGGCCGGGAAGTCAGAACGTTCCGATCGTGATGTCGATCGCGTTGTTGAGCTGGACGAAGCCACTCTGCAACGTCGCGCCCTGGGTGCTGAAGCTGCGGCCCACGAAGCTCGTGTTGGCCGGGATGGCGATCGAATGGGACCCCACGCCCGCATCGATCCCGTGGAAGGGGGGCAGGGCGAGCAACTCTCCGGTGACGAAGCCGCCAAGGACGGCGCCCATGGTCGGCCCACCCAGCGCCATCAGGACGAAGCTCGCGGAGGCCGCGGGCGTGGCGACGTCCACCGTCGTCTCCCAGTTCATGCCGATGATCGGGTCGGTCACACAGGCGAACCCGGAGGGGTTCATCCCCCCACCGTTGCGCACGGCGCAAACGGCCTTCGAGCCGCGGGAGACGATGCTGATGCCGTCCCCCCCCAGTGGAGAGGGCATGTAGCCCGCCTGGTTGGCCTCGCTGTAACACAGCATCGTGGGCGCCAGCCCGGTGTTGAGGGTCTCCGTGATGGTGAAAGTGGCCGTGTCGATCTCGTGGTAGTCCGCCCCGTTGGCGGCCACGTACAGGCGGGTCCCGTCCAGGGTGGCGTGCAATCCCACCGGTTGGCCGGCGCCGCCCGGCTGTGGCAGGACGATCGTATTCGTGACCGTGTTGCCGGAGAGATCGATCACCGAGATGGTCCTGGAATTGAAATTCGCCACGTAGAGCGTCGTGCCGGAGGGATTCGTCGTCAGCTCGAAGGGCTGATCGCCTACCGAGATCGTGTCGGTGACGGCCGAGGCCCCGGCGGCGTTGGACACCAGCGAGATCGTATCGTTGTTCTTGTTGCTCACGTAGATGGTCGCATCGTCCGGTGCGAACGCGGCCCGCGTAGGGAACGCGCCGACGCTCACGCGGGCGAGTTCGGTCCAGGTCGCCGTGTCGATGATCGAGACGTCGTTGTCGAAGCTCCCGCAGGTGACGAGGGTCGCCCCGTCATGGCTCAGAGTGATCCCGCTGGCGGTATCGAAGACGTAGCCGACTCCGCCCATGTTGCCCGTGAAGATCCTGCCGCCGTCGACGGACATCGTGTTCAGGTCGATGCGCCAGACGCCGTCGCCATCCGCCACGACCGGTATGTAGGCGTACTGTCCGTCGGGCGAGATCACCACCGCGCTACCGCGTCGTGATATGTCGACGTTCGTGGGCGTTCCCGTCACCAGATCGATCACGGTCGCAAAACTCGAGTCGAGATTGGCGACGACCGCCGTCCCTCCGGCGGGCGTGAGCGCGACGCCGCCCGGCCGTTCCCCGGCGGGCACGACGTCGCTGATGGAGGCGGTCAAGAGGTCGATGACGGTCGCGTTCTGGCTGTGATTGTTGATGACCACGGCCGTGGTACCGTCCGTGCTGACCGCGACCCCGCGCGCCTTGTCGCCCTCCGGCTCGGGGCCGGTGGGCACGACGCCTTCCAGGGAACCGCCCGGGCCGCTGACGTCCAGGACCTCCATGTGCTCCTTGCGCAGCGCATGTATCGTCGCCGCCCGGGCATCGGCCGGGGAAACCGCCAGCCCGTCCGGTGTGGTCGACGACATCAGGTTGGCGACGATGGACTCCGAGGTGTAACTCACGAGGCTTGCCTGGTAGTTGCCCACGACGCAAAACAGACCGTCCGCGGTCGTACCCAGGGAGCGCACGGACCCCGTCGACAGGACCCCGCCGACGAGATCGGTGACGAGATTGACGACCCGAACTCCATTCAAGACGGTGACGATGCACTTCGTCCCGGATGGATCGATGCTGATGGGCGGCACCGAGGCCGCCGGACCGCCGACGGCGATGGTCTTGGTGATGGATTGAGTCGCGACATCGACGACCGTGACGCGACTCTCCGGGTGGCTGTGCGCGATGACACAGCTCGTTCCATCGGGACTCAGGTCGATGCCGTAGGGGCTCGGGTCGGGAACGATCCCGGTGGCGCTGCCGGTGGCGATGTCGAAGAAGTTGATGAGCTGGCCGAAGTTGTCGGGGAAGATGATCGTCGTGTTGTCGGGAGTCAGTGCGAAGTCGGTAAAGCGGTAGATGACCCCCCAGGCCCCGAAGCTCGTGATCTGGGTGAAACCGGCGTTCGGGATGATTCGGACCTCGCTCGCCGTCTGGATGTCGACCACGGAGAGCGAGCTGTCCAGCGTGTTGCCGACGATCGCCGTCGTGCCGTCGGGCGTGATGCGCACGATTCCCGGTTGATCGCCGACCGCAACGACGGCGACCTCCACACCGGACACCAGATCGAGGATGGAGGCCGTATCCTCGAAGAGGTTCGCGGTCACGGCGTGGACGTTGTCCGAGGAGAGCGCGAGCGAATTGGGCGAACCCGTCACGTCGATCACCTGCAGGACCGCACGCGTGGCCGCATCGAAGACCACCAGGTTCTGGCTGTCTCGATGGGCGATGACGATCTTCGCACCGTCCGCACTGAACGCGATCTCCGAGGGCGTATCGCCCTCGGGCGGCACGTTCACGGAAACGAAAGCGGACATCAGGGGCGCGGACCCGCTCAGGTAGGCGGGGTTCGGTTCCCGTTGCGACGGCCGTGGAATCTCCCAGGCAGGTCGAACGTCGGGGTCGGCTCCATCGACGGCGAGCTCGGCGCTCCCTGCATTCTGCGCACTCGCAAGCTGCGCCAGCGCGAATCCACACGCCGCGACGAGAACGAAACGCTTCATGAGCATGGGGCTACCTCTGGTGCTGACGCTGTGGCCTGAAGGCGGTGGTGGCCTTCCCCTTCCCAGGGAAGGCTAGTCGCACACCGTACTTTTTGGCAAAGGAAACAAGCCCGGGTCGCAAGTGGTGGATGGGGAGGGGGGCTGCAGCTCAACCCAGCACCTTCTCGATGCGGCCCAGGGCCTCATCGAGGATCTCTTCGGTGGTGGCGAAGGAGAGTCTCAGATGGCCCTCGGCACCGGGGCCGAACCATCGACCCAGCCCGGGCACGACGGCGACCCGGGCTTCATCGTGAAGGCGTTGCGCCAGGGTTTGCTCGTCGAATCCCGTGGCCCGGATGTCCGGAAACAAAAGGTAAGTGCCCTCGGGAGCGCTACAGGCAAAGCCCGGCAGCGCGTCGAGACGGGGCACCGCCATGGCTCGCATCGCGCGCAGGTGCTCCAGAAATCCGGCCAGCCAGCGATCGCAGTGCAGGATCGCCGCCTCCGCCGCCACCTGGGATAGAACCGATGCGCCGAAGGTGGTGCGGGGAGCTCCGGATGCCTCGAGAACCTGACGGTGCAGCCGCTCGCTGCCCGAGTGGATGAAACCGATGCGCAATCCCGCCAGCCCGTAACTCTTGGAGAACCCGGAGACGGTGATGGTGCGCTCGGCGATTTCGGGAGACAGGGAAGCGATGCTCGTAAAGGCGAGCTCTCCGAGGATGATTTCGGACCACACCTCGTCGTTGATGATCACCAGATCGTGTTCGCAGGCGAGATCAGCGATGCGGCGCAACTCATCCCTTCTCAGCACTCGACCGGTGGGGTTGTGGGGGTTGCACAAGAGGATCGCTTTCGTGCGCCCGGTGATCCGCTCTTCCAGAGCGCCCTCTGGAATCTCCCCGGTGCCGTCTTCGAGAGGACAACGCACCACCGTCGCTCCGGCCTGCTGCGAGCAGTGGGGCAAGAGGAAGTCGACCGGATCGAAATTCAGGGCCTCATCACCGGTCTCCAGCACCGCCCGACAGGCGGCCCACAGGGCCGAGGCTGCTCCATCGCTGGCAAGGATCCGATCCGGATGGGCGGAGATATTTCTTGCTCCAAGCATCCCGGCGACCGCGGCGCGAAAACCGCTGAAGCCTTCCGTCGGACCGTATCCGAGTACGCCGTCGGCGGTGTGGGCGGCGATCGCCTCACGGATCCGGGGAGCCACGGGAAAGTCCGGGTCCGCGGCGGTCAGCGGAATCACATCCGCATCGACGGTGGCCCAGCGCAGGTTGAAGGCGCGCCGGCGCAGGAGTTCCCGTTCGACATGGAACGGATCGAAAGCCACGGGGCGAGGGTCAGCAGGCACGGATCGGATCTCCAGGTTTGCGGCCCGAACATCAGGCACAGACGGGAACCTCCGGCATGAAGCGGCGGGAAGGTCGCAGAAACTCCCGCTGCATCCGCCGACCCATCTGCAAGCGTCTTCGCAGGACCGGCCGGCGAAGACGAGCGAACTCACGCAGAGCGCGGTCCATCGCGTCCGCCCCGGCGGGGCCATGATCATCGAGGATGTCGCCTATGGCAAGGGCATCCTCGATCGCCGAACCGGTTCCCTGGCTGGTGAAGGTGAGCAACGGGTGAGCGGCATCGCCGACGAGCAGCACATTGGTGCGGTGAAAGCCGGCGGGCAGATCCCGGTCGGTGGTGCGCCACAGGTGGAGCCCTGCGAGATCGCTACCGCAGATGGTTTCTTCGACCACCGCGGGCCAGCGCCTCACCTCGCTCAGAAGCCAGCGTCGGCGCTCTTCCATCGCCAGCAGCGCCTGGGGCCAGCGCCCAGGGTCGCACTGGACGTACCAGATGACCGAGTTGTCCGAGGCGGGGACCAGCCCGACGGCGATCCCCTCTCCGGGACGGATCGACTTGAAAAAGCGTCCTCTCATCGATTCAGGGACCCGATCCCCCCGGCACATCCCGACCAGTTCCACGGTGCGGACCGGTGCCAGCGGCGGACCCGGGACATGGCGCCGGCGAACCCGTGAACGAACCCCGTCGGCGCCGATGAACAGATCCGCCTCGACGCGAGTTCCGTCCCCGAAGAGCGCCGCCCGGGCGTGGCCCCGCTCGTCCGTTTCGAAATCGACAAAGGAACTCCCGGAATGGAGCGTGCCCGGCTGCAAGTGCGAACTCAGGGCATCGACGAGCACTTCTCTCTCGACGCCCGCCGCTTCCATCGGCACGGACAGGATCGTGGGACCGTTCCCTTCGAGGATCTCACACTGCTCGATGGGATGGGCACGGGCACCGATATCGACTCCGATGCGTTCGATGCCCCGGCCTGCCGAAGGTGTCAGGAGCAGACCGAGGCCACCGGTAGGCGCGCCGGCCCGGCGCTCCCAGACGGAGACGTCGTGGCCCGAGAGCTGCAATCGCAGCGCCGTGGCCAATCCCGCCGTACTTCCTCCGATGATCGCGATCCGCATGGGTCCGCTCCGGCTTGCATTCCCGCGTCTTCGGGACGCGAGCTCAGGCCCAGAACCGCACCCCCCCGGTCGCGGCCCCGAGGGCGAGGAGGAAGGAGGGGAGTGCGCGGTGTGCTCCTGCATGGCTGGTGCTCCAAGTGGATGCTCGGAAAGGGAGGGGCGACCCCCTCGTCACCCACCGAAGCGAGAACCGCTTCCGGCGGGGGTAGGGGAACCCCCCCGATTCCGACCCGTTTCACGCCGGGTCCGGGGCGGGAGGGAACCGCAAGTGGCCACCCGGGACTTGGCCGTGGAAGGAGCTGGAGCCCCCCGGGGACGACGGGGGCGCAATCGCGCCCCGCATCGACCCGCGTGGAATCGGGCAAGGACTCGCACAGGAAAGGGAAACGACTCCGCCGTTCACTAGACTTCAGGGCCCCCCCTCCCATGAGCGACCTTCGCGTTCCCCTCATTCGCCGCCTGCAGAACTTCCCACCGCTCTTGATCGCTTCCGTCGAGGGCGTCAACGAGTCCGAGGCCCGCTGGCAGCCCCGGCCCGGAGACTGGTCGATCGTGCAGATCCTGGGACACCTTTTGGATGAGGAGTGCGACGACTTTCGACCGCGCCTTTTCGCAACCCTCGAGGAGCCCGGCGCACCGTGGGCACCCATCGATCCCGAAGAAGCCGTGCTCCAGCGCGATCACCAGAACGCCGTGATTCCCGACCTGCTACGGTCCTGGGAGCGCGAACGCGAGGTCTCCATCGACCGGCTGGAGCAGCTGGGGGAGATCGACTGGACGAAGACCCACCGCCATCCACGGCTGGGACCCCTGCGCGCAGGGGACCTCCTGCTCTCCTGGGTCCACCACGACCAGCTGCACCTGCGACAGATCGTGAAGCGGCTCTACCAGCTAGCCCTTCGGGACGGGTCCCCCTACGAATGCGCGTACGCGGGGCCCTGGTAGGGAGGTCGGCGCACCGATCGGCAACGGGCCGCCACCTCCCCCACTCCCGCGATCCCGGAACCCGGCCGGTTCCGAAGCCGGCCGACCGAGCTCGAACATCCGCTTCCCGATGTTGCAGGCCTAGAACGTCCAGGTTCTCCGCGACCGGGGGTGACGAGCGTGAAGCCGATCACCGGGGGCTCTTGCGCAAGGCGCTCGGCTCGCCGATGCGAGCCGAGCGCCAGGAAGATGAAGCGTCGTTGTCGAATCGCGAACAAGCGACCGAGCGCTGAGCTCTTACCTCCTACTGAGCACCGACGAGGCCGGTAACGCCGTTGGTCAACATCGGGTCGAGGTCGACAATACCATCCGTCGTGACGTCGCCGAATACGATCGCTTGGGCATACCAGGGCATGCACAAAGGAACGCCAGTTGGAATGAAAATGCCGCTCGAGGTGCTTGCGCTGGTGCCGAGGCCGGCGGGGAAGCCAAAGATGGACACCGTGCCGATTATGTTACCTGACACCAGAAGCTCAGAAGCCGGGGCGCTACCGAAACCGATGAGGATCGGAGCCAGATCGACGATGATGCAGCCGCTTGGTTCACCCATGTTCGTCACCAAGACGATCGCAAAGCTGGGGTCTCGGGTCGCTTGCGCGTCCACCGTCGCGTTCCACGAGGTTCCGGGGATGACCGGCGTTGTACTCAACCGGTCGGGGTTGATGATTCCACATGAGCCGTCGTAGGCGACGGCGGTGGCTGCCACGTTGAGCACGAGCGAAGCGTCGTCCGCGTACCCGAACTCCCCGGTGGGAAGCAGAGCATTGGTGAAAAGGGACTGAACCTCGACAAACGCCGTGTCGGCGGGAAGGTCCACCGAGGAGGTCGATACCTCCCAGGTACTGATATCGTCATCGAGGGGCATCTTGCCGCTGGCAACAACCAACAACACGCCCGCCGCGTCAAGCGCTATGACATTGAATCCTCCCTCCGTTCCGGCGACGGAGGCGTTGACCCTCCCGGAAACGAAGGCGCGAATGCCACAAGAAGAATTGATTTCGTCGGAGAGCGCAGTCACGTCGATGCGTTGGCGCACCTGCGACACGGCCCCGCCCGTGCCGACGATCTGGAGCATCCCGTCGCCTTCGAAGGGCGCCATGCCGTCCGGTTGCGTTCCCACGACGAGATTCGCAGTCTCCGCCAACCATCGGTCGAGCGACGCGGCACCGAAAAAGCCGAGCGGCTGGCTACCCGAGTTATACCCCGAATCCATGAGGGCCTGGACGCCCAGTGTCTGGGCCATCGACAAGGGGGCGAGGCCGCCGACGAGAAACGTGAAGAAAAGAGATCTGAATATTCGCATGGTCTTGTTCCCAAGTTTTCAAAGCAGGGAGAGGCAGCTTCAGCTGCCGAGGGAATTGTGATTGCGGGGGGGTGGCACCCCCCATCACCCCCTCGAGCGAGAACCCCTCCCGAAGCGGGTAGGGAAAAGCTCCGTCCGTCTCACACGGAGCCGACTTCTGCGTCGGGCCCCGATCGGCGGCCTCTCGTTCGTTGTTTGCCTAACCCACACACACCGTCCGTGGGCGAAGAGTAGACTCGGCCATCCGCTCGCCTTCGAGAAGCTGCAACCCTGAGAGGTACTCCTGGCATGAACTACAAACTCCTCGCCGGCCTGGCCGGCGTCGTCCTGGTGGCCGGTGCCGAGGCCCGGGACGAAACGACCCTGGGTATCGGTGATCCCGCCCCTGCGATGAAGGTCGCGGAATGGATCAAGGGCTCGCAGGTCTCCGGCTTTGAAGCCGGCAAGGTCTATCTGGTCGAGTTCTGGGCCACCTGGTGAGGCCCGTGCGTGGCGAGCATGCCGCACCTCTCGCAGTTGCAGAGAGACTACAAGGACAAGGACGTGACGGTCATAGCCATGACCAGGCGCGATCCGAACAACTCGCTTCAACAGGTCAAGCAGATGGTCGAGGACAAGGGCGACGGGATGGACTACACCGTCGCCTTCGATCAGGAGAGCACGACCTACGCGAACTTCATGGACGCGGCCAAGAAGAGAGGCATCCCCACCTGTTTCCTGGTCGACAAGTCCAGCAAGATCGCCTGGATCGGGCACCCGGCAAACGCGGACATTCCGATCGCCAAGGTCGTCGAGGGTTCGTGGGACTACGAGAAGGGTCCTGCGATGATGCAGGCGATCAACAAGGCACGGATGGCGATCTACACGGCTTCCGCACCCGAGCCGCAAAAGGCCCTGGAGCTGCTGGTGAAGTTCAAGGCCGACTACCCCCTGGCCGCCCGGGGTATGGACGAGCTGCACTTCTCGATCCTCGCCAGGCTTCCCGCACACAAGGTCGAGGCCGCCAAGCTCGGCCGCAAGCTCGTCGACGAGGCGATCGCCGCCGAGAACCCCATGGCCTTGAACAGCTTCGCCTGGAACCTGGTCGACCCGGAGGCCTCCCTCGAGAATCGCTTCCTCGATCTCGCCATGCTGGCGGCCGACAAGGCCAACGAGTTCACGGACGAGAAGGACGGAGCCATCCTCGACACCGTCGCTCGCGTGTACTTCTGGAAGGGCAACCTGAAGAAGGCGATCGAGATCCAGAGGCGCGCCGTGGAGACCGCAATCGGACCGATGAAGCCTCAACTCCGTAAAGCCCTCGAGGAATACGAGAAGGCACTGGGGAAGAAGCGAGCTTCCTGACGAAGACCCGTTCACGAAAAAGCCGCCCACCTCGCGCGAGGTGGGCGGCTTTTTTTTTGCGTCTCGAGCACATTGATCGTGCGCCGGACGCCGGTCACGAACTCCCCGTGGTCACCACACTCCCGACGAAGGAACAGGCGGCCGGCGGAGTCTCCGACGTCGAAAAGGACCACACGCAGCCGATCTTCGGGTGCGTCGATGGAGGAATCGGGTGATCGGGGTGCGTGACGCCGGCTCAGAAGCCTGTCACGCCCATCACCGCGCTCGAGAGATCGATGAATCCTCCCGTGACGACGGCCTGGGCGGCCCACGGAACTCCGCAGAGCGCCGGGGAGGCCGGAATCGGGGTCGTGAACACGACCGACGGCCCGCCGCCGCCGGCATGGGCCAGCGGACCGAGGTTGGCGTAGAACGGATTGGCCACCAGGAGCTCGGTCAGCGGCCCCCCCCCGAGCGTGATGCGCGGGCCGGCCAGAAGCGCCGTTTGTCGCACGAGGACGATGGCGAGACCGGGCGCAGGATGGCCGAGCGGCGAGAGGCTGGCCGTGAAGGTTCCGGGAACGGTGACCGGGATCGCCGTCAGAACGGGCACGTTGATGCCCTGACCGTTGTAAGGGATGGGAACCGTGGCGGGAGCGACGCAAGGAGACACGTTGATCCTCTTCGATGCCGTGTCGTTCCCTCCGGGGCCGATGATGTGGAGCTGGACCGTGTAGTTGCCGGGGACCACGTAAAAATGGGAGGGGTGCTGCAGGTTCGAAGTGCTGCCATCTCCGAAGTCCCAGGCCCAGGACGTGATGACGCCCGTCGAGGTGTCGGTGAAGGCAACCGACAGCGGAGGAGGACCGCTGGCCGGTGTACACGTGAAGCTTGCCACCTGTGTGTGAGCAAGGCCGGCCACACTGCCGAGGGCGATGAGGCGAAGCAGGGACCTGCGCAATACGCTCGATATTGAAGAGCTCATGGTCTCCTGGGTGCCCTGGGGGCGGAACCATCCTAGCACGCGTTTGCGAACGCGTACTGAACTGCTCCCGCCGGCGCGCGTAGATCCCCGCCTGGTCGAGGCGTGGGAAGGACAGGAAACCCATCCGGAACACGTCTTTGCGGACATCTGCAGAAACCGCTCCGCCTGCCATCGGCCGGATGGATCGTCCCCGTTCCACTGACTCGACACCGTGTCCTGATAGGGTGTGATGGGCGCTGCCCCCGCGGGTATGATGGGCATGGCGCAGGTCTTCCAAGGGGGCTTGCGCACCAACAATCATGTGGTCGCCCGGACTCGACAACGACAGGCTCCCCCTCCCGCGTATTCCGGTGGTGTATGAGCGGTATCAGAAGCTGAGGTATCGCCCGAGCAGGGTGCTCTACTACCTGGGCTGCGGCCTGCGCGAACTCGTCCCGGGGGCCTTCTATCGAAACCGCCGCCGACGTCTCCTCGGTGCCGCCGAGACGTACGACGAGGAGGTCTCCTCCAGGCTTCAGTACTACGTCAAGCATCGGGAGCCGATCCCCCTTGCCGACGAAGCCGTCGCCATCGGCCGTCTCAAGCAAAGGGGCCACGCCTCGGTCTACTACCACGACCTCAAGCAGTACCTGAGGTACTACGAACCTCACCTCCGCGTCGCCTTCCGCTTCGGCGACGTCATCGACGTCGCCCCCTTTCCCGAGATCGTGAAGTCAAGGCCCGTCTCCAGGGCGGAAGGGCACGGCGAGCCGGGGATCGACAACGCCAACTCACTGCTCCTCAAGCTGGAAAAGAATCGTCACTTCAACTTCATCAAGGATCCCCATCGCTTCGCCGAGAAACGGAAGCGGGTCGTCTTCCGCTGCGTGGGCGCCCAGCCTCACCGCGTCCGTTTCCTCGAGCGCTACTGCGATCACCCGCTCTGCGACGTGGGTCAGATCGGCCGTTCCGCCGATCCCCGCTGGCGCGTGCCCTTCCTGGGAATCGGGGATCAGATCCGCAACCAGTTCGTGCTCAACATCGAGGGATACGACGTGGCCACCAGCCTCAAGTGGGCGATGTCGTCGAATTCGCTGTGCCTCATGACCCGGCCGAAGTACGAGACATGGTTTCTCGAGGGGACGCTGGAGGCCGGAAGGCACTACGTGGAGTTGAGGGAGGACTACGAGGATCTCGAGGAGAAGGTCGAGTACTACTCGCGTCACGTCGAGGAGGCCGAGGCCATCATCGAACAGGCACACGCGCACGTCCGCCGCTTCCAGGAACCGGCCCGGGAGGAACTCCTGTGTTTGCTCGTCCTGGACCGCTACTTCCGGCTCACGGGACAGTTGCCGGAAGGTGAGTGAACGACCCGCCGTGCAGGTGGGACGGCCCCGGAGTTAGGAACAACCGTCCCGGTCAAGTAAACTCGACCGCATGCGCCCGTAGCTCAGCTGGATAGAGCACCGCACTTCTAATGCGACGGTCACAGGTTCGAATCCTGTCGGGCGTACCACCGAGGGCTACCTCAAGCGCGTGGTGTCCACCCCGTCGCGGGACTCTGAACCGGAGTGTTACAGGGCGCCGCCGCTGAAGTGCGCTACGCGCGAACGGTCGGTGAGCAGCACTTCGAAGCCTCGGAACGCGACGTAGTCAACGGAGGCTTTACCGGAGCAAATACGCATCGTCCAAGGGCGCGTCATACCGTGGCATGTCGCCGGGCATTTCCCAACTTCTCGCTCAGTCGCCGGCGTATCCGAGTTCGCGCAGTATTCGCAAGCTCTTGTCGTCCATGGCGCTTTCCGGCAGAGATTCGGCCGGCACGATCGCACGCAGCAATTCGGCGATGTGGCTGTAGTGGGTCGGAAGCAGATCGGAGGGCCATCCCTGCTGCCCCGCCAGATTCGCCTTTTCCATCGGATCGGTGGACAGGTCGTAGGCGCCGTGAACACGAAACTCCTCCAGCGCCGCATAGGGCGCCCGCACCTTGTGATCGCCTTCGATAATGGCGACCTCCAACGCCTTGGGGTCACCACAGAAACCGTAGATCGGACGGTCGCCCGCCCGGGTCAGGAGGTTGGACCCTTGCCAGGGCGGAGGTATTCCCACGCCGGTCAACGCGGCGATGGTCGGCGCGAGGTCCACGAGGGATGCAGCGCCCGCCCTTCGCGCCGGCGGGAGCCCGTGACCGTGTATGAAGAGCGGGATGCGCAAGGTCTCCTCCCACAACGGTCCGCGGTGGCCCACGCGCTTGTGTTCGTAGAAAGCCTCGCCGTGATCGCTCGTGAAAACGAAGTACGTCCGGTTCCACTCGGGATCCCGGCGTAGGCGCTCGACCCAGCGTTCCAGTTTGCGATCGAGATCGCTCGCTCCCTTGCGGTAGAGCTCGATCAATCCCGCAGCGACCTCGAAGCGGTCGACCGTGGCCCCCTCTTTCGCTTGCTTGAATACATCGACCAGGTACCTGCGCGCTTCTTTTGGGGACTCCTCCTCGCCGACCCGATACGGCTCGTGCGTCCGATAGGTGTGAACGAAGAGAAACGTCGGTCGTCCGTCACCCGACCCCAGGAACGCATCGGCGTTCTTCAGCGTCTCGTTCAGGCTCCACCCCTCCGACTTGTCGGTTTCGTGGAACCATTGAAACCCCTGATCGAAGTTGAACTTCGCCGAAATGAAGTTGGAGTCGGTCACCGCCCCGGTTCGATAGCCGTTCCTGTGAAGTACCTCCGCGAGCGTCGTCAGGGACCGTGAAAGAACGAGCCAATCGAGCTCGGCTCCGTGCTGGGGTGGCTGGAGGCTGCTGAAGAGCGACGCCTGGGCGGGCAAGGTCCACGAGCTCGTGGACCAGCTACGCTCGAACAAGACGCTGGCTTCGGCGAGGCGATTCAGAAACGGAGTGACGTCTGGCGCACCACCGTAGGCCGACAAGTTGTCGGCCCGGAAGGTGTCCGCCAGGAAGAGGATGACGTTGGGACGGCGCGAATCGTCAAGTCGTTCGGGCTCACCGGGGCCGATGGCGGGATCGAAGAAAGCGGTTAACGTTCGCGCGCCGGCGATGGTGAATTCCAGGGTGTTCGAATCGCCTCCGGCACCGGGCAGCGAAACCGTGTGCCAAGCGTCTGCCCGGCGACCGTCTTTCCGAACGTGACGCCAGATCTCCTCGCCGTTCAGGTGGATGGCTGCTTGAATTTCACCGCCGGTCGTCACTCCTTCCTCGGTTCCGCGCGCAGCCAGGTAGAACCGCAGGGCGCTCTCGGAAGGGATGGGCGTCTGAATACTCCAACGCTCGCCCGGCCAAACCGGCAAACCCGCACCGGTCACGTTGCCAACGCTTGTGCGCCAGACGCCGGTGTTTCGGTTGCCACGGGGGATGAACTCGGTGTAGGAGAGCTGTGAAGGAACGCTGTCTTCGGGGTCGAGTTTCAGAAGGAGGTCTTTTCCGATCGTTCCGAAACATCCGCCGGTGAGATCCTTGGCGAACTCGATCGCCTCATAAGGGAAGGAAGCCTCACCGAATCCGAGCTCGCGAATGCCTCCTCTCGCTCCCGAGAACCCCGGTACTTCCGGAAGCGGCACGCTCCAGATTCCTGTCCCGGCTTGCTCCCAGTCACTCCCCTCGAGTGTCCACTCGAAGGTGATGGGTGGGGCAGCCGCGTGTTCGTCCACACGGACCACGCATCCGAAGGTGGCGGCCCATGCGTTCCATTCATCGGGACGAATCTCCAGCGCGGGCGCCTCCGCATCCAGCGCGATCCAGCGGGATCGCGCTGCGTCATCCCCACACGCGGTGAGGAGTGCGAGCGAAGCGCCTATCGAAATGCTCAGCGAAAGGCCGGACATCTCCTGATTCTAGGCCTACGGCGTTTCAAATAGCAGGTACTCCGGCCGCTTGCCTGCCTTCGGCTCGCCGAAGTTGTCCCGCAGGAGCTCTTGCCAGCGCTCTTCCAGCGGGTCCTCGGACTCCCAGAAATTTCGCGTCACACCGAGCGCTTCGCCCAGGCGCAGGCGGGCACGCATCAACCGGACGATCACTTCCTCGCCGCGCGATGCGAGGGTGCTCTGTGGCCTCTGGGGCATGGAAGGGCTGATGCCGGTCAACCCGGTGTGGAACTGGATCGCCTCCCATTCCCACAGTTCCCTGGCGATGACGATCCCGCTGTCAGCGGTCTCCTCTTGCAGGGCGGGGATCCAATCCGCTCCCGGATAGGCGTATTCCCACTCGTAGTACTGTCTCCCTGCGAAATACAACTGCAAGAGAATCGCCAATGGAGCGAGCTTTCGAACCCACCAGCGGGAGTTCTGAATCGCGTGGCAGGCCATCAGACCGAACGGAACGAGGAGCGTGATGTAGTAGCCACCGCGTTCTAAGACGTCCAGCGTAGCGGCAAAGGGAAGCATGCAACCGAAGAGGATGGCCGTGGCGAGCAACAGGGGTCGTCGTAGCCGCTCGCGAAAATGACCTCGAAGGGTGAGGGTGGCCAGGATCGCCAGAAGGGGCAGAACCCCCATGGGCCGGATGATCGCTCCCCAGAAAAGCTCGGGGCGCGCGACCTTCAAGAGCTCCCTGAGTCCGCGAGAGACGTGGGCGGTGCCGTGTCCCAAGCCCGGGTTGGCCAGGCGCCAGGCAACAGCGGCTGCGATCAGGACGAGGATTCCCGCGACCAGGTGGCGTGGGCGACGCAGCGACGAACCGTCCCAGACGAGGAACGCCAAGATCGCCGGGCCCCAGAGCAGGCCCGCCATGTGCGACCCCAAGATGAGGCTCAAGAAGACCGCGGCCACGAGGGCCGAGCGAGGGGCTCTCTCGTGCGTGCAGGCCGCCCAGTATCCGGCGCCGCATGCAAACGCGAGTTGCAGCGCGTGCACCTCGACGCAGGTCGAATAGAAGAGGCCGACCGGGCTCAGGATGGCCAAGGCGACGCCCGCGAGCGAAGGGATCCGGTCGAATCCCAGGCGCCGCGCCGTGAGGAACAAGAGCGCGCCTGCGGTCGCTCCCGACAAGACCGAGAGAAGTTGCAGCGCCAGCTTGGGATCGGTGTTGCCGAAGACCTCCGTGATCCGGTGAAAGCCGATGCCGATGGACGGATAGGCGAAATGGTGCCGCCTCAGGTTGCCCTCGGCGACCCCACGGATCAGGTGACGCGCATCGCTCCAGTAGGATTCCTGGCGCAGGATCCAGAAGAGCGTGAACAGGATGACGAAGATCGCACCGGCCCACAAGCCGTTGCCGCGGCGCTCAGGGGAGCCATTCTGCGTCTTCATGCCACGCACGCGGCCCGCATATCCACGGCGCGTACCCATCCAAAACCCAGCGAGACGATCTTGTCGCTTCTCGTACGTTCCCCTTTTTCGGGGCGAATCGTGAGAGGGCCCGCGGACGGATTCATTCGGCGAATTTGAAATCGGACAGATCCGGCAGGAGCACCCCTGCACTCTTGAAGACCGACATGATTCGATCCAGCCTCAGACGCACGAACACGCCCCTGCCCTTGACCAGAACCCGCCCTTCAAGTGAGAGCGTGGTTTCAATCACGAGCTTGTTCGGCTGCACCCCAACGATCTTCGCTTCCACGAGACAGTCCTCCTCCAGGGGTGTCATCTCGACAAAGTCGATGCTGAGATTGGCCGCGATGCAGGGATACCCTCCGATCCAACAACAGGTCCCCATCGCCTCGTCGAGTACGAAGGAGACGAGGCCGCCATGAACGAAGCCGGGCGGGCCGAACGTGGCGCTGCCAAACCAAACCCGGCCGATGAGCGATCTGTCCGAGCACTTCTTGAAGAAGCGCATCCGGATCGTCGGCCCGGCGGGCGTGTCCACGAACATCGAGCGGCCGGACCCGATTTCAAAGGGAAGCTTGAACTCCTCCCAATCGGGCTCCGGCTGTACGGTCGGCGGCTTCATCGCTTCCTGACGACCCCTCAGTGATTGAAGAGAAAGGCCGGGCTGTTGGCCAGGGCCCAGGCCAGATCCTGAGCTCCGGCGAGACGGATGGCGTCGGCCAGGTCGGGCTGCGTGCTGATGAAGTGGGCGTGGATCAGCGCTTCGTCTGCCGGTGTGCGCTCGGCCGCCGGAACGTTGACGGCGCGCACCACGTCCTCGTCAAGGCCATGATGACGGACCGGACGCTCGGAATCCGTCACGGAGATTCGCAGGCTGCCCAGTGTGTGGTTCGAGCCGTAGTGCTGGGCGAGGTTGAGAATCAAGAGCGCACCACCTTCGAAGTCGATTTCCTCGGCCACCTCGTACACCGCGGCGTGGGCAACCCCGTAGTTGGGGTGCACCGCCCAACCGGTCGTGTCGTCGCCGTCGATCGAGTTCTCGACCGGCCAACCGTCCTGAGAGAAGTCGGCCGAGGCGTTTCGCAGCGTGATGGGACGGGCCTCCTGGGGGGAAGCCACGGGCACGGCGTTCACGCGCAGCTCGCTCAACACGAAATTGCCGCTTCCGTTGCGCCCGGGCCCACCCAGCGGAAGCGCCTCGTCCGGGAGTGCCTCGATACGCAGGCCTGTGATCCGCGAAAGGTCGGTGGAGACGACGACATCATAGACGTCCTTTTCCGGTCCTCCGGCGACGAGGACCGAGTCATCGTCGCGAATCGTCATCTTTGCGGCACCGCTCGAGACGGCGGTGACGGGCTTGAGCGTGCGCCACTCCGCCAGGGGCAGCAGATCTTCTTCCCACGCCGCCCTTCTGGTTGCGTGCTCTTTCGCACCCTCTGGCTCCAGTGCAGCCAAGTTGAGCGGATCGCTCGCCAAGAGCGTCGGCGCCAGATCGTTGAGTTCTTCCTCGGTAGGAAAGCGACACAGGAACGAAAGGAAGAGCTCTTCGACGATCTTGAGCGGGTCTTTTTCAAAGGCCGCCAGCTCGGCGATACCACCCTCCGAGGAGGAGACGGCATCACCGATCGTGGGACCGTTCACCAGGTTGAGCGCCTGGCCCAGGGACATTCCGTTGTCCCGCTCGCATTCGCATGCACTCTCGCGCGGGGGGCGTCCGAAAAGCTGAAGGAAGTTGTCGGGAGTCTCGACGTTTGCATCGACGAGTTGCACGGCGCGCGTGCCGAGGCGTTCGCCCGGGAGCTGGGACCGCACTCCCGCCGCACGGTGCAACGCGTCGAAAAGGACTTCCGAGGGCAAACGCCGCGCCAGGGCGTGCGAAAAGTTAGTCTCGTCAAGCAGGTTCCATTCGTTCGTCTCAACCGAACGCTGGTAGGTGCGCGAACGGCAGATCGTTCGCATCAGTGCGCGAACATCGAAGCCGCCGTCGATGAACTCCTGGGTCAGGCGCTCCATCAACTCGGGATTCGTCGGCGGATTCCCGGCCCGGATGTCATCGACCGGTTCGATCAGCCCCACACCCATGAAGTAGCTCCAGATGCGGTTCGCAAAGCTGGTGGCAAAGTAGGGGTTTTCTGCCGCCGTGATCCACGCGGCCAGGGCCTCGCGCCGGTTGGCGTCGGGAGCTACCGCGCCCCCGTGCTCGAAGGGGAAGCTCGGCGGTGCCATCTCGTTCCTGTCGGGATAGAAGACCTCGCCTTCATCGAGGTCGTCGATCATCTCCTCCTGGGCGATCGCTCCATCCAGCATCGGCGCCCCATCCACGTTCGTGCGCCCGACGCGCGCGAAGTAAGCCGACAGGCGCCAGTGATCCCGCTGGGTCCAGCGCTCGAACGGGTGGTCGTGGCACTTGTTGCAATTGAAACGAATCCCGAGGAAGAGCTGGGTGGTGTTCTCCATCGCCAGATCGGGTTCCCGCAGGATCTTGTAGTAGGCCGCTTCAGGCTTCTCGTAGGTCGAGCCCGAACTCGTCAGGATCTCGTTCACGAAGCGGTCATAGCGCTGATTGCTGGCGATCGCACTCTCGATCCAGCGTCGAAAGCGCTCGGCGCCTCCACGACTGAGAAACTTGGGGTTGACCTGCAACAGGTCACACCACTTGTTGGTCCAGTAATCGATGAAGTCGGCGCTGCCGATCAAGCGATCGATGAGCTCGTCGCGTTTGACCCCTCCCTCGCGTCGATCCAGAAGGAACGCGCGCGTCTCCCGTGACGTGGGCGGCATGCCCGTCAAGTCCAGCGATACCCGGCGTAGAAACTCGGCGTCGGAGCAAAGGGGGCTCGGACGCGATCGGATCGCCCGCAGCTTGGTGTGGACGTACTCGTCGATGAAGTTCGACGCCTCTGTCTCCTCCCAGCTCCAACCCGAGCGATCTCCCATGACCAGAACCCGCGCGGCCGCATAGTTGCCCTGATAGCGGGCAAGGATAGCCGCCTCACCCCTTCGCAACGCAGTGACGAGACCACGGTCGTCGACCTCGGTGACCTCGGTGTTGCTGGTCTCGATGAAGGCGTGGGTGGTCACGTCGCGCTGCCGTCCGTCGCCGAACGTCGCGAGCACGGCCACCTGCCGGCTCATCCCCTCCCGTGGAATGACCGGATGACGGGGAATCACCTCGATGGACGCCACGCGGGCAACGTCGGGTTCAAAGCGCGCGCCATTTTCCACCCAGGCCTGAAGGCTCTCGTAGTCTCGGGAACCGGGAACGATGCGTTGGCCGCCTTCGTGCGGGACGACGGCCGTGGACTTCAGCAGGAAGAGACTCTCCTCGGGCCAAACGCGGTCGAAGCGTCGCGCAGCCATGTCGTCGGTGAGCGCAGAGTGATCGAACTGCGGGTCGTAGCCACGCAGGGAGAGCTTGAAACCCTGCTTGCCGTCCGCGGAACCGTGGCACGAGCCGGCGTTGCAACCGGCGCGCGACACGATCGGCATGACGTCCGTCAAGAAGCGCGGGGACGGTGCAACGGTCTGTCCGCTGACCAGGTAGGGAATCGCGACGGTAAGGCCGTCGAGCTCGAGCACCAATTCGCCCGCGCCGTCGGCGAGGGGACGGATCAACCCACGCTCATCGATATCGAGATGGGGCGGCGGTTGCGCGATCCGGACCTTGCGGGTGACGTCCAGCACTTCGCCGGTCTCCGTCCGCGCATCGACCAGCAGCTGTGTGTATGCGAAGCGGTCGGGAAGTTCGATGTGCGCGGGGTGGACGTCCAGCCCGACGATCTTGGGCGCAGGGAGAGGCTCCTCGACGCCTCCTCCGATGACGCTCGGTGCAACGAAGAAAAGGAGGATGCCCAGCATCAAACGTCCTCCTGGTGAGGAAGCGAGGCTTCGACCGCCTCGGATGCAGCGCCGTCCTCCGATCGGAGCGGCACCGACAGAAAATCGCGCACGATGTGACCGTCGGCGGCGTCGAGAAGATGGACGACGCCCTCGAACCCGGCCGCGGCGATCCGCTGGCCCCCAGGATGGACGTCGACGGCATAGATACCGGAGTCGAAGGTGACGCTCCACAAAGCTTCGCCGTCCTCGACGCGATACGCGCGCACCTCCCCGGAACCGTGCAAGCTGCTGCCGGCCACGACCCAATCCCCCGACGGACTCCAGTCCACCGAAAAGACGCGCCCCGGCAGCGCATCGAAGGCCCGTATCAGGTTGCTGTCATCGCCGATGACACGCTTCTCCTCACGGTACATGCGGAAGATCTTGGGCGCACCGTCGGCGCCGCCGACCAGCAATTCGTCTCTATTCGGATGGCGCGCGACCGACAGAAGGCCGCCCTTCAGCGCCCCGGGTGTGATGCTGGTGATGTTGTCGATGAACTGTTGCGTCGCAACCCGCACGAGTTTCATCGATCGATCTCGGCCGACCGAAACCAGGTGCGAAGCGTCCGAAGAAAAGGAGGTGCCAAGCACCCAATCGGCGTGTGCGCCCTGGTACAAGATTTCTACACCGCTCGCGGCATCGATCGCGCGCAAGGTGTTGTCCTTGCAGCCGAAAGCCAACTTCGTGCCGTCCGGAGACCAGCTGACGCCCTGGAGTGTGTCGAACGTGACGGGTTTCGACAGCAAGAGCTTTTTCTCCTGCACGTCCCAGACCTGGAGCTCGCCCACGCGCGAGGGTGATCCCCCCACGACCGCCAGGCGCATGCCGTCGGGTGAAAAGGCCACCGACTCGATGCGCTCCGAAAGCCCGACCAGGCGTTCCACGATGGCCCCGCCGTCCCCGCGATGGAGCAGCACCTCACCCCGTCCGGAAACCGCAAGCACCTCCCCCGTCGGTGAGAAGTCCAGGGAACTAACTACCGGCGGACGGTCGTAGACCGGCGGCCCGCTCGGGTCTGCACGAAGAGAGGAGGGGGTGTCATCCGGCGCGCCCGCTGCGATCCAGCGACGGATGAGCTCTACCTGGTCCTCCGAGAGGGGCGGCCCGTCCTCCGGCATCTCGGGCGGAACATCGCCAAGTGGAGTGATGACGTCCACGAGGACGCTCGCATCGGGACTGCCGGGAACGATGCAGGGCTCGCCGCCGTCGACCGCCAGTAGAAGGTCTCCGTGGTTCAGGAGAACGACGTGGCCCTGGGCCTTGGCGGGCTGATGACAGCCCTGACAGCTGGATCGCAGGATGGGCAATACGTCACGCTGAAAACTGACGGACTGTTCGTCTTCCTGGAGAAGATCCTCCTGACCAAAGGCCAACGCCGAACACAGAAAGGCGAACGCAACGTAGCTCCTTCCCGGCCCCTTCATCCACGAACACCTCATGCGAACAGGTCGAGCACCGGTGTCCCCTTGACGAGTTCGCGTGGTTGGGCGAGGTGATTGAGAACCATGGTGTGCGGATCGATGCCGAGCGCGTGGTACACACTCGCCAGAAGATCGGTCGGGTGAACCGGGTTTTCGACGGGTGCCGAACCCGTTTCGTCGGAACGGCCGTACACGTAACCGCGCTTGACGCCCCCACCCGCCAGCACGGCCGTGAAGCAGTACGGCCAGTGATCGCGACTGCCCTCGTCGTTGTCGTTGCCGGAGGTGCTGAGCCCTTTTCGTGGACTGCGTCCGAACTCCCCCACCGCGACCACGAGCGTCTCCTCCAGGAGCCCGCGTTCGTCCAGATCCTCGACCAGGGTCGCCAGCCCCGGATCCAGCATCGGTGCAGCCCGATCCCGCATGCGCTCGGCGAGGTCCTTGTGAACGTCCCAGGAGTGCAGGTCGGAGTTGGCTACCTTCGGCCAGTTGACCTGCACGAAGCGCGTGCCGGCTTCGATGAAGCGCCGCGCCATCAGGCAGCTTTGCCCGAAGGTGTTACGGCCGTAGCGCTCGCGCAGCTCGTCGGATTCTTCATGGACATCGAACGCTCTCCGCGCGCGACCCGACAGCACCAACTCGAGCGCCGTCTTCGTGTATTCGTCCAGACCGAACTTTTCGACCGCCTTCTCGACGGCGGGCATGCCTGCTTCGATTCGATCGCGCAGACGCGCACGGCGCTCGAGTCGGGCGACGGACAAATCGCTGCGCAACGCCAGGTCGTCGACCTGCACCGCATCCATCTTGGTCTGGTCCGTGTCGTCCCCCGCGGGGTAGAGCGTGTACGGATCGAACGCGCGGCCGAGGAAGCCCGCCATACCCGCCTTGCCTATCACGTTGCTCTCCTGGAGCGGTCGCGGCAGCATGACGAAGGGCAAGGTCGCCTCCTCTGGCGGACGCAGGCGTATGACGTTGCTGCCCACGTTGGGGAAGTCCTTGGGGGTCGGCGGATCCAGCTGACCGGAGGGGCTGACTTTATCGGCCGTGTAACCCGTCAGCATCTGATAGTGCGCCGCCGTATGGTTGAATAGACCGACCGGCGTGTAGCTCATCGAACGGATGAAGGTCATCCGATCCGTCGCCTGCGCGATCCGGGGCAGAAGCTCGGTGACCTCCATGCCCGGGATCCTGCTGGGGATGGTCTTGAAGATGCTACGCACGTCTCCGGGCGCGTCGTCCTTGGGATCCCACAGGTCGAGGTGACTGGGGCCACCCTGCAGGAAGATCAGGATGACACTCTTCGCCCCACCAAAGCCGCGCTCGAGCCGTGCGTGGGCGAGAGCGGCGTTCTGAAGCTGAAGAAGCTGCGGCAGTCCGAGTCCCAGGAGGGATCCACCACCCACACGCAGAACCTCGCGGCGGCTAGAAAAGCGGGTCATCGGGGCGATGCCACACTAGTGGTTGTGCGGGAGGACCGCCACACGGCAGGCCCGGAATACCATTTAAAGGGCCTTTCGAGGGCGGGCCCCCACTGGACGCAGGTGTGTTTCCCGCGGGCGGCGGGGGTACATTGATCCACCACGAAGGAGTGAATCCATGGACCGACCGACCTCTCTGACAAGGCGTTCGTTGCTCGTAGGCTCGCTGGCGGGGGCGGCGGTGGTGCCGGCGGTCGGCGCGGGAGCCGGGGCACAAAGGGCGTCCGACGAGACTCCCGGGGGGATCAAGAAGGGTCGCCTGAAGCAATCGTCGGTGTTGTGGTGCTACGGCGCTCCGCTCGAGGAGCTCGCGCAGGTCTCCGCCCGGTTAGGGCTTTCAGGGATCGATGTCGTCAATCCCCCCGACTGGCCCGTCCTGCAGAAGTACGGTCTCTTGTCCACCATGACCCCGTGCATGGAGCGCGGCTTCGGAATCGCCAGGGGCCTCAACAAGAAGGAACACCACGAGGGCCACCTCCAGCTCGTCAAGGAACGCATCGACGCCAGCGCGGAGGCCGGCTTTCATAACATCCTCGTGTTTTCCGGCAACCGCGAGGACGGGCTGTCCGATCGCGCAGGGCTGGAGAACTGCGCCGTCGCGCTGCGGCAGGTCGTTTCCCATGCCGAGGAAAAGGGGCAGCTACTTTGCATGGAACTCTTGAATTCCAAGCGCGACCACAAGGGCTACATGTGCGATCGCACGGCCTGGGGTGCCGAGCTCGTCCAGAAGGTGGGCTCGGACGCCTTCAAGTTGCTCTACGACATCTACCACATGCAGATCCAAGAGGGCGACGTCATCGCGACCATCCGCGAATTCCGCGAGAGCATCGGGCACTACCACACCGCCGGTGTCCCCGGGCGCAGCAACCTGGATGAGAGCCAGGAACTCTATTATCCCGCCATCATGGAGGCGATCGCCGACGAACCATTCGATGGCTACATCGGTCAGGAGTTCATCCCGAGGGGAAACAAGGCGCAGGCACTGAGGCAAGCCGTGGAACTCTGCGACGTCTAGATGGGCCCCGCCAGGTTCCGCTTCTTCCGGGCGTGCGCGGTGCTCGCGGCGGCCATCGGCCTCCCGGCGGGCTGTGCGCTACGCCACCCCACCGGTCCCCCGAAGCCGGACGCGTCTCCGAACATCGTCATCATCTTCGCCGACGATCAGGGCTACGGCGACCTTTCGTGCTACGGCCACCCGACCATCCACACGCCGCACATCGATCGGATGGCGGCCGAGGGCATGAAGCTCACGCAGTTCTACGTGGCGTCGCCTGTCTGTTCGCCGTCGCGCGCGGCCCTGCTTACCGGCTGCTATCCCAAGCGCGTCGGTATGCACAGGCACGTCGTCTTCCCCCCCGATGACTGGGGACTGCACACCGACGAGGTGACCATCGCCGATTTGCTTCGCGAGCGCGGGTACGCCACCGCATGCATCGGCAAGTGGCACCTCGGGCACCGCCGCGGGTTGCTGCCTACCGACCAGGGTTTCGACGAGTTCTTCGGTGTTCCCTACTCGAACGACATGAGTCGCTTCCACCGTTCCGAGAGCGACACGTATCCGCACGCCCTGCCGCTCATGCGCGCTGACACGGTACTGGAGTGGGAGCCCGACCAGCACGAGCTCACCAGACGCTACACCGAAGAGGCCGTGAACTTCATCGACCGCCACCACGGGGAACCCTTCTTCCTCTACCTGCCCCACAGCATGCCGCACATTCCGATCTACGCCTCCGAGGCATTCGCGGGTCGCAGCCCGCGCGGACTGTACGGCGACGTGATCGAGGAGATCGACTGGAGCGTCGGAGAGATCCGAGCCGCACTGGAACGCCACGGCCTCTCCGAGCGCACGCTGGTCGTGTTCACCTCCGACAACGGCCCCTGGCTGCCGTTCAAGACGCGGGGAGGAACGGCCGGCCCGCTGCGCGGCGGCAAGGGCAGCAACTGGGAAGGAGGCCAGCGAGTTCCCTGCGTGGTCTGGTGGCCGGGTCGGGTACCGGCCGGGTCGATCTCCCGCGCGGTAACGACGACCATGGACCTGCTCCCGACGATCGCCAGGCTGACGGGCGCGCCGCTCGCAGACCGGCGCCGCATCGACGGGCACGACATCTCCGCCCTCCTGAGCGGCGAGGGGGGCGCGACCTCCCCGACCGAAGCATTCATCTACTACACGAGCAACGGTGAACCGGCCGGCATCCGTCGCGGGCCGTGGAAGCTCTTGCTGGAGGCCGGCGAGCTGTACGACGTCGAGGCGGACATCGGCGAAAAGTGGGACAGGGCCCAAGAGCACCCCGAGCTCGTCGCCGAACTGCGCGTGCTGGCCGAGGCCCGCGACGCCGAGATCACGGCAACGGCGCGCCCGCGCATGAGCGTTCTCGAGCCGCTGTTCAAAGCGGGACCGTGAACCGACGACGCGCGCGCGAAGCGCTAGGCCTTCCAGCCGTTGGGGTCGAACGTCCGGGTCCGCTCGACCGCGACGGTGTCGGGGCTGTAGGCATACTGCACTACAGATGCGCATAGCGAGTGCGACGGCTCCTGGGGCGCGTTCTCGGCGCTTCAAAGAGCGCACGGCCCCCGCGGGATGCCCGAACGTGGCGGGACATGGTTGGGCGCGTTAACCTCCTAAGCCCCCCACGAGCCATGCTGCAAGAAATCGCCCCCTCCGCCACCCTGTTCGCAGCCAGCGTGCTAGTGGTCCTCTTCGGCGACGCGCAGGAGACTGCGCTCCCAGGCGAAATCGAACAGCAACCGCCGACGTGGGAGGAAGTTCGCGGTGTGGTGGAGTCGCGCTGCCTCGAATGCCACGGCGGCGAAGAGGTCAAGGGCAGTCTGCGCTTCATCGACGCCTCGACCTTCCGTGCCGGCGGTGACCGGGGCCCGGTCGTGGATGCCGACGAACTCGCCGCCAGCCGACTGCTGTACGCCATCGGCTACGAGGATCCCGAACTGTCCATGCCGCCCACGGGCAAACTCGACGACGCGGAGATGGCCCTTTTGGTGCGCTGGGTGCTGGCCGGCGCGCCCTGGCCCGAGGGATCGAGCGGAACGCTGGTCGAGGCGCCGCACTCCGAAGAGGCCCCTGCTCCCACGGTGCTCGAAAGAGACGACTGGTGGGCGTACCTTCCCCTCACCCGCCCGGAGGTCCCCGTCTCGTCCGACGTCGTCTGGAACGTCCATCCCATCGACGCCTTCGTGAAGAGTCGCCTGGAGAGGGCCGGGCTCGAGCCCGCTTCGCTCGCCGGTCCGACGACGCTCTTGCGCCGCGCGAGTTTCGATCTCACGGGACTGCCCCCGACGCCGGAGGAACTCGAGGCCTTCCTGCAAGACATCGAAGAATTCGGCTTCGGCGAGGCCTGGCATCAGCTGGTTGAACGCCTGCTGGCCAGCCCCCACTACGGCGAACGCTGGGGGCGGCACTGGCTCGACCTCGTGCGCTACGCGGAAACCAACGGCTACGAACGCGACGGCACGAAAAAGAACATCTGGCGCTATCGCGACTGGGTGATCCGCTCTCTCAATGCGGACAAACCCTACGACCGCTTCGTCCTGGAGCAGCTCGCGGGCGACGAACTCGTCGACGGAGACGGCGAACTTACCGCAGAGGAAACGGAAGCGCTGCTGGCGACGGGCTATTTTCGTCTGGGTGTCTGGGACGACGAACCCGCGGACAAGGAACAAGCCCTGGCCGACGAGCTCGCGGACATCGTGGACACCACGGGGCAGATATTTCTCGGAACGACGGTCGGCTGCGCGCGGTGTCACGACCACAAAGCCGATCCGATCCTCCAGAACGACTACTACTCCCTGACCGCATTCTTCAACAACCTGACGAGCTACGGCGGCGGAAACTTCGGCCAGCACCTCGGCGCCGGCATGACGCGCGCCCTCGGCGACGCGCCGGGGCCTTACGTTCTGAGCCCCGCGGAGCGCAAGGAACGGGTAGAGGAGGTCGAACTCGAGCTCGCCGCGGTTGCCCTTGCACTCGGCGTGACGCAACCCCGGGAAGAGGACGGGGAAAGCGCGATACTCGTAGCCGACGCCCGTGCGGAAACGGGAGCCGCGCTGTGGCGCTACCACCTGGGCGAGGCCCCCGAGTTCTGGCACGGCACCGCCTTTGACGCCACCGCCTGGTCGCGGGGGCGGGGCGGTTTCGGACGCTCGAACACTCCGGGCGCGATTCTCGGTACCGACTGGACCGAGGCGCAGATCCACCTGCGCACGCGCTTTCGGCTGGAGACGCTGCCCCGGACGGCCGTGCTCTCGCTCCATCACGATGAGGACACACTCGTTTTTCTGAACGGCCAGCCCATCGCGGAGCGCTCGGGTCACCGAACGGACTACACGGAGATTCAGCTCGGAGATGAGGCGCGCTCGGCCTTCGTCGTGGGCAGCAACGTGCTCGCCGTCGTCTGCCGCCAGACCGGAGGCGGGCAGTACATCGATGCCGGCCTGCGCACGGGAAAGGCCGTGAACGAAGACGTCGACTGGCTCGAGCGCCTGGAACGTTCGACCGGCGCCGCTCCGACCAACCCCGATGCGCGACGTGCCCGGGAATTGCTCGACAGGCGCACGCGCACCCTCGCCTTGCCGCAGACCTTGCCCTACGCCGCGTTGGTCGCCTCCGAACGCGGCTCCACACCGGCGCCGCAACACGTGCTCCTGCGCGGCAGCGTGCACGCCCCCGGCAAGGAAGTCGCGCCGGACATCCCCGCCGCATTCAAGCACGGCGAGAGCGAACCGTACGACCTCCTCCCGGAACCCGGTGAAAAGACCGGCAGCCGCCGACTCGCCCTTGCGCGCTGGATGGTCGGTGAGGGCAGCTTCCTCACGGCGCGTGTCATGGCCAACCGTCTGTGGCAGTTTCACTTCGGACGCGGACTGTGCCGATCGCCCGGCGATTTCGGGCGGCTTGGTTTCGAGCCGACCCATCCCGAACTGCTCGATCACCTCGCAGTCACACTGATCGAACGCGACTGGTCGCTGAAGGCCATGCACCGCTACCTGATGGATAGCCGCGCATACCGCATGGCCTCGGTCGGAAACCGTGTCGCACGAGAAGCCGATCCCGGGAACGATCTTTACTGGCGCTACGACCCACGCCGTTTGACCGCCGAGGAGTACCGCGACGGTGTCCTGAAAACGAACGGAACCCTCACGACGGACCTATTTGGACCGAGCGTGTATCCACCCATGGAGGCGGAGGTTCTGGCCACGGCGTCGAGACCGAATCAGGCCTGGGGCCGTTCGAGCGCCCTCGATGCGGCGCGCCGAAGTATCTACGTGTTCGTGAAACGCTCGCTGCGCTTACCGCTCTTCGAGACCCTCGACCAACCCGACCCGGACCTACCCTGCCCCGTGCGTTTCCCGACCAACGTGCCCACACAGGCACTCGTCACGCTCAACGGAGATTTCTGCCAGGATGCCGCGGATCGGTTCGCCGAGCGGCTCCGCCGCGAACGTGCCGACCTCGGCGGGCAGATCCGGCGTGGCCTGGTGCTGGCCCTGGGGCGCGTGCCCGACTCCCGTGAGGTCGCTCGCAACGTCGCCTTCGTGGGCGAATTACGCCGCGAACACGACCTGGGCGAGGAGGCCGCGCTGCGCCTCTTCTGCCTGGGCCTCTACAATCGCAACGAATTTCTGTGGGTCGACTGAAGATGACCTCCGCCAATCCCCATTTCTGCCGTCGCACACGGCGCGAGCTGCTCTGGCAAACCGCCAACGGTTTCGGTGCGGTGGCCCTGACCGGACTCCTCGGTCCAAACTGGCTCGCGCGCCAGGCCTTCGCCGCCGACGGAACGAGCCCCAACCCGATGGGCGCTCGACCTGGTGGTGCAGCGAGACGCGCGAAGGCGAAGAACGTCATCTTCCTCTTCATGTACGGCGGCCCGAGCCAGGTCGACACGTTCGACTACAAGAAGGATCTCTACGCCCTGGACGGCAAGACGATCGACGTACCGACCTTCGGCCGCCAGGGCAAGCGCCGGGGAGGGCGCATCGTCGGTCCGAAGTGGCGCTTTCGACCCTACGGCGAGGCGGGCAAGTGGGTCTCGGATCTCTTCCCCTACCTCGGCCGCTGCGTCGACGACATCGCCTTTCTGCACTCGATGTACGCCGAGAGCCCCATTCACGGCTCGGCCCTGTTGAACATGAACTGCGGGCGTCTCATCAGCGGGCACCCGAGCCTCGGTTCGTGGGTCAACTACGGCCTGGGCTCGCCGAACGAGAACCTGCCGGGATACGTCGTGATGCTCGACGAAACGGGCGGACCGATCAACGGCGCCAAGAACTGGACCAGCGGCTACATGCCGGCCTCGTTGCAAGGCGTACAGGTTCGCTCCGAGGGGGTCCCGATCCTCGATCTCGAACCGCCCCAGAGACTCCGCGGAGCGCTGCAGCGACGGTTCCTTGACCACCTGAAAAGCGAGAATGAGCTGCACGCGGTGGCACGCAGCGCCAACCCGGAACTGGAAGCTCGCATCGCCCAGTATGAACTCGCCTATCGCATGCAGTCCGCCGCTCCTGAAGCGGTCGAACTCTCGGGCGAATCCGAAGCGACGAGGGAACTTTACGGCATCGACCAACCTCGCACCGCTGCCTTCGGCCGCAAGTGTCTCCTGGCCCGCCGCCTGGTAGAGCGCGGCGTGCGCTTCATCCAGCTGTACGCGGGAGGCGGACACAACGACGACAACTGGGACGCCCACGGCGATCTGGTGAAGAACCACGGCTACCACGCCGGACGGACGGACCGCCCCATCGCGGCGCTCTTGACCGACCTGAAGCAGCGCGGCCTGCTCGAAGAGACGCTCGTCGTCTGGGGCGGGGAATTCGGACGCCAGCCCACCGCCGAGTATGCGGAAGGCACGGGGCGCGACCACAACTCCTGGGGCTTCACGATGTGGATGGCCGGAGGTGGAGTGAAGGGCGGCATCAGCGTGGGCAGCACCGACGAGCTCGGGGCGAAAGCGGTCGAGGATCGCTTTCACGTGAAGAGGCTCCACGCGACGATCCTGCACCTGCTCGGCCTGGATCCCAACGGCCTCACGTTTTTCTTCAACGGACTCGAGCAGAAGCTCGTCGGCGTGGAAGGCGCCGAACCGATCCGGCAGGTGCTGGCTTGAGCGAAGCCCCTCGGACCCGGCTCGCCACCACGCTCGCTCTTTTGGCCGCGACCGCCCTGGTGGCCGCAAGCACTGCAAGCACAGAAGGGATCGCGCCCGCGCGAGCGGACGACGACGCCGAAGAGGTCGCCCTCATGCTCGAGGAGCGCTGCTACCGCTGCCATGGGCCGGACAAACAGAAGAGCGGGCTGCGCTTCGACCTCATCGAAGATCTGCAGGAGGTCATCGTTCCCCGAGCGGCGCCCGACAGCGAGCTCTTCCGGCGCATCGCGCTGCCCATCGGCGCCGAAGACGCCATGCCCCCGAAGGGCCCCCGCGTCAGCGAGGACCGACTCCTGGCGCTCTTGCGCTGGATCAACGCGGGCGCCCTGTTCCCCATCACCGAAAAACGAGGGCTGGAGAGCACGGGAGAACGCACGCGCGAACTCGAGCTCATCGAGCGCGTGCGCCGGGAGAGCGGGGCACGGGTCCTGACACTTCGTGGCGGGGCTCAAGAGGACGCGCTCCTGGTCGATTTTTCTCTGGCCGACGCAGCCCCCGACGAGGCCGGCGTCCGTTCCCTGGATCCCATCGCCGGACGTATCGTCGAGCTCTCGTTGGCGGGCCGGGACGTCTCCAGCGCAATCGCGACGAAGTTTCCTTCCTTGCCGGCCCTGGAGAGACTCCATCTGGAACGGACCGGCGTCGATGACGCCGCCCTCGAAGCGCTGGTCCAACGTGCGCCGCGACTGCACTACCTGAATCTGCACTCGACGCGCGTAACCGGGCGAGCCCTCGAGGCCGCAGCGCACCTCGGTGAGCTGGAACGACTCGTCCTGCACGATACGGGTGTGCTCCAGGCCGACCTGATTGCGTTCCGGACCGCCCATCCGGATGTGCGTACCAGCGCCACGCTGGCGCTCCCCGACAAGCCGTTCGAAGGCGGCGGACCGCGTCGTATCCTGGCCGCCGATGCATCGATGAAACGCATCGCGCTTCTGCAGGAAACGGCGCTGCATCACTTCGACGTGCTCTGGGAACATCCGCTCGAGTCCCTGCACGACCTGCAGGTTCTCGAGAACGGCAACGTGCTCTTCCAGGAGACCTGGACGCGGCTCGTCGAGATCGACCCGGACTCAGGAGAGAGGGTATGGAGCTACGACGCGGCGAAGACCAACCGCGATCCCGGCGACGGGCGGATCGAAGTGCACTCCTTCCGCCGCCTGGAGGACGGCGTCACGATGATCGCCGAGTCCGGTTCCGGGCGCATCATCGAGGTGGATCGGGAGGGGAAGTTGCAGAGCGCCGTGGCTCTGCGGATCGATGCGCCCGACCCGCACCACGACACGCGGCTCGTCCGCAAGACGGCGAGCGGCACGTATCTGGTCGCGCACGAGGCCGACGGGGTCGTGCGTGAATACGACCCGGGGGGCTCGATCGTCTGGTCCTACGAGGTGCCGCTGTTCGAACGCGACCGTGCGCCGGGCAACGACTTCGATGCCTTCGGCAACCAGGTTTTCTGCGCCGAGCGTCTTGAGAACGGCAACACGCTCGTCGCAACGGGCAACGGCCACTCGCTCATCGAAGTCACACCCACCGGCGAGATTGCCTGGAGCGTCACGCAGGACGAGCTCGAAGGCATCCGCCTCGCCTGGGTCACCACGGTGCAGGTTCTCGATAATGGCAATCTCGTGCTGGGCAACTGCCATGCGGGCGAGGAGCAACCGCAACTGATCGAGATCACGCGCACGAAGGATGTCGTGTGGACCTTTCGCGATTTCGAGCGCTTCGCCAACGCCCTCTCGAACGCCTGGGTGGTCGAGGATCCGCGCACGCGATGAGCACACGCTCAGCTCCGCCCCCTCTCGTCTGGGGCGTCGTCGGTCCTGGCGCAATCGCGCGCGTCTTCGCGGAGAGCCTGCTCGCGTCGGGGGCGGGTCGCGTAGGCAGGGTGTGCGGGCGTTCGATGGACAGCGCTGCGAGTTTTTGCGAGGAGTACGGCGGCGTCCCGGCGCAGGATCCCGAGGAACTCATCGCCGATCCCGAGGTGCAGGCGCTGTACGTCGCCACGCCGCACAGCGCGCATTTCGAGGCGGCCGAAACAGCGCTGCGTGCGGGCAAGGCGGTGCTCTGCGAGAAGCCCCTGACCACATCACCCGCGGAGACGGAACGCCTGCTAGAAACCGCACGCTCGGTGGAGACACCGCTCGTCGAGGCCTGGATGTACCGCACCCATCCCCAGATCGCCTTCGTGCTCGAACAGGTGCGCTCGGGATCGTTGGGGCGACTCCGCCGCATCGAAGCCCGTTTCGGATTCGCAGCCCCGTTCGACGAGGGCCACCGCCTCTTTTCGCCGGCCCTCGGCGGTGGAGCGATTCTCGACATCGGCGGCTACCCGGTCTCGTTCGCCCTGGCGGTCGCGAGCGCTGCAGGTAACTCGCTCGCACCCGAACTCAGGGAGGCGGAGGGCGAACTTGCTCCCAACGGCGTCGATGTCGAGGCGCGCTCCATCCTGCGCTTCGAAAACCACCTCGAAGCCCACCTGCAGGTCGCCATCACGAACGAACTCGGCTGCGGCGGGCGCGTCGTCGGAGCGCACGGTGCCATCGAGCTCGAGGACCCGTTCCTGCCGGGTAGCGAGCGTCACGGACGCTCTGCGCGGCTCTGGATCGAGACCGATGCGGGGCGGCGCGAGGCACGGCTCGAGTCGCCCCATGACTGCTTCGCGCTCGAGGCCTTCGAGGTGTCACATCTGATCGCAAAGCGCTCCCTAGAGGCGCGGCCGCCGATGGTCGGCCACGCCGAGACCCTGTCCATCGCGCGCCTGCTCGACTCCTGGCGGAACGACGTCGGAGCGCACACATGACGGCCCTGGACGTCTCACTGTTTCTACTCTTTCTGGTCGTGGTGGCCGGGGTGTCCATCGCGGCTTCGCGCGGCGAGCGCACGCGCGCCGACTACTTCCTTGCCGGTCGCGGTCTGAGCTGGTGGCTGATCGGATTTTCTCTGATCGCGTCCAACATCTCGACGGAACATTTCGTGGGCATGACCGGCAATGCGGCTCGCTCGGGTCTCGCGGTCGCGAGCTACGAGTGGCTCGCAGCGCCGGCACTCGTGTTCGTGGCCTGGTGGCTCCTTCCGCTCTTCCTTCGTGCGGGGATCTACACGATCCCGGAGTACCTCGAATACCGCTACGACCGCGCGACACGTTCGATCCTCGCGAGCTTGATGGTCCTCTTCTTCGTATTGACGGTGCTGGCCACCGTGCTCTATTCGGGAGCCACCTTCCTCTGCAGCGTGCTCGATCTGCCGCACATCCTCTCCGAACGCTTCGGCCTCGAAGAGGCCACCGCGGACCTCGTGGCCTTCCAGATCGGCGTCTTCGGCATCGGCATCGGGGCAGGTGTCTACACGGTGTTGGGCGGACTCAAGGCGGTCGTATGGTCGGACCTGCTCCAGGGCAGTGCGCTGCTCATCGGCGGAGCCATGGTCACGGTGTTGGGTTTCCTGGCCCTGGGGGACGGCTCGGGACTCTCTGCCGGGTACGCGCGTTTCGTGGAGACAAACGGCGAGAAGCTGCACGTCGTACGCCCCTGGAACGACCCCGAGGTTCCCAGCTTGACACTCGTGACAGGGCTGTGGATCCCGGTGATGTTTTACTGGGGCCTGAACCAGTTCATCATGCAGCGCACGCTCGCGGCCGGCTCCCTTTCCGAGGGTCAGAAGGGGCTCTTCTTCGCGGCCGCCATCAAACTTCTCCTGCCATGGATCGTGGTCGTACCGGGCATGCTTGCCGTGAACATCCTGGGCGAGGGGCTGGATCCTTCACAGTACGATCAGGCCTATCCCATCCTGTTGCGCGAGCTCCTTCCGGCGGGCCTCCTCGGTTTGATGATGGCCGCCATCACCGGCTCGGTGATGAGCACGTTCAATTCCGGACTCAACTCGGCGGCGACCATCGTCTCGCTCGATCTGTGGTCGATCTACGTCGATCGCAACCTGTCGGAGGAGGGCGCCGTTCGTGTCGGACGGGTAACGACGGTCATCCTGGCGGTCGCCGCCTGCCTGTGGGCCCCGATGATCCGCTCCTTCGACGGCGTGTTCGTCTACATCCAGGAGTTCTGGGGGTTCGTTTCGGCCCCCACTTGCGCCGTGTTCTTCGCCGGCTTGCTCTTCCCGCGCGTCCCGGCGTTCTCAGCACGGGCCGCGCTGCTCGTGGGGCCCCTGCTCTACCTTGTGAGCCGCGCCCCCTCCTGGGCCTGGAGCGCCGAAGAAGCCGAGGCTCTGGGCGGTCCCGTTCGGGCGCTGCATGCCTACGCTTCGCTGCCTTTCCTCTACCACATGTTCATACTGTTCGTGGTTCTGGTCGCAGGCATGCTTCTGTGCGGCCGGCTATTTCCGTTGAGCGCCGCGCGACCGCTTCCGAATCGTCCGGCGGTCGAGCTGAAATCGATGCCCCGGCTGCGCCTCTTCGGAATCGGGATCATCCTCTTGACCCTCGGACACTACATCCTCTTCTGGTAGCAGGTTCCAAGGATGGGCTTTACTCCCTCTCCAGGTGCTCGTAGGGAGCAAAGGTAGCCAGGCGGAGATCATCCACGAAGCCGCCGACCGTGAAGTGGTACAGGCTTTGAAAGCGCTCGTCTTTCAGACCCAGAACCTCATGGAAGGCATCGTCAAAGTAGCAACCGATCCCCGTGGCGCGCACCCCCGCGGCCTCCGCTTCCAGGTAGAGCACCTGACCCAGCACACCTGCTTCCCAGAACAGTCGGCGATACCAGAAGGCGCCCGCCAGGATCGGATCACGAAACTCGGCGAGCATCCCGAGACTGAAGGCCCCGTCCGCGGCGATGTCCTGATGGCAACTCACGTTGCCCGCCGTCCGGCGGTGATCGGCCTCGCGGAGGCGGAAGAGGCGCAGGTGCTCCGGGCAATCCGGGGGCCGGGTCCAGTCAGCATTTCCCTCCAGAACCGCTTCGAAGTGCTCGTGCACCTCGGCCGTCCGCTCCAGCAGGTACAGTCCCGGAGCGAGGTCCCGCACCCGGTGCACGAAGATGGCGAGGTGGATCTTGGGCTCCCACGGGAGGGTGTCCCACGGAGGCACGCCGCGGCGGGGAAGGACCGTATCGAGGATCGAGTAGAACTCTTGCTGCGAGATCGAGGTGACTCCATCGAGCGACACCGCGCTGCGTCGTTGGCGAATGATCGTTGTCGCATGCGTCTCGCACTGCGACCGAAGTGCAGGGAAGCTGGATCGTGCAACGGAGCCACCCCGCGAAGGAGGCTTACAGGCTGCCTCGGCGACGTCGTCGATCACGGACCAATTCACGTGAGATGGACTCAACGCGTTGGCCCTTCCGGCCCACGAGCCCCCGGAAAGAAGCTCGATCACCTTCCCTGCGGCTCGCTCTAACTCCTCCGACGCTCCCTGTGCCGACGGCTCCCCGGGCGGAGCGACGAGCAAGGCGACGTCTGGATGCTCGCGGTCCAGAGCATCGACTCGCGCGAAATCTTGATCGCGATCGAGTCCAAGCATCTTTGTGACGAGCCCGTCTCCGAGCCCATCCAGGAGCCGCGCCGACCAGCCCAGGGCGGCCGCGGCGTAGCGCAGGGTCGCGATCACATGACCGGTGTCGTGCTGGCAGTATCGAAAGGCCCGCTCTCCGTACTTCCAGGCTTCGCGCCAGTGGATCGAGGAAATCCCGACAATGAAAGCCCCGGCGGGCAGCTGTCTCGCCAGTGCCCGCGCCGGCCCGCCGTCCAGTTTGCAGCGCTGCTCCAGGCAGTGGTCACGGCTGACATAGTGGTAGAGCCCTGCCGACAGTCCGGCGGTTTCCCCCAGCACCACGTATCCCTCGGTGGGGTGAAGGTTGCCGCTGGAGGGATCGCTCCGCAACGCCCATCGAGTTCCGCCGAATTCCTTCCAGGCGGTGAGCCCCAGGGCAAGCTCGAAGAACGCCGCCAGCGAATCCATCCCGAGCTCGAAGGGAGTGACGGCTCCCTCGACATAGAGATCACAGTAGCGGGTCCGCACATCGTCCGCGGTCAAGGCCAGCTCGAACCTCGGGGCCCCGTCGTAGGTCCGGAAGGGATCGGGTTGGTTGGCCCAGTCCAGTCCTCCAGGGCCCCTCGCGTAGCGCCAGGCATGGTGCTTGGTGCGTTCGTGGTAGGCGAACACGCGGGCCGAGGGGTCCGTCCTGGCGTTCATTTCCCCGAGTCGGATTGCAGGCGCGTGTCGGACCTGGCTGCGAAAACGAAATCACTTTCGGTCAGGCCGTCGATCTTGTGGGTCCAGATCTCGATCCGCACCTTGCCCCAGGCGAGGTAGATATCCGGATGGTGACCCTGTTCCTCGGCCATTTCACCGACCCGGTTCACAAAGGCCAGGGCGTCGCCGAAGTTCTTGAACTCGAAATCCCTCACCAGGTGGTGTTCGTCGATGACCCTCCAGCCTTCTCCGAGTTGACGGTGCAGCGCTTCGAGCGGACCGCCTCTGAGCCGGGGCACGCCGCCGCGGCAGGGGATGCACTGCTTGTCAGCCAGCTCCATATCCACGGAGTGTACGAAGTCCCTCGGGGTATCCCCCCCCTCTTGAGGCCGCTCCCACCGGAGCCGTGAGCACCTGTGTGGAGATTCTGTGCGTATTCTTCGCCTTTGTCCCCCGTCAGGGCCGCCCCTGAACTTACGCACCCCACGGCCCTTTGTGGGGCCGGTTCGTTTTCCATGTAGCCGATCGATTCAACCCGTATCATCGCGGTCGAGTCTTTGCCCCCGCGCGGAGTTTGTTACATGAGTGAAGTCGCCATCATCGGCGGTGGTGTGATCGGCTGTGCGGTCGCCTGGGAGCTCGCCCGGCGCGGCGCGCGGCCCGTGGTGATCGACCGCCTGGGCGACGTCGGGCACGGCTCGACCTCGGCCTCCTGCGGGATCGTGCGGCGTTTCTACTCGACGCCCACGATGACCGCGATGGCGGAAGAGGGGGCGCGCATCTGGGCGGACTGGGGCAACCACCTCGGTCTGGGAGGCCCGGGGAAAGAGCCCATGCTGGCGCGCTTCGAGCGACCGGGCATGCTCTTCATCCCACCGGCGGTCGACGAACGGATCGAGGGCATCGTCGAGCACATGCGGGCCATCGGGGTACGGGTCGAGCTGCTCGGGGCCGACGAAATAGCCGCGCGCTTTCCCTTCCTGGACACGAGCTCCCACTGGCCGATCCGCCAGCCGGACGACGAGGATTTCTTCGAAGAGACAGAGCGGCGCATCTGCGGAGCCGTCTTCGAGCCGGACGCCGGGTACGTGGTCTCCCCCATGCTGGCCACGCAAAATCTGCGGGAGGTCGGCGAACGGGACGGGGTTCGGTTTCTCCTGGGGCACGCGGTCGAGGAAGTGCGACGGCATGAAAAAGGCAGGCGCTTCGAACTGGTGTTTTCCGATGGGTCGCGTCGGTCGTTCGACGTGTTACTCAACGCCAGCGGGCCCCACTCGTCGGTCTTCAACCGCAAGGTCGGTTGTGAGTTGCCCATCGAAACGCGCGCCCTTAGACGGGAGGTCTGCGCAGTGGAAACCCCCACCGGCTCCGACGGCCGGCCGCTTGGCGTACCGGTGGTCGGAGACCTCGACTCGGGCATCTACCTTCGTCCCGAGGGAGGCGGCCGGGACCTGGTCGTCGGCTCGCTCGATCCCGAGTGCGACACGATGGAATGGATCGACGATCCCGACGACTGGCAGATGGGTGTGTCGGAGAAGATTTTCGAACGCCAGATTCTCCGCTTGATGAAGCGCATGCCGACCGTCGAAAAGGGTCGTTTGCGCGGCATCGCCGGACTCTATGACGTGACGCCGCTCGACTGGAATCCGGTCCTGGACCGCACTCAAGTCCCGGGCTACTACGTCGCCATCGGAACGAGCGGCTCGTCCTTCAAGACCGCCCCCGTGGTGGGAGCCCTGGTGGCCCAGTTGATCGAAGCCTGCGAGGGAGGCCGCAACCACGATGCCGATCCGGTGCGCGCGACGCTTCCACGGACGAACTTCGAGGTCGACCTCTCCTTCTTCTCACGCCTGCGAGGGGCTCACACCTCCTCCGGCACGGTCCTGGGGTAGGACCGTGCCGTGGCGTTCGATCTCGTCCTGGAGAAAGCGCAGATAAAGATCAGAGGAATTCCACGCCCCGGTGAGAAGCGAATCCCAAACCCTCGGAGTCGGGGAAGGCGGTGGACCCGGGCGGAGCGAACCGATCCGGACTGTTCTCCTGCGGTGGGTTCGCCGCCAGCATAGAATGGAAGCCATGACCTCCCCCTCCTGGCGAGTGGCTCAAATCCGAGCGGATGGCGAGAACGAGACCCTGGAAATTCCTCCGGAAGGGCTCCTTTTCGGCCGCAGCCAGGAGAGCGACGTCGTCCTGGACAGCGCCCATTTCCCGGGCGTTTCCAGTCGTCACGCACACCTTTTCCCCGATGGGGACGGACTCGTCCTCGAGGACCTCGGTTCCCGCAACGGAACGCTCGCCCAGGACAAGAAAATCCAGCGCTCGGAGCTCTCCCACGGTGCATATTTTCAACTCGGCCGGGGCGGGCCGCAGTTCGTCGTCTACTCCTACGATCGACTCGACGAAACCGTCGCCCTACCGCACCGGCTTGCAAGGCCCTCGCGCGAACGCTCGCTGGGTTCGCAGACGATGTTCACACTGCGCCACAGACTGGGCATCCCCCAGGGAGGCAGCGTGGCCCAGATGGTTCAGCGGCGCGGGCACCGCAACCTGCTCGTCAACATGGGAATCCTCGCCGTATTGATCGGTGGGGTCACTTTCATCGTCCTTAAATGGCACGAGAGCGATTCGAAAGCGCTGGCGGCATTGCGGGAGGAAACCCGGGACCTGGCCACGCAACTGCAGGAGGCGCGAAGGGTCGTCGAGACCCAGAGACAGGCTGCACAGGAACAAGAATCGCGCTACGAAGAGGCGCGTCAAAACTGGGTCGCCGAACGGGATCGCCTGCAGGAGAACCGCGACACCCTGGCCGAGAGCATCGGACGTTTGCAGCGAGAGGGCCGGACCGGGGCCGACGAGCTGAATCGATTGAAGGGCCGTCTCGAACACACCACCAAACGTCTGGATCTATTCGACCCGGTCAACCTCGAGAACGAACGGCTCGAGTTCGTCGCGGGATTCGAAAGTGTAGTCGTCCTGATCGAGGCCAGCCTCCGCTGGAGGGAGGAAGGCGGCGAGCGGCTGCTCTACCTCGATCAAGACAGTCCCGGCATCGCCATCCCCAACCTCGAAGAGGAGGGCGAGCTGTTCGAACGAGCGGCCACGGGATCGGGATTCTGCATCTCCAGCGATGGTTGGATCATTACCAACGCGCACGTGGTCCTGAAGGAAGAAAAGGAGGACGATACGCTCGAATTCGTCGACGACGTCATCCTTCGCTCCGAGCTGGACCTGTGGGTCACCTTTTCGGGCGAACGGAAGAGACACCCCGCGACGATTGTCGAGTGGAGGCGCGACGAACGCCAGGACCTCGCCCTGCTCAAGATCGAAAGCTTCGATAGCATCCCCTACCTGAAAGCGTTCGCTACGGAGGGCGAAAAGCCCATCCTCGGAAGCGATGTGTTTCTCATCGGCTTTCCCGGCGGCAAATCGATCCTCCAGGAAGGCGACCGCATGCTCGCCTCGACTTTTCGCGGCATCGTCAGCCGGACGGTCGACTACTACGTGCAAATCGATGCCGCAGTTCACCCCGGCGTGAGCGGCGGCCCGGTCATCGACGGGCAGGGACGGCTCGTCGGCGTGGTCACCGGAATGCAGACCCTGGACGACATGTCGAACTCGTCCGCGATCGGCTACGTCATTCCCATCCGGGAAGTCGGTTCGGTCTGGCCCCCGCGCAGCGAACGGGAGTAGGTCTCAGCGATAGGCCGGCGGATGCCGCGCCTAGCCCGACGTCGGCGTCGCCATTGCGGCACCGCGCCGCTGACCCACGTGCCCCTCGCCACCTGGCACCCACCGCTCCACGGCGTCGTGCAGGTCTTTCAGGCTGATGGGCTTGCACAGGAAGTCGTCCATTCCGGCCTCCAGGCAGCGCTCGCGATCCGACTGGAGCACGTTGGCAGTACAGGCCACGATGACGACCGGGTGCTCGTGGCCGTGCTCCAGTTCGCGGATTCTGCGGGTCGCTTCGAGGCCATCCATGCACGGCATCTGGCAATCCATCAGGATCAGGTCGTAGTCGGCGCTGCCGAAACGTTCGACCGCCTCCAGTCCATTGTCGGCCACGTCGACGTGGCAACCGAGAATGTGAAGCATCTTCACCAGGACGAGTTGGTTGAGCTGAAGGTCCTCGGCCAGGAGAATTCTCACTCCGTCTAAACGCACTTCGGACTCCACGTTCTCGGCGGGGAAAGCGGCCTTGAGGATCCCGCCTCCATGAACCGGGGCCAGGAAGAAGCTTCGTCGGTTTTCACCCGGGGCTCATCGGTAGCTCCCAGGCCGTCCTGATGAGGTTCGGAGCGCCCACGGCCACTTTCTCGGGGATGTGTCTCACTTTTCGGAATCGAGCCCTCCGCGGGCGGCGCTTCTCGACAACGGCACGTCCTTGATGGCCGGGGGCGGGAATCGCCGGGACCCCGGGCACGGAGACTTCCAGCGCCCCCGAAGGAGCCTCCGGCTCACGGTGGTCGCGCCGGTCGACCGATGAAGAGGGGCCAGCCCGGGTTCCACCTTGCAGATGCTCCACTCCCCCCTGAAACTCGCCGCCCTTCTCCTGGGTGGAGGTGCACCCTTTTTCGTCTACGGGCTCTGGATGGATCCGGACCTGTACTGGGCCGTGGACCTGAACGGGCTCCTGTTCCTGCGCGCATCGCTCCACGGCTGCGCTTTTCTGTTCGCTTTGACGAGCGTGGCCTGGATCGCGATTCCACGCCGGAAGGGCGGAGAGTCCGACGAACGATGGAACGCGCTGATGGATGTGGGGATGGTGCTCGGATTGGTCACGGTCCCCGTACCCGCCATCGTCGGCTCCATCGGCCTGCTCCTCACACTCTCCGGGGAAGGGACGCCGATCACCCGCGGTCTCCTGGTCCTGCACCCGATCGGCTACGGCCTGTGCGCCTGGCTGTGGCTCAAGTCGAAGACACCCGTCCGCTGGCGGCTTTCCAACATCGCCACGGCGTTGATTCCGATCGCCCTCATCCTGGTGGTTCAAAGTTTGGCTTGGCGAGCGGAAAAACGCTGCTATGGAGCGTTGAGGCTCTGCGCTCAAGTCCCGGCGGCCGACTGCACCCTTGCCGTTGTGGAACTCGAACGCTACCGCCCCGTGGCGTGGATGATGAATCTGGACCCGCTGCTCATGAATTACCTGCGCGAAACGGGCTATCTCACGCCGCGACGGGTTCCCGATACGATTCCGCCGAGCTCTCCCCTGTCCCGAGAGATCGCATGGGCCTGGAAGGCGCTGACGGGCGAGGACATCGAGCGGGCCGCGCGGGCGCGCTTTCGCGTCTTGATGCGCTCGAAGGGCCACGACGAACTACGCACCGCGCGGCGTTCTCCCGGATCGACCTAAAAAGAGCGCGGGGCGCTCGCCGTTCGTGGGCGGCAAGTCGAAACTGGGGGTATGTACTCCGCCCTCCCGGCTCTCGCCCTCGCGGCCTTGCCCTCGATCTCCCACGGAAGCGGGCCGGCCCAGGACGAAGCTCTGCGGTTCTGGCCCCAGTGGCGCGGCCCCCTGGCGACGGGCGAAGCACCGCTGGCCGACCCTCCCACGCGCTGGAGCGAAACCGAAAACGTGCGCTTCCGGAAGGCGATTCCAGGGCGCGGACACTCGACGCCGGTCGTCTTTGGCGAACGGATCTTCCTGACGACGGCCGTGCCCTTCGGCGAAGCGATCGAGCCCCGCTGGAGCGGAATCAAGGGTGCCCACGACAACGTGCCCGTCACATCCCGGCACGAGTTTCGCGTGCTGGCCCTGGATCGTTCGAACGGCGCGCTCGTCTGGGAACACACGGCCAAGAAAGCGCTGCCCCATGAGGGCGGGCACGGGACCGCCAGCCTCGCTTCGAATTCCGCGGTGACCGACGGTGAAATCGTCGCGGCGTTCTTCGGTTCGCAGGGGCTGTACGTCTTCGGCTTCGACGGGGCGTTGCTCTGGAAGCGCGACCTCGGGCGCATGCAGACCAAACACGGTCACGGTGAGGGCAGCTCACCCGTCTTGTACGGGAACTACCTGGTGGTCAACTGGGATCACGAGGGGCCCTCGTTTGTGGCGGCCTTCGATCGTTTGACCGGAAGAGAGCTCTGGCGCACCGCGCGCGACGAGGTGAGCTCGTGGGCGACTCCCATCGTCGTCGTTCACGAGAAAAAGCCGCAGTTGATCGTCAGCGGGTCCAAGCGCTTGCGCTCCTACGACCTGGCGACGGGCAAGGTTCTGTGGGAGTGCGGCGGCCTCGCACGCAACATCGTCTCCTCCCCCGTGGCGCAGGGGGACATGGTCTATGCAGCCAGCAGCTACGAGAAGAAGGTCATGCTGGCGATTCGGCTCGAAGGCGCCACGGGGGACCTGACGAGGTCGGAGAACCTGGCCTGGATAAGGCGGCGGCGGACGCCCTACGTACCCTCGCTGCTTTACTACGATGATGCGCTCTACTTCCTGAACCACTATCAGGGCGAACTCTCGCGGGTGATCGCCAGGACAGGAGAAGAACCGCAGGGACCGTTTCGATTGAACGGCCTGTCCAACGTCTACGCCTCGCCGGTCGCAGCGTCCGGGCGCGTGTACCTGACGGACCTGGGTGGCACCACGCTGGTCCTCACGGCCGAAGCCGAGCCGAAGATCCTTGCGCGCAACGTACTGAATGATGAATTCAGCGCGTCGGCGGCCATCGCCGGAAACGAGTTGTTCCTGCGGGGAGCACGGTCCCTGTACTGCATCGCGAAAGACGAAGAGTGATGGCGTCGATGTCGGCCGAATCCGAGCCCTTCGTGCTCGAATCCGTTCCGCTCGACAGCCGGCACGTGCGCATGCACCTGAGCGAAAGGTCGGCGCCGATCTCCTGGAAGAGGGCGTGCGAGCTTCTCCGAACGAGCGCGAAATTTCGGGAGATGTTGCATGAGGCTCTCGCGAAAGCGCCCTTCGAGGCCTTTTTCTGGGAATGCCCGGCGGTTTCGAGAGCGACGATCGATGAATCCTTTCGATGGGTCCTGGTGGAAAGCCCCGATTTGGCCGGTGCCCGGACCGACGAGCGTGCGTTCTCGGAACACCTGGATCGCTCCCGGGGTGTGAAGAGCTTCTGGAACCTCGGGCGTGACGCTCGCCTGATCGCGCCGTGCCGCGGTGCGGCTCCTTCGGCCTATCCGCACCTCGCTGCGTTTGTACGCCTGGCGCCGCGCGAGCAGGTCCAGCGGTTTCTCCAGGTCCTGGGAGACGAGCTCGAGACACGTCTGGCCGGGAGCGACGAACCGTTCTGGGTCAGCACGTCCGGACTCGGTGTGTACTGGTTGCACGTGCGCCTGGACGCGCGTCCCAAGTACTACACCTACGCTCCCTTTTGCAGATTGCCCCGGGGCTAATTGAGAGCGTTCTGGATCGCCGAAAGCGGCAAACCGATGCCGAAAAAGCCGTACCAGAGGTCCTCCGAGATGTTGTAGCCGTACCCCGCCTGCAGGATGTTGCGCAGTATCGCGACCACACCGCCGACCCCGAGTTCCGGATTGTCATCACCGTCGAAATCCAGGATCGCAATGTTGATGCCTACGCCGGCGTCGATCAGCCGGTTGTAGAGCGGCCGTTCGCGCGACCCCCACTTCAAGAGCACGCTGTAGGCGGGGGCTAACTGCCAGCGGCTCGACAGGTTGGCCGTGCCGTTGGGATCGGCGAAGATGAGATTCGCGGAGGTGTCGAAGTGCACGAGCACCCGGAAGAGGTCGACGTAGACCGCCTGGAGCTGGCGCACGGCCTCCTTGGCCTGCCCGGTCGCCGGATCGACGCGACCGGTTCCCAGCTTGAAAAGGACCGAGTCGTTCTCCGCGCGCGCGCCTGTGAACTTGAGGTCCAGAACGGTTTCCTCCGGAAGCGTGCGGATGTCGTGGCGCAGGACCTTGCCGCCGAACTCCAGGGCCGCGGCATTGATGCGCTCGGCCGAGAGCTGAAGCCCGAACATACCGGCCAGGTTGGCGGCGAGGGCGCGAACCTGTCCCTCCAGTTTGACCCGGCACTCCTGGATCGAAGCCAAGAGCTCGTTCACACGTTGCTCGAGGTCGGGATCGTCGCTGCCCGGTTGGAGAATCGAGTCGGGATCGTCCAGGAGCCGGATCTCGTCCACGAGGTCCTCGGTAGCGCGCCGGATCTCGTCATAGTCGCCTTGCAACGTGCGCAGGAGTCCGCTGAGCGACATACCCGCAAGATAATCCTCGTCGAGATACTTGGCCGTTTTGGTGACGATCAAGAGGCCGTATTGCCGCATCGAGACCTGCAGGCGGAGCACCCTCTCGTGGAAGGCACGGGCGATGCGCTCGCCCTCACCCGCGATGGCCAGAAGGTCCAGGCGAATCTCCTCGACGCAGAGATTCGTCACCTCCAGCAAACCGCTCGCGGTCGAACGCGCGAAGCTACGGAGGAACTCCTCCAACTCCAGCTCGCCGCCTTCGATGCTGCGCGCCAGCTGGTCCAGCTCTTCGATCAAGCGCACCTGGTGTTCGCTCGGGGCCACGTTCCAGCGCTCGACCCGATAGTACGGACCCTCGGGATAGGCGTCGAAACCCTGCAGATGAACCGGCGTGGGCCGGCCGCCGCTGAGGGTCCAGGCCCCCAGCTGAACGAAGATCGCCTGTTCCGCCAGCTGTGCATCGAGCGCGTCCCGCAAACGCTCGGCCTCCCTCGCACACTCGTCGAAGCAGAGAAAATAGGTTTCCTCGATGCTCAGGGCCGAGTTCCTGGCCGCCCGCAAGGCGATCTCCGATTCGAGGCGCGACTCGAGACGCGAGGCCAGGGCGCTGTGCTCCAGCTCGCCGCCGGGGGCCAGCGCCTGGTAGAGCACCCCCGCCCCCGCCGTGGCCGCACTCGCGATGCCCTCCTGAAGCAAGCGTACGTCCTCGTCGGTAGGAGCCCCGATCAGGGCCGTGAAGCGCGTCATCGCATCCCGCAGCCGGGTCAAAGATCGCAACCCATCCTCCGCCCCCCTCTGGAGTGTCCGCAGGAGATCCAGATCCTCCTGTGAGAACGACTCGAGCCCGTACTCTTCGCGCAGGCGCCCGCGGAGCGCGTCCTTGTCGACCGCAACGTGCAGGCGGCTGTTGATGTCCACCACACCTGCACGTACCCCCACCTTCCAGACCCCACCATCCTCGTCCTCCTCACGAAGGCGCAGAATGGGTGCGTCGGCAACGGCGGCTTGTGTGGACCCGTCCACTCGAATCGCGGGCGGAATCACGAGATCGCGCCGCGGCCCCCTACAGCCACCGCCCAGGATGCACAGCAGGAGTGCAACAATTGCACCTCGCACGTTACTCACCCTCCGGTCGTTCCGCCCGCATGAAGGCAAACAGGATGCGCACCAACGACGGCACGCTCTCGGATCGGGGAAACGCATCCCGCACGCTGTCCGCCAACCCCAGAGCAAACCCGCGCACTTCATCCAGGTTCGCCAAGAGGTCCCCGTCATCCTTGAGCTCCTCCACCACGCTGCGAATGTGATCGGGCTTACGCGCCCAGCACACCCAGCGCGGCTCGCCCGGCAAACCGCTCAAGCGATCCGCCCTTTGAACGAGAGACTCGGCCTCCGATCCCTTCCCCAGAACCACGAGCAGGACGTGAGCCCGCTCGTGAACCAGATGACGGAACATCCGCTGCGCCAAACCCTTTTCGTCGGAGGGGAGGATGGTGGTTTTCCTCAGGTCCAATCGAATTCTCCTGTGGGCCGTTGTGGGTGAAGCCCTGTTGTGCCTATTCGAGCGGGGGAATCAAGGGGCGAGGGAGTACGTGATGCGCTCGTCCCGGGACGTTCCTGCCCGGGGAGCCCGTTGTACGGGGCCCCGCGCAACGGTAATGACCGCCGGCCGGGCCTACGCCACCACCCGCATCACACCCCGCCCCCCTCCACCAAGTACGCCAGCAAGTCCAACACCTCCCCCTCATCGAACGGATCCAAGAGCCCCTCCGGCATGCGCGACAAAGCGTGCTGGCGCTGCTCCTCCACGTCCTCCCCGGGCACCACCACGCGCTCATCCAACACCCCGACCCGCATCACAAACTCCCCCTCCACCTCTTCCTCCAACCGACCGATCACCACCCCACCGTCGTTCGTCCACAACTCGATGTCACGATACTGATCCGAAACCGTCACGGAAGGCTCCAGAATCGCCTCCAACAAATCCCGTTTCGCAAAGCGCGACGCGACGCCGGTCAGGTCCGGCCCCTGGCTGCCCCCATCCGCCCCGATCCGATGGCACGTCGCACAGGTCGCCTTCTCATAGATTTCCTTGCCACGCACAAGAGAGCGCTCTGCCGCCTTCAAGGCCTCCCATCGAAGGAGCAACTCCCCAACACCCCAGTCGTGCTTTGCAACGAGCACAGGCGCCGGTTCTTGCTCCTCGCCCTCGTCCGTGGGCAAGGCAACCCCGAGGCTACCGTGCGCAAGCTCGCGAATCTTCGCGATGTACAAAGCCGTGCTATGCCCGCCCTCGATCTTCGCGCCGTCCTCGACAAACCACCCCAGATAACGCGCCCCGAGCTCTTCCGTCCAGCCGACCTTCAGCTGGCTCAGGACCAGGGCCAGTTCGATGGCTGACTCCTGCGACGGGGCGCTCTCGAGGAGCTCCACGCCGAGCCGCGCCACCTCCGGCGCTTGCAGGAAGGCCAGCACACGAACGAGCTCGCGATTCACACGGTCCTCATGCGCCGGCAACAACCCCGAGAGACGCTCGCGCAAGAGCTCGTCCGCCACCCCCGCAGCTCCCTCCAGACGCACCAGGGCCAGCTCGATCACGCGCACCGTCGCCAGGAGCTCTTCCGGAGACATGGTCTCGAGCGGCCACGTAGCGATCCTCTCTAACAACCACCGAGGCGACAGCTCGGGGTCGGCTCGCACCAGCGCCAAACTCGCTTCGATCGACGCCCACGGGCCCATCTCCGCCTGAGCCTCCTCGCGCCATCGATCGAGTGGCAGCATCTCGATCATGGTGCGATACCTGTAGCGTTCGTATCGGTCCCCCGTTTCGAGCCTTTGAAGCAAGCCCGGAACCCACAGGTCAATCCCCTCGCGACGCAACAGGGTATGGACACGGTGGAAAAGGAGCTTCTCGCTGCCACGGTGCAAGAGGCTCTCCTCGCCGGCTTCGATCACCGCTGACCGTATCGACACTTCCTCGACCGTACCGGTCCAGCAAACGCGGTAGAGCCCGGATTGGGCCCGGCGCCCACCGGTGGTGAAGTAGAGCGCGCCGTCGCCCGTCGTGGCGAGATCCGTCAAGGGCAAGGCAGGACCCGACAAGAACGGCTCGGCCGTGCCCCCGTACGTCGCGCCGCGCTCTTCCAGATGCACCGCGTGCAACGTCCCGTACGCCCAATCCGCTACGAACAGCGCCTTGCGCCAGGGTTCGGGAAAGTTCGTATTCGTCCCGAAGAGCACGCCGGTCGGTGAGCCCAAACCCAGATCGACGCTCGAAGGCAGTGAGTCCGGGTGGGAAACGGGCCACTTGCCGGTTCCCGTGCGCCAGCCGAACTCGGCCCCCGGCGACACATGCAGCACGCGCGTCGGGCGATACCAAGGCAGCCCAACATCCCATTCCATGTCCGAGTCGTACGTGAACAGCTCGCCGTCTTGGTCGAAGGCGATGTCGTATGCGTTACGAAACCCGACGGCCACGAGTTCCCACACTTCGCCATCGGGATCCGTCCGGCATACCCAACCACCCGGCGCCTTCACGCCGACCGCGTGCCCGTTCGGATCATTCAGGTGCGGACCCAGACGATCTTCTCCCCACAGCATGGGCACATGGCTCGAGTCCACCTCGGGCAGGGCCGTGTGATTTCCGGCAATGACGTACAGCTCATCCCCCGTCGGACCCAACACGATCCCGTGGGGTCCATGTTCGCCGTTGCCCTCGAAAGACTTCAGCTTCTCGATGTGCTCGAAGCGATCGTCTCCGTCCTCGTCTCGCAATCGATAGAGTCCGCTCTCGTACTCACCGGATCCGTTGACCACGACGTACAGGGATTCGAAGGCGTACAGGAGTCCCTGGGCTTCCCCCAAGGCGACCTCCAGCTCTTCCACCCGGATCGGCGCTAGTTCCCCGGTGGGTGGGGGCGTGATGCGATAGAGCCCGCCGTATTGGTCGCTCGCGATCAGCCGCCCCTCGTCGTCGTTCGTCAGACAGACCCAGGAACCCTGGCTCTCGCGCGGCACCGAATAGAGACAGTCGATACGGAAACCAACAGGGCTCGAAAGCTCGTCTCCTGGGGTCGCCCCGGATTCGGTCGACGGCTCGTCCCGGCCGAGCTCGGCTTCCGCGGCGATGTGTCCAAAGGCAGCCCAGGCGGAATCTTGCGTGATTTGTATCCACGTCTCCCGAGCGTCCGCTTCGCGTCCCGCGAGGAAATACCACATCGAAATGCCGTAGGCCACGGTCGCGTTCGCGACTCCGTCGTCCCCTTCGACCAGGACCTCGTCCGGGTCCATTTCCCCTTTGAACAAGAGCAGGAGGTGGTGGTAGCCGAAGTTCTCGAAGATCTCCATGTCGCGCTGCACGGGCCCCAGCACCGCGTCCGCGTCCGCCTTGCGATCGAGGCGCATCAAGTTCAGATAGAGCCAGTAGCGGCTCGCACATTGCATGTCGTCGTTCTTCGAAAACTCAAGACACCGCTCATACGCCGCACGTGAGGCGTCGTAGTCCCCCATCAGGTACTCCACGAGTCCGAGGTGGTAGTAGATGTTCGAGTGGGTCGTTGAACGCGGCACGTTTTGGGGGTTCGGCCGGCCGTCCGGCTCGATCTCATCCGACACACCCTCGGCCAGTCGCGCGGCAACCGAGAAATCCGCCAGGGCCTCCTCGAACCGCCGCAGGGTCAGATAGCGATGCCCCCGGTGACGGTGCAGCCGATAGCTGCGCGGAAACTCGCGCAGGCCTCGCGTGTACACATCGATCGCCTCGCGATAGCGACCGAGGTAGGCCAGTCGTCGCCCGTACCAGATGAAGTTGATTTCATCCGGCTCGGCTTCCAATCGACTCCGCGCGACAGTGAGTTCGTCGGATCGCGCCGAGTCGCCGGGTGTCGAAGAGCAGCCGCTCGATAGCAGGAAAACGGCGCAGAAAACGAGGGAGAGCGTGGAGGGAATCTGCGGAAGCATCGTGGGCAAGGATACTCGCAGTTCGCCGGCACCTCCTCTTTCTTGCAACTTCCTATCCTCCTGGGAAGGGCAGACCCCTTTGCCCGAGAAGATCACGGTGTCCGCGGCAAGCCTTCTCCTGCGGTAGAAAATCCCGTTTTTCGTCCCCGGGGTGGAACTCCGCCTACCGATGTGGCAAAACCCTCCCGAGGCCCTTTGAATTTCAGATATTCCTGAAAACCCTCCCTCTCCTCGTAGCACACTCGGACGCCATGGAACTCCGCGAAGAATCTGTCCCCGCTGCCACGATGCCGCTGGTGGAAGAGCAGCTCCTGTCCGAGTTGCCCACTTTCGAGCTCTTCTTCAAGACCTTCGGCTTCAAGCGCGTTCACGGACGCATCTGGGGGCTTTTGGTGCTGGCCGCCCAGCCCCTGTCATCGAAGGAGATCGGCGGACTGCTCGAGCTGTCGGTAGGCTCGACCAGCAGCACCCTGAACGAGCTGGCCGAATGGGGAGCCATCCGCTCCACCTTCGACAGCCCGCGCCGCTGTCACCTGCACTCGCCGGTGGGAAACGCCCTTTCGATCGTCGCCACGGTCTTCCGTAGGCGCGAGCAGGTGGTCTTCCAGCAGTTCCGTCAGGCGGCCGAACGGTCGCTCTCCTTCGTCAAGGCACGTCACGGCGATCGCGATCCGCGCGTCCTGACGCTCCAATCGATCCTGACGACGTGCAACATCGCCGAGGCGATGATGCAGCTGGTGTTTTCGGCCGTACAGAACGCCATGAGCGATTCCGAGAGCGTCCTCTCGCGCGCAATGCACGCTGCATTGAAGGTGGGCGTCGGCAAGCCCGCACGCTGGCTCTTCGGTGACTCGCTGCAGCAAATGGCCGCGGGAGACGGCTGGACCGAACAAGGCCCGGCACAAAGTCGGGAACCCTCGTTCTCCTTGAGCGCTCCGAACGCCGAGCAGTCCGCAGATGGTTGAGCTCCCCCGCGTCGTCATCACGGGGGTAGGACTCACTGCGCCCAACGGCAACTCGCTAGCCGAGTATCGCCAAGGCCTCCTGGCTGGAAAATCCGGAGTGCAGCCCTACGAAATCCGCTACTTCGGCAAAACGCTAGCCGGTATCTGCAATTTCGACCCCTTCCTCTATCAAAAGAAGAAGGATGTGCGCCGTGGGACGCGGGCCGGCAGCGTCGCCTGCTATTGCGCCAACGAAGCGGCCGCGAGCGCCGGCTGGGACCTGGAGTACTACGACCGCCAACGCATCGGCGTCTACACCGGCACGACCGAACACGGCAACGTCGAAACCGAGAACGAGATCTACGAGGTCTCGAAGCACGACTACGACCTTTCGTTCTGGTCGCACCACCACAACCCGCGCACGGTGGCGAACAACCCGGCCGGCGAAGTCACGCTGAACATGTCCCTGAGGGGCCCTGCGTACAGCCTCGGCGGCGCCTGCGCGGCCGGCAACCTCGGTCTCATTCACGGCGTGCATATGCTGCAGCTGGGCGAGATCGACCTGGCACTCGCAGGTGGAATCTCCGAATCGATCCACACCTTCGGGATCTTCGCCAGCTTCAAGGCCGAAGGGGCGCTGGCCTCCCACGCCGACCCGACCCAGGCCTCGCGCCCCTTCGACAAGGCCCGAAACGGCATCGTCGTTGCCGAAGGCGGGTGTCTGTTCGCACTCGAACGGCTCGAAGACGCACTCAAGCGCGACGCCAAGATCTACGCCGAAGTGATCGGCCATCGCATCAATTCCGACGGCACGGACTTCGTCCTCCCCGACGGAGAGGGACAGAACGCCTGCATCCGTGGTGCCCTGCAGAACGCCGGAATCGAGCCGGACGAGATCGACATCGTCTCGACCCACGCGACTTCGACTCCCATGGGGGACGTCATCGAAGCGCGCGCCGTGCGGGAGGTCTTCGGCGATTCGAAGGATGTCTACGTCAACAACACCAAGAGCTACATCGGTCACGCCATGGGAGCCGCGGCCGCGCTCGAGCTGGCCGGCAACCTGCCCTCCTTCTCAGACAATGTCGTCCACCCCACGATCAACGTATCGGATCTCGATCCCGACTGCGCGGTTGAGAACCTCGTTGTCAACGAACCACGCCAGGTAGAACGCGTCGACACGATACTCAACATGTCCTTCGGCATGCTGGGCATCAACTCGGCGGTGATCGCACGCAGGTTTATCGAATAGCCCCCGAAACGAACAGCAACTCATAAACGAAATAATGAACGAGGAAGAAGTCGTCATCGCGGTCAAGGACATCATCCAAACCGTCGCTCCAGACGAGAACGTGTCGATGCTCGATCTTTCCGAGCGCCTGCGCGATCAAATAGATCTGGACTCGATGGACTTTCTGGACATCGTCATGGAGCTGCGCAAGCTCTACGGCATTCAAGTCCCGGAGGAGGACTACAAGGAACTCGCGTCGCTCAACTCCTGCGTCGCCTATCTGCACCCAAAGCTCGTCCAAAAGGAACTGCACTGCACCGCTAATGCCTAGCGCACCGCTAGGGTGTATGGAACCCGGCCTTGGACTACGACGCGATCGTGATCGGTGCGGGGATGAGCGGGCTGGCGGCCGCCATCCGTATAGCGATGTCCGGGCTGAGCGTGTGTGTGCTGGAACGGCACAACGTGCCGGGCGGACTCAATTCCTACTACACGCAAGAGGGTCGCGCCTTCGACGTCGGGTTGCACGCCCTGACGAACTTCGTGCCGGCGCGAACGCTCGGGGCTCCGTTGACCAAGGTGCTACGGCAGCTGCGGATCCGGCACGAGGAGCTGCGCCTCGGAGAACATGAATTCTCCGAGATCGTCTTTCCCGGCGAGCGACTGACGTTCACCAACGAATTCGAGCACTTCGAAGGCGAAATAGAGCGCGTCTTCCCCCACCAGCGCGACGCCTTCGCCGCCCTCGTGAACCGCGTGCGCACCTTTGAACTGCGCGAGGACGGCGTCGAGGACCAAAGCGCGCGCGCCGTGGTGGGCGAGATCCTGAGCGACCCGCTGCTGATCGAGATGATCCTTTGTCCGATCCTCTACTACGGGTCGGCGCGCGAGGACGACGTGGCGTGGAGCCAGTTCGTCGTGCTATTCAGAAGCATCTTCCTCGAGGGCTTATCGCGCCCCGAGGGCGGTGTGCGCCGGATTGTGAATCTATTGATCAAGCGCCTGAAAGCCGCCGGCGGGGAACTGCGCTATGGTTCCGGGGTCCGCCGGATACGAATCGAGAACGGACGTGCGCAGCTTTTAGAACTCGACGACGGGGAGGTTCTTCGTAGCGGCACGATTTTTTCCTCCGCGGGACGCACCGAATCGCTACGCCTCGCCGGCCGCGAGGTCCCTCCCGAAGAGATCGGCCGGCTGACGTTCCTCGAAAGCATTTCGATGATGAAGGACGCTCCAGCGTCCTTCGGCCACGGGGCGGCAACCAGCTTCTTCTGCACGGAGGAAAGGATCGCCTACCGCATCCCGCAGCGGCTTATCGACGTCCGCTCGGGCGTCATCTCCGCACCGAACAACTTCCGCTCGAAAAAGCCTCTGAAGGAAGGCTGCATGCGCCTCACCGTGCTCGCTAATTACGAGGCCTGGCACAAGCTGTCCAAAGAAGAATACGTCCAGGCCAAGATCGAGTGTGCCGAGCAGGCCATCGCGAAGGTCGCCGCGTGCTTCTTCGATTGGCGGCCGCACACCGTCTACCGCGACGTCTTCACCCCGTGCACGATCCGCCGTTTCACCGGCCACGTCGGCGGGGCCGTATACGGTTCGCCGAAGAAGAGCCTCACCGGGGAGAGCGGAATCCCGGGCCTCGTGCTCTGCGGCACCGACCAGGGCTACCTCGGCATCGTCGGCGCCATGTTCTCCGGCGTCGCCATGGCCAACCGCCACCTGATAGCGCCCCACCAAAAGACGGCTACCAGCCCCCGATCGGCATGACCCGACAACGCTATTTCAAGGGTAGTAACGACGGAAAAATGCCCACCCGAAACGACCCGTTGGAGCGGGCGAGCGCGCGCTACGACGTCATCGTCATCGGATCGGGACTGGCCGGCATGACGGCCGCCAACGTGCTCGGACGTTGCGGGCACCGGGTTTGCCTCCTGGAACAACACTACAACTTCGGCGGGCTCGCGACCTGGTTCAAGCGGCGCGGCGGCCACATTTTTGACATCTCATTGCACGGCTTCCCGGTCGGGATGAAGAAGACGTGCCGCAAGTACTGGAACACCGACATAGCCGACCGCATCGTCCAGCTGGATTCGGTTCGCTTCGACAACCCGCAATTTTCCTTCGAGACGTCCTTCACGCGTGTGGACTTCACATCCAAGCTGGTCGATATCTTCGGCGTACCGCACGCGACCGTCGAGGCCTTCTTCGATCACATCCGGCGCATGGATTTTTTCGACGACTCCGGAGAAACCACACACACTCTCTTCGAGCGTTTCTTCCCGGATCGCAACGATGTCCACCGATTGTTGATGGAGCCGATCTCCTACGCCAACGGATCGACGCTGGAGGACCCGGCGATCACCTACGGGATCGTCTTCTCGAACTTCATGAGCAAGGGCGTCTTCACATTCTCGGGAGGCACCGACAACCTGATCCGCGCCATGCGCAAGGAGCTCGCATCCAACGGCGTCGAGCTCTACAACAACGTCCAGGTCGGGCGCATCGTGGTCGAGAACGGCCGCATCGTCGGGGTAGAGGCCAGCGGACGCTTCCTGGCCTCTGACGCCGTGCTTTCCAACGCCAACATCAACTCGACCGTCAAGAAGCTCGTCGGTCGGAAACATTTCCATCCGCAATTCCTAGAGCGCTCGGACGCCGTACGCTTGAACAACTCCTCCTGCCAGGTCTTTCTGGGCATCGAGAAGGGCGCCCGGGTTCCCGATGTGGGGGACCTCTTGTTCACCTCCACGCGACCGACGTTCGATTCGCCCGCTCTGTGCGACATGCACGGCCAAAGCCGTACCTTCTCCTTCTATTACCCGAAAACGCGGCCCGGATCCGATCGCTTTTCCATCGTCAGCTCTACCAATGCCAACTGGAAAGACTGGCAGGATCTCGACGACGAGGCCTACCAGCGCGAAAAAGGGCGCCTGATCGAGGGCACGATCGCTCGGCTGGAGGACTACATACCCGACGTACGCGCCAAGATCGATCACACGGAAGCCGCCACGCCGCGCACCTTCGCCTTCTATACGCAACACCCCGAAGGCACGTCATTCGGCACCAAGTTCGAAGGCCTGCAGGTCTCGATGGACCTCCCCAAGGAGATACAGGGGCTTTTTCACGCCGGCAGCGTCGGTATCATCATGTCCGGCTGGCTGGGTGCGGCCAACTACGGAGCCATCGCAGCGAACAAGATCGATGGTTTTCTTTGCGACCAAGACTCCCCCATCTCAACGACCACCCGATGAGCACACCCCAGGAGACGCACAAGGCGAATCGTGACGCGATCGAGGCGCGCATCCCCCACCGCGAGCCTTTTCTTCTGCTGGACCGCATCGTCGAGGAAAGCCGGGACGAGCTCACCTGCGAGTGGCTCGTTCCCGAGAATGCCGATTGGTTTCGCGGACACTATCCGGGCGAGCCCATTCTGCCCGGAGTGCTGCTTTCCGAGCACACCTTTCAGGCCGGCGCGTGCCTGATCTCGGCACGTCTTCAGGGATTCCAGGAAGACCGGGGCATACCCGTCCTGGCCAAGATCGAGAACGCGCGCTTCAAGCGCGTCATCCGCCCCGGCGAATGCGTGCGCACGACCGTCAACGTGCGCCACGAACTGGGTCCGGCCTGGTACATGAACGGCCACGCCTATTGCGACGGCACGATCGCACTGCGAATTCAATTTGTGCTCTTTACGGCCGGTGCGATCAAGAGGAAGGGCGTGTAGTCGATGGACTGGCTCGAACTCAGCGGCAAGAAGATCGTCGTCGTCGGCGTCGCCAACAAGCACAGCGTCGGCTATCACATCAGCAAGCGCCTGCAGAAGGTCGGCGCGAAGGTTCTCTGGGTCTGTCACACCGAGGCCCGGCGGGACGAACTGGAAGAGCGCCTCGACGGCCCGATCTACGTGTGTGACGTCGAGCGCGAAGACGAGCTCGAAAAGCTGCGCGATGAACTGGGCCGCGACCATCCCCAGCTACACGGTCTCGTGCATTCCATCGCCTTCGCAGACTACTCCGGGGGACCAAGGCCCTTCCACCAAACCAAGAAGGCAGACTTCCTGCGCGCGATCGACGTCTCCGCCTTCTCCCTGGTGAATCTGGCGGACAAGCTGCGGGAATACCTCGTCGAGGACGCCTCCGTGGTGACGATCTCGATTTCGACCACGCGCATGGCCGCGGAAAACTACGGCCCCATGGGCCCCGTGAAGGCCGCCCTGGATTCGGCCGTCGTCTTCCTCGCCAAGAGCTTCAGCGGCTTCTCCCGGATTCGCTTCAATGCCGTTGGCGCGGGGCCACTGAAAACCAGCGCGTCCGCGGGCATTCCCGGTTACCTCGAGAGCTATCTCTTCGCCGAGAGGTGCACCCTTCGAAAAGCCGGACTGAAGACCGAGGAGGTCGCGGACACGGCGCTCTTCCTCCTGTCTCCGCGCTCGGCGGGCATCAACGCCACCGGTATCACCGTGGATGCCGGCATGGCGGTCAACTACTTCAACGACGAAGTCGTCGGAAGCGTGACGCGTCTCCCCGGGTCTCCAGGACCCAGCGGAGGAACCCGTTGACCCTGCAGGCCGTCGTTTCGCTCCTGAACAAGAACCTGGTAGGCAAGCCGTGTGTTCAGGCCGCGCGTCATGCCGGCCGGATCACCCTGAGCCGGGCGGCGGAACTCTCGAGCGCGCCGTTTGCGGGCAAGAAGGTGGAGTTCCCCCGAAACGAGGAGGGCGCCCCACTCCCCCTCGAGGGTTGGTTTTGGTCCCTCTCACACACACGCGGATTGGTTTGCTCCACACTCGCACCCCGACCGATCGGGATCGACGTCGAGTGGCTCGAGCGGCGCCGCTGGAGGCACACGCGCGACTACTTCGAGGGAGCCGTGCCCGGAGAGCTGGACTGCGTCGGCGGAACCGACACGCTCGACGTCCTGACCCTGTGGGCGGCGAAGGAATCCGTCCTCAAACGCGCCGGCATCGGCCTCTCGGACCTCGGGCGCTGTCCCCTCGTGGCGCGCATCGACGATGATTGCTTCCTCTTTGAGCACCGTGGCCAGCGCGTCATCGTGCAGCGCTTGATCTTCGGTCAACACATCATCGCCCTGGCCTACGGCGAGGGCGTGCCCTGCAAGATCGTCTCGATTCCAGAGTTCCTGATGTGACGGTGTGATCCGGACTTCGAGGTCCGGTCTCCGGATGCGCCACCCCTACCTCTCAGGACGTAGCCACTTCTTCGCTATCGAACCATTGAATCCTACCTGCTTCTACACCTCCAGATTCGAAAAGACAGAGCGGTATGGAGCACCGACACAAGCGAAAGCCGCAAGTGGCGTGTTAAACCCGTGTCCTGCGAGGGGTAGTATGTAGACTGGCGCGGGTGCGTTCCGTGGAGGCGACGGTCGTCGCGACCCCTCTCTACGGGCTCTTCTCTGCCCTCTTCGAGCAGGCCACACCTTGAACAAACCCCGCTATCCCGGTGTTCGGATCACCACCAACGGCAACCAGCTCGTCTCCTACCACACGGAGGCGCGCATCACCGAAGGAGGGGTCTTCTACCCGATCACCCCCTCCACGGAGATGGGAGAGAGCTACCAGCTGGCCTTCGCCGAGGGAAAAACCGACGTCTTCGGACACGACAAGATCGCCATCGAGGCCGAGGGTGAACATGCGGCTCAAGGGGGCGCGATCGCACTGTCGGTCTGCGGCAAACGCGTCGTTAATTTCACCTCGGGCCAGGGGATCGTTTACGGGCTGGAGCAGTACTACCACGCGCCGGGAAAACTCTCGACGATGGTGCTGGAGGTGGCAGCGCGAGCGTTGACCAAGCACGCTCTCAACGTGCACTGCGGACACGATGACATCTACGCCGCACTCGACACCGGCTGGATCATGCTGTTCGCCAAGGACTCCCAGCAGGCGGCCGACCAGGCACTCATTCTGCGCCGGGTGACGGAGCTGGCGCTCAATCCGGGAATCAACGTACAGGACGGCTTTCTGACCTCGCACCTCGAACGCACGTTCCTCATGCACGAGGCCGATCTCTTGCGCGAGTTCCTGGGAGCACCCGAGGACATCATAGATTGTCCCACGGAAGCGCAGCGGACGCTCTTCGGGCCCAATCGAAGACGCGTGCCCGTCATGATCGACCTGAAGAATCCCATGCTTCTCGGGCCGGTCCAGAACCAGGAGCATTACATGAACGGCGTCATCGCGCGCCGCAACAACTTCAGCGAGCCGATCCTGGGCTTCCTCGAGCAAGCGTACGCGGACTTCGCCGAGCTAACCGGTCGCTCCTACGGTCTCATCTCCGAGTACAAGACCGACGATGCCGAAACGGTGTTCGTCTCTCTCGGTTCGGCGGCCGAGAACATCGAGGAGGGCGTCGACTACCTTCGCAAGCACGACGGGGCCAAGGTGGGATCGATTCACGTCAACGTCCTGCGCCCGTTTCCAGAGGCCGCCATCGTTCGAGCGCTGGGGGGCAAGCAGAACGTCATCGTGCTCGAGCGCACCGACGAGTCGCTTTCGGGAGACAACCCCCTCACGCGCGAGATCCGCTCTTCCCTCAACAAGGCCGTCGAAGCGGACCGAGCCGGTACGAACCGCGACCTGCCCCCGCTCGCCGCCGAGGACGTCCCCCTGATCTTCTCAGGCTCCTACGGCCTCGGCTCCCGGGACTTCCGCCCCAAGGGAATTCTCGGCGCATTCGAATACGCCATCGGCAAGGAGCGGCGGAAAGACGGACGAGGCGCGGCGGACGGCGAGCGTTATTTCGTGCTCGGCATCGACCACCCCTACGCGGTCGTCTCCAAGCGCAAGCCCTCGTTCCTGCCCGAGGGGGCGATCGCAGTCCGCCTGCACTCCATCGGCGGCTGGGGCATGATCACGACGGGCAAGAACCTGGGCGAGATCATCGGGGTCTTTGGCGAGGACATCGCACGCCGCAACGGCGCCTTCGATGAATTCGGGCGGCTCGAAGAGGTCCTGCACATCAGCGCCAATCCCAAGTACGGGTCGGAAAAAAAGGGAGCGCCGACGGCCTACTTCCTGGTCGTCGCCCCCGAACGCGTACGCGTCAACTGCGATCTACGGCACACGAACGTCGTACTCTGTTGCGACCCCAAAGCTTTCACACACATGAACCCGCTCGACGGCATGGCGCCCGGAAGCAAGTTCGTCTGGGAGTCGGACGAGGAACCGGAGGTCGCCTGGCAGCGCATTCCGCCGAAGTACCGCAAACAGATCCTCGAGAAGAACATCGAGCTCTTCACCTTGAGCGGTTTCAAGATCGCCCGCGCTGCCACCTCCCGCGAAGACCTGCAGCTGCGTATGCAGGGCAACTCTTTTCTGGGAGCGTTCTTCCGCATTTCGGGCTTGCTCGAGACGTATGGCATCGACGCCGAGCGCTTCCGTGAGGTCGTGCGCGGTCAATACGAGAAAAAATTCGGCCGCTTCGGAAAAGCGGTGGTCGAATCCAACATGACGGTCATGACCCAGGGCTACGAGCTCGTGCGATCCGTGCCCCACGGAAAGCTCGATGCTCGCGACCGCTCCAGCATGCGAAGAGCGGCCCTGGTTCCCTGCGAAAGCTGCAACGTATCAGAGTTAGCCTGCGCCGGCCCCGAACAGGAAGAGCGCCCTCCCATCGCTCGAGTAGCGAGCTTCGATCGCGAGTTCCGTGCGGGATTGGGTTATCACCAGCCCGCCTCGACACTTTCTTCGGTCGGAGTGATGGCGGCCGCCACCGGCGCCACGGCCAGCAAATACGTCGCGCGCCGAGAGACCCCCGTCTGGATCGCCGAGAACTGCACCCAGTGCATGGAGTGCATCACCGCGTGCCCCGACACGGCGCTTCCGAACACAGCCCAGGATGTCCTGATTTTCCTGACCCGCGCGGCCGAGGCGTACGTCACCGACGCCGCTGCACGCGAGCTCCTTTTGGCCGAGCTTCCCGCGCTTGCGGAACGCCTGCGCGCACGCATGCTCGAGGTCGCCAACACCAAGGGGAACGACACCTTCGAGTCACTGCTCATGGCGGAGGTTGACGCGCTCCCCCAGATCAGCGAACAGGCGCGCAAGGACTACATGGAGCTCTTCCAGCGCGTCCCCTTTGCTTTCCAGAAGACGCCGGCCGTCTTTCGCTCACTGGAGCGTAAGGAAGGCGACACGGGCGGGCTCTTCGCCATCATGGTCTCGGATCTCTGCAAAGGTTGCGCAGAGTGCGTGGTGGAGTGCGGCGACAAGAACGCGCTCGTCATGGCCGAAGAGACCCCGCAGATCAATGCCGACCATGTCTCGGGTGTAGGCTTCCTGGACCTACTTCCCGACACGCCGCAGAAATACCTCGGCCGTTTCGACGCCCAGCATCCGGAGGACTCCCATTCCATGGCGCTGCGCAACCACCTCATGGTGCGCAGCAACTACGAGGCTCTTGTGAGCGGGGACGGCGCCTGCGCCGGGTGCGGCGAGAAGAGCGTGTTGCACGCCTGCGTATCACTGACCGAAGCCTACATGCGGCCGATCTTCCACGCCAAGGCCGACCGGCTGAAGGACAAGGCGGAGCGATTGGAAGCGACGGGCGCGGCACGCCTCGAGACCATGCGTGCGAACGACCCCGAGGGATTCCTACAGTACCGCCGTGCGGTGGCCCACCTGCTCATGGGACTCGGAGGCGAGACCATGGATGACACGGACGCTCGTATCGGCGACGCCAAAGAGCTCACGGACGACGAACTGGTCGCAGCCATCGTCGCTGTCATGCGCCGCGACGCGTTTGGACACGAGCACCTGCAGCCCCTGGACGGAAGTCTCCCCAACGGTATGGCCGTCATGGCCATGGCCGCACATACCGGCTGCAATACGGTTTACGGCTCGACCCCGCCCAACAATCCACACCCCTATCCCTGGATGAACTCCCTCTTCCAGGACGGTGCAACGGTCGGATGGCTCTTCGGCGAGAGCTTCATCATGGATCACGCCCGCCGCTCGGTCATACCCGAGCGCCTCTGCGATGTCTTGCACGAAGGGGAACGGCCCGTCTTCAACCAGGACGACTACTTCGCGCTCGTGCATCTGAAGGACACCCGCATGACGCCGCGCGAGATTCGAGAACTACCCAAGGTGTGGGTCGTCGGGGGTGATGGCGGCATGGGAGACATCGGATTCCAGAACGTCTCCAAGGTCGTCCTGCAGAACCGCCCCAACGTCAACCTGTTGATGCTGGACACGCAGGTGTATTCCAACACCGGCGGCCAGAACTCGGATTCGACGCCGATGCCTGGCGGGGGTGACATGAATCAGTTCGGCGCCGCCTCCGACGGCAAGTACACCGAGAAGAAGGGCGTTGCCGAGGCCTTGATCGGCGGACACGGCTCCCCCTTCGTGGCCCAGGTCTCGATGGCCAACGTGCCCAAGTTTTACGGCGCCGTCCTGGCCGCTCTCCAGTATCGCGGCGGCTCGTTTCTGCAATGCTTCACGACCTGCCAACCCGAGCACGGAGTACCGGACGACATGGCCACCGTGCAGGCGAGCCGCATCCGTGACGCGCGTGTCATGCCCGAATTCGTCTTCGATCCCACCAAGGGCGAGACGTTTCAGGAGAGCCTGGACCTTCAGGGCAACCCCCAGCCCACCCGCGACTGGGCCCACATCAAGTCGAAAGCAACAGGGCTGCGCTACCAGTACACGAGCGCCCACTGGGCCGTGACGGAAGCACGCTTCCGCCGTCACTTCAAGAAGGTGCAGGACACCGAGGGCCTCGTTTTCCTGGAGGAACTGCTTCTGCGCGTGACTCAGGACGACATCGTCCATCGCCGTGTGCTCGATCCCACCCATCACTCCCACGTTCCCGACTTCGGCAGCTACATCGAAGTCGAGGACCCCTCAGGTGAGTTGAAGACCCTCAGTGTCTCCCGACAAATGGTGCTCTTCTGCGTAGAACGCCGACGCTCCTGGCGGCTGCTTCAGAGCCGCGCGGGTCTCGAGAACGCCGACTACAAGAGTCAGCGCGCCATTCACGCCGTCCTGAGCGACAAGAAAACGGATGCGACCGAGCTCTGCGAGCGCCTGAACGGTCTGTTCGACGAGGAGCTCAAGGAACTCCTGGCCGACATCGACCGAGAACGGGCCCGGCGCGCCCTCGACCCCTTCCTGGGAGCTTCACTGGCCGGGAAATGAGCTCGAGGGCCTCGTTGCGCTCTTCGGCGCGGTGACGAAGGCCCAGTGACAGGGGCCCCCCCGCCGGAACTCGCTGCAGCAGGCTCGTGGTGGAGGCGGCGACAGGACGTGGGCGGCACGGGACTCGGAAGGAGCCGGGGCGAGCCGGACCGGCGCCCCTTCACATCGCTCCCAGGGCCAGACCGCGCGGATTCGCCAGCTCCTCCAGTCTTCCATGGCAGAGGAACTCGGTCAGAACGGCGATCCCGCGCTCGAACTCCTCGAACGAGATGTACTCATCGGGGGTGTGGTCCAGGGAGCTGTCGCCCGGGCCGTAGGCCAGGGCAGGACAGTTCCAGGCCGGGGCGACGATGTTGAGATCGGCCGTCCCGGTCTTCTGTTGAAAGCGGGCCCGGCCGCCCGTGCGGGCGATGGCGCGGGCGAGGTGGCGCGCGAGGAGTGCGGAGCGCGGACCCGACCAGGCCGGGATGGCTCCGCGGAAGCGAAACCGCTCGGCGGGAACGAGCTCGCGCAACCACGCCTCGGCTGCAGCCGGCATCCAATCAGGAGGCAGACGCAGTTTCAGATCGAGATGGGTGTGCTCGCTGAGGCCGTCGCTTTCCGAGCTCACTGCGTCGAGGTGAAAGAGCAGGCGATCGAAGAGGGTTTCGCGCCCGTCGTTGAAGCGTTCGATTTCCCCTTCAAGAACGGAGAAGGCACGACAGGCGCGTGCGGCCGCGCTCGTTCGGTCGGAGGCGGTGTGCGCCAGCGACTCGGTGAAGGAACACCGCACTTGCAGGTACCCCTTGTAGCCCAGGGTCAGGCCGTCCCAGTGACTCGGTTCGCCAACGATACAGGCGTCGGGCGCATCGAGGGTGGCACGATAACGCGCTCCCTTGGAGCTCGTGGCTTCCTCCTCCACGCAGCCGACGATCTCGACGCGCGCCTTCAACGAGCCCGAGGCTGCCGCGCGTGCGCTCGCCGCGATGAAGGCGCACAGGGATCCCTTGGCGTCGACGGCTCCCCTTCCATAAAGCTTGCCGCCTTCACGTCGGACGGCCACATCGCCCGCGACCGTATCGATGTGTCCCAGAAGACAGATGCGCGGCCCGCTCGTCCCGAGGGTGCCCACGGCGTTGCCTACCGGATCGACGTGGGCGTCGAAGCCGTGGCGGGACATCTCCCCCACCAAGAACTCCACCGCATCGCGCTCATGTCCGCTACGGCTCGGAATCGAGACCAGGGCTTCGAGCAGGTCCAGTGCCTGTGCGTCATTCATCCCGCGACTTCCTCGACGATGGCCAAACCGAGTTCCTCCAGCGCTTCCCACGGCGTCGTCAAGGGCGGCAACAGCCGCAGGACCCGTGGCCCCGCGCCGAGGGTCAAGAAACCGCGCTCTTGCAAGCGTCTTTGAACGGGAACGCTGCTCTGCGCCAGCTCGATGCCGAGCATCAAACCGCGTCCGCGAATCGATCGCACCCCGGACGAGCTGGACAGGCGCCCTTCCAGGAGATGGAGCAAGCGCTCACCGTGACGCCGCGTTTGCTCGACCAGGCCCTCCGTTTCAAGCGTGTCCAGGACGGCACACGCCGCCGCACATGCGAGCGGGTTCCCGCCGAAGGTGCTGCCGTGCTGACCCGTTTCCAGCGCACCGTGGCGCGAAGAAAACGCCACCGCCCCGATCGGAACCCCGCCGCCGAGCCCCTTGGCAAGACACACCAGATCCGGTTCGAGCCCGTGTTGCTGATAGGCGAACCAGCACCCCGTGCGGGCCGGTCCGGTCTGGACCTCGTCGACGCCGAAGAGCACACCGTGGCGCTCACACAGGGAGCGGGCCTTGCGCAGGAAGGCGCCATCGATCGGGTTCACGCCACCTTCCCCCTGGACGATCTCAGCCAGGAACAACCCGACCTCCCCCGTTCGCAGGTGCCGTTCGAGTCCCTGGAGATCGCCGGGACGAACGTGGAGAAAGCCTTCGAGCAGCGGTTGAAAGGCCTCGCGGTGCTTCGATCGAAAGGTCGCGCTCAGGGCGCCGAAGGTTCGTCCGTGGAAGGCGCCGGACAGCGCCACGACGCCCGCGCGCCCGGTGAAGCGCCGGGCGAGTTTCAGTGCCGCCTCCACCGCTTCCGTGCCCGAATTGCAAAGAAAGAAGCGATCCAGCGGTTCCAGGTGCCGAGCCAAACGCTCGTACAGCTCGCTACGGCAGTCGTTGGCATAGCTCCCGAAACACGAGATCAAGCGCGCCGCCTGGCTCTGCACCGCCGCAACCAGGGCGGGGTGCGCGTGCCCCAGGAGCGCCGCTCCGTACATCGAGGTTGCATCGAGATAGCAACGGCCCTCGGCATCGAAGACCCGGGCATTTTCACCACGCACGATCTCGAGACCACGAAACCCGTAGAGCCCCGATTCATTCACCGGACGAGTTCGATCGGCCGTAGTCGTCACGCCGTCATCTCCAGAGGGGTGCCGAACGTCGTGCCACCACCCCTGAGCGCAAAGGTGATCGGCGCTTCGCGGCGTGCATCCGCCAGAACCACGCGTTCGACGCCTCCCTCGAGCGCCTCGCGAGCTCCCAGAACTTTCTTGCGCATGCGCCCTTGGGCAACGTTCATCGCGTGATCGAGCTGGCCCGATCCCAGGTGCTCGATCAGAGAGTCCGGACGTTGCGGATCGGCCAGCAGCCCGGGCACGTTGGTCAGAATGACGAGCCTCGCGGCTCCGAGCGCGGACGCCAACGCCGCTGCGGCGCGGTCGCCGTCGACGTTCAGCATCTCGCCCTCTCGGCCAGCGGCGAGGGGCGCGATGACGGGGAGGTAGCCGGCGGCGAGCCAGGGCTCCAGGAACTCGGTGTCCACTCCTTCGATCATGCCCGTCCATTGACCGCGAACGATGTGCACCCTGTCGTTTTCCAGAACCCGCACGGCCCCCTTGCGACGCGCGCGCAGAAGCCGCCCGTCGAACCCCGAAAGCCCCAGGGTCCGCACTTCGCGCTTCTGCAGTCCTTCGACCAGACGCCGGTTGACCAGGGCGGTGGCCATCGCGAAGGCCTCCAGGGCTTCGCGGTCGGTGTGACGGCTCACCTGACCGCCGGGTGAAGTGAGAAAGCGCGCCGGCGTTCCCAGGAGTTCCTGCAGGCGGTTCGTCTCGTCTGAGCCTCCGTGGACGAGGACGAGCTCGACCCCGGATTCCTGGAGCATCGCGACGTCATCCAAGAGCGGTCGCATATCGATGCCTTTTGCACCGCCGATCTTGACGACGATTCTTTCGTTCGGTTGGGACATGGATCAGATGGGGTGAAGGCCTCGAAAGCCGAGGCCGGTGGTTTCATCGAGGCCGAGCATCAGGTTCATCGACTGGACCGCCGAGCCCGCGGCCCCCTTGCCGAGGTTGTCGATGGCGCAAAGCAGGACGATCCGCCGCTCGCGCGGGTCGAGGGCGAAGCCGACCTGCGCACGATTGGTGCCTGCGAGGAGCTTCGGCTCGGGATGTCTGTACAGCCCCGTTCGTTCATGCACGACGTCGACGAACGGCTCCTCGGAGGCGAAACGCCGATAGGCCCGCAGGACCTCGACCTCTTCGAGACCGTGTTCGAGCTGCACGTGACAGGTCGCCAGCGCCCCGCGAACCATCTCGACCGAGGTGACGGACAGTTGCAAACGCAGCCCTTCGAAGGTCTGTTCGACCTCGGCCCCGTGGCGGTGGCCGACCGGCGCGAAGGAGCGCACGACTCCAGCCCGGATGGCGTGGTGGCTCGAAGCGCTCGGCGTCGCTCCCGCTTCGCTCGACCCGGCCTTCACTTCCGCGACCACGGGCATCCCTCTGGACAGCAAACCCGCCCGTTCCAGCGGCAGAAGCGCCAGCTGGACCGCGGCCGCGTTGCAGCCGACGCCGCTGACGTAATGTGCTCCGGCGATCTCGTGGCGCGCCACCTCGGGCAGGCCGTACTGGAAACGCTCCAACCACTTCGGCCGCGGATGCTCCCGGCCGTACCAGTGCTCGTAGGCGGAAGCGTCGCGCAGCCGGAAGTCCGCCGAACAATCGATGACGCGCTCGGAGAGTTCCGCAAAGCGCCCGATAGCCGCTACCGCTTTTCCGTGGGGAAGAGCCAGAAAAAGCAGGTCGCAGGGCTCCAGCTCATCGCTCTTGCAGAAACGCACGCGCGTCGCCCCGCGCAGGTGAGGATGTACGCGCGCCAGCGGCTGTCCGGCAAGGCGCTCCGATGTCGCCTGCCCCAGCTCGACGGATGGATGGTCGACCAACCACCTCAGAAGCTCGCCGCCGACGTACCCGGAAGCGCCGACGACACTGACCCGCGTCACGCCGGCACCTCCACGGGAGCATCGCACTGTGCCCGATTCCACGCTATTCCAAGAACGTGATCCACCATCCGACCTGGGATGTCCACACCCGAAGGCGCGATGCTGTTTCGGAACTCGCCGGAGTGGTTGACCTCGAGAACCAGTAGTCCGCGCACCGGATCTTCCACGAGGTCGACGGCGAGGATGCCGCCGCCAACAGCCCGGGCGGCGCGCAGTGCAAGTTCACCGACCTCACCCGCGACCGGGCACGAAGTCGCCGTCGCTCCGCGAGCCGTGTTGGTCAGCCAGTGCTCACTCTCGCGATAGATCGCGGCGATCGGCTCGTCGCCCACGACAAAGACCCGCAGGTCGCGGCCGGGCTTGTCGATCAGGCGCTGCAGGTAGTGGGTGCGGTGGTGAAAGCTCCCGAGCACCTCGCGATCCTCGAGCACCGCTTCAGCCGCCGCTCGCGTGTCCAGACGCGCGACGAGCCGTCCCCACGAACCGATCACCGGCTTGAGCACGGCGGGATAGCCCAGCTTCTCGTCGAGGATATTCAGAGCTTCTTGCGCGGAGGTGCACCAGTAGGTCTCGGGCTGGGGCACGCTCGCCTGCGCCAGAGCCAGGGAGGTGCGGAACTTGTCGCCGCAGAGGGCGACCACACTCGCGCGATTGCAGCACCGCACACCGTGGGCTTCGAGCGCTTCCAGGAGCGGCGCCGACGTGCCGAAGGCGAGGCTGCGGTCGTGGAACACGTCGACGCGGCCCCACTCCGATTCGCTCGCGAGCTGGTCGAGCCTCAGCGTCATACCGCGCTCCGCGAAGCGCACAACCTCGACCCCGCGCCGTGAATAGGCCTCGAGCAGCAACTTCTCCTCGACTCGCACGCGGCCTGCGAAGAATCCAATGACGGCGTTCATTCGCCCCAGTCCTCCGCCATTTCGGGGGCCAGGGCTAGCTCGTAGGGATCGACTGCGATGACCTCGAGCTCGGTATCACACCCCTCACATGCGACGACCTCCCCCTCGACGGTGTCGTCGGAAAGGATCAGTGCAACCTGACATTCGGGGCAAAGCGTTTGCTGGGACATGGGCTCCTCGGTGGTTGAAGGAGCCGCCGACCACAAAGGGGTACCGACGTTGAATCGCTCAGGAGGACGAAAAAAGCCGTCGGCCCCTTCGAGGGCCGGCGGCTCCGTGATCGTGGTCGTTACGAAAGCCTAGCCGTCCCCCGAAGGGTACGTTTTTGCCTTGTTGGCTTTCGTCGCGTGGTGGTTCATCTTCGATTCCGGACTCCTGCGGCCCGGACCCTGGGGATTGGATCGCCTGAAAGCGGGCCAGGCAAGAACGGAATTCGTTTTTCTTTTGGCTTCGGGTCCGAAACCACGGTTGGAGTCTCCGGGGATCGTGCACCCCGGGAACGCGCATCGGCACCGAAGGCAACCTTGCAGGGCCCTCTCCCGGCCGGCCGCCGCCTCGGTCGAACCGCGGACCCGGCCGGCCGCTCACCCCGGATCTCAGGTGTGGGAAGGGATACGATTGCTTTCCCGCCGCCCCCGGTCTCTGACGATCGCCTCGCACTCGCGCACGCCTTCGGCGAGCGACACGGGGCCCTGAACCCGGCTCCTCATCGGCATCCGGAGACCGAGAACCCGGTGCCAAGCCGTGGGGTTGAACGGCTCCGAAAAGCTCCTGGCGGAGCGCTCCGGAATGCTCACGGTGGCGGTGTCGCTGCATGGAACGGCGCTGCACCCGAACCGGCTGCGAGGCGAGGCTTTGCGACACCCCGTCCGCCGTGGTCCAATCGCGTCTTCCATGCCCGGCCAGGACAACCTCGAAGTGCGTACTGCGAAGAGGACGCGCGCACGCCCCGCGACCCCCGCGGCGAAGCGGGCGTGGGCCGATGCGAGGCTGCGTCCGATCCGGGGTGAGTATCCCTTCGCATCACACTTCCTCGAGCTCGACGGGGGGGTGTACATGCACTACATCGACGAGGGTCCGAGCGAGGCGGAAGCGCTCCTTTTTCTGCACGGGAACCCGACCTGGTCCTTCGCCTGGCGCGGCGCGGTGCGCCGGCTCTCGAAACGCTACCGCTGCATCGCCTTCGATCACGTCGGCTGCGGCCTGTCGGACAAACCCGCGAACTATTCCTATAGACTCGCGGCCCACATCGAAAACGCCCGACGGCTGGTCCTGGGCCTCGAGCTCGAGCGCTTCAGCTTGGTCGCCCACGACTGGGGCGGCACGATCGCCATGGGCCTCGCCCGCCGGCTGCCCGAGCGCGTGGCGCGCATCGCCCTCGCCAATACCGCGGCCTTTCCCTTCCCCCGCATGCCCTGGCGCATCGCCGCCTGTCGCGTCCCCGTCCTCGGCAAGCTCGCCGTACGCGGTCTGAACGCATTCGCCCGTGCCGCGACCTTCATGACGGTGGAAACGCCGCTCCACCCTACCGTCAAGCTCGGGTATCTCTTGCCCTACGACAACTACGCCAACAGGGTCGCGGTGGCAGCCTTCGTAGACGACATTCCCATGGCACCGGACCACCCCTCGCGGGGCGAGCTGGAAGCGATCGCACACTCGTTACGACGCTTTCAGGATCGACCGATCCGACTCCTCTGGGGGATGCGCGATTGGTGCTTCACGAACGCCTTTCTCGAGGAGTGGGTGCGCATCTGGCCCCGGGCGCAGGTGCGCAGGTTCGAGGAGGCCGGACACTTTGTCTTCGAGGATGCTCCGGAGCGGTTCGCGGCGGAGCTCGACGACTTCCTCTCCGGGAGCACGAGCGCGCCATGAACGCCGGGGGGATCCCGAACGTATCCTGCGCCCTGCGGGAGATGGCCTCGCGCTATCCCGAGCGCACCGCCGTTCGCAAGCTCGGTCGACGCCCCTCATCGATGAGCTTTTCCGAGCTGGAAGAACGCAGCAATCGCATCGCCCACGGCCTGAGGGCCTCGGGCCTCAACGCCGGGGATCGGGCCTTGCTCTTCGTCCCCCCGTCCCCCGAACTGATCTGCCTGACGCACGGCTTGTTTCGCATGGGCGCCGTGCCCGTGCTCATCGATCCGGGGATGGGTCGCAGGACCTTCCTTGAATGCGTCGAGCGCACGGCGCCCAGGGCTCTCTTCGGAATCGGCAAGGCCCAGCTGGCGCGCCGGCTGTTCCCGCGCTCCTTTCGAGGAATCGAGCTCGCCGTCGCCGTGGGCAAGCCCGCCTTGGGCGCGGTACCGCTCGCAAGTATCGAACGTCTGGGAAACGCGGCCGGCGCAGTGGCGATTCACGACGGCGCGCCGGACGATCCGGCGGCGGTGCTCTTCACCTCGGGCAGCACGGGCCCGCCCAAGGGTGTCGTCACCACGCAGCGCGTATTCAACGCGCAGCAGCGCGCGCTCGAGGAACTCTATACGCTCGAAGCGGGCGAGGTCGACGTGGTGTGCTTCCCGCTGTTTGCCCTGTTCGACCACGCCCTGGGGATGACGTCGGTCTTTCCCGACATGGATCTCACGCAACCGGCCAAATGCAACCCGCAGAAGATCTTCCAGGCGATCGAAGAGACCGGAGCCACCTTCACCTTCGGTTCACCGGCGATCTGGCGGCGCGTCCTGGCCTTCGCGAACACGAACGGGCGTCGCTTCTCGAGACTGCGCCGCATCACGATCGGAGGGGCGCCGGTGCCCCCCTGGCTCCTGCACGGACTACGGGATCTGCTTCCCCCCGGGGGGGACGTGCACACCCCCTACGGCGCCACCGAAGCGCTTCCGGTCTCGAGCCTGAGCGCGCGCGAGATGACCGACGAACTGCGCGTCCGCGTCGAAAGCGGCGAGGGCACCTGCGTGGGACGCCCGGCCCCGGGGATCGAGATCGTCCTCATCCCCATCGTCGACACGGCCATCGACAGCTGGCGCGAGGAGCTGCGGCTGGCCCGGGGAGAGATCGGCGAGATCTGTGTCCGGGGCGACGTCGCCACGCTCGAGTACCTTCTGGACCCGACAGCGACCCGCCTGGCCAAGATCCCCTACCGGCGCGCGGATGGAACGACCTCTGCCTGGCACCGCATGGGCGACATCGGCCGCTTCGACGGCGATGGAAGGCTCTGGTTTCTCGGTCGCAAGGCGCATCGCCTGCAGACGGAGCGCGGGGTCCTCTTTCCGGTTCCCCTCGAGAACGCCTTCAATGTGTGCGGCGAGGTGCATCGCACGGCGCTGGTCGGCGTGGGCGAGAACACACGTGAGCGGCCGCACCTCATCGTCGAACTGGAACCGGGGGCGCGACGCGCGGCGGTCGAGGCCCGACTGAGCCGGCGCTCGAGCGAGCTGGCTGAAGCCGCTTCCATCGAGGGGTTCCTGTTCCACAAGGGCTTCCCGGTCGATGTGCGCCACAACGCCAAGATCCACCGGCTCGAGCTGAAACGCTGGGCGGAACAAGAACTCGCGAGCAAAGGGCGGTGAAGGTTCTCGTCACGGGCGGCAGCGGGTTCCTGGGAAGCGCGATCTGCCGCGATCTGATCGAACGTGGATACGCGGTCCGTTCTGCCACACGCACCCCGGCGCCGGAACTGGAGCGCCAGGGCATCGAAGATCAGCGCTGCGACCTCGCCGACCCGGCGCAGGTTCGCGAAGTCGTGCAAGATTGCGATGCGGTGATCCACACCGCGGCCAAGGTCGGCATCTGGGGCGCGCGCAACGAATTTTTCCGCACGAACCTATCCGGCACGCAACACCTGATCGAGGAGAGCAGGCGCGCGGGTCTGAAGCGCTTCATTTACACCAGCACTCCCAGCGTCTGTTTCGACGGCAAGGGTCACCGAAACGCCGACGAGACCCTGCCCTACGCCAAGCGCCACCTCGCGGCCTATCCCGAATCCAAGATGCAGGCCGAGAAGCTCGTCTTGAAATCGAATTCGAGCGAGTTCGCCACCTGCGCCCTACGCCCGCACCTGATCTTCGGCCCCGACGACCCACACCTGATTCCGCGCCTGATCGAACGGGGCCGAGCCCGCAAGCTCATTCAGGTGGGAACGGGCGCTAACCGGGTCAGCATGACCTGGGTCGACAATGCGGCGGGCGCCCACATCGACGCTCTCGAAGCCTTCGAAGACGGCGGGAAACACGGTGGAAAAGCCTACTTCATCGCCCAGGAGGACCCGGTTTGCCTGTGGGAGTGGATCGGAGAGCTCTTCGAGGAGCTGGACGTTCCGCCGGTGAAGCGAAAAATTTCCCGACGCTTCGCCTACGCCCTGGGAGCCACCCTGGAAGCGAGCTGGAATCTCTTGCGCAAGAAAAGCGATCCCCCAATGACGCGTTTCGTAGCCCTGCAACTGGCCTGCGAACATTCCTACGACATGGGGCCGGCGCGGAGGGACTTTGGCTACAGAGAGAGGATCTCGATGGCCGATGCCACGGCACGTCTCATATCGGCCTGGGGAGGGCGCCCCCCCCTTCAGGTCGGCCGAGTGACCGACGCTTGAACTCCACAGAGCCCTCTGCCAGGCTCTACGAAGTTCTTCGGAACCTCCCTGACCCAAGGAAATGACTGGAGAGAACTATGCGCAAGGCATTGTTTGCCTTCGCCTTCACGCTTGCCCCTTGCCTCGTAGGCTGCATCATCGTCGACAGCAAGGACTCGAGCCATGGCGGGCGTGAAACAAACCTCGAAGCCAATGCGCGCCTCGTCGGAAAGAACGGCGTGGGCCTCAGCGGGCACGCGACCTTCACCGAAATGGAGGGCGGTGTTCTGGTCGAGATCGTGGTCAGGAATCTGACCCCCGGGCATCACGCAGTACACATCCACGAGAACGGGGACTGCTCCGCCCCCGACGCATCCTCGGCGGGAGGCCACTTCAATCCGACCGACGAACCCCACGGCTCGCCCCACATGACGAAGCACCACCTGGGTGACCTCGGCAACCTGTACGTCCAACCCGACCGGACGGGTTATCACTCGATCTTCATGCCCGAGCTTTCCGTCAGAAACGGACCCCGCTCGATCCGCGAGAAGTCGGTCGTCATTCACGCCAACCCCGACGATCTATCGAGTCAGCCTTCCGGGAATGCCGGACCGCGAATCGGTTGCGGCGTGATCCGCTGATCGAGGTCTTTCGTTCGCAAGCGGCAAGCGATTGCCGTGAACGCGCCCTGGTCCTGCGCGCAAAGGGCATTCCCTACGAAGAACTGAGGGACCCCGAAAGCAATCGGCTCCTCGTCGACGAGGCGCGCGCCCGCGAAGCCCTGGTCGAACTGCGCGACTACGAAGAAGAAAATCGGAACTGGCCCCCGAAGGACGCCCCGCTGCGTCGGGCGCGCGGTGGTCCGGAGGGCATCGCCCTTTATGCGACGGTCCTGATCCTCGTCTTCGTCCTGGACCGAAACGGCGCCTTCGGAGCCAGCTGGAAGAGCGCCGGCGCCTCCCTGGGCGGCCTGTCTCTCGCGGAACCGTGGCGCGCCCTCACGGCGCTCACGCTGCATACCGGTCCGCCGCACCTGATCTCGAACCTCATCTTCGGCGCGCTCTTCGGATACCTCGTGGCCGCCGGTCTGGGCGGCGGGATCGGTTGGCTCGCCATTCTCGTGGCCGGCACCCTGGGCAACCAGATGAGCGCCGCACTGCGGGGGCCCGGGACCGTTTCGATGGGGGCCTCCACCGCCGTCTTCGCGGCCGTGGGTATCCTCGTCGGTTCCGAGTGGCGCCGACGCGTGTTCCTGCGTCAGCGCCGGCTACGACGCGTCGCCCCCTTCTTGATGGGAGCGCTGCTGCTCGGCTACCTCGGCATGGGCGGCGAGAATACGGACGTATCGGCCCACGTGACCGGTCTCGTCGCGGGCCTGCCCATCGGAGCGCTCGCGGCAAAATTGAGCGACCGGACGGTGCAAGACCGGCGTCTCCAGATCGCGAGCGGAGCCCTCGCACTCGTACTGCTATTGTCCGCGTGGAGCCTGGCCCTGTAGGGTTGGGCGATGCGCCTCCCGGATCTTCACGGCATCGCCATCATCGTCCTGGCCTCGTCCCTCCTCGCCAACCCGTGGACCGCACCCCGAAAGGGCCAGGAGTGGAAGCTAGAACCGCCCTCTCCGGAGTTTGCCTTGCCAACGACGACGGACGCGCCGGTGGTGGAGTGCGCGGAGTGTCACGCCGAAGTCTCGAGGGAATGGCAGGAGTCAGCGCACGCCCTGGCCTGGAGGGATGAACATTATCAGGAGAGCCTGAAGAAAAGACGCCAGCCAGAGCTCTGCCACGGCTGTCACATTCCAGAGCCACTCCTGGCACTGGAGAAACTGCCGAGAAAACCCCGACCTCGCGCCGACCGGCTCGAACACGGGGTCTCCTGTGAAAGCTGTCATCAGGGCCCGCAGGGGGAAATGTTGGGTCCCTGGGGAGTCCAGGTCGACGCCCATCCCTCCGCCGTGTCCCCTCGGATGAGCGGCGCGGGCGCGGATGCGCTCTGCGCCGCCTGTCATGCGACCAACATCGGTCCGGTGATCGGCGTCGCCAAGGACTTCCTGGCCTCGGGACAAGCGGAACGGGGCAAGAGCTGTGTCGGTTGCCACATGGCCCCCATCGAACGCCGTTGGGCCGAGGGCGAAGAGGTCCCGCTGCGCAAGGGTCGCAGCCACGCCCTGCAAACACCGCGCGATCCCGCGTTTCTACGACGCGCCTTCGCCCTGGGGTTGGAGACGGACGCAAGCGGTTCGAGCCTCGTCATCACCAACGAAGCCGGCCACCGTGTGCCCGGCCTGATCGGACGTGAAATTCTCTTCAGCGCCACTCTCCTGGACGGATCGGGGGACGTTCTGGTGGAGAGAGAGCTGCAGATCGATTCCCGTTCCTATCTGCCGGTCGGTGGACAACGGCGGATCGATTTCCAGCGCAAGGGTTCCAGCGTGCGCATCACAGGAAGCCACGTCGATCCGCGCTCCCCCGAGCCCATGACGTTTCTCGACCAGGAACTGGACTGACCCTAGCGCCGGATCACCACACCCTCGGCGACGCTCCATCGCACGTTGGAGTCGTGGTTGCGCGGTCGCAAGGCATAATCGAGGTCCGGAAGCAGCCCACGTCCCATATGCAGGACGACGAAGCGGCCGTGCTCCGCACAGGTGAGTCCACCGGTTCCCGTTCTCGCCCGGGCACGGTGTCCGCCGGGGCCGGCCGCCTCCAGAGAGAACACCTTGTCGGCTCTTGCCGTGAAACCATGCAGATCAGGGGGCCCCTCCCAATCGCGAATGTGCGCCAGGAGGAGGGAATCTTGCCCCCCGTGCAGATCCTCGGACCAGACCATGTAGTCGATCGTCAGTTCCCGCACGCCTTCGGCCGCGGGCGTCGACGAACAGGAGGCGAGAAGCACCAGCCACGACAGGACCAGCGGGAGGGGTAGCATGGGCGCACATTTCGAAGAAATGGGAACCAGAGACTATCCAGGAAGCCCCGTGATGTAACGATCCTCGGATCGCTCCTCCAACTTTTGTCTTGGCACATACGGGACGTTAGGCTCGGCTCTGCGCAGGCGACCCCAGGAGAACAGCATGCAGCGGCCCCACGATGACGATACGACCGAGTACTTTCGCCTCTACACGGCTCAGGCTCCCGACGGCGACATCCTCCTCACCCTGGCGACGCAGATCGACGAGACCCTCGGTCTCCTGGAAGGACTCGATGAAGAGCGAGGCAATTTTCGCTATGCCGAGGGCAAGTGGACCATCAAAGAAGTGATCGGGCACCTGGTCGACACCGAGCGGATCTTCGCCTACCGCGCCCTGTGCTTTGCGCGGGGAGAAACCGCTCCGCAGCCCGGATTCGAACAGGATGAGTACGTCGCCATGGGTGACTTCGCGAAGCAGCCGCTGAGCGAGATCGTCGAGGATTACCGACTGCTGCGCGCGTCCAATCTCTCGCTCTTCGGCGGTTTTTCACAAAGGGCCTGGGACCGCCACGGTGTGGCCAACGACTCGAAGTTCCGCACCCGGTCGATCCCGTGGGTCCTCGCCGGGCACGAACTCCACCACCGCAAGGTGCTGCAGGAGCGCTACGAACTCTGAGACGGCTCCCATGTCGGACGAAGATTCAAAACCCGCCACACGGATCCTCCACGCAAGCCTCTCGGGCGATGGTCAGGCAGAAAGCCAGCTGATGCCCCTGATCTACGAGGAATTGCGCGCGCGCGCGGCCGATCATCTGCGGCGGGAGCATGTCGGGCACACGCTGCAACCCACGGCCCTGGTGCACGAAGCCTACCTGCGGCTGATCGACGGCGAGAAGGTCGACTGGAAAGGCAAGACGCACTTCTTTGCGGTTGCAGCGACGACCCTGCGGCGGATCCTCGTCGACCACGCGCGGGCGAAGACGTCACAGAAGCGCGGCGGCGGAGCCAGACCCCTGTCATTGAGCGAGGTCGAACCGATCTCGATCGAAAACCCCGCCGACGTCCTCGACCTCGACCAGGCGATCAGCAAGCTGGCCGAAACCAAACCGCGCCACGCGCGCCTGGTCGAGCTGCGTTTCTTCGCCGGCTTCAGCGTGGAAGATGCGGCCAAGGCCCTCGAAATCAGCAAGGAAACAGCCAAGGTCGACTGGCGCTTTGCGCGGGCGTGGCTGAATCGCGAACTGTCCTGAAGACGCGCTCAGTCGTCAAACTGAAGCTCGCCCTCGATCTTGCGCGCCGGCCGCACACCGATCCGCTGTTCCCGACGGTCGGGGTCATAGCGCCTGCGATTGGCCGATCGGGCGGCAATGGCGAGATCTCTATAGCTGCCGCCACGAGCCACGAACTCCTCGCCGACCGGGTCAGAGAGTGGATCGAACACGGACTCGAGAGAGTAATCTTCGGTGTATGCGTCCATGCACCACTCCGCCACGTTGCCGATCATGCCGTGCATACCGAAGAGGTTTGCGTTGAACCTGTCCGCACGGGCCAGGTACGGCACCCTGTCGTACAGCTCCTCTTCCACGCTGAACCGCTTCGTGGACGTGGAGTAATCCCTCAGAGAACGATCCGCCAGGTTTGCCTTTCGAGCAAGGGACCTCACCTCTTCGCCGGACCACCAGGGCGTCATGGTTCCCGCCCGTACCGCATACTCCCACTGCGCCTCCGAGGGAAGCGTGCAACCGATCCAGCCCAGTACCCTCATGCAGTCTACCCAGCTCACCCTGTTGACGGGATTCCAGCTATCGCCCGTATAAATGCTGGGGTTCTCGCCGGTCAACCGAGTCCACTGCGCCTGGTTCATCTCGTACTTCGAGAGGAAGAACGGAGTCATGGTGACCTCGTGGACAGGACCTTCATCCCTCTCGGCGGCCGGGTCGTACATGAGCTCATCCTCTTGCTCGCTCTGGGCGCCCATGAGGAACGTCCCACTCGGAATCAGGACGAAGAGGAGGCCGGCGTCGCTTTCGACCTCGTTCGCCAGAAAGCCCTGTGCATCGCGCCGGGGCGCCTCACCCGTCTGAAGCAGGCAAAACTCCCACAGCTGCGAACGTGGTCCCGGACCGATCGGCAAAAGGCCCAGCTGTGGTTCGATCTTCAAACCGTCGTACAACGGGCTCCCGGCGATGGCGGCGATGGCGCGGTCCCAGGCCGCGGCAGCCTCGGCGCCGGTTACGGTGAGTTCCTCCACCTGCGCGGCCCAGGCGCGGCGCTTTTTGATTCCCCACCCGTGCTCCGCTGTGATGCCGTCGATCAAACCCCGGGACGGGTCTTGAAGTTCCTCGACCGCCCGCTCCAGCCTGGCCGTTTGCTCGTGGAGCCACAGGTCTTGGGGGTCCTCGAAACGCAACGTCTCCAAACTCCCCTGCGGCGGCAAGCTCTCCTCGATCTCCGCCAGCTCCCGCAGGTGCTTGAGCTCCAGTTCTTCAGGCTTGCGGTAGTTCACCGGGATTCCCTCACGGCGCTTCTCCTCGGCCATACGACGGATCTCGTCGGCTCCCCCCAACCACTCCTGGACCGCCCCCAACCATTCGTCGTAGGCGGGAATCTTGTCCGGAATCGCCGGCCACATCTCGGACGAGTCGACGCGCAAGGCATTCTCTTCCGACTGGGCATACGTCAACAACAGCCTGTAGTCCTGCGCATACTCTTCGGCGAGCAACCGTTTCTCACGTTGCAAGCCGGCCACGAGGCCGACGAGGATCAGCAGGAAGCCCAGAAGGCCTGCCACCGCAACCGCCTTGTTGCGCACAACCCACTTGCGCAACTCGACCAGTGGACCGGTGGCGTAGGCGCGCACGACGCGGTTCTCCAGGTAGGCCCTCAGATCCTCGCTCAATTCAAACATGTCCGCATAGCGATCCTCACGCTGCCGCGCCATGGCCTTGTTGCAGATCGCGCTGAGTTCGGCCGAAGCGCGGGGGGCGAGCTCGTGAATCGGAAGGGGCGGTCCGTTCAGCGCCATCGCCAGCACCGCGTGCGGATGGTTACGCTCTTGCTTCGACTTCTGGTAGGGCAGCAAGCCCGTCAGGAGCTGATACAGCATGGCCCCCAGGGCGTAGACGTCGGAGCGCGCATCGACCTTCTCGAAATCACCGCGGGCCTGTTCGACCGGCATGAAGTAGGGGGTTCCGATCACCGATCCTTCGCGGGTCATGAGCGGATCGGCGGTTCCCTCGTCGCGCCCGCTGGCGCGTGCCGTGCGCACCGGGGCCAACTGGACCGTAGGGTCCCGGCGCAGGGCCGGTGCCCCGCTTTTCTGGTCCGAACCGAGGACGCGCGCGACGCCCCAATCCATGACGTACACCTCGCCAAAGCGCCCGACCATGATGTTGGCCGGCTTCAGGTCACGGTGAATCACGCCCTTGGAGTGCGCGTAGGCCATCGCCTCACACACCTTCAGGAAGACGCCTAACCCGCGTACCACATTCCAGCCCTCGCGCCCGTCCCGAACGAGCTCGATGATCTCGTCCAGCGGCCGGCCGCGGACGAGGCGCATCGTGAAGTAGACACGCTTTTGTTCGTCCAACCCGAGCTCGTGCACCGGGACGATACCCGGGTGATCGAGCTGTCCCGTCACCTGTGCTTCCTCCAGAAAGCGCGCGACCGCCATCGAGTTGGCCGTCGACACGGACCCGGGATGGTCCTGTTCAAGGACGACCTTCATCGCCAGCTTGCGCTGCAGGTCTACGTCCCAGACCTCAAGCACCGCCCCCATGCCTCCCCGTCCCACCTCGCCGCCCAGCGTGTAGCGCGCCGACGACGATGTGCGAGTTCCAACGCGATCGAGGATGGCCTTCGAACCGGCGTCCAGCTCGGCGCTGCCTTCCTCCTCCAACGCCTGGCGTGCGGCGACCCGAGCCTGGGTCAGCCGGGGATCTTCGGGAACCCGCGCATGGCCGGCCTCATCTGCGCTCAAGAGTCCCAGCAACAGATCCGCGAGATCACCGTCGCGTTCACGCAGCGACCGAACGAAGCCGTCACGTTGCGCCCCATCGAGGGACGATGCGTGCAGGAAGAGTTCTTCTATGTCCGTGGAGGCATCCATTCGCATCGAGACGATTCCGGTCTCAAGAATGACGTCGCGGGACCTAAACCCTGGTGAACACTTCGTCTTCTTCCTGGTCTTCCTGGTACTCCTCGTTCACCGGGACCGGAACCGGCGTCTGGTTCGGCGCCGGCCCTTCTTCTTCACCGGTGACCACATAGTTGGTCTTGCAGAGACGCCCTGCAACGCTCTTCGAGCGCGGCGTGATCATACTCTCCCGGACGGACCAAATGTCCTCGACCGGGTCATATTGGCTCACGTTGCCGATCGGACCGATGTTGCCATTATCGTCGAAGTTTTCCCCTCCGAAAACGATCAGGTGGCCGTGGGCCTGAATGATCGTCGCCGACTGGAAAGCCACGGGGCACGGGGTCTTGCGTTCCCAGCGCTTCTGCTCGGGATCGAAGACCTCGACCACATCGAGAAATCCCGCGGCATTGAGACCGCCGATCACGTACAGCTTGCCGTCAAAAACGGCCGTGGCCGCTCCGCGCCGGGGAGTGGGTGTCACGCCGCTACCGGTGAGAGCCTGCCAGCCAGTGATGGGTGCATCGAGATCGAAGACGAGGAGTGTGCG
>NYUD01000031.1 GCA_002683825.1 Planctomycetota bacterium
CAAGGCGAAGCGGGACCCCGATCACAAGCACTAGGCACAAGCACTAGGCACAAGCACTAGGCACAAGCACTAGGCACAAGCACTAGGCACAAGCACTGGGGGCGCAAGGGAATGAGCGCCCCAAGGTCTCTGGCCCGGGGGAGGCCGGCGCAGGTGTAGGGGGGTCACCCCTGCGCGAAGAACTCGGAGCGCTCGGGCGAAGCCGCCAGGAGAGACGGCCTCGACGTCTCCCACAAGTCGAAGAGAATCGACTTTAGGACACCGGCCGGAGCCGGTCCGACCAGGATACGCCTATCCACTGAATGGATGTCGGTGATTCCGCCGGAATTCAGAAGGAGGCCGGGTTGCAGTATCAGAATCGCGACGCCGGAAAGCGAAAAATCCGAATATCAAGTCGTCCGGCCGAAAGCGATCGAGCTGGAGAGACTCAGGAAAAGCCGGACCGTGGAAGAACGCATCGTCTCCCCGGCCTGGCGGAAAGAGAGAATCGCGGTCTGGAGCGCAGCCACCGCCCGGCGTGTTGCACTCACCGAGGACGCCGCCTCGTATACCCGTGGGGTCCGACCCGGGCCGCGCTTGTGTGGGCGAGTCCGGAGCCGAGACCACGACGACGTGGTGCGACTCGTCGAACGGTATCTCGGTCGCTCGCACTGCCCGTGCTTGGCATGGTTATTCCGCGTCGATAAGCTCGGTCCACCCGAGACATCACGACCGAACACCAGGTATTCAGCAGCGAAGAACTTCCAGCCATGCGCACCCTCCTCAAGCGTTTCTCCGGGGACTTCAACCGCTCATTCAAGCCCTTGCTACAGCCCCTGGAGGCGGTCCTGGATGGTCTTGGGAACCCGACGTTTGCGGAGGCGGCGACCGAAGCGCTACCCCTGCTGCAGGACGTTCACCACCAGATCGACAAGCTCGTGGAGAAGATCGAGAACCAGCATGCCTTCGTGCTGATCTTCGGCCCCCTCAAGAGCGGAAAGTCGACGCTGATGAACGCCCTGGCCGGGGCCTATGTCAGTGAGGTCTCGTCCCTGCCCGGGTATCCGTGCCTGGTATACGTCGGCGACGGAAAAGAACGCACCTTCGAGGTCACGCGCTACAACGGTCGCACGCAGTCGGCCCGCGACAGCGCCGCGCTCCAACGGATGGTCGACCACGATCACGGGCGACTCGCCTCGGCGATCCGCTCGGCGGAAGAGCGCGGTGAGGACTTCGAACCCTCCCAGCACTTCCCCGAAGCGATCCGTTGCATCGACGTGCGCCTTCCGGCCACCGGGCTGGCGGAATCCGGCTCGATCCTCGTCGACACGCCCGGTCTCTACAGCCGCATGAAGTTCGGCTACGACCGCATGACTCGTGACTTCCGCAACTCGGCGGCCTGCGCGGTGTTCGTCGTCAAGGCCGACAACCTCTTCCTCGAGCAGGTCTTCGACGAGTTCAACGAGCTCCTGGATCTCTTCAGCCGCATCTTCCTGATCGTCAACATCGACACGACCAAACGCGACCTCGGCGCTCACGGCGAGCTGGTCCCCAGCCTCGAACAAAGCGAACCCCTCCGGATCGTGGGCGCCTTCGAAGATTTTGTGATGAGCGCGCCGCTCAAGGCGGCGGTCGCTGAAGGGCATCTACGGATCTATCCGATCGATCTCCTACGTTGCGCCCAGCGAAGCCTGCGCGCAGCAGATGGCGAACCCCAGGAACAAGAAGAAGCGACCGTGGATGGACAGGATGTCAGCTTCGACGACTTCCAGAACGACCTGACGGAGTTTCTGAACAGCGACGAGTCCTTGACCGCCTTCATGACCGACAACCTTCACCGCGGCGAAACGCTGATGGAGGACATGCGTAAAGTGATGGAGAACCAGCCCGAGGTCACGGCCCTGCGGACGGGCCTACGCGAGATCGAAACCGAGTTCGAAAACGCCAATCAACGCCTCGAGGCGGGCCAGAGGCTCTTGAAGAACAAGTGGCAAGAATCCTTCGGCGAGCTGGAGGCTGGATTGTCAGAAACCGTGCGCGGGCATGCCGAGAAGGCTTCGATCAAGGTCCTCGCCTCGCTCCAGGGCCTCTTGATGCGCTGGTTCGATGAGGATTCCAGTTTGGCCGCGCTTTGCGAGAGCCTGTCGACCCCGCTCCTGCAGAAACACCGCGAGGACCTCGTTCGCTTCGCGCGGGAGGCCATCGAAGCCCAGAACCCGGAACAACCCTTCGTGGGGCTCAACCTGGACCGCAAGCTGGCCCACGACGTGGCCACGATCGAGTTCCCGATGGGCGCGATCGCCGAGGGGGCTCTCGAGGCCGCCGCCGGAAACGTGGGTCGGGCGCGTCCGGGTCCGCTCTTCTCGCCCGAGAACATCCCGGTAAGGAAGGGCTTCTTCGACTGGATCTTCTTCCGCTCCCTCTCCACGATCCGAAGGAAGCTCTTCGGAACGCCCCAGCCCGACCGGATCATCTCGCGCCACGAGAAGCAGAGACGTCTGGGTCCGAACGCCGTCGATGCGATGAAAACCTCACTCGACGCCAAGGCGCGGACACACCTCTTGGACCTCCAGAACTCGGTCGAGAAATCCCTGGTACGCCAGTACGTCACACTCCTCGGCGAAAGGGTCGAGGAGGGGCTGCATACGCATCTGGACGAACTCGCCAAGGATCGCGCTCACTGGGAGACGCAGACCCGGACCCACCGTCGAATCCTCGGCCTCTTCGACCGGCTCCAGGAAAGATCCTCCGACGCAAGATCGGCCCTGCGCGGATTACAGAGGGAGTACCTGGCGGAGGGCCCTCAGCTGCACCCCCAAGAACAACCCAGGACCAAACCGACCGGGCCGGCTGCGGCGCGCCTGTGATACCACCCCAAGGTGCCGGGCTCGATCTCCCGTACAAACGAGCCCGGCCCCGTTAGGCGGTCTCACCGGCGCGCCTTGGCGCGGCGGAGGTTGTTCTTCGCGTTGGAATAATTCGGCTGGATCTCCAACGCGCGGTCGAACATCTCGATCGCATCGTCCTGTCGTCCCTGGTTCGAAAAGATCGTGCCCAGGTGGTCGTAGGCCTGATAGAGCTCGGGGTTCAGGCGTAGAGCGTTCTCGCAGGCGGCGATGGCTTCCTCTTCCTGCCCGTTGGACAGGAGAGCGATCGACAAACCGTAGTAGGCGATATGCATGTCGGGGCGAACCGCCAGAGCCATTCGATAGCGACGGATCGCTTCAGCGACATCGTCCTGCCCCAGATACAGGTTGCCCAGGTTGACGTGCGCTTCCACCCGGGTTTCGTCGAGGGCCAGGCAGCGCTCGTAGTGCTCTCTGGCCGTTTCGGGCGTTCCCTGTCCGACCCACGCCCGCCCGAGCTGGAACTGCAACTCCGCGTCGTCGGCCCGGGACTCGACCCATCCACTCAGAATCTCGCTCGCCCGGACGAACCGCCCGTCGTTGATGAGCAGCCGGCCGTACTGAAGCGCCGCCTCGAAATCGTTCGGACGCAACCGAACGCACTCGCCAAAGTGGCGCAGGGCCGCCGGTCCGTCGTCCTTCGCCAGGTAGAAACGGCCCAGGCGATCGTGAGCTCCCGCATCCTGGGAATCGATGGCGAGGGCTTCTAGATACTCGCGCTCGGCTTCCTGCGAGCGCCCCAGGGCACCGAGCACGTCACCATAGAGCAGCCGAATCGCCGCGTTTCGAGGGTTGACCCCCAGGGCCCGGCGCAGGAGTTCGCGACTCTCCCGGAGCTTGCCCTCCGCCCGCAGGCGATAGGCGGCCCGGGCGATCATCGAGGCCCGGATGTCCGTGAGATTCGCCTCGCGGATCCCATTCGTTCGCACCGGATCCACCGTGGCCGTCGCCTTCAGAATGTCGCTGACGGGTTGAAGACACAGGCCCAATCGTTCGACGATGCGAAGCTCTTGCTCGGGATCGCGGCGGCTAGAGACGGAATAGTCGAGAAGCGGAAGGTCGTCGCGATAGACCAGAGCGCCCTGGCTAAACCGTCGCAAACCCTTGGACCCCATCAAGAAACAGCCGAGGAACACGTCCGTATCACTCAACCACTCCTCTTCACCTCCCCAGTGCGACCAGCGCAAGTCCGCACCGACCAGAACATTGTTCGCCGGCAAAGTGAGGCGCTGGGGGGAGATCTGAAAGGACGGTGCCGCGACGCCTACGAGCAGAAGCTCGCCGGTGTTGTACCAGAGCGTGCTCGCGGGGAAGACCTCGAGGAACGTCTTGACGATGTTTCTGCACTCCTCTTCGCTCAGAAACATGACCGGCACGAACTGGCTCAAGAGCCCGTTCGGCTTCAGGCGCTCGCGCGCCCTCGAGTAGAACTCGCGCGTATAGAAGGATCCGACGCCGGGACGAAAGGTCTGCCCGACCTCGACCGAGATGATGTCGTAGCGAAGATCGGTGTAGCTGAGGTAGTTGCGACCGTCCTCGATCAGAAGGTGCGTGCGAGCGTCGTCCAGCCAGTCGCCTTCGAAGTGATCTCGAACGAGGGGGAACAATTCCGCTTCGATGTCCACGCAATCCAGACGCTCGATGTCGTAGTACAGAAAACGGCTGGCCGTTTGCCCGCCTCCGAGCCCGATGACGATCACGTCCTTGGGATCCGGGTGCAAGAGCATCGGAATGTGCGCCGCCATGATCTGGTGGTTCTTTCGGTCCTCGCCCTGCCAAAGCCGATCGATCTCCAGGACCTTTACGCTTCCGCGCTGAAGCACCGCCAGATTTCCGTTACGCCCCTCGCGCACCTCGACCACGACATCGTTCGGACGGGACAGGAAATCGTGAGGGATGCGCGTCCCGGAAAACATGGAAAGCCCCACCCACAGAGCGACGCTCGCAACGCCCAGAAGGACCTTCTTGAAGCGATCCTGGTCGCCATCGATGAAGATCCAGGCGCTGAAGCCCAACACCAGGCTGAGCCCGGTCGTCACGCGGACGCTCGCTTGCAGCCCGAGCACCGGCAGCAGGAAGAAGCCCGCCAGGAGCGATCCGGCGATGCCTCCGAAGGTGTTGATGGCCGTCATGCGGCCGACGCCGACCGAGGCGAGACGGGGCTGATCGACGACCATCCGGACGGCGAGCGGAAAGGTGATCCCGGAAAGAACGGCCGGCACGAGCAGCACGAGAGCGAAGACGAAGAGACTCAGGTCGTCTCCGCCTGTGGCAAAGGTGGAACGCCACCGGGATGCGGGCAGCATGAGCACCAAAAGAACGGTCAGCCCCGAGAGCACCTGAACCATCCCGAAGTGCAGAGCGCGCCTCTGGGATCGATCGAATCTCCGCGCCGTGAGCCACGCGCCCAACACGATGCCCAGGAGAATGATGCCCAGGGTCAGGGTGTAGGTGTAGACCGTGTTGCTCACGAGGAGCGTCAGGAAACGCGCCCACAGGATCTCGTTGGCGAGAATCACGCCCCCGGACACCAGGAAGAGGAACGCCACGATGGCGCGGTCAGCGCGGCTTGAATCCGTGGCGCCGAGGCTCTCCCGCTCCGGCACAGCCACGGCGGTCTGGACGCGCCTATTCGCCGCCAGTGTCCACACAACGGCTCCCAACGAGATGTTCACGACACCGGCGAGGTAGAGCGAGGCGTCGACGCCGATGGTGGGCAACAACAAGAAGCCGCCGACAAAACACCCGCAGGCCGCGCCCAGGGTGTTCAGGCCATAGAGAAAGCCCACGCGCGTCGAGATCCGATCCGCCTGAGTGACGTACTGCCGGCAAAACAAAGGCAGCGTCGCCCCCATCAAGAAGGTGGCCGGCAGGATCGCCAGCGAGACGAGCACCGCCCGGGCGACCGTCAAGACGGGAAAGCTCTCGTAGACCGACGGATAGAAGGCGCCGTAGGCCAGGTCGCAGAGCAGAAACAGGCCGGGGCTGAGAACGGCGAGAATCCCCAGCGTGATTTCGACCTTGGCGTAGAGCCGCAGCGGACGATCGATGCGCGCGGACATGCGCCCGAAGAGGAAGCTGCCCAACGCCAGCCCACCGAGGAAGGCGGCGACCACCGTACTGAGTGCGAAGGTTGCGCTCCCGAAAACCAGCGAGGCCTTGCGAATCCAGGCGATCTCGTAGATCAAGCCCAGGAAACCGGAAAGGAAAAGGCACGCGAAGGCGATCCGGTCGGCCTTGTCTTCTCTTGCGTCGGGCTGTGTGCGTACCGTGACTCTGGCCATGAACGTCTATCTTGGGGTGCGAAGCACACCCACCAGGGCCTCGAGTTCGGAGGGATCGAGGCGCCAACCCACGTCCCACCCTCCCGCGCTTGAATGAACCTGATGGACGCCGGTCGAACGAATGAGGTCCAGCACGTTTGAGGAGCGCACGCCCCCACCGGGCAGGATTTCGATGCGCCCTGCGGACCGTTGCACGAGGTCCGCGATGCGCCGAACACCCGTGGGTGCATCCGCCTTTCCACCCGAGGTCAGGATGCGCCGAAAACCCAGATCGACCGCGGTTTCGAGGGCCGCCTCGAGATCGATCGTCTCATCGAAGGCGCGGTGCAGGACGCCGTACATCGGGTGCGCTGCCTCCAATAGGTCGCGCAGAGCCTCGCGGTCCAGACGACCGTCCGAACGAAGCGCCCCCAACGCCACTCCGCGGACGCCGACCCCGGCGAGCTTCTCGATATCCTTGGCCATGACGGAAATCGCACGGGCGCTGTAGAGGAAGTCACCCGCCCGCGGACGCACGAGGGCGACGCATTCGAGCGACGTCTCTTCCGCCGCCATCTGGGCCATCGCGAGACTGGGTGTCACTCCACCGACGGAAAGCGTGCTGCAGATCTCCAACCGATCCGCGCCACATTCGCAAGCGATGTGGGCGTCATCGAGCGTTTCGACGCAGATCTCCAGCGCAACCTTCACCGCTCTCCCTCGGTGCGCAAGCGCTCAAGCTCTTCGACGATGATGGTTTCGTGTGCGTTCAACTCCTCAGCTGCCTCCAGCTCGCGAATCGCGGCCCTGATTTCGCCGCGCATCTCCAGGCAGAGGCCAGGATCGACATGGGTGTCGGCCCTGGCCGGCCCGCAAACCGGACGCGACCGCAGGGCGCTCTCGGCCTCGCTCCAGTACTCAGCATACATGAGACACCGAGCGTAGAGCTCCGGGGCCGGCGACACCGAGGGCCGGTCCCGGACCGTCTCGGAAGTGTTGGATCGATGTGTGGAGGGCGCCCATATCAGAGCGAACCGCAGGGCCCGGGGGCTCCCCTCAAACCGCTACAACCCGCTACAAGGACACAACTTACAGGCACAACCGAAGCCCGCAAGGGGCTTCTCGTCGGGCGCGGCTCCCATCTGCGGCCCGGGATGGGAATGTCCCCGCCCGGCAACGGTTGCCATTATGATGGTTCGTGCCCGAACCCAGCGAAGTCCACCCATGATCTCCAACTCCCTCCTCCTCGCCGCCGCCCTCTCCTGGGTAGCCCCCGCCGTTTTCCAGGAAGAGACCCCCAAAGAGGAAGCCGCAGAAAAGGCCGCTCCCCAGGAGAAAAAAAAGAGCCTCCTGGACGAGCTGGACCCGAACCTTTCCGGTGGGGACGACCTGCGCGAAGAGATGGCGCGCCTGTTCCAGGAGGTCGAGCGCAATCTCATCGCCATCGATGACCAGCTCGCCGCCGCCGGTGCGGGCGACCTCCCGCTCGACAAGGTCGGCGACTCCGGGCTGGACAAGCTCCTGCGCTCGCAGAAGGACAAGAGCAACAAGGTGCTCGCGGACATCGACCGCATTCTCGAGATCACCCAACAACTCGGCGGGACATGAATGTCCTCCAGCATGGCTGGTCAGCCACAGGGAAGCCCCGGAGAACTCGATCAACCCCGCGATCGCACACCCCAGAAGCCCGAGCAAACACCGGACGGTCCGAAGAAGCCTGAGGATCAGGGCGACGAGAAACCCGAGGGCGACAAGCAGCCGGGCGGCGGCAAGCCAGAAAGCCCGGAACAAAACCCGCTCACCGGCGAGAACACTCCGGACGCTGATCCCCAAGACAAACAGGGGGTGCCGGTCGCCGCATCGATGGACAAGGATCGCTGGGGCGAACTTCCGTCTCGCGTGCGGGAGACCTTCCGCAATCAAGGCCAAAACGAGCTTCCGGTCCAGTACCGCGAGTGGATCGATGCCTACTACCGCCGCCTGAGCCGGCAGCGCTGAATCTCGCCGAAGGTGGGCTCCATACGGAGCCGGCGAAGCAAGTCCCACCCCCCCCGGTCCGAGGCGAGGCACCGCCGGGGAGCAGCGCTCGGGCACCGCCTCGGGCCTCCCCGCATGAAACCCACGGCGGCGCTCGTGTCGAGTGAAAAGGGCACTCGACGATCCCTGGATGTCCTCTCCTCGCTTGAACTCCGGCCCGCGATTCGGATGGCTAGCTCAGGGTTTTTGAATTCCGCTTTCGCTCTTCAGGGCATCCAGTTCGCACAGGCGTTGTTTCGCATTCTGTACGATCTGCTCGTCCTTGTGGTTCTGGAGGCGCTCGAGGAAGGGTCGCGCCACATGGCTCGCTGCTTCGAGGTCGGCTACCGACTCACGAACGCGATCGTTCAACGCCTCGATGTCCGAACGCAGTTCCCCCTCGCGAATCCAGTTTTCCGCAAAGGGCAGAGCCGCATAGGCCACCTCTACGCTCCCTGAGCGCAGGAGATTCCGCAACGTGCTGCGAAGACGGGGAGAACTCCAAACACGCAGCTCGGGATCGAGCCGATCGCCGAGGATGGTCAGACTACCCGCAACCATCCCGGGGGACTGAGGATCGTGGCGATCCCCTGCCCGCACGAGTTCCACGGCGTGCGCGATGTCCCCCCGCTTTCCTATCCGCTCGGTCAGGGCTTCGACCAAACTACTTAGCCGTTCGTCTCCCGAGGAGAATGCCAGTTCGACGAAATCCACGGGGCTGCTTGCAGCGATGGCGAGGATGGCCGAGCGTGTCCAGTCGGACTGGGCATTCCTGTACATCTTCAGGAGTTCGCTCGTCATGTGCTTGCCAAAGACACCGGACAGGGCGCACAAGGCCATCAGGCGCACGCGGGGACTCGAATCCCCTAGGAGCTGGAACGTGCGCTGGCGCAACATCGCAGCATCCCAGCCGTCGAGGGAAGCCGCAGCGCGCAGGACATTGGCTCGAACGGTCGGCCTAAAATCGCGCAGCATTATTCTGCCGACCTCTTGCATCCGTCGCGTGGAAGCGTCCTGCAGAGTCCAGAGGACGTGGACCCGGCCGAGCCCGTCGAGGGCATTGCGCCCCGCGCTGACCAGCCCATCCAGATCATCCTTCGTCAGTTCGCGTTCGGAGAGCAAGCGTTGGGAGGTCCGGCGGTGCCATGCACCGGGATGCTCGAGCGCCGAGATCAGAATCGAGGTCTCCGCATCCGCCAGGGAAAGCGAAGGGAGAGGCTCGGCTCGATCGTGATCGACGCGCCAGATGCGGCCGGGGCCCGTTTCTCCTTCACCCGCCTCGCCGTCATCGGCAAGGCAATAATCAATGACGTAGAGGGCACCGTCGGGGCCCGTGCACAAGTGAATCGGCCGAAACCAGGGATCGCTCGATGAGAGAAACGACTCGGGCCGGGAAGATGCGGCGAAGGTGACGCTGCGGGGACGAAGCAGATGTCGCCGGACCGTTCCGGCGACAGGGTCGCAGGTGAAACAGTTGTCTTCGTAGTCCGAAGGCCAGGTGCCCGCGCTATACAGGGACGCCCCCACTCCGACGAAGATGTCGCCGCCGCCTCCGGCCTGAGTTCCGTTCAGCGGCTGCTTCACGAGCCCGGCCCAGGTTGTGACCTTCCCGATACGGCCACGACGAAGGTTATGTTCGCTCAGCACTACATGCCGCAGCTCACCGAACGATGTGCTGAAAAAAAGCTCGCCGTCCGCGCCAAAATCGAGCCCTCCCGGCACCGTTTCGCTGATGGAGATCGTCTCCAGCCTGGAACCTTCGGGACGAAAGCGGATCACGGCGTTTGGAATCGGATCGAGCTTTTCCTCCCGGGCGTTACGCACCCCATCCGAGGTTGCGCCCGCCTTTCCTCCCCCCACCACTCCATGAGTAGCATAGATCCAACCGTCAAGCCCCCAGACGAGATCGTCGATGACCGCGTTCGGGCCGAAACCGTCGAACAACAGGGTGTGCTGATCGGACCGGCCGTCTCCGTTGTCGTCTTGCAGACCCAGGATCGACCCCGACTGCGCAACGATGACGCCGCGACGGTGGAGGACGAAACTGCGCACTCCCATCAGCCCCTCGGCGAACGGGATCCTCCTGTCCAACCCTCCGTCGCCATCGCTGTCCTCCAGCACCACGATAGAATCCCGGGCTTCGCTCGGAGCGCGACGCTCGAACAAGTTCCCTCCCGTACACGCGACCCAGGGACGTCGCCGCTCATCCCACGCGAGGGCGATGGGGTGGCTGATCAACGGTTCGGCCGCAATCAGAGAGGCACTGAATCCAGTCCCCTTGATGAGTTTCCGGAGCGAGCGTTCGGGTGACGGGGGCGACCCGGGTTCCTCGGCGTCCCCCGAGCCGGCGGGGCGTTCTTGGACACACCGGCGTGCATGGGGCTCGGCTCCCAGAAGAGGTGTCGCCACACAGCCCAGGGTGAGAATGAAGGCGGTCTTGAGATAAGGATGCATGTGGGGTTCTCGCCCGTCGGTTCAATCCCTTCCCGCAATTCCAGGTCGACCGGAAAGGGCTGTAGCAGCACGGGACCGAAGCCCCCTTCTGGTCCGGAAGCCTCATCATCCGCAAACTCCTGCATCAGTGGGTCCCGGTCCGGGAATCTTTCGGACGTCTCGGCAGCTGTCGCTCTTCCCCCAATCGGGGTTTCTCCTGGAGCGGATTCGGTTGTCTCGCGAGTACCGAGGCACTGTACGGCCCCGGCGGTCGGCCCGCGGTCGTGGCGAGGGCAGTTCGAGGCGGGGCTGGCGCGGGGCTCAGCAAGGTGCCGGGACACCGCAGGGCTGCAAAGGGCCGCAGAAAAGTCCCTGGAATCCAAAAGGGAACTGGCAGTTTTTCGCGATTTGGAGAGGATCTGAGGTCCAGTCGACGGGGACCATCCGGGGCTAGGAGGAGTATTGCCAGGTCGTCGGGACGATCCGCCAGGGAAGCGAATGGAGAGCTTCGCAGGGATCCCGTCCCGCGGGACAGCTCCACCTTCCTTTCGGACCGAGTCCGGGTCTCTCTTTGCCCACCACCCTGACCACACACTTTTTCGGAGTCACCACCGCCATGAAGGCCCTCTCGAACCTTCTTGCACTCGTTCTTGTAGCACCTGTCTTCGCACAGGACAGCGTCTCCCAGCTCGGTTCAAGCCTGCCCGGCGACGCCGTTTCGCCCTACGACACAGGAGAGCAACTCAACGCGTACGTCGTTGACCTGACCCCGTTCAAGTCGTCCGGCGGGACGATTTTCGGAATCGCGCCCATAGTGAAAGCCAGCCGCGGCGTAGGCGTGACCTCGACCTTCGCGAACAACGGAATCTCAGCTCAGGCCATCAGCGCGACGATGGTGAACAACCAGGCGTTCCCGGTCTCGAGTTACTCGTTCTGGAACACTCCAGGGGCAGGCGTCAACAACAACGCAGCCATCAACAGTGCTCCCGGCAGCGTCATGGTCAGCGGTTCGAACAGTACGCAGTTCGCCCTGGCCTTCGATGAATTCGGTGAAACGGATTCTGCCCTCTTCAACGACAACATCGTGACGGCGGTCGTCAACTTCCTACCCGACGAACCGAACCGGCTGTACGTGGCCCGCATCGCCGCGGCCCAGAACGGCGCCAATGGAACCGAGGCTCGCTCCGTTCCCTCGATGGGTTCGGTCGACGATCAAGGCAACGTGCACTTCCGCGCGGATGGTTTCGGCGCGGTCGGCCCAAACCAGTTGTTCAACAACAACTGGTTCCGCGTTTCCTCCCTGTCTCGCAGCTTTGGATCGCAAAACATCATTGATGCGTCCGGCGGCAGTGACTCCTCAGCAACCGAGCACATCCTCAATGAGGTCGCCGACACGCACAACCCGCCTAGCATCATCCCCTGCTCGATCGCCGGCCGTCCCGTGCTGCTGGGCACGAACTTCCTGAGCGAGTTCGTACACGAAGAATTCGCCGTGACCACAACGGCGACGATGGCACACCTCGGCGTGGCCGGGGATCACCGGGGTGGCGTGACCTTCTCGAAGAGCGTGGTGGTCCCCGGAGGCGCCGGCACATGCACGATGCTCGGCCAGGGCGGCACGGGCCTGACCCGTGGGGTCATTGTTTTCGGGATCGACTTTGACGGAACGCCTTTGAGCACGTCCTTCTTCGAACCTCCGGCCAGCGTCACGGACAACGCGACGGGACACGTCTCGGACGTCAGCGGCGAGTCGATCCACCACCGTAGCCAGACGGCCTTCCAGGGCGGAAACGGTCAGACCGCCCTCGGTCGCGATACCGACGGTAATTTCCTCGTCGCCTACGCAATGGAATCCGACCCCGACTACATGGGCCAGGGAACGGGTGTCACCAACAATCCACGCAATGCCATCGTGGTCGCCAAGATCTCCTCCTTGGGCGCGCTCCAGGGCTGGACAACGGCCGCCTACATCGATGCCACGGCTCGCAAGCCGATCCTGAACCATACGGGCCGCGCGATCGGCCAGCTGGCCGAGCTTCTCGACGTGACCGGCGGCTCGGGTGTCGGTAACCCCGACGGTCCTTCGATGTCGGCCCCGACCATGGATGCCGCAGGCAACATCTGGTTCGTGGGCTCGGTCGAGCTCTTCCACCGCATCGACCTGGACATGAACGGGTCACTAGAGTCGAGCGACTTCGACAATGCTCTCCTGCGCGCCGTATACGACCCCGCGACGTTCAGCTACAACCTCGAGCTGGTCGTCGAGCTGGGTCAGGTCTTCAAGGGCCGCAATTCCGGTCGCCGCTACCAGATCAGCTTCATCTCGATCGCCGACGCGAACTCGGTCTCCAGCTCGGCCATGTGGTCCAGCAACGCCAGCCAGTCCTCCTGGAACAATGTTTCCCTCACAGGCATCGCCCCGCGCGACGCTCGCTCGCTCGGCGGCATCGTCCTCAACGCCTCCATCACCTACGACACGGATGATGATGGGACCTACGACAACATGCTCGGCCTGGGTGTCGATGAGCGCTACAGCGCTCTGCTCTACATCGGCCGCATCAAATCACGCCGCGACGGCTTCCTGGGCAACATCGGCGACGCCGGTACGCGCACGCCATAAGGAACGTCTCGTTTCCGTCTAGGGATCAGGCGAGGCTCCGCTGGGGCCTCGCCTTTCTTGTTGGTGGCGAGGTCGGCTCGGACCAACGAGGCATGGAGGGATTCGCCTCGAACGCCACAAGACGCACCCTCCGGATTCAACAAGGGCCGGGGGGCTCTCACGGGGCGGAGTAGACCTCGGGCGGAAGTTCGCGGGGCGTTTTGATTTGCCAATCGTGGCGGTTGCCTTTGTCCGTCGCCAGCAGGACGCCGTCGTATGCTCGCCATTCGCTCCAGGGCCGCGTAAAGACGGGTGACTTGTCCCCGAGATCTCGAAAAAACGACCATTGCTCGAGCAGGCCCGTCTCGCGATCGAGGGCAAGCAGGTAACGATTCCGTGGCGTCGTACCTACACCGTTGAACAAGACGCTGAGCAAGTCGGAGGTCCGGCCGTCTGCGAACTTGCCCTCTCCGCGGTATCGAACCGCCACGCCGGGGTCCAGGAGCTTCCACGGCATCACCAACCAATAGGAGTCGTTCACCCACCAGCGATACCCTTGATCGAGAAGTTCGCGCAATCGCACGGCGTCCTTGACCAGGACACCGTTCTGGTAGACCCGCCCTGCGCGCGTGCCGACATTCATCAGAATCAAGAGTCCCTCGGCCTCGATCCTCACATCGCCGCTGGCCTTGTCCCAGGTGTGCTTTCTCGGTCCGGGGTAAACCCACGAAATGTGGCGCAGACGGTTCCATGCCTCGCGCCCCCCCATGATTTCTTCCAGCCGGTGTACGAGCTCGATTCCCTCATCGTCTGAAACCTGAAGCCTCCGGGGGACGCCGAGCAAGCGGCGCTTCCAAGCCTCACGTTTGGTGTTGAAGTCGGCCCGCTCCTGCTGCGGCAGAGTTCGAGGATCGATCGGCTCTGTCGGATAATGAAAGAGCGGAATGAGGCGCTGGTGCTCCTCGCCCCGACCGGGTTCGTTGCCGACGTGATAGGCCGCGACACGCTTCAGCTTGTCCGCGTGGGTCCGGTTCCATTCATCTACCAGATAGCTCCCCACATACACGTGCAACCATCTGTTAGGAGTCCGAGACATCAGTCTCCAGAAGCGTCGTGTGTTGTGGTTCGGAAAGAACTTGGCAAAGTGCGCGGGACGCGAAACGCCATCGAAATCACGGTCCTCAAGAACGTTGACGATCCGGCCGTCTTCGAGCTGGCCCAGGACCAGGAACCAACCGTAGAAGGTGTTTTCGATATCGCTGAAGATGTTCCAGTTCTGCTGCAGTGCCAACTGCTTGCCGTAGTCATCTATCAGCGACGGCAATTTCAAGGGCTTCTCGCGAGGGTTGTTCCAGTTGCCGAACAGCATCAGGACCAGGGCCGTTCCGCAAAAGACCTGGCCGAAACGGGAACCGACACGTTGTGCCAAGGACGGCGGGCCGGTGACGGGCGAGGGCGCGCTCCCGCAGTGCAGGAAACGTGTGCGCAAGGCATCCCGCGGCGCCACCCATGCGCCTGGAAGAAAGAGTGACAGACGGTCCCAAAACCAGGCCGGTAGGAACAGACAAACGCAAACGATGGAAAGGATCTCGAAGATCCCGATGTAAACCGTCAACTGGATGCCGAGATGGAATCCCGCGAAGAGAAACACCGTCACGGTCCGGATGGGCCCGGTAAACCAGGGGGAAAACAAAAAGATCGGCCCACCCATTTCCAGTGCCAGTGTGCAATAGGTCAGAACCTTGCACAGCCCCGGATAATCCTTGAGCAAGAGCCCGAAACCGCGCGTGTATTCCTCGATGTTGGTGAACACCCAAAGAGCCTCGCCACGCATCCAGACGTCATGGCGATGTTTGAGAATCCCTGCAAAGAGATAGAACACAACGAGCTGCAGCAACACAGCGACGGTCCCGATGGAAACGACATGGCCCTCCAGCGGCTTCGTTCGTCCTTGCTTGCGGTCGAGTGAAAAGACGGACCCCAAGGGTAGGAACAACGCCCAAAAGGTCATCGCCTGCAGCAAGACGTCCCCTGTATGCGTGGCGTACGGGTTGCGCCGGACGAGCGATACGACAAAGACCAGAGAGAGCAGCGTCACGAGACGGGTGCGATACCCCAAGATCAAGAGCACCGCCAGCACCGCCGCGATCAGAAACAGGAACGCCTGGAAATGAAACGAGTCGCTGATCAGATAGATCTGAAAGAGGATCGAGTCGGGTTCCAGGCTCTTGGCCGCCTCCAGCGGAAAGATGCCTTCCGAGGTGTAGTGCTCGCGAAACGACATCGATCGCTTCACGAGATCCGAGATGAGCATGACGCCCAGACCAATTCGGAAGAACGCGAGGGAACGCGGATCGATCCCCCATAGTTCGCGAACTTTCAGCGTCAACCAGGTCTGTCGGTGGGAACCCATAGTCGGACAGATCCTCCTCATGATGGTGGATCCTGCCGAACCGTCAAGGGCGGTTCCGCAGTTGGCAGCGAAAGAAACCGTTGTATGCCTGTGCTATGCTCTCGACTCTTCTGACGAATCGACACCCTCACAACCATGCTGCTACCGAACCGTCGCTCTCCTCTCGCCGCACTACTTTCTTTCGCTGCTCTCGTCCTTGCAGGCTGCCAAAGCCCGCCCGGACAGGCCATCCTCGAAACGGTCCCGCAATACGACGCGGCGACCTTTTATGCGACGACGAGCTTGTTCGGAGCCTCGTTCTCACCCGACGGGACCAACATCTTGTTGACTAGCGATGAAGACGGTGTCTTCAACGTCTACACGATCGGCACCGACGGCGGCGCAATGCGGCGAGTGACGAACTCCGATGCGGACGCCACATTCTCCATGGGATACTTCCCGAAGGACGAACGCCTTCTGTACACGCGAGACCAAGGCGGCAACGAACTCAACCACGTTTTTGTTCGCGAGGTTACGGGCCAAGAAATCGACCTGACGCCAGGCGAAAACCTCAGAGCCTCGTTTGCCGGGTGGACCGCTGACGATCGATCCTTCTTCGTCGTATCCAACGAGCGCGATCCCGAACACTTCGATCTTTATCGGTACGACACCGAGAGAACAGCCCCCATAACACCGGCCTCGGCGCCGCGTGGCACCGAAATCATCGGCGGCTACCGGCGACAGCTCGTCTACGAAAACCCGGGTGGATTCGATGTCAGCGACATCGGACCTGACGGTCGCTGGATTTCCCTTACCAAGGTTCGCAACAACGCGGATTCAGACCTCTACCTGCTCGACCTCTCGAACGTCGACGAGGGACTGATCCATGTCACGCCCCACGAGGGCAACATTTCCCACGGCTCGGAGTCCTTTTCACCGGACGGTGCCACGCTCTTCTACACCAGCGATGAGGGCAGCGAATTCCGGCGCGTCTGGTCCTTCGATGTGAAATCGCAGCAGCGAAAGCTCGTTCTCGAGGATGATTGGGACATCCAGTTCTATCGCTTCTCTCGCGACGGGCGCTTTCTGGTGACAGGCGTGAATCGGGATGCCAGCACCGACATACGCGTTTATGAAACCAACAGCGGCAAGGAACTGCGGTTGCCTGAGGTTCCCGCCGGCGACATCGCGGGCATGAACTTCCAACGCGACGGGACGAAGGTGGCCTTCTACGTCAATGGGGACGCTTCGCCTTCGAACCTCTACGTCATGGATCTCGAGAGCAAGGAGCTCGAACAGCTGTCCGCGACTCTGTCCGCGAAAATCGACTCCGGGCATCTCGTCACCTCGGAGGTTGTCCGCTACCCCAGCTTCGATGGAGAGCTGATTCCCGCCCTTCTGTACCGCCCCTTGCAGGCTTCCGCAGAGGACCCGGTCCCTGCTCTCGTCTGGGTCCATGGCGGCCCTGGCGGCCAATGTCGGAAGGGCTACAAAGCCACGATCCAGCACCTCGTCAACCACGGATATGCCATCCTGGCCGTCAACAACCGGGGATCCTCCGGCTATGGCAAGACCTTCTTTCACATGGATGATCGCGATCACGGTGGCGCTGACCTGAAGGATTGCGTCGAGGGCCGCAAGTATCTCGAAACACTCAGTTGGGTCGATGGCGATCGCGTCGGCATCATCGGAGGCAGCTACGGCGGTTACATGGTGTGTGCTGCCCTGGCCTTCGAGCCCGACGCCTTCGAAGTAGGCATCGACATTTTCGGAGTGACCAACTGGGTACGAACACTGGAGGGAATCCCCTCCTGGTGGACCGACTTCCGCGAAGCCCTTTACGCCGAGCTAGGAGATCCGAAAGCCGATCGTGACCGGCTGATGGCGCGCTCGCCACTCCTGCACGCCAAGAAGATCCGGAGGCCCCTGCTCGTGATCCAGGGCGCCAACGATCCGCGCGTCATCCAGGCGGAAAGCGACGAGATGGTCGCCGCCGTTCGCGGGAACGGCGTGCCCGTGGAGTACGTCCTCTTCCAGGACGAGGGCCACGGGTTTCGCCGCAAGGAGAACCGCATCACGGCCTCGGAGGCCTACCTTTCCTTCCTGAAGGAACACCTGTGATACGGAGCCAGGCTCCGTATTACGGCCGACGGAAGCGCAGGAAGTAGTTTTCGAAGAGCCCGTCGATCTCGACCTCCTCTTCAAACACGAAACCCGCCTCCTCGATCTCGGCGCGGAAGGTGCTCTTGCCCGCTCGCATGTGTTCCAGGATCCAATCGCGGCTTTCGCCGGGGATACGCTCGAAGTCCACGACAACCAGGGACCCGCCCGGCCGCAGGGCGCGGAACATGCTCCACAACATCGACTTCGGATACTCGAAGTGGTGGTACGTGTCGCACACAAAGGCCACGTCGATCGAACGGGTGACCAGGTCGACGGTCTTCTCTTTCGACATTTTCGTCTGCACCGGGGGATCGAGCCGCTCTCGGTGAACCCTCTCCTCCAGGTGATCGATAAAGGCCGGTGAAATGTCCAGGGCGTAGACACGACCGCTTTGCCCGACCCTCTTCGACAGAGCCTCGAGGAACAACCCGGTGCCGGCGCCCACGTCGGCGACCTCCATGCCACGACGGAGATTCAGAGCATCTACGATCGCCTCGCGTGCTACTGCGACTTCGCGCGTCTCGCTTTCAAAGCGCTCTATGAATTCCTCGACCTTGACGTTGGCCTCCAGGAAGCTGGTGTTGACGTCCGGCCTTACGCTCGCCTCTTCAAACGGAGAAACGAGCCTATCCGGGGGCGGGCCGAGACAACTCGAGAGGAGGAGGCTGAGGAAGGATGCTGTGGCTAGAAACTTCATGGTGCGTTCTCCTGGTGTGGAAAACTAACCTAACGAGAGCGGAGAGGGAACTCGTCGGGCGCGTCTTGTGGCAAATTCCCTCTAGCCCAAGAACACAAGCACGTACACCGTTGCCAGCCCGACATGCACTGCGGCGAACGGCAAGGCGGTCCTGACGAAATCCACGAATGTCAGTTTCAAGTTGTACTTGTGAATGATCGTCACCGCCACCAAAGTCGAGGCTGAACCGATCGGGGTCAGATTCCCCCCCAAATTGGCACCGAAGATCACCGACCACCAGAACGGTGACGAGGGATCCCCACCTACCCCTTCCGTGGCGCTCAGGATCTTCGACAACATGGCCGCCAATGGGATGTTGTCCGTCACCGAACTGGCGGCCGCGGACGTCACCAGGATCAACCCCGCACCCGACGCCTCGCCCAGAGCGATGATCCGCCGCAACCCACCCCCGATCAAGTCGAGCACCAAGGCGTGTTCCATCACGTTGATGACCACGAAGAGCCCCGCAAAGAAACCCAGGAGGTCCCAATCGACCGCCTGATAGAAGCGGTCTGCAGTGGCTCGGTAGCGCACCAGCATGATCACCGCAAACAGGAGCGCCACATATCCCATCTTCAGGTCGCGAATCAGAGGCAGATAGGACGTCGAAGCGATCGTTGCGATGAAGAGCGCCAACATGATCGCCCCAAACCAGAAGATGCCGGAGCTTTCGATTCCATCGTTTTCGTCGAATCCGGACACGAGTTGTTTCGCCTCCTGGCGCTGTGCATCGTTCACAAGGCCTAGAATTCGAAACCGGCGCGCCCCCATCCAAAGCGTGATTGTTGTCGCCACCAGGACGTAGGGACTCGCCTTCAGAAAGAACGTTACGAAGCCGATGTTGGCCGCCGTCCCGACGAGGATATTGGGAACAGAGCTGATCAACGTCAGCAGGCCGCCGATGTTCGTCAGCAAGCCCTCGGTGAGCAAGAAACCGAGCAAGAGGTTTTCGCGCCCGAGCTTTCTCAGCGACACGCCGGTCAGTGAGCCGATGATGATCATCGCCGTAACGTTGTTAAGAACGGCCGAAAACACGACGGTCATCCAGCCGTAGTAGATCAGAAGCTTGACGGGGTCGCCGCCGGAAGCCTTGGTCAGGCGAACGGCAATCCAGGTAAACAGGCCGGACTTGGAGGTGATGTCAACAAAGAGGCTCGAGCCCAGGATGATCGCGATCACGTTCCAGTCGATCGCCGGAATGTAGACGGGCAGATCGATGGGGTGTCCGCCGATCTCATACGGTCCGTAAGGCAGGAGCTGAAACCAGGCCCCAAGAAACAGGCTGAGGGCGGCAAAGACCCCGACGATGACGGACTTCTTGGCGTGCAACTTCTCCTCGAAAGCGAGGCAGCAAATCAAACCAAGAAGAACGGCTGAAAAGCACAGCGTTATCCCCAGCGAAACGTCGTGCCCCTCCTCCATGGAAGGAGTCGAGGACCCCGATGCCCCCCATTCCATCGTCGAAAGGGAAAGGGAGGCGAGAAAAGACATGGAGACCATCACAGCATCAAGATCGCAACGCCGCGCAGTTCGACGGCCAGCGGGTAAGCGAGTCCGTGCATCGCGAGCTGATCGTCGTCCTTGGTGTTCATCACTATAAGATCCACGCGGTGTTGCGAGACCAACGAACGCACGGCGTCGAGGCGTTTACCCATCCGTACGATGCCGTGTGTTTCGATGTGCTCGCCTCTATCGAGAAGGACCTTCCGACACGATTCGATGTAATCCGTCGGTTCTTTCAGGAGTTGTGTCTGCACAGTTTCTCGCGCTACCTCGGTGTCGATGGCGGGGATCTTTGAAATCGCCTGGATGAATCTCTCGAAGGTGAACTCGTCCTCGATGTGGGCCAGGAAGAGGACTCCACCTTCGACTTTCGTGAAACGATGGGCCCAATCCACCAGTCGCGACTCACCAGCCAGGTGGTCGGTGAGGGCCATGGTGCGACATAGCTCGGGCTGCCTCCCCACCCACGCATCTTCATCCGCGGGATGCGGCACCACAAGAACGGGAAAAGGTGCCGTCTGTGTCAGGACGTCGAGATACTCCCCCAGGCTGTACACCCATCCCCGCCCTTCGCTGAGCAACCCACGATACGTGAGAATCAGATCGGGGCTCCGCTCCTCCATCTGCTTGAGAAGTGCATCGAGGTCGGTGAACTCCGTAGCAGAAACGAAAGACCAGTCGATCGCTTCTCTCAGAACCTCCAGAAACTTTCTGACACAAGCTTCGAACGCGTCGAGTTCCGGCCCGTCGAGGTCGTGCAAACACAGCACGCGGCGCAACGCGACGGGGCGAGGCACGTAGATCTCCTTCGCTGCCGCACGAAATACACTTTCGAACTGATCGACGTTCGTCATGGTTCCCCGAACAACCGAGGAAAGCCGGGCCGATGCCGGATTTCCGATTCCCAGGTATACTAGCCATCCGCCCCCCGGCATCTCCCATGCTTCCTCGTCTGAACCCATGCAAGCCGGTGCCCTCTCCTTGCCTGGCAGGCTTCCGGAGGGTTCTTCTGTCGAGCTTCGTCGTTCTCATGGGGGCCGCTCCAGCCGCGGCCTTGCGCCAGAACAAGAACCAGGCGCCCCGCCCCCCGGGAAACGGCGGCACGACGCCAGCCCGCGACGGGGTTCTGGCCACCGTCCCCGGCACCCTGGTCGATCTCTCCACCGGATACAGCGGCCAGGTGCTCTATTGCACGGCTGAAGGTGAGGTGGGCGCGTTCTTCGGCGGCGATCACGGAATCCTGGCCCCCCTCGGCACCTTCCCCGGCCAATCGCTTCGAGCCGTCACAGCGACTCCCTCCGAAGATATCGCGGTGCTCACCAGCGCGGGAGACATCTACCTCCTTCCGGGAGGCGGACTCCCCCCTGTCTTGACCTACGACGATCTGTACATGGTTCTCGATCCGACGGATCTCATGTGCGATGCCGCCGGGAACTTCCTCATCGCCAGCTCCACGCCTTCGAACGGTCAGCGCGGTCTGAATTGGGTTTCCCCGGGTGGAGATCGGTGGGCCTACTACCTGGTGCAACACTCCGTGCACATGCCGGTTCAACTAGCACACGATCCACTGACCGGCAGCGTCATTTTTTCAGACGAAACAGGTGGCGGAACACTGCACCGCGTGATCCCAGGCGATTCGACTCACACCACCGCACCCTTCGAAACCGTCTCGCAGCCCGGGATCCAATCCAGTCTGGACGATGGGGACGTCGTCTTCGAGTGCGACGGTGACTACTACTGGATCGCGGGCAACCGGATCTTCTTCCACAATCGCAGCGCCGGCACCACAAGCCTCTTTCAGCAACTGACGCACACGCTGCGCGGCGTGGCGATCGCTCCAGCCAGCGGTGAGTTGGCGAGTTCGGGCTACAGCCTTTATGTCGCCGAGGGAGACGACCCCACGATCGTACGCGAGTACGCCAACGTGGGCATCCCCGCAGTCTCCTTCGCCCCCGACCAGGGCTGGGTGCCCGGCAAGGGGTTCAACATGGGGGTCACGCCGGGCTTTCAGATCTTCGAAATGGCGGTCGACAACGCCGGGAACCTCCTCATCGGCGGCGGGCTCTTCGGGACGACCTACCACTTGAGCCGAATCGAGCTACCGAACAGGAACCTCTCGGTCATCGCCGACGACACGATGGGTCTTGTGGGCATCCTCGAAGGCATCGTGATGGGTGTAGATGACACGATCTATGTGGTCACGCGGGAGGGTGTCATCCAGGCGATTCAAGAGAACCCCTTCTCGGTCACGACGATCTTCAGTGACCCGACAAACCAGATCAACGCGGCGAAGGACCTGGCGATCGGGCTCGACGGGCGCTTTTACATCGCGGAACGGGCTGGTTGGGGCTTCGGGGGGGTGGTCGAAGTCAATCCCATGAACGGGTTCTCCGTGGTACGTATCGTCGACATGTCGGAATGTCGCGGCATCGCCCCCAACCCGGCCGGCGGAATGTACGCCACGCAATGGAATGGGACCGGATTCGAAGGGGGTACCGTCTCTATCGACCTCGGCACGAACACGTTCGTTGATGTGCCTGGCTTCCACAACATCAACTACACCAACGCAGCAGTCTGGGGCGATGGCGACATACTGGTCGCTTCAACGGGCAGGATTTACACCGTGTCCGAGGACGACTGGTCCTTGACGCGGTATCTCCCCGGCCAACCCAACATCGAACGCATCGGTTCGTCCTATCTAGACCACGTGTCCGGGCTCGCTATAGCTCAGACCTCCACGGGCCTCACCAGCACGACAGGCTGGAGCCTCTACATCAGCGAATGGACTCGCATCTGGGAAAAGCCCGGTGCCCCGCCCCCGGGCCCGACGATCATCGACAACTCCGCGGCCTTACGCATGTCGACGCTCGTCCCGACCAGGCTGCGATGACGGCTGGCGCGGACCAGCGTCCGTCTCAGCCGTGGTGGCTAGGTTTGCGTAAGCTCGCCGGTAGGGCTCGGCGTCGCTTTGGGATCGATACCTACGACGTTTTCCGACGCTCCGTTCCCGAGGCCGGCGACTTCGAAGTGCCCGAGGGCTACCGCTTCGCCTGGGGCACGTCACAGGACATCCTGCGTTGCGACGAACGCGAGACCGAACTCGACGCCGGTGAGCGCAGGCTCGGCACCCTACGCCTCGAGTCAGGGCATCGCATCGCGATCGGCTTCCATGGGGACCGCCCGGTCTTCACCATGTGGACCAACCCACGCCACCTCAACGTGCCCGGGCTCATGAAGCGCAAGTTGGGTGCTCACCAATGGTTCATCTACAAGGCCTTCACTTCTCCCGATCACCGGGGGCGCAAGCTATACGAAACTGGAATGCGCTTCGTGCTCGCTGAAATGGGGGCGGAAGGCAAGAGCGAACTGATCGGCTACGCCCACGTGAAGAAGAAAATTTCCCGCAGGGGACTGTCAGCCCTGGCGTTCGACAGAGTGGGAATCGTGCGTCAATTCAAGGCCCCGGGATTCGTTTGGACTCGGGTTTCGCGAGAACTCGCGCGCTACTTTCCGGAAGCCACCCCCCGTTCCGGCTTACTGGACGGTGGCGAGGCGGTTTCTGACGGTAACGAGACAACGATCCCTTGAGCCAACTGAGACTTCTGTGGGGCACGACCCGCTGGTCGGCTCTGCTCGGCTTTCTGCTCGGTGGTGGTCTATCGGCTCGGGAGATCCTCGGCCGCAAGTGGGTCCTCGAGTTCCAGGCCGGAGCGCCCTCGTCGGCCCGCGAGAAATTCATGGCCATCACCCAGAGCGCCTGGATCGAGGGCTTCGGCTTCGCAGCGATCGGCTTCGTATTTGCGCTGCTGGCCCTGGGCCTCGCGCGTATGCAGCGCGACCGCTCGGGCTCGCGCTTCGCCCTGAATTTCGCCTGTCTCGCCGGCGGTTTCTTTCTGTGGATCCGGTTCGCGAGGTTGGGCGAAGAAGCCCTGCCGTTCCTCTTGCCGCACGAACTCGTGCTCCTGAATGTCGTGGCTATTCTGGGCGGCGGATTGGTATGCGCGATCGCTGCTTGGCTGATACGACGTCTTGCGAACCGCTGGATTCCCGATCGCTGGAACGGTCTCCTGGACAAACTCCGCAGGCGAAGGGGTGTACCGACAAGCGTTCAATACACCTCGATCGGCCTGCTGATGCTGGCCTTTGCAACAACGGTTGGCGATTTCTCACTCTCCCCCTTATCGGGAAACATCGTCTACCCCGAACTACGCGCGCGCGGTGAGCCTGGTGGGCCGAACGTGGTCTTCGTGACGATAGATACGCTGCGGGCGGATCACCTGGGGTGTTATGGATACGACCGCAACACGTCTCCGTTCATCGATCGACTGGCGGAACAGGGCACGCTCTTCAAGGACGCCTCGGCGCCGGCGGCCTGGACCAAGCCCTCAACAGGTACGCTTCTAACCGGCCTCTATCCCTCCCGCCACGGGGCGTTGTATCACGGCAGCAAGCTCCAGATACCACAGGGCGAACAGACCCTCGCTGAAGGTTTCCAGGAGCGTGGTTACGTCACCGCCGGTTTCGTCAGCAATCCCAATATCAAGCAGGTCTTTGACTTCGATCGCGGCTTCGATCTGTTCTTCGACTCCCCTGTCAAGGATACGGTGACCCTCGCTGGGATCCGGGGAACGCTCTTCGGGCAGGTGCTGATGCGTCTCCTGCGCCATCAATTCAACTGGAAGTATGAAAACGACGTGCGGGCCATGAATAGCCGCGTCATACCGTGGCTCGAGAAGAACGCGCATCAAAAATTCTTCCTATACGTCCACTACATCGACCCCCATATCCCCTACTCACCGCCCGCGCGCTATCGCGACGAATTTGCCAGGGATCACGGCTTGATCGCATTCAACGAACGCAAGGAATCCGTCGGGATCGACCGCTACGACGCCGAGATCCGCTACGTCGACGAGGGTTTAGGCGAGTTCGTCGATGCCATCAAGCGCATTGGCATCTGGGAGAACACGCTCTTTCTGATCACCTCGGATCACGGCGAAGAGTTCTTCGAGCACGGCGTGCTTGGCCACGGCTATTCGTTGTACCAAGGAGTCATCCACGTTCCGCTCATCTTCCGCGGCCCCGGCGTCCCCGCAGGGGTGGTTGTGGAAAGCCCGGTGCAAAACGTCGACCTCGCAGCGACCCTCCTGGATCTAGCGGATCCGGAGGGTCTCTTGGAGTTCGGCGACGGACGGTCGTTCGCCCAGGCTTTCACCGATTCCCAGTGGTCTACGCCTAGCAACTATTTTCTGGAAAACGAATTCGGAAAGGACGGCACACATCAAAGAGCCTTCGTTCTGAACGGCGTTCGCGCGGGCCCATGGAAACTTGTCCTTACCGAAGAGAACGCGTTCTTCCCTCCCTCCAATCCGCGATTCGGTCGGGAAGCGCTGTACAATCTCGCAACCGACCCCGCAGAAGCGCACAATCGCATCCTCGACGAGGACCAGCATGTCCTCGTCAAGGAGCTGTTGGGCCGCTTGCGAAGACATGCAGAATTCCTTACCGAAGCCGGTTTCCGAGACATCGAGCCGGCGGCGCTTTCCCCGGACATCCAGGCGAGCTTGAATGCGCTCGGGTACTGACCTCGAACATACAGATTAGGGTAGCGAAACCAATTCGATGACTCGCCCGCTGCTTCTGTTCACCGTCGATGTCGAGGAAGACATGCCGGATTGGAAGATCACCGATCCGATAACGGTGCACAACACGACCGCCCTTCCACGGCTCGCGGAGATGTGTTCCGAGCTCGGCGTTGAGCCGACCTACCTGTGTACCTATCCCGTCGCGACGAACCCACAGTCTGTAGCAACCATGAAGAGGCTACACGAACGCGGTGGCTGTGAGATCGGCGCCCACCTTCATCCGTGGAACACGCCCCCTTACCTAGGCGTACCCGGCAGGAGCGACACCGACGAACGAAACATCACCTACTACCAGTACGAACTGGGACGCGAAGGGTTCCGCCCCAAGCTGGACAACCTGCACGAGGTCATCGGCCAAATCACCGGCGTTCCGCCGGTCTCCTTCCGGGCCGGTCGTTTCGGCATTGATGCCGCCACGCTCCAAGAACTGATACTCAAGGGCTACGAGGTCGACAGCTCAGTCACGCCACTCGAAGAACACTGCGAGGACAATGGGCCGGATTTTCGCTCGGCTCCACAGCACCCCTACCGCCCCCACGGCACGGACATCACACGCAAGGGCGACCTTGCCATCGTCGAGATTCCGGTCTCCGTGGGACTGACGCGTAGACTGCCCAAGATATTAAAACAGGCCTACGTCCGCATTCCCAAGCTGACACATTTACGCGGACTGCTTTCGAAGGATTACCTGCGACTGATCGACTTTGCCTGGCTATACCCGGCCCGCTTCCAGCTTGAGCTGATGTGCCGCACGGCCCGCTCGCTGCACTCGGGGGGTGCTACGGTTTTCAACATCTTCTGTCATTCCAGCGAACTCGTGGCCGGCGCCTCCGGGCCTGTAAAGACCGAAGACTACGCCGACTGCGTCTTCACCAAGACACGCGGCATCCTGAAGCATTGTATCGAGGAATACGGCGCGCAACCGACGACCATGGCCAAGGCTGGGCGCTCATTGCGACCGCGACTGGGGCTTTGAATCCCGACCAAGATCTAGAAACGGTAGCCTTCGAAGGACTCGACGGGGTCGAAGGACAGCTCGATGCCTGGCAACGACTGATGGAATCGGCGCGAGCCGATGCACTCTTCAACGGTCCGACCTGGGTCATGGCACATGTGCGTGCCTTTGCGCCGGAAACGAGCTTGTTCGGGTGGACGATCTACAGGGGCGGTGAGCCCATGGCCCTCTTTGCCTTTCGCATCGAAGAATCTCGCGGCACTTTCGCTCTCCGACGTGGCCAAGCTGCGGCGGACGGCAGCTTCGATTCGGACTACTGCGAGCCCTTGATTCGTCCTGGTTTTGAAGAGGCCGCGGCCAGGGCTCTCCTGGATCGGTTGGCGGAACAACGCAGGGTCGAAGCGCTCGTCCTGACGGGCCTCCGAAGCGACTTTCCATTCCTCAAATCTCTTCACGACGAGCTCGTCTCGAGGGGCCAACCCATGCGCGTGCGCGAGTCGACCTGCCTGGCGCTCGAATTGCCCGCAAGCTTCGACGGCTACCTCGAACATCTCAAACCGCGCATGCGAACCAAGGTACGCAGCGCCATACGCCAGGCCGAAGAGAATGGCGCCCGTGCCACCCTGTGCTCCGAGCCCGACGAGCTCGGCCCCTATCTCGACGAGCTGTTTCTTCTGCATGGGCGCCGCTGGAGAACGGCCGGCCAACCGGGCAGCTTCGAGGACAGCCGTCGACGGGTCTTTTATCGCTCCATGGCAAGCGAGTTTCTTCGCCAGGGAGCCTTGCGCCTCACACGCCTCGTGAAGGGAACGCAGGCCCTGGCCTCACAGCTGGGCATCGTCTTGAACGGCACCTACTACCAGTTGCAGGAGGGCTACGACCCCGAATTCTCCCATCAGCGCGTGGGAGTCGCACTGCGTGGCCTGGCGATTCGGGGGCTGATCGACGAGGGTGTAGGGCGCTACGACTTTCTGGCGGGGGACTCGACGCACAAGCGCGACTGGGGTGGAACGCCCGAGCCCTGCACGACGCTGGCCTTCGGGGTTCCGCGCTGGCGAGCGCGCTGGAGCTACGGAATGCGAGCCCTGGTGGACCGCCTCCGGCCCCGCCAGTCCTCTATTAGGTAGGCGCCGTAGCCCGAAGCTCGGGCCGACCAGGGGTCCTAGAACCGCCCTCCCAACGATTGCAACTTCTTGAGCCTTCATGGCACAGCGATTGCGACTTCATACCTATCGCCCCTTTCCGGGGCGTAATGGCTATGACCTTAACTCTCCTTGGACCTAGTTCGTTTTTTGCCTCTGGGCCCGCATCAGTAACGTTTGTCTCGGATGCGGGGTCCCCGAGGGCCAACTCCGGCAGCGTCCGGATTCTGGATCATGGTGGCCAGGATCCGGACGCGCTGCCTTTTTTCTGGAGAGCCCCTGCCCACCTCCCGATACCAGGAGCCAGCGAACCCTCCTATTTCCTTCACTACCCCCGTCTCGACCACGCAACAGATCTCTCCTTGTTCGGTGCGTTCTCGGTGACGACCTCGCTCGAAGCCGATGTGGGACTCCCTCGTGGAGAGCTCATGCGGCCAGCGCCTCCATGCCCAGCGCATTCCCCTCTGCGCTGCGTTTTCCCCCTGCCTCGGCTTTGATGGAGAGCTGATCCTATCGGGAATCAACCTCTCGGCGCCAGCCGCATGGAACACCCGGCCTAGAGCGAGTTCGTCACTTTTTTTCCTGATTGGCGAGACCTCACCTCGGACTTGTGGGGCACTTGTCCGGCGACTAACGGAGTGCCCGACCGACGATCTCGCTCGTGTCCTTGGAGAGTTTCGCGTGAGAAGCGATGCGCTCCAGTTGAGCTTGCATGAAAGACTTGCGCTTCTCGTCGTAGCGTTTCCAGACGTTAAAGGCGGAAACCACGCGCGAAGCCACCTGCGGGTTGAGCGCGTCGAGAGCGAGAACCTGATCAGCCACCCACTCGTAGGCCTTTCCGTCCGCACGGTGGAACCCGACGGGGTTCCCGCCGGCGAACGCACGTATCAACGAGTAGACCCGGTTTGGGTTCTCCAGCCTGAATTCGCTGTGCTGGGCGAGCTCGACCACGCGGCCGAGTGGATCGGCCAGCGGCGCGACCGCCTGCAGGCGGAACCACTTGTCGATCACGAGCGGATCCTCTTGGAAGAGTTCGTAGAACTTGTCCAGGGCCGAGCGCTGTTCCGGGCAGTCGACAAAGGTCAGACAAGCCAGGGCGGACTGGCGATCGGTCATGTTGTGGGCCGATTCAAACTGCCGCAGGGCGAGATCGATGGTGGCCTGCTCGTGGCAGTGCACCAGATAGGCCAGTGACCGGTTCTTGATCCGGCGACGGTCGATCGCCTCTTTCGATGCCGAATAGGTGCCGCGGTCGAGGTTGGCGTCGTAGGCTGCACGCCAGCGGTCCGACAGCCTGGAAGCCAACTGCTCCACAACGAAAACTCTGGCCGCGTGTACGGCATCGGGGTCGATCACACTCATCTGTTGTCCGAGAAAGATCTCGTCGGGCAGGGAGAGCGCCAGCGACTTCAACGAACCGTCCAGCCCATCATCGTCCAGCACCTCGGCGAAGGCCTCGACGAACAGGGGATCCAACTTCATGGCACGGCCCTGGCGCTGCCCCTCAGCCAGGTCCAGGAGGGTGCGCGTGGCAAGCTCGAAGCCCGCATCCCAGCGGCGGAAGGAATCGGAATCTTGTCCCATCAGAAAGGCCAATTCCTCACTGCCCCGCTCCACCTCTAGCTTTATCGGAGCGGAAAAACCGCGCAGCAGGGAGGGGACCGGCGCCTCCGCAACGTCCTTGAAGGTGAAGGTGGTTTCAGCATCGGTCAACTCAAGGACCCGCGTCGTGGGAGGATTCGTATCCAGCCCATCCCCCATGAGAAGCGGCATGTCTCTGCCATTCGACGAAAGCAAACCCATGCTGATCGGAATGTGCAACGGTCGCGACTCGTAATCGCCGTCCCTGGGCGCGCTTTGGCGGAGCGTCAGCCTGTAGGACCTGCTGGCTGCATCGTATTCACCACTGGCCTCCACAACCGGCGTACCAGCTTGGGAATACCAGCGTTCGAATTGATCGAGATCACGTCCATTGGCATCGGCCATCGCCGCTCGGAAGTCGTCGCACTCCACAGCCGAACCGTCGTGGCGCTCAAAGTAGAGGTCCATTCCCTTCCTGAAGCCCTCCCGCCCGAGCAACGTTTGGTACATCCGCACAACCTCAGCGCCCTTCTCGTACACCGTCACGGTGTAGAAGTTGTCCATCGAGACGTACGCTTCCGGTCGGATCGGATGGGCCATCGGTCCGGCATCTTCGGTGAATTGCATGGTGCGCAAGGCTCGCACATCGGCGATCCGCTTGACGGCAGCTGAAGTCGTGTCAGCCGAGAATTCCTGATCTCTAAAAACCGTCAACCCCTCCTTGAGGGTCAACTGGAACCAGTCGCGGCACGTCACACGATTTCCGGTCCAGTTGTGGAAGTACTCGTGAGCGATAACGCCTTCGATCGCCTCGTAATCGCCGTCGGTCGCTGTCTCGGGCCTGGCCAGGACATACTTGGAATTGAAGACGTTCAGGCCCTTGTTCTCCATCGCTCCCATGTTGAAAGCATTGACCGCAACAATCATGTAGATGTCCAGGTCGTATTCGAGGCCGAAGCGTTCCTCGTCCCACGCCATGGCCTTTTGCAATGACCGCAGGGCGTGCTCGCACTTGTCGGTATTCTGTTCTTCGACCCAGATCTCCAGCTGGATATCGCGACCGGATCGCGTCGTAAACCTCCCTCGATGGCAAGCGAGGTCGCCGGCCACCAATGCAAAGAGATAGCTGGGCTTGGGGTAGGGATCCTCCCAACAAACGAAGCGTTTGCCGTCGAGCATCGAACCGCTTTCTATCCGATTGCCGTTCGACAGCATCACGGGACAGCGACCCTTCTCCGCCTCGATTCTCACCGAATAGCGCGCCATCACATCCGGACGATCCAGGAAGAACGTGATGCGCCGAAATCCCTCGGCTTCACACTGGGTGCAGAAAATACCGTCCGATAGATAGAGGCCCGAAAGCTGTGTATTCGCCTTCGGATCGATTTCGACCACCGTTTCCAGTTCGAAGTCGTCGGGCACCTCGGGAATGACCAAGCTATCGTTCTTGAGTTCGAATTCGCCGATGACCAGAGGCGTACCGTTCAACTTCAAACCCACCAGTTCGATGTCTTCTCCGTTGAGAACCAGTGGTCGACCGCCGGGATTGACATCGCGATTGCTGCGCACGGCGAGCACCGCGCGCACGCGGGTCATTCGCTCGCTCAACTGGAAAGTGAGGTTGACCCGGTCGATCCAATGATCGGGGGGCGAGTAATTCTTCCGGTAGACGGATTGCGGGGTGTTGGCACTCATCGTGCTGCGTACTGGTTTTCAGGAATCCCCAGGAAAAAGGGGTGGCGAATGATAGGCGATGGAGGCCGGGAGACGCACAGGCGCGACGGACAATTCCTCCGGGCAAACGCTGCATGGCCTAGACGACCACATCCCGTGGTCGATTCGCGGAAGCCCAGCTGATACTCCACCGAGAAGCCTCCTCTCCCCGTCACCTCTCAGTCCTTGAAGGCGCGCTCGATCAAGTACTCTTGCTGGGCTCCATGCCTTCGGTACGAACCGCTGGCCGGACTCGACGATTCGGGACGACCGCAGTAGTCGATCGCGATCTTGTGGTCGTGAAAGCGCTGGAACATATAGGTCCAGGCCCCCATGTTGCGCGGCTCTTCTTGGCACCAGAACACTCGTGCGCCGGGATGGCGCGCAAGGTGGCTCTCGAGTTCAGTCAAAGGCAACGGATACAGCTGCTCGAGCCGTAGGATCTCGACGTCATCGACCCCATGTTCTTCGCGATACGCAACCAGTTCGTAGTACAGCTTACCCGTGCAAATCAGGATTCGTGCGGCCTTCTGGGGAGGCGTCGGGTCGGGAAGCACTTCACGGAAAGTTCCTTCGACGAAGGCGTCGATCGAACTGGCGGCGCGTTTGTCGCGCAGGAGCGATTTCGGCGTGAACACGACCAACGGTCGCTTGTCCGGCAAGAGCCCCTGTCGGCGCAACAAATGGAAATACTGAGCGGAGGTCGTGCAATTTGCCACCGTCAGATTTCCCTTCGAACAAAGGGCCAGGAAGCGTTCGGGCCGACCGCTGGAGTGCTCTGGCCCTTGCCCATCAAAGCCGTGTGGAAGAAGTAGGGTAACGCCGCTCTTTTCCTTCCACTTCGCCTCGCCCGAAACGATGAACTGATCGATGGCAACCTGAGCGCCGTTCGCAAAGTCCCCAAACTGCGCTTCCCACAGAACGAGGGCGTCCGGGCGGGTCAGTGAATAGCCGTATTCGAAACCGAGCACGGCCTCCTCGCTCAGGAATGAATCCCAGGCATCGAAATCCGCTCCTCCGCGACCGACTCCCTTGAGCGGAACGTAATCCTTTTCCGTCAACTGATCGCGAATGACGGCATGGCGATGGCTGAAGGTACCTCGGCCGGAATCCTGCCCGCAAAGCCGAACGGAAACGGCCTCGCGCAGAAGCGACCCAAAGGCGAGCGCCTCGGCACAGCCCCAATCGACACCCCGTTCACCGCGTACCATCCCTTCCCGACGGTGCAGTTGTCGCAACAGGTTGGGGTGGACGACGTGGCCCTCGGGCATCTTGTTGCAGCGGTCGATGATTCCGACCAGTTCATCCCTCGCAACTCCCGTCGACATCGAGGGTTCGTGAACGTAGTCGTCGAATTCGTCGTCGTCGAGATCGATCCGCTCTACCAGAGGAAGCTCGACCTCCTCGGGTGCGTTGCTCTTCGCTCGCGCCTCCGCCAATTCGCCTGCGTAACGCTCACGAATCTTCTCGATCTCGTGTTCCTCGATGTCTTGGCGCCGACGCAGCAATTCGATGTAGGATTCGACGACCGTGGGTTGGCGGCGAATCTTGGAATAGAGGATCGGCTGGGTGTACGCCGGTTCGTCGCCCTCGTTGTGCCCCCAGCGCCGATAGCAGACCATATCGATCACGGCGTCTTCGCCAAACTCGCGCTGGTAATCAACCCCAAGGTGCACGGCGCGCATGACGGACTCGGGATAGTCGCCGTTGGCCTTGAGGATGAGAGCCTGAACGCTCTTGGCTACATCGGTGCACGAATAGGTCGAACGCAAGGACCGCGGACCCGCCGTGAAACCGATCTGGTTATTGACGACGAGGTGAACCGTGCCCCCGTTCCTGAAAGCCGGCAATTGCGACATGTTCAGCGTTTCCGCCACAACGCCCTGGCCGCTGAAGGCCGCATCGCCGTGGATCAAGACGGCCAAAACACTCTTGCGTTCGACGTCACGCATCGCGTCCTGATAGGCGCGCGTCATACCGCAAACGACCGGATCCACGGCTTCGAGGTGGCTGGGATTGGGGCACAGGTACACGTCGATCGTCCGTCCTGTGCGCGTGTGATAAACACCACGCTGTCCCAGATGGTACTTCACGTCGCCGGAGCCCTCGACGGAAAGCGGCAATAGGACGCCCTGGAACTCTCGGAAGATCTGTTCGTAAGACTTTCCGAGAATGTTCGCAAGCACGTTCAGGCGGCCGCGGTGCGCCATTCCGATCACGACGCGCTCGACACCCCGTTCGGCCGCGCGGTCGATGATCTCGGCCAGGGCGGGAATGAGCGTATCAGCTCCCTCCAGGGAAAAGCGTTTGTTGCCGGGGTATTGCGTATGCAGAAAACGCTCGAAGTTTTCCGCTCGATAGAGGCGTTCGAGAAGTTGCATGCGCAGTTCGTGGGTAAACTCCAGGAGACCCACCTGACCTTCCACACTCTCGCGCACCCAACCTTGTTTGTCCCGGTCGACGATGTGCATGTATTCGACCGACCAACGCCGGCAATAGGCCCGGCGTAGCACCGCCAGGATCTCGCGCAGAGTCATCTCCTGCTTTCCGCTCATACCGGAGCAAAGGAACGTGCGATCGAGATCCCATACCGTGAATCCGTAGGTCCCCGGATCCATCGTCTTCAAGACTGCGGGGTCGTACTCGAGCGGGTCGAGATCCGCCAGGCGCCAACCGCGCACCCGATAGGCGTTGATCAGGTTCCAAACCTCCCCATGGTTGGTTGCATCATCGCCAGGGCCGTGGAGATCGCGGGCCACCTCGTAGGGCTTCCACGGGACGCGATAGCCCGCGAAAACTTCCTCGTAGAAACCGTCCTCTCCGGTTAGCAGTTCTTCGACACGCTTCAGAAAGAGGCCCGACTCGGCTCCCTGGATCACCCGGTGGTCATAGGTCGAAGTCATCGTCATCACCGGACCGAAGGCGCCTGCCGCCAGCGTTGCGTCCGAAGCGCCGGCCACCTGAGGGGGGACGCCTATCGTGCCGGTGGCGACGATGAGACCCTGTCCCTTCATCAGACGGGGCACGCTCATCTCGGTACCGAAGCCGCCTGGATTGGTCAGAGTGACGTTCGTGTCCTGATAGTCGGACGCTTCCAGCTCGCCCTGTCGACCGCGCTGCACGAGAGCCTCGTACTCCTCGCGGAAGGTCCGGAAATCCATCGCGTCTGCGGACTTGATGTTGGGAACGACGAGCATTCGCCCCTTCGGACCGGGCACGTCGATCGCCAACCCCAGGTTGATGTGCTGCGGCACGCGTCGATACGCCCGACCCTCGCGCTCGACGTAGGACGCGACCATGTGCGGCATCTCGCCCAGTGCCTTGGCCAGGGCGTAGGCGATGATGTGTGTGAACGAGGTCTTGCCCAGGGCACGGACGGCCATGTGCTCGTTCATCACGCTGCGGTTTTCCGACAGGACTTTGGCCGGCAGCGTGCGCACCGACGTCGCCGTAGGCAACGTCAAGCTGTCCTCCATGTTGCTGGCGATGCGCCCGGCGATTCCGCTCAAGAGCTCGAGTTCGGTGTCCTCCTGGCGTTTGGGCGTCGCCTCGGCAGCTTCCCGCACTTCCCTTTGGGGAAGGGCGGCCTGCGGCTCGCCACGCTTCGCTGTCGGTGCACTCGTCCCTGTCGTGCCTCCTCCGGCCGGTCCTTCGGCGCGCTCGAAGAGCCGCTGCCAGGATTCGTCAACGCTCTCAGCGTCCCGTTTCCAATCCTCGAACAACGCCTGAACGTAGCCCGCGTTGACGCCGTACTCCCGCTCAAAATCTAAACCCATGGAGGCCCTCCCTTAGCCACAAGTCTAACCCGCGCCTACCATGCCCCGGAGTGCGGGGGCAGGGATCGGCTGGATTCGGTCCCGTTCGCGGCGGTCCTCGTAGCCACGGGGTCGCATCGGAGGTAGGGTTCCCGGGCCATGATGGCTGTTGGCAACCTCCTCCGCGCCTTCGTTTGCCTGCTGTTCGTAGTCGGCTGCTCGGGCGGCGAGGGCAAAGACGCCCTGTCGGCACCCGGTGGGCCGCTCAACGCGGTTCTGATCTCCATGGACACGACACGCGCCGACGCCCTGGGGTGCTATGGACGGAAGCCCGCTGTGACGCCGAATATCGACCGTGTGGCTTCGGAGGGCATCGTGTTCGAGCGGGCCTACACGGTGGCGCCATTGACGTTGCCGTCCCACGCTTCCATGTTGACAGGCCTGTTTCCCGTACGGCATTCGCTGCGCGAGAACGGACTCTGGCCGCTACCTCCGGAAGCGGACACCTTGGCCGAGCGCGCGCGCGCCGCCGGCTTTCAGACCGCAGCCTTCGTCGCTGCGGTGGTTCTGGATCCGACCTTCGGCTTGTCCCAGGGCTTCGACGTCTACGAGGGACCCCAGCAACCTCAGCAATCGGATTCGAGCCACTACACGGAGCGCTCGGGTTCGGAAGTGGTCGCCGGCGCCCTGGCCTGGCTGGAAAAACGCGACCCTGAGCGCGGCTTTTTCATCTGGGTGCACCTCTTCGAACCGCACCAACCCTACGCACCGCCGGCGAGGCATCGCAAGGGCGCCCTGAAACAGGACCCCTACCTCGGAGAAATCGCCACCCTGGACGAGCACATCGGAACGTTGCTCGACGGCCTCGAAAGACTGGGGCTCGCGGAGGAAAGCTTGATCGCCCTCGTCGGAGACCACGGCGAGTCCCTCGGCGAACACGGGGAGCTCAGCCACGCGGTGTTCTGCTACGAAGCGGTCCTGCGGGTGCCGTGGATTCTGCGCTTTCCCAACGGTTGGCGGCGTGGTGAACGCTGCCAGGGGATCGTATCGGTCGTCGACGTGTTTCCCACCCTGGCCCGTGGCATGGGCTTGGCTACGCCGGATTCGATCGACGGCGTCGACCTGTGGCGAGAGCCGAGCTCTGAGCGAGGCGTCTACTTCGAGTCGTACTCGGGGTATCTATCCTTCGGGATGAGCCCGTTGGTCGGATGGATCGATCGGGGGGGAAAGTATCTGCACAGTTCTGCACCGGAGTTTTTCGATCCGCCGAATGATCCCGATGAGAAGAGAAACCTCGCCTCCGATCGCGCGGACGAGCTCGAACGCTACCGACGCTCGATCGCGCAGGTGGCCGAAGCATCGGCCTTGAACCCCGAGCAAGCCCCGCCCATCGACAGCGAACTGCTCCGCGGGATTCAAGGGCTGGGCTATGTCACTACGCCGGGGGTGGAGGCGCAATTGCCGCCACCGCTCGCGCCTTCGAAGCTCCCGGCACCGGTCGATGAATCGCAGAATTACTCCGACACATTGATCGGACTCGCCCACCTGAACGAGGAACATCTGCAACAGGCGGAGACGATCCTCTCAGGAGTCGTCTCGCGCAACCCTGACAACTACGTGGCGCGAGAAAAGCTCGCCAACTGTTTGATGCGCCAAATGCGATCGGACGAGGCGCTCCCGCACTTGCAACGACTCGTTCAGCAACGTCCTATGTTCGCCGGCTCTCACTTCAACTACGCCAGCTGCCTGCGCGATGCGGACAGGGTGGAGGAAGCGATCGCAGCCTACTGGCAGGCCGTCGAGCTGGAACCGAAGTTCCTTTTCATGGACACGCTCATGCGCTATCTGCGAGAGCAACAACGCCCCGCGCAGGAAGCAAATGCGTTCGTGGAGCGCTATGACGCTCTACGCGCCGCCCGCCTCGGCACGCGGCGGGGTTCGGGATCGTGAATCGGGTGGAAGTTCTCCTGACACCGTCCGCCCCGATTCGCGTCCCCGAACCCGGCACCGTATCGCCGATCGCCACATCGCTCCCGTAGAATGCCGCGACTGTGCTTGCATCCTTCTCACGAAAGGTCTTCAGGCTCTGTCTCTGGGCCCCCCTCGCACTCGTTGCGGTCGCAGCCTGTGGGAACGGCGCTTCCTCCGAACGTCCATCGTGCTTGCTGATCACGCTCGACACCACGCGCGTCGACGCCCTCGGCGCCTATGCGCAGGCGCAAACACCGCACCTCGACCGGCTCTCCTCCGAAGGTGTTGTTTTCGACAACGTCTACACGCCTGTTCCGTTGACGCTGCCCGCCCATGCGAGCCTCATGTCGGGGCTCTATCCCCTACGGCACGGTGTGCGCGACAATGGATCGCTGCCCTTGCCGAAGGAGGCGCTGACCCTGGCGGAGGCGGCACAGGAGAACGGCTTTCAGACCGCAGCCTTTGTTGGCGCGGTCGTGTTGGATGCGAGCTTCGGCCTGGACCAGGGCTTCGATACGTACGACGGCCCAGGGCCTGGAAAGCAGCACTCCGAACGCTCGGCCGCCGATGTGGTGGACGCGGCCCTTCATTGGTGGGCGAAGTGCGACAGGACGCGCCCATACTTTCTGTGGGTGCATTTCTACGACCCGCATACGCCCTATGCACCGCCGAAGGATCTCGGCGGCGCGAACCTCCGGGAAAACTACGCTGGAGAACTCGCGTATGTCGATCGTGAACTCGAGCGCCTCTTGGCCCGCCTGCGCGCTGACGATGCGCTGGAGGAGACCCTCACGGTCGTCGTGTCGGATCACGGGGAGGGGTTCGGCGAACACGAAGAAAACGGCCACAGCGTCTTCTGCTTCGACACGACCTTGCGCATCCCCCTGATCGTACGGCCGCCGAAATCCAACCCCGGGCGTTTCGAACCGGGAACCCGCTCGGGGGAGTTGCTCAGCTTGGTAGACCTCTACCCGACAATTGCCGAGGCTTTGGGCTTTGCGAACCCCAGCGACCTGGACGGCAGGAGTTTTTGGGGCGCGCCCATCGGTGACGACCACGGCGTATATTTCGAGTCGTACTATGGCTACTTCTCCTTCGGGTGGAGTCCGTTGACCGGTTGGATCGACCGAACGGGCAAGTACATTCACTCGACCGAACCGCTCTTCTTCGACATCAGCAAGGATCCCGGCGAAACTCGAAACCTCTTTGCGGAAGAGGATGAACGCGTGCGCAAGCACCGGACCCGCGTGGCGCGTCTAGCGAAGCGCAGGACCATGGAGGCCGATGCCGTCACGCCCTCCGACAAGGCGCTTCTCGATGGGATTCGTGGCCTGGGCTACGCGTCGCTGGGCGGAGCGGAGGCGCGTTTCCCGCACCCCCTGGAAAACACCGGACTTCCCAACCCCGAAAGAATGGGCGCGCTCTACGAGCGCGCACTCGAGGGGGTAGAGCTCGGAAAACAGGACAAGCTGGAGGAGGCGGAGAGGATCTTCCGCCAGGTGCTCAGCGAGAACCCGCGGAATTACTTCGTACTGGATCACCTGGCCACGTGCCTCTTTCGAACCCAACGCTACGTCGAAGCGGCGGAGACGTTACGCACCCTGCTCCGAGACAGCCCCAGCCAGCCGGCCGAGGTGTGGGTCAAGCTGGGCTATGCCGAGCAGGCTGCGCAGCGCACCGACCGGGCGATAGAGGCCTTCGAACGCGCGGTTGCCTTGGCGCCTAGCACCGAAGCGCTGGAGATCCTGATCCCGCTGTTACGCGGCCGCAACCAAGACGAACGCGCCAGGTTCTACGCAGAAAAACTTCGCACCCTGCAGGCCGAAGGATGAGCGAGCGCAACCGGATCGTCCTGGCCGACAACCTCACCTATCTGCGCACGCTGGCGGATGGGATCGCCTCGTTGATTTATATCGATCCACCTTTCAACACGGGCAAACGCCAGGAGCGCAAACGCATCTCCACGGTGCGCGACGAAAAGGGTGACCGCACCGGATTCGGGGGCAAGCGCTATCGAACGGTCGAGCTCTCAACGTCCGGCTACGACGACACCTTCGACGATTTCCTGAGTTTCCTCACCCCTCGCCTCCAAGAGGCATGGCGCATCCTGCAGCCGAAGGGCAGCCTGTTCCTGCACCTCGACTACCGTGAGGTGCACTACGCCAAGGTACTTCTGGATCGACTGTTCGGCCGCAGGTGCTTTCAAAACGAGATCATCTGGGCCTACGACTACGGCGCGCGCACGAAGAAGCGCTGGTCCGCCAAGCACGACAACATCCTTTGGTACACGCGCGATCCCGAAGACTACGTCTTCCGCTTCGAAGAGATGGATCGCATCCCCTACATGGCACCGGGGCTCGTAGGAGAAGAAAAAGCCAGGCGCGGCAAGACGCCCACCGACGTCTGGTGGCACACGATCGTCAGTCCGAACAGCAAGGAGAAGACGGGCTATGCCACCCAGAAACCTCTCGGTGTGTTGGAACGTATCGTCAAGGTGCATTCAAACCCGGGGGACCTGGTGGTCGACTTCTTCGCCGGCAGCGGAACCACCGCAGAGGCGGCGGCCAAAAACGACCGGCGCTTCCTGATGGTCGACCGAAACCCCGAAGCGGTCGAACGGATGCGAGAACGCCTGGGCAAGTACGACGTGGAAATCATCGAGCCATGAGACGCCCGTGGCCTGCACTCGTCGCTTGCATTCTTGCGGCGTGCGGCTCGAAGGATCCGCCTGCCGCGTCTTCTGTTCTCATCACCCTCGACACGACGCGCGCGGACGCGCTCGGGGCCTTCGGCGGTACAGCGGCGACGCCTGCACTGGATCGTCTCGCGACCCGCGGCGTCATCTTCGAGCGAGCACTGACCGTGGCGCCGCTGACACTTCCGGCCCACGCGTCGATGTTGACGGGGCTCTACCCGCCGCGCCATGGGATCCGCGACAACGGCTTTGCTCCCCTGCCGCAATCCGCACACACGGTGGCCGAAAAGGCCCGCGCGGCCGGCTTCCAAACGGCAGCCTTCGTCGCGGCGGTCGTGCTTGAACCCACCTTCGCCCTCGACCAGGGCTTCGATGTCTTCGACGCACCCCAAGCTCTCGAGACGCCGTCGACACACATCGGCCATCGCTCGGGCGACGAGGTCATCGCAAACGCACTGGAGTGGCTACACCATCGGAAGGCAGGGCAACCGTTCTTCCTCTGGGTGCACCTTTTCGAACCCCACGCTCCCTACACGGCGCCGGACGACTTGCTCGAGGCCCACGACGGCAACGCCTACCTGGCCGAGGTCGCCCTTCTGGATCGCTTCCTGGCGCCGCTCTTGAAGGAGCTCGAAGAGCTCGAGGACCCGACCAGTCTCCTGGTCGTCGCCGACCACGGCGAAGGCCTGGGAGAGCACCGAGAAGAGACCCACGGATACTTCCTGTATCAGGCGACGCTGTCCGTCCCCATGGTCCTCGTGCGGAGCGACGGCGCGCGGGCGGCGGAACGAAGCCCCGCCGTCGTCAGCGTGGTCGACGTCGCGCCGACCCTGTGCGCGGCGATGGGCCTTGTCTCCGAGAACGACATCGACGGCGTGAGCCTCTTCGAAGGAGATCCTGAGGCTACGCGCGGGGTTTACTTCGAGAGCTACGCCGGGCACCTCTCTTTCGGGTGGACCCCCATCGCCGGATGGGCGGACGCGCGCGGGAAGTACATCCACAGTTCCAGCCCGGAGTTCTACGAGACTCTCAGCGATCCCGGGGAACAGAACAACCTCATGGATTCCCATCCCGACGTCGAAGACTATCTCCGTTCGCTGGCGCAGCTCGGCGAACTGCAAAGTCTGCCTTCCGAAAAGAGCACGCAAACAGCTCCGGAGCTCATGGATCAGATCCGTGCCCTGGGCTACGCGTCGACCGGCGCTAGCGTCGAAGAGCTGCCGAAGCCCCTGGACGAGAACGAGGGCCCCAACCCCCACGACAGCTCGCTCGAATTGCAGCGCACGCTGATGGCTGCCGACATCTACAACCAGGGGCGAATCGAGCCGGCGCTAAGACTCATTGATTCGATCCTCAGGAAGAACCCCGGGAATTTGCGCAGCCTGGAGATGCGAATCAACTGTCTCTTGTTGTTGCAGCGCAACGCGGAGGCGATCGAGCCGCTGCAGGAGTACCTTCGGCGAACGCCCGGGCGCGCCATCGACCACTTCAACCTGGCCGTCTGTCTGCACGGTGAAGGCCGTGCCGAAGATGCGATCGAGAGCTACCGCCGGGCGCTGCAAGGGGAGTCGAACAGACCCGCCTGGCTGCCTGACTTCCTCAGGCTGCTTCGCTCGCAGGGTCTCGCGGAAGAGGCGCGCCGGTGGAATCGTCGGTTTTCGGCCCCTTCAGGATCTTCCTCGGGAAACTAGCCGGTTCCGCTTGTCCCATGGCACGGGCATAATTCCCGATGGACATGCCTGGAACCGATCAACTCAAGGGGGAGGCACACCTCGACCGCCTCGGGCGGCCCCTGACGAACCTCCGCCTCTCCGTCACGGATCGTTGCAATCTGCGCTGCAGCTACTGCATGCCGGAGGAAACATACACGTGGCTGCCACGCGCTGACATTCTCAGCTTCGAGGAAAGCGCCGACCTGGTCGACGCGTTTTGTGACGTCGGCGTGCGTAGGGTGCGGCTGACCGGCGGCGAACCGCTCTTGCGAAGGGGACTCACCACCCTGGTCCGACTCCTGGCCGCCAAGCCGGCCATCGAAGATCTGGCCATGACAACGAACGCCATTCTCTTGGATGAGATGGCCATCCCGCTGAAGCAGGCCGGCATGGGGCGCCTGACCGTCAGCCTCGATACTTTGCGAGCCGACCGTTTTCGAGAGCTGGCGCGATGCGATGAACTCGATCGTGTTGTGAGTGGAATCGACGCGGCCCAAAGCGCGGGTTTTGTGGGCACCAAGCTGAACGTCGTCGTCATGAAAGGATTCAATGACGACGAGATATTCGACTTGCTCGATTTCGGGCGCGAACGCGGAATCGAAGTACGCTTCATCGAATACATGGATGTGGGAGGAGCGACCCGCTGGCGGCCTGAGTCGGTGGTTTCAAAGCGAGAGTTGATGGAGCGATTGGAGCTGAAGTATGGCGACGTGAAAGCCGTTTCCCACACGCACCAGGCGGCACCTGCCGAACGCTACCAGTTGGGTGACGGGACGCGGTTTGGAGTCATCGCCTCGCAAACGGCTCCGTTCTGTCGCACCTGCGATCGTTCGCGCCTGACCGCGGACGGGATGTGGTACCTCTGCCTGTACGCGCGAATCGGTCTGGATCTGCGGGAGGTTCTACGCGCGGGAACGCCGCGGGGCGTGATCGCGCAACGGATCCGCCGCGCCTGGGGCGCTCGGGCGGACCGGGCTGCAGAGGAGCGCAGCCTCCTCGGAAATCGAACCGGCCTGGCCGCCGAGGAGCTGCGCTCCGATCCCCATCTCGAGATGCACACCCGGGGTGGCTAGGACGGGTCGCGGGCGACCCTCCGCCAAGCTGGCAGGGCCCCTCGAAGGTCCTTTGGGCCGAAGTTGAGGGTCAGATACGCCTCGTTAGCAAACCACAAGATTTTGTGGTGCCGCTTGCTTGTGACCCCACCCATAGCGGTCTAGCCTACTCGGCCCGCGTCTGGGAGAGGAGGAGGCCTGCCGGCGGTTTCCCCGGAGCCAACGGGAAGCCGACACAGGGCCTCCGGTCTTCTCCGCCCCGCCAAGACCCCCATCACCTCGCCCCCAGCCCCATCGCAAAGCCGCAACCAACGACGATGCACACCTCCCCTGTAAACACCACGGAAACCGCTGAAAATCGCCCCCTGGCGGGTTCCCGGCCGCAAAACCCCGCGACAGACACCGCCGAAGGGGAACCCACCGTAGTGATCACCCCGAGGAGCCCGAGCGGGGACCGAGCGGGAACCTCCTCCTCGCGCATGCAGGTCGAGAAGCGCGGCGGACGGCTCGAGTCGGTCGACGTCACGAAGATCGTCCGCGCCGTGGAGCGCTCCTGCGGAGAGCTGGATCGGGTCGATTCGATGCGTATCGCGACCCGGACGATCTCCGGACTCTACGACGGGGCGACGACGGCGGAGCTGGACCGTCTGTCGATCCAGACCGCCTCGTCCCTGATCGCCGAGGAGCCGCAGTATTCCAAGCTCGCCGCACGGCTTCTGGCCACCTACATCGACAAGGAGGTTCGCAACCAGGACATCCACTCGTTCTCCCAGGCGATTCGCCTCAGCCACGAGAACGGGCTTCTGTCCGACGAGATCAACGACTTCGTCCAGAAGAACAGGCGCAAGCTGAACGATGCGATCGAGACGGGGCGCAACGTCCGGTTCGAGTACCTGGGGCTCCGCACGGTCTACGACCGCTACCTCCTGGTACATCCGGTCGGCCGCAAGGCGCTGGAGACGCCGCAATACTTCTTCATGCGCGTCGCCTGCGGGCTTTCGAAGGATCCGCACGAGGCGATCGAGTTCTACCGCCTGATCTCATCGCTGGAGTACCTGCCCAGCTCGCCCACGCTCTTCAATTCGGCCAGCATGCGGTCGCAGCTTTCCTCGTGCTATCTGCTCGATTCTCCGGAAGACGATCTCATCTCCATCTACGACCGCTATTCGGACGTAGCCAAACTCTCCAAGTACGCGGGCGGAATCGGATTGGCCTACCACCGCATTCGCGCCAAGGGTTCCCTCATCCGCGGGACCAACGGTCATTCGAACGGAATCGTGCCGTGGTTGAAAACGCTCGATTCCTCGGTCGCCGCGGTCAATCAGGGCGGGCGTCGCAAGGGAGCCTGCTGCGTCTATCTCGAGAGCTGGCACGCGGACATCGAGGAATTCCTGGAACTGCGCGACAACACCGGAGATGAAGCGCGCCGCACCCACAACATCAACCTGGCGAACTGGATCCCGGACCTCTTCATGCACCGGGTCAAGGCCGATGACACCTGGTCCCTGTTCGATCCGAAGGTCGTCCCGAACCTGTGCGACCTGTACGGCGAGGAGTTCGACAAGGCCTACCTCAAAGCGGAGGCCGAGGGACTCTTCGTGCGCCAGGTATCGGCGCGCGAGCTGTACGCCAAGATGATGCGCTCGCTCGCCCAGACCGGAAACGGCTGGATGACCTACAAGGATGCAGCGAACGAGAAATGCAACCAGACCGGCAAGCAGATTGACGGGAAGAATCCCGTCGTGCACCTCTCGAACCTGTGCACGGAGATCCTCGAGGTCACTTCGGGCCAGGAGACGGCCGTATGCAACCTGGGCTCGATCAACCTCGGCAGGCTCGTGCACGACGGCGCCTTTGACTTCGAGCGCCTGAGTGAAATCGTCGTCACCGCAGTCAGGTTCCTCGACCGTGTCATCGACATCAATTTCTACCCCACCCAAGAAGCTGAATCATCCAACAAGGCCTGGCGCCCGGTGGGTCTGGGCGAGATGGGATTGGCGGACGTTTTCTTCCAGCTGGGGCTCCCCTTCGACTCGGAAAAAGCCCGCGAGTTGACGGCCCACTTCCAGGAAGCCATCTACTTCCACGCCGTATCGACGTCCTGCGACCTGGCGGAGAAAGAGGGCCCGCACCCCAACTACGACCTGACGCGCTCCAAGGGGGGCAAGCTCCAGTTCGATCTCTGGGGCGTGTCTCCGACCGATGAAGGCCCGATCGGCACCGCCCGCTGGGCTGAACTCAGGAAACGGGTCGCAAAGTTCGGGCTGCGCAATTCACTGCTCCTTGCCATCGCCCCGACCGCAACGATTTCTTCGATCGCCGGGTGCTACGAGTGCATCGAGCCGCAGGTTTCCAACCTGTTCAAGCGCGAGACACTCTCCGGCGACTTCCTGATCATCAACCGCTACCTCGTCGCCGACCTGCAGTCACGCGGCCTGTGGACCGAGAACATCCGAGAAAAGATCAAACGGGCGGAGGGCTCGATTCAGGAGATCGAGGAGATCCCCTCCGACCTGCGCCTGCTGTACCGAACCGCCTGGGAAATCCCCATGCGCTCGATCATCGACATGGCGGCGGCGCGCGGCCCGTACCTGGATCAAAGCCAATCCCTCAACCTCTTCATGGAGACTCCGACCATCGGCAAGCTCTCATCGATGTACCTCTATGCCTGGGAGAAGGGCCTGAAAACCACGTACTACCTGCGTTCACGCCCGGCGACACGAATCCGACAAACCAACGTCTCCAATTCATCCGCGACCTCCGACTCCGAAGCGGTGGCCTGTTCCCTGGAAAATCCCGAAAGCTGCGAAGCCTGCGAGTAACAACATGTCACAAGCCCTGCTCGAAAAACCCGGAACAAAAACCGCCTCCACAACCACCTCCCTCCTTCTTGCCCCGGGGATGGACCTGACGCTGCGGCCCATGCGCTATCCGCAGTTCTACGACATGTACAAGGACGCGATCAAGAACACGTGGACGGTCGAGGAAGTCGACTTTTCCACGGATCTCGTGGATCTACAAAGCCGGCTTCTGCCGGCCGAGAGACACCTGATCAACCGGTTGATTGCGTTCTTCGCCACCGGCGACTCGATCGTGTCCAACAATTTGGTACTGAACCTCTACAAGCACATCAACGCGCCCGAGGCGCGCATGTACCTTTCGCGGCAACTCTACGAGGAAGCGCTGCACGTTCAGTTCTATCTCACGCTGCTCGACAACTACATCCCGGATGTCCGGGAACGCGAGAAGGCCTTCTCCGCGATCCACAACATCCCCTCGCTCAAGAAGAAGGCGGATTTTTGCTTCCGCTGGATCGACTCGGTGCAGACACTCGATGAGTGCCGCACCTTCGAGGACCGTCGCAAGTTCCTCCTCAACCTGATCGCCTTCGCGTGCTGCACTGAAGGCCTCTTCTTCTTCGCAGCCTTCGCGTACGTTTACTTCCTGCGTTCGAAAGGCCTCCTGAACGGCCTCGCCTCCGGCACCAACTGGGTCTTCCGTGACGAAAGCATGCACATGCAGTTCGCTTTCGAGGTCGTCGAGACCGCTCGTCGCGAAGAGCCCGAGCTGTTCGATGACGCGATGAAGCTCGAGGTCACCCGGATGCTCGAAGAGGCCGTTGAATGTGAACTCGCCTTCGCCGAGGACATCCTCGGTCAGGGCGTCCCGGGACTCTCGCTCCAGGACATGAACCAGTATCTCGAGTTCGTCGCCGACCAGCGCCTGTGCAACCTGGGGCTGGCGCCGCACTACGGCTCGAAGAACCCCTTCGCCTTCCTCGACCTCCAGGACGTGCAGGAGCTCTCCAATTTCTTCGAACGCCGCGTCTCCGCCTACCAGGTCGGAGTCACGGGCGAAGTCGCCTTCGACGAGACCTTCTGAATCCCGAGCGCCAATCACCTCGCAACGGCGCAAGACAGCCGCTGCTAGGCGGCCGCCACCCCTCGGCCGTCACGGGGCCGTAGTTTTGCGGAAGTACGGTAGGATGGGCCCCATGAAGACCTCCCTGCTCATCCTGTTCTCCAGCCTGGCCGCCGGTCTCTCCTCCGCCCAGAACCTGAATCGGCCCCAAAGACTCCAGGTTCTCTCGGTACATCCCGGCCCGAACGTGCTCGACGTGCCGCGCGACACGGCCATTCGCATCCGGTTCAACGGACCGATCGATCCGGCCTCCCTGGCGTCGAACAACTTCGAGGTCTTCGGACGCTGGAGCGGTGTCGCTTCCGGAACGGTCGAACTCCTGCGCGAGGGCCGGGGGCTACGCTTCGTTCCGGACGAGGATTTTGCCGCGGGCGAGCACGTCACCGTGCGGGTTTCACCGGGTATCGAGAGCCCCCTGCTGCGCACGCTCGGACGCCCGGTGACGAGCGCCTTCTGGGTGGATTCGCGGGCGAGTTCGATGAGTTTCACCCTGGTCGACACGCTGATTCCAGGAGATACGCCCTACGGATCCTACGGAGGCGATCTCGACGACGACGGGGACCTGGACCTGTGCATCCCCAACGAAGACACCTCCGACGTCTCGGTCTTTCTCAACCAGGGAGGCGGCGTCTACGGCCCGGCCACTTCATACGCCGTAGGGCTCCACTGCAGTTCGAACGAGGGGGGTGATCTCGACGGCGACGGCGACACGGACCTCGTCATCGCGAACATCCTCGACCACGACATGTCCTTTTTGCGCGGCCGCGGGGACGGCACCTTCGACCCCCAGGTTCGACATGGCTCCGGAAACGAACCGCGGGGCATCACCATCATCGATTGCGACGGAGACGGCGACCTGGACGCCTTCACCGCCAATCGGATATCGAACGACGTCAGCATGTTTCTCAACGACGGCAGCGGGAACTTCGCCGGTGAGGTACGCCTCGACGGCATGGTGTTGAATGAGATCAACATCACGATGGCCGACGTCGATACCGACGGTCGCCAGGACCTCGTCGTCGTAGGGCACGGCAACGGACGCGCACGCTCGATGATCTCGATGGGCGACGGGACCTTCACGCTTGGAACCTCGGTCGTCGTCGGGGCGAACCCGTGGATGGTCGTCGCCGGGGACGTGGACGGCGATGGGGATGACGACGTCGCCGTGGCCCTCGCAGGCGCTTCGGCCGTCGCCGTCGCCATGAACGACGGCGTCGGCAACTTCTCCTCCACGACGAGCTACCCGGTCGGCGCCTTTCCCATCGCCGTGGACCTGGGGGACCTGGACGGGGACGGGGACCTCGATCTCGGCGCGAGCAGCTTCACGGGCGGCAACTTCACGCTGTATCTGAACCAGGGTAGCGGCACCTTCGCCTCCTCCATGGTCCTGCCGGCCGTCAGCACCGGCAGCTGCATGGTCATGCACGATTTTGACGGCGATGGAGACGTCGACCTGACCGGAATTGACGAAATTGCGGACCTCGTCTTCCTCTGGAGCCAGGACGGCTGATCCGCAGGCGCTTTTCGGAGGGGTCCGACGCTATAGTGGCGCCGTGGCGACCATCACCAACAAGACGAAGCTGCCCCTGAAGGTCCGGCTGCCGGGGGGCAAGACCCTGCACCTGGGCGCAGGATCGACGGGGCAGGTCAAGTCCAAGGCTCTCGAACACCCCCCCCTGAAGAAGCTCATCGAGGCCGGCGACATCCTGGTCGACGACGACGGGCGCAGCTCGCCCGGCGGGAGCGGGGGTTCCAACAAGGGCGTCTCGTCCTCCGGGGGGCACGGCGGCGGCACCGGGCTCCACCGCAGCGGAGATCGCTAGCCCGAGGGGCATGACGTCGGCAGGGCGACTGTCCGAGGAGGTGTTCGAGGAGCTCCTGCTCCGCGGCAGCGAGATCTGGCGTGACTTCACGGCGAGCCGGGGAGGGCGCTTTACGCTCGTGATCCCCGCCGACCAGCGGGACGCGCGGGCGGCGCTCGAAGAACAGTCCGCCTGCGCTTCTTCGTTTCTCGAGCTCGGCTCGGGCGCCGGCGTCATCACGATCCTGGCCGATCTCCTCGGTTTCGACGCCTACGGTATCGAGATCGAACCCGGCCTGGTCGAGGCCTCCCAGGACCTGGCGGAACACCTCGGGTCCGGCGCAACCTTCGTCGAAGGCAGTTTCGTGCCCGTGGAGTTCCGGAACGAGGTCGAACTTCTGAGCGGGGACTTCGTGACCGTCTCCGAAGGCGCCGATGCCTACGATGAGCTGGGCTTGACGCTGCGGGACTTCGACCTGGTCTACGGCTACCCCTGGCCGGGCGAAGAGGACTGGATGGTCGAGCTGGTCCGCCGCGAGGCCGGCCCCGACACCTCGCTCATGATGTACTCCGTGGCGGACGGCTTTCAGGTGACTCCGGCACGCGCCCAACAGAAGGCTCGCCCGGGTTCCAAGGGGGCCGATCCGTTCGTCCGGGGCATGGGAAAGCTCTCTTGAATGACCCTTCCCAGTGACCCCATACGCGGGATTGCACCCTTGCCGGGACCTGGAACCCTCCTGTATCGTAGGGGCCACTGCCGTGGACGAAGGAAACCTCAACGACTGCATCGAGAAGCTACGCGCTGAGATCAACAGCGGCGATCCTTCGGGAGACAGCACCAAGGAACGGCTCAACCAGCTCTTGGTGGAGCTCGAGCGCAAGCTGGAGCAACCCCGTGATCAGGCGCAACACGAGACGCTTGTCGAGAATCTCAGGGAGGCCTTCGACCAGTTCAAGGTCGAGCACCCGCGCGCGACGACGCTCGTGAACAGCATCCTCGTCAGCCTCGGCGAAGCCGGGATCTGACCCGGGGGGTCGCGCTACTTTTCGCCGCCGTAGCCCAGGCTCGATAGGCGCCGGATCTCCTCGGGCGTCAGCGTGATCCACTCCGACTCCGGCGTCCAGCGCGGCGCCTCGGCCTGGAGTTGTGTCCAGCGGCCCTGCAACTCCTGCACGAGATCCGGTTTGCGCCCGGCCAGGTTGCGTTTTTCGCCTGGATCGAGGTTGAGGTCGTAGAGTTCGTGTTCGCGCCGGGCATCCGGAAAGAGATCCGCGTTCCGCTCCGTCAGCACGTACTTGTAGCCCCCCCCGATCACAGCCGCTTTGTGCCCTATCTCGGAGCGGCGCATGCTGAACACGGTGCGCTCGTCCTCGCGTCCTTCGAGATAGTTGCGGGTCAGGCTGATACCGATGTCCTGGGTCGAGGGTGGCGCCCCCAGCATGCGGCGCAGGGTCGGCAGGATGTCCACCAGTGAAACGTTCGCGCCTACCCGCCGTACCTCGGGATCCACCCCGGGATGATGGATCAAGAGCGGGATGCGCACGAGCTCGTCATAGAGCTTGAAGAGGTGGTTCCCGTCGCCGTGCTCACCGAACTCCTCTCCGTGGTCGGCCGTGATGATGACGATGTCGTCCTCGCCGATCCCGAGGGTCTCGAAGGCACGCCGCAGATGCTGGTCGAAGTACCGGATCTCGCTGTCATAGGCCGCCCTGTTCTGTTCGTGGACGTCCGTGGAAGTGGACGGTTCATGCCACGGCTCGCGCTCGTGATAGGGCAAGTGCGGGTCCATGTAGTGCAGATAGAGGAAAAAAGGCCGCGCGGAACGGATCTCGGCGCCCCACTCCAAAAGCGACTTTTCGACCGCCGGCGCGCCCTCGTAGTCGAACTGGACGAAGCGGTCGAAACCCCGCTCGAATCCCTCAGCCGCACAGATGTTCGGGTTGTCGGCGATGCCGAAGGTGCGGTAACCGAGCGAGCGCATGAACTCCGGCAGCGTCTCCAGTTCCTCGGGGATACGGTTCAGCTCGAGATCGCCGCGCATACGCTTGAGGCCCTGATAGGCGTTCATACCCATCGTCACGCCGTGTTGAATGGGGTAGACGCCCGTGAACAGCGACGCGGCGGCGGGGGCGGTCCACGAGGAGGTCGAGAAGGCGCGGTCGAAAGAAACGGACCGCTCCGCCCACTCGGCGAGGAAGGGCGCCGTCTCGCGGTCGTAGCCATAGAGGCCCAGGTGATCGGCACGGAGCGTGTCGACGACCACGACGACGACGTCCGGAAGCTCGTCGCTGCGCCCGGATCCGCACGCGAAAAGCGCTGCCAAGACCGCAAGAAGGCACGCGACTCGCATCGGTTCGAATCTAGCAGCTAAGAGCCGGGGCGACAACCACGGCCCTGGCGCTTGCCAACACAGTGGACATCGACGAGCATCCCCCTACCCATGGAAGATTCGAAGGAACAGATGGTGGCACAGGCGGATCCCGGGGGGGAAGCCACCCCGCGCTATGGCTGGATCGCGTTCGGGCTCGCCCTCGCGACGGGATCGACGATCGCACTCGAGATCGTCCTGACGCGGATCTTCTCGGTCATCCTCTGGTACCACTACGGGTTCATGTCCATCTCCCTGGCCCTGTTCGGTCTCGGGCTGGCGGGTGTCTACGTCTATCTGTTCCCGGGCCGTTTCAGCCGCGCGGCGGCAGGGCGCGTCACGGCTCAAGCCGCACTTCTGTTCGCGTTGACGTCGATGGCGGCCCTTTTCTGTTTCCAGTGGGTCGTTTCGGTCCCCGAGCACTGGCCGCTTCAGGTGGGCTTCCGCACGCTCCTTTTCGTCTCCACCGCGATCCCGTTCTTCTTCGCGGGACTCATAGTCGCCGTCCCGCTCTCGCGCTACACCGAACGCATCGGCGTGCTCTATGGGGCCGATCTCCTCGGTGCAGCGGTAGGCGCCGTGCTGGTGATTCCCCTTCTGGGATGGCTCGGGGGCCACGGTGCCTTTTTCGCCTGCTCGGCCCTGGCCGCCCTCGCCGGAATCACCTTCTCCATCGCGGAGCGCAAAAAGGGCCTGCTCATCGGGGGGTTGGTCATGCTCGGCCTCGCGGTCGCGGGAATCGGCATGACCTCGAACACCGACTACTTCCGCATCCGCTACGTCAAACGGGGACGCAGCCAGGACGACGTGATCGCCGAGCGCTGGAATTCCTTCTCGCGCGTCGCGGTGGCCGAGACGCGCAAGCCCGAACCTTACCGCCGGATCACCATCGACGGCGGTGCGGCGACTCCGATGCTGCCTTTCTCGGGCGATCTGCAGTCGGTGAATTTTCTCGCCCGCAACATCCAGGCGCTCGCCTACTACATTCACACACACAAGCGGGCGCTGATCATCGGTTCCGGCGGCGGTCCGGACATTCTCACCGCCAAGCTCTTCGAAGTTCCGAGCATCCATGCGGTCGAGATCAATCCACTGATCGTCGATTACGTGCGCAACGTCTTCCGTGACTACACCGGAAGTCCGTACGACCTGCCCGGGGTTTCGTTCACGGTGGCGGACGGACGCAGCTTCGTCGCCCGGTCCGACGAGACATACGACCTCATCCAGCTCTCCGAGGTCGACACGACGGCGGCGCAGGCGGCGGGAGCTCTCACGCTGGTCGAGAACAGCCTCTACACCGTGGAAGCGTTCCAGAGCTACTACGATCACCTCACCGAAAACGGGATCCTATCCGTCACCAGGAACTGGACCGTGTCCTCACAGACCATGGCTCTACGCACGGTCGATCTGATACGGCGATCCTGGGAGAGCCGCGGAAACACGGACCTCGCTCGAAGCCTGATCGTCGTCGCTCCCGGCCCGGAAACGGCTCTTTCCTGGGGCACCCTTTTGGCATCGCGAAGACCGTTCACCGCCGTGGAGCTGGCCAGCGTAAATCGGGTCGCGAAACGGTTGGGCTGGAAGGTCCTCTACTCGCCGGTGGGGAAGAACCTGGAGTCCATCAACGCACTCCTGGGACCTGAGCGAGACGAGTTTCTACGCGAGTTCCCCTACGACGTCAGCGCCACGACCGACGATCGCCCGTACTTCTTCTTCTTCTTGAGGCCGCTCTCCTTCCTCTTCGGCGAAGGGGACCCGGAGGACGACCTCGATTGGGGTTCTCGCCGCACACCGCGCATCCTGTTGCAGCTCTTCGTGCTCATCAGCGTTCTGGTCCTGGTCTTTACCTTCCTGCTGCCGATGATGATCGGGCGCCTGCGCTTCGGGGCTTTGCACGGCGCAGGGCGTGGCCTCATGTACTTCGCCTCGATCGGTCTGGGGTTCATCCTGGTCGAACTCTCGTTCATCCAGCGCTATACGCTGCTCTTGGGTCAGCCGCTCTACGCCTTTGCCTGCATCCTCGGCTGTATCCTGGTCTGCAGCGGATGCGGGAGTTTTGTCACCCACAGGTTGCGCGATGAACGCCGCGCCGCGCGTATCGTTCTGTCGATTCTGATCGGCGGCGTGACGATCCACGCCTTTCTCATTCCCTGGATACTCGCCCATTCGATGGGATTCTCCCTCGCTGCCCGGATCGGCGTCACGGTCGCGACGATCGCGCCGCTCGGTTTTTTGATGGGTATGCCGCTGCCCCTCGGCATGCGGCTCCTGAAGCGTGAATCCCCACAGGCTCTGGCCTGGGCCTGGGGCGTCAACGGGAGTCTCTCGGTTTTCGGCACCGTACTCGCCATGGTGATCTCGATTTTCCTCGGGATCACGACCACCATCCTCGCGGGCGCCCTGGGATACCTCGGTGCACTCGCCGCGGTGTACCGGCGAGCCAAAACCACTCCCTGATCTCAACCTTCGCCAGCGTTACCATAGGCGCTTGTCCACCACCGCTTCTCCTCGCCGCGCCGGCACATCCCGCATCCTCGTTCTCCTGGCGAGCACGACCGTCGCCTTGGCCTCCGCCCTGGCCTTTCTTCTCTGGCGCGGCCCCGTCACCGATCCGCGCGTGCTCCAGGAACTCGCACTCGAGAGCGCCGACGTGCGGGCTCTGGCTCTGCGGGAACTCGTCGAGCGCGCAGACGGGATCTGGGATTCCTTCTCGGATCCAGACGTAGGACGCGTGCTTCAGCGTAACGTGAGTGATCGTGATTTTCGCGGGGTGCCCGTCTCGTCCAACGAGTTCGGAATGCGGGAACACTCCTTCGAACTCCCGAAGCCGCCGGGCATCACCAGGATCGCATTGCTGGGTGATTCATTCGTGTTCGGCTACAAGGTGGCTGCGGAGGACCGCCTGGGCGTCTTCCTCGAACGCTTTCTCGAAGAACGCACCCCGGGTCCCCCCAGGGTGGAATGCCTGCACCTCAGCATCTCGAGCTGGAACATACTGGCCGAGTGCGCTTACCTGCGTCGCCAGCTCCATGTGCTACGCCCTGATCTCGTCGTGCAGGTCATCGTCGTCAATGATCTCGACGACCTACAGGGTGTCCGTGGTTTCGGCGCCATGGGTTCCTTCAGTCCACAGTTTCGCAAGCGCGCCAACGGAACGTTCACCATGATGAGCCCCGCGGATCTCTGGCCGCGGCGCGTGCCCAACTTCCTTCTAGACGGGCTCGACCACACGAGCCGAGAGCGCTACGAGGAAGCCGCCGATGAGATCGAACGCCTGGCCTCAGCTGTCGAGGAGACGGGTGGCAGCTACCTGCTCGTGATCGCCTGGGACAGCTACAACCCGATGGCGAAGAAGTACTTCGCAGCACGACTCAGGGACGAGCAAGTGGCCTTTGTCTCGCGCACTTTCACCGCTGACCTGCGCTTCAGGATCGGTCCTTCGGACCGCCATTGGAACCGCGCTGGACACGAGCGCATGGCCCAGCTGATCTACGGATTGGTGGTCGAGCGTGGCCTCCTTTCGCCGGCGAAGCCCGCGCCGTGGGATGTCGCGGCGCGGGTTGTACGCGAGGTACACCTGCCCGGCCTGGGCGAGGCGAGCCACGTCGATCGCTACAAGGCGGCCTTACTTGCCCGAGCGGAAGCACAGATCGCCTCCTCCGTGGACCTGAGGCGTCTCAAGCAGCGCGCGGCGAAGCAGGTCTATGGAGGGATCGACGCGGAGGGGCACGTGGCTCCTTACGCCACCCTCATCCTTGCAAACCACAAGGCCCCAACGCTGCGCGTTCGAGGACGACGCTTTCCGGCGGGGCCCTTGCAGGGCGCCCAAACGCGTGTATTTCTGGATGAGTTCGAGGTGGGAGTCCTCGCGCTCTCGGGCCCGGAGATCTTCGACGAACGCTGGGAAGTGCCGCAGGACCTGGCCCTGCGGCCCTACGTCAGCGTGCGCTTCGAGTCCTCGGACTACGCACTGGTCGACGTGGCCAAGGGCAGCTGCGCAGCTTTCATCGTGGAACGCATCGCACTGGAGTGACCGAAGATGGCCTCGAGATTCTTCGTGCTGCTTCTTTTCTTGGGAGGCTGCCAACCTCCCGGTGATGGAGCGTCCGGTAGGAATGAGGGCCGTCCGCCGAACATCCTTTTCATTCTGGCGGACGATCTGGGGTGGAAAGATGTCGGCTACAACGGATCGCACTATGCGTCACCCAACATCGATCGCCTGGCCGCGGGTGGAATGATCTTCTCCCAGGCCTACGCCGCGTCCCCCGCCTGCTCTCCAACGCGCGCCAGCATCTTGACCGGTCGCCACCCGGCGCGGATCGGACTGACCCGCGCCATTCGGATTCGCGACTACGAGGAGCAACTCGAGGAAGGCGGCGACGAGAACTCTGACGAAGCGGCTTCGAACAAGCGCTGGATCGAGCCCGAATCCCTGTCCTACCTTCCGGAAAGCGAACCGTCGCTGGCACGGGTCCTGGAGTCGCTGGGATTCGATACGGGCTTCATCGGCAAGTGGCACCTGGGATTGCCGCCCCATACCCCCCGCCGTTTCGGGTTCGACCACACCGCGGCCGTGGGTTTCTACTCCGCCTGTTCCTACTTTGCCCCCTACAAGTCCTTCCTCAACGTTCCCGACGCTCCCTTCGGTGAATACCTGACCGAACGGTTGACCGACGAGGCCGTTCGCTTTCTTCGCAAGGAGAGAGAACGCCCCTTTTTTCTCTTCCTGTCACACTTCGCCGTGCACGGTCCCTGGCAAGCCCCGCCCCTGGTCGTTGCTCGCCTTCAGAAGTCCCTGGACCCGACCTCGCCCCAGGCCAACGCAACCTACGCCGCGATGATCGAAGGACTCGACGACAGCGTCGGGCGCTTGCTTCTGACCCTGGAAGAGCTGGGTGAACTCGACAATACGATCGTGATCTTCGCTTCCGACAACGGCCCCACGCTGCGCAAACAAGTACCCCTGACGAGCGTGGCGCCCCTGCGGGGAGGGAAGCAGGAACTCTACGAAGGCGGCATCCGTGTGCCCCTGGTCGTGAGCTGGCCGGCGAGGATCGAGCCGAATTCCATTTCCGAGGTCCCCGTGACCAGCGTGGACTTCTTCCCGACACTGGTTTCCCTGGCGGGAGGGGAGCCCGCCGAACAAGGAGATGGGGTGGACCTGTCGGGGGTGCTCCTGGAGCGGGACGAGATCTCCCGCGAGTCGCTCTACTTCCACATGCCTCACCGCTCGTTCACGAGCGCCATCCGCTCCGGCGACCTCAAGCTCATCCACCGTTTTCGCGGAGGGGACGAACTCTACGACCTCTCCGCCGACATCGGAGAAGAAAACGACCTGGCGAACGAGCGCCCGGAGGACGTGGCGCGCCTGCGCGGAGAGCTTCTCTCCTGGCTGCAGACGGTGGAAGGCGGCATCCCCAGGCGAAACCCGGATCAGCGCTGAGCCGAACGTACGGTCTCGAGCCCCGTGGCCCGGCGAGCTCATGGGGTTTTCATGGAAAGGCGCGATACGCCACCAGGTAGGTGATCCAGGCTCTCCAGTTCTTTCCCTGGCGGGACTTCTTGAAGACGCGATTGCCGCTCACCCCGTCCTTGGCGGCGGTTTCCCAGTATTGATCGACGTGTTCGAAGCCGACTTCGTGCAGGAGGTCGACCATCTCGGGCAGGGTCCATAGACGCCAGTCGTAGGTGAAGGCACGCTTCATCTCGGATCCATCGGCGAACCGGAAATGGATATGAGTCCTGTAGTCAGCGGTGCCCGGCTTGTAGGACGCCTGCTCCCAGACGTAGGTGAAGCCCGCGTCGATCTGACGTACCTCCGTGAGTTCCATCATGGAATCGGGTCCGCCGTAGATGTCCATGATGAAGACGCCGTCCGGGGCCAGGTCCTCGCGCACGCTCCGCAGGTACGCCAGCATTTCTTCGCGATGCTTGAAGACCTGGTAGGAGAAGTTCTGGGCCGTGCGCACCTGGGGAGGCTTGTGGCTCTTTTCGCGGACATCCTTCAGATGCAGCTGCGCGCGCTTCGCGTCGGAACCCAGCGGATCGAAGTTGCGGGCCTTGCCCCAGGCGAGCGTGTCGGGACAGATGTCGAATCCCTCCGCCGTATACTCCTTGCCGCGCCGAAGCCAGTAGGCGGCGTACAGCGCGGTGCCGCAAAAATCCTCGCGCAAATGGGTCGCCTTGCTCCGGCGCACTTTCTCAAAGGCGAGTGCGAGAAAGTGCACACCCAGCTCCGGCGACTGCAGAGCCAGCTGATAGAGCTCGTGTCTATCGGCGGTCTTGGCCGTGAAGACACGCTTGTCCGTGACCTCCGGCCCCGCATCGACGGGTTTTCTCGTCCTCGCCGTCGTCCCGCGGGCCGGTTTTTTCCTGGAAGCCCTTCTCGCCATGATCTCGAATCCTACGTCAAAGCAAGGACTCCGACCTACCTCCCCCGAGCCGTCATCGTCGGAATGGACCGGCGGCGGGCTTCGTCGGAAGGCGCGCAGCTTTCTCGTCGAGTTCCTCGAGCGTAAAGCGTGTGCTGAGGATGTACGGTTGCTCGCCCTCGTCCCAGTGCCCGTAGGTCGTCACCACGAAGGTGGCGTCGGGAAGCACCTCCACCCCCGGGTAGGTCGTGTCCCAGCGGTGCTTGTTGTCCTTGAAACGCACGCGGTACTGTCCCTGTCGCCCGTGCAGGAGGTCTTCCCAGGTTCCTACCCAGCCGACCCAATCCCCCTGTGTAGGGCTCTCAAGGGTCGTGTCGCGAAACGAGATGAAGAGGCGTCCGTCCGGTGCGAACTCGAGCGTGTGCCGATCGCCCGTCAGGCTCGCCGGTAGCTCGCGCGGGGCCGACCAGCTCCGGCCTTCGTCCTCGGAGAAAAGGATGTAGCTGTTGCGCGTGCGACTGTTCTCTCGCAGCAACACAGCCAAGGTCTCTCCGTCGGGAGAGCGCACGCAACCCGGTTCGCAGAGGTGCACATCCGCACCCGACCACACAACCTCGGGAGAACTCCAGGTCAGGCCTCCGTCCCGGCTGAAGGTCTGGTAGAGGGTGAAGACGGGCGGGTCGACGCGTTGATTCTCGCCGCTGAAGAAGCGTCCATCGTCGTGAAACATGGCGAGGTACGACCCGTCTCGAAGGCGCTCGACGAAGCCCATCACGACGATCCCGCCCCAGTCACCGACCGACTCCAGCTGGGACCACGACTCCCCGTCGTCCTCGCTCACCGCGAGCCGCGCGGGGTAGAGCCCCGACCACAGAATCAAACGCCTCTTCCCGGTCTTCGGATCGACCACGCGATGAATCGTGGGCACTTCGCGGCTCGTCGCCCAGTTCTCCGGTGTGGGCAACCGCTCCGACCAGGTCAAGCCGCCGTCCGTCGAACGCTTGAAGACGATCTGTCCGCGACCGTGCCCCTTGGGATACACCGCGAGTATCGTTTCGCCATCCTCGAGCAGCTCGGTCGACACATGTCCGAGGTATTGACCCCGCTCTCGGTCGACCACGACGTGCCGATCCTCGTCGGCGTCGAGATCGACGATCGGAACGTCGTACCCGCGGGTTGGAAGCAGCTCCGTCATGTGCGCGAGCGTATACCGCACACTCACAACGACCGGCGCCTGCTCCGCGCTCAAACGCCAATGGCTCGTCGAGACGATCGCACCATCCTCCGCCAACCGCAGCCCGGTGGCCCTGACAGCGTTCCCGTTCTTATCATCGAGCAACCGGCAGGTGAACTGTCCCTCGCGTTGGTTGAGGAGGTCGTCGAGAGTCCCGACCCACGCGACGAAGTCGCCGCGGGTAGGACTCGACTCGTAGAGATCCCGGAAGGTGATCAGCAGCCGGCCGTCGGGCAGATAGGCTCCGAGATACCCAGCTCCGATCAAACTCACCGGCAGTTCGATCGGCGCCGACCAGCTCTGCCCGCCATCAGCACTGATCTTCGCAACCGAATTACGATCCTGTTCGCCCGATCCCGTCAACCACAGAAGCTTTGCGCCGTCGGGCGAGCGGATGGGCGCCGGCTCATCCGGACTCCACTCGGAGACACGGTCCAGGATCGTCTGCAACTCGGTCCGTTGCGACAGGTCGATCCAGGGCGTGTGCACGCTCCGGGCCTCAAGGTGTTCCGGACGGATCTCGCCCGTCGGGCCCGCCACCGACCCATCCGAGATCTGCATGGCCCCGGAGGCCCCCCCTGCCGCGCCTGCGAGAGCCAACATCGCGAGGATTCTACGGGTCGTTCGGCCCCTGGTTCCGCCCACCTTCATCTGCACTAGTCCTCGGGTTCGCTGTACTTCACGAGCCCCAGGGGACGCTTCTGGAGTTTCTTGAAGGTCGCCAGAACCGCGATGTTCTCATCCTGCCCGACGTCCTGGATGATCCGGTTACGCACGGATTGGGGAGTGTCGGCGTCCAGGAACCAACAGCCGTCGAATCGGACGCGCTCGGCCTTGCCCGGTTTCAGGGCAGGTGCCGCAAAGATGACTCTCTGCGTGTAGAAGTCCGTGTTCTCGATCTTGGTCTTGCCGAAATTCTTGGGTTTCGACTGGGAGAAGCGCAAGACCTCAGACTTCGCATGGTTCGTCGCAAAGTCGAGCTTGGCGCAATCGAGGAACGAGGACTCCTTTCCGCCCAGCATCGACATGGTGACGATGGTCTTGCGAACGTCCTGAACGGAAAGACCTTCATAGGCGTTCAGATTCAGGATCTGAAGCTCGGTCTGGTTGGATCCCTTGGCATCCTTCGCACGGCCGTGGATCGCGAAGGGACCTCTGGAGGTCACGCCACTGAAGGTCAACTTGCCCGAGGTGGAATCATGGCGGAGGGAAGTTCCGGGCTTGAAAGTGGTGGCCTCCATGTAGATGCGTGCTCTCGAGGGTCCTTTCGCGCTGGGGCGGATGCCGCCGCTGCCCTCGAACACGATGCTCGAAAGGTAGACCTCTTTACACTCGGGAGTGAGTTCGATCCAAACGTCCTTCAGCACCATATTGCCGCCGGTCACACACTTGATCTCGAGGTAACCCGAGACCTCAATCACCGCACTGGATCGGCCGACGATGGTGCCCTGGCGTAAACTGATCACATCGGCGTTACGGGGCACCTCAACACGACCGTTGACCTCAAAACGGAGACCGTCCTTCTTGAACGTGGCGCTCTTGGTGGGGAAAGAAATGGATTCCCCTCGCCCTTGCCCGCCGGCGAGTCCTGCGAGAAGCACGAGGGGCATTGCAAATCGAATCTTCATCGTGTCCTCATTTTGAGCTCATTCCCCGGCTTGTCGAACGAACTTTTCCTATAGCCTTGGCTCAGAGTATGGAAACGGAGCCCTGGTACGAGGAAGGTTTGCGCTTCCTGTGCACCCGCTGCGGGAATTGCTGCACGGGCGCCGGGACGGTGCGCGTGGATGAGGCGGAACAGGGCCTTCTGGCCGAACACCTGCAGATCGATCTGGCGCACTTTCAAAAGCGCTATCTGCGAAGCCTTCCGGACGGTAAATCCAGTCTGATCGAAAAGCCGAATCACGATTGCATCTTCTGGGAACGCGAACAGGGCTGCGCAGTCTACGCCGCGCGGCCGAGGCAGTGTCGAACATGGCCCTTCTGGCGTGCAAACATGGCGACCAAGGGCCACTGGGATTCGGCGGCGCAAGGCTGCCCGGGAATGAACGCGGGGCCGGTCCACGACGCGGAGAGCGTGGCAAGAACCGCTGCAAACGACGGGACCTCGGGTATCGTTCCCGACCTTCAGGAGTGGACCTGACGAATCATGAGCCGACAAGTCAAAAAGAATGGTGGGAAGGCGCCCTCCCACACGGTCGAACCGCAACGCTTTCGTCTCTTGAAACGCCGACTGAACCAGGCGATCCCCGAGCCGCGTTGTGAGCTGGATCACCAAGACGCCTGGCAGCTTCTGATCGCAACGATTCTCTCCGCCCAAAGCACCGACAAGAAGGTCAATGAAGTCGCGCCGAAGCTCTTCCGCCTGCACCCGACGCCGGCCTCGCTGGCGCAAGCGCCGCCCGGCGAGATCGAGAGCTTGGTCAAGAGTACAGGGTTCTTCCGCAACAAGACCAGGTCGATCCAGGGGGCCAGCCAACTCATCGTGGAGAAACACGGTGGCGAAGTGCCGCAAACGCTGAAAGAGCTCGTCGAGCTTCCGGGAGTGGCGCGCAAGACGGCCAACGTCGTGCTGGGAACGGTGTTCCGCATCCCCACCGGGATCGTCGTCGATACCCACGCGGGCCGTGTTGCGCGCCGACTGGAGCTAACACGAGAAACCGATCCCCAGAAGGTCGAACGCGACCTGTGCGGGCTCTTCCCCAGGAAGGAATGGGTGGATGCCGGACACAGGCTGGTGCTTCACGGTCGCTACGTCTGCCAGGCGCGCGCGCCCCGCTGCGGAGAATGTCCTCTGAACGAGGGCTGCCCAGCGCGCGAGGTCGAGGCGAACGCGACGGTGAAGGCCCGTACGGGATGGGAAAAGGCGCTCGTGGAATCCCGCGGTCAGCAATTGTAGGGTGAGTGGGATGAAACGCCTCTTCGGCCTCTTCTTTGTACTCATCGCCTCCGCCGGTTGCGCCGCATCCCCGCAAGGGTGGGGCACCGAACTGCAACTCTATCCCTCAGGCCTGATCGTTGCGGGACACACTCGCTACAGCATTTCGCAGGACGAATCTCTGTTCCTTCGCGCCGGCTACAACTTCACCGACCGCGGGAACTCCGGAAAACACGAGGACGAGGAGGGCGGTGGCCCCGGCCTCGGCGTCGGGTATCGACGCAACCTCGCCGGCGATGGGGCGCAGGGGTGGCTCTACGGCGCCCGAGTCGATCTCTTTTTCCTCGATATCGACTGGAAAGACACCGGATCGCAGGGATCGAGCGACGTGATCGTGCTGCAACCCGCGGTCGAAGGGGGTTACGGCTGGAACCTCGCCTCCGGGCGCATCGAATTGACCCTGTCCGCAGGCGCCGAAATCAACATCGACACGAACGGAGAGGACGTCGGGGAGGGTGCCATCGGACTCCTCGGTGTGACCTACCTCTTCGGAAGGTGACGAGGGGTCGGAACGAGAGCGTGGAGACCGAGTCTCTTTGGACGCGACTCGGCGGCGGATTCCAGCCGGGAGCATCTGCGTCACGCATCGACCGGGCGGTCTTCACGCTCGAACACGGCTCACCTGCAAGAATCCCGTTCGCCGCGAGAAAGGGATCGCTGTATTTTCTAGAGACGGCGTACGCGCGGGGACGCTGAAGCGACGCTTCCGTCCCCTGCCAAAACCCTCCTGGAAGATCCGCCCATGGGAACCATCCTGTCCACCTCCCTGACGTTCCTCGTTCTCGCAGTTCCCACGGCTAGCGCCCAGGTAGAACTAGCGGGCTCCTGGGAGGGGGCCATCAGCGATGGGACGCGGTCGGTGAGAACCGTCCTGCACCTGTCTCCCGACGATGAGGGTCGACTGGTGGGAACGGTCGACAGCCCCGAGCAGAACGCCTTCGGCCTGGGGCTCTCCGAGGTGGCCTTCGCGGAGGGTGCGCTCTCCTTCCGGGTGCCGGACACGAACGGAGCGTGGACGGGGAAACTCGACTCCGAAAGCGGCCTGCTGATCGGGATCTGGAAGCAGCGCGGCGCGGACCTCGAGCTCGTTCTCGAAAGGATCGACGTCGACCCTCTCGTCGGAACGTGGTCGGGGAAGGGCGACTTCGGTCCGATCGAGCTACGGATCGTCTTCCATGTCGGTACGCGCGCCGACGGCTCGTTCGGAGCCAGCATGGTCAGCCCCGATCAGTCGCCCGCGTACGTCCCGGTCACCTCGGTGTCCGTCGGCGAGGACGGCACCCTGAGTTTGGAAGTATCGACCATCAGCGCGCGCTACGAAGGCCGCCCGAACGCCGAATGCACACGGATCGAAGGACACCTCCTCCAGGGAGGCGGGAAGTTCAAGCTGAACCTCGAGAAGATCGGAGGAGTCGCCGCTCCCGCGCGACCGCAGACCCCCACGCCGCCCTTCCTCTACCGCGAAGAGCAGGTGACCTACACCAACGAGGCGGCGGGCAACCGCCTGGCGGGTACGCTGACCCTGCCGCAGGAAAACGGACCGTTCCCGGCCGTGCTCTTGATCTCCGGTTCGGGCCAGCAGGACCGCAACGAGGAGATCTTCGGGCACAAGCCCTTCCACGTCATCGCCGATCATCTCACGCGCAACGGGATCGCCGTCCTGCGTGTGGACGACCGCGGCATCGGCGGCTCGACCGGCGACGTGCTCGAGGCCACCTCAGCGGACTTCGCCTCCGACGCCGAAGCCGGCGTCACATACTTGCGCACCCGAAACGACATTCGCGCCGGCGCCATCGGGTTGGTGGGGCACAGCGAGGGCGGCATGATCGGACCGATGGTCGCAGTGGAGCGGGACGACATAGCTTTTCTCGTTCTGCTCGCCGGCGTCGGAATCCCGGGAGACGAACTGCTCTATCGACAAGCCGCTCTGCTCGCCCGCGCCGGCGGCGCGGGCGAAGCTCTGGTGGCAGCCAACCGCAAGATGCAGGAAGAGCTCTTCCAACTCCTGCGCGAGGAGTTCGACCGCCGGAAGGTGCGCAACAAGTCCAAGGAGATCCTCACGCGCCACCTCGGCGATACGGCCAACGCCCAGCTGCCGTCGGTTACGTCCGCCTGGTTCCAGTACTTCGTGAACTACGATCCCGCGCCCATCCTGGAGCAGGTCGCGTGCCCCGTACTGGCTCTCAACGGCTCCAAGGACCTGCAGGTGCCCGCCAGGGAAAACCTCGAGGCCATCGCCGCAGCGCTCGAGGCGGGCGGGAACAAGGACGTCGAAACAAAGGAGTACGCCGGACTGAACCACCTCTTCCAGCACTGCGAGAAGGGCACCGTGGGCGAGTACGCCACGATCGAGGAAACCTTCGCACCCGAGGTACTGGAGGACATGGCGACATGGATTGAAAGACAGGCCTCACACCATGACCGATGAACGCGAGCGATGCACGATAGGGGCCGCTGGACAACGGCTTCCTGCTCGGACGTACCCGCTGCGCCGGCGCGCCAAGGCCTGGAATAACCGATTTGTAACGCTTGTCCGCGTCCCGGCGAGCCGATGATGGAGAGTCGGACCGTCCCCTCCGCCTCTCTTGATCCAGTACATGAATTTTTTCTACAGAAGCCGGATTCTGCTCGTGGCCGTCGCCGGCGCCTTCAGCTCCGCCTGCAACACGGTCGAGTTCTACGAAATGGGCGCCTTCACCCACCCCGTCATGGAGTGGAGGCAGGATCGAGCCAATACGCACTTGAAGCAGAAATGTGTCTATTCGACCGAAGGCTCGGCGGGCGGCATCGGGAGCAGTTCCGGCGGAGGCTGTGGGTGTTATTGAACTCCAGCCTGTGGCTCGGAGCTCTCCTTCTTTGTCTTTCCCTGCCCGCCTTCGCCCGGCAAGAACTCCAAGGAGCGGACGGGACGATTCCTACAGGTTCCTTGTTACCTGAGATGGAGCCGGGGTCGAAGTCGGTGACCTTTCAGATCGGCTTCTACAACCAGCCCGATGGCCCGGGGGATGGCAACCCGTTTCTCGACGAAGCACTCACCGTCATCGAGCCGATTTTGATCTTCGACCACGACGTCTCGGAGGACTTCGGGTATTCGATCGATCTGAACTACGACTTCGTTTCCAGCGCTTCGATCGACCGGCTCAGCAATTTTCCAGAACAGAGCGGAGCGAGTGCTGACAACTACATCGGCGTGGATTTCTCCTTCCGCCATCGTCAGGAGAACGACGATCTCTTCACGTGGCACGCAGGCTACAGCGTCGAGTACGACTACAACTCGTTCGGACTGGGCGCCAGCTACGCCTGGCAGCCGGATGGGAAGGACGCGATACTCACGCTGGGATTGGATACCTACTACGACGACCTCTTGCTGATCAGCGGTGTCGATGGAACGGAATCGGGAAACGGCGAGCGCCTGTCCCTCACTGTCAATGCCGACTGGTATCAGATTCTCTCGCCCACGTTGTACGGAGAGTTCGGAGCTTCCCTGGCTCACCAGGACGGCTTCCTCTCAACACCGTACAACTTCGTGGTGCTCGAGGGTGGAACAACGGCACCCGTACCACCGCTCGACAACGGTGCGCTGGGAGAGCTGGTCGATGAAACGCTACCCGACAGTCGCACACGTCTGGCCCTCTACGGCCGCGTGCGCCGTCAGATGACGAGCGGGCGCGCCTGGGAGCTCGGCGGCCGGCTCTACGGGGATAGCTGGGACATCTACAGCGTCAGCCTCGAGCCGGCCTACATCCACGCCCTCCTCCCGGAACTGCTCATGGAAGTGAGCTATCGCTTCTATACGCAAACGGCCGCCGAGGACTTCGAGGAGAATCTCTTTTTGGGGAACACGGAGGAGTTCCGAACCCAGGATTCCGACCTGGGTGAGTTCAGCTCCCACACGGCGGGCCTCGCCCTCGAATGGCAGCGAAGCAAGACGAACACGCTGCGCGCGGGTATAAATTATCAGCTTCGCAGCGACGGTCTCGATCACTTCTACGGTTACATCGGTTGGACCCGATCCGTTTTCTGAAAGCCTCCGCAATGAACTTCCCTTCTCTCTTCGCCGCAGGCGCGAGCCTCGCCTGTTTGGCTGCTTGCTCGAACATTCCCCCCACCGCGAACGTCAACCAGTCCTCCCCGACGACGAACGTCTCGTTGAGCCTCTCCGACCTCGAGGGGCGCCCCCTCGATCTAGAGAGCGATCAGGCCGCTGGGCGCAAGGTCGTTCTGGTCTTCTGGCAGACGTGGTGCGCGTCCTGTCGACGCGAAGCACCGGAGCTGATCGAGGCTTTTCAAACCTATGGGGACCGAATGCGCTTTGTCGGCGTGATTTCCGGAGGCACGGATGTGGTCGATCCCGCTGACATTCTCCAGACGGCCAAGGACTGGGGACTCCCCTATCCTCAGGTCCAGGACACCGACCTCCGGCTCACGCGAGCCTTCGGAATCGAGGGAACGCCCACGATTCTCGTCCTGGGTCCGCAGGCCCGCGTTCTGTATCGAGGTGCCGGAATCCCGCCTGACTGGGAAGCGTTCCTTTAGCCCTGACGGGTCCGAACACCCCGTGACTCTCCTCCTCATTCTGGGGCTCATCGCCCCGGTTCAGGATGCCGGACTCCAGCTGCGCGAGCGCAACCTCGCGGTGATGGGAACCGAGCTGGAGCTGAAAGTCCTCGGCGAAGACCCTGCGAAACTGGAGATCGCCCTCGACGCGGCCACCGCCGAGATCCGGCGCGTGGAAGACGTCATGACCGATTGGCGACCTTCCCCATTGACGCGGCTGAACGAAATGGCCGGGGCCGGCCCGATCGTGGTCGAACCCGAGCTCGCCCAACTCATTCAGCGAGGACTCGAGATCGGTTATCTGACCGAGGGCGCTTTCGACATCAGCTATGCGGGCGCGGGGGTTCTGTGGGACTTCAAGAGAACGCCTCCCCAGATACCGTCCGCCGAGGCGATCGAGGCTTCTCTTTCCCACGTCGATTATCGTCGCGTACGTGTCGACCTTGAAGAGAACAGCGTACTGCTCCCCGAAGGGATGCGACTTGGGCTAGGAGGCATCGCGAAGGGCTATGGTGTTGATCGCACCATGGCGATTCTGCTCGAACACGGGATCGAACACGGAATGGTCTCGGCGGGAGGAGACCTGAAAGTCCTCGGGCGTAAGTTCGGCGAACTATGGCAGATCGCGATCCGTCACCCACGCGACCGAGAGCGGGTGCTGGCCGTTCTCCCGGTCTCCAACACCTGCGTCATGACCTCCGGCGATTACGAGCGCTTCTTCATCCACGACGGGGTGCGCTACCACCATATCCTGGACCCGCGAACCGGGCGTCCGGCCACGGGGTGCATGAGCGCCACGGTGGTAGCTCAGAATGCCGCCTATGCGGACTCGCTCGCCACGGCCCTGTGCGTCCTCGGCCCCGAGGAAGGCATCGCTCTCGTCGACAGCCTGCGCGGGGTCGAGGCCCTGGTCGTGGGGCTCAATGGGAAGCCGCTGGTCTCGAACGGCCTACGTGGAGCAGAAAAGCCGAGCAAGAAGGACTGAGATCCGTGAATCCCTGAAGTTACTATTTCCCGTCCCTCCTGGGAATTCCTTCCCACAGGATAGGTTCTTGCATGAGTCACTCTTCCCCGCCGACCCAGATGAGGTTGCTCGTAGTCGACGATGATCCCAAGTTTCGCGGCTTCATGCTGGAAGGCCTGAAGGAACACGGGTTTTCATGCACGGTCGTTTCGGACGTGCCCCAGGCGGAGGGCGTGATCTCCAGGGGCGAAGAATACGATCTGATCCTGCTCGACGTGATGATGCCCAAGCAGCTGGGCTGGGAGTTCCTCGAGTGGTTGCGCAGCGGGGGAAACCGCACCCCGGTCATCTTCGTCACCGCACGTCACGCGGTTGACGAGCGGGTCAAGGGACTCAAGCTAGGCGCGGATGACTACATCGTCAAACCCTTCGAGTTTTCCGAACTGCTGGCGCGGCTCGAGGCCGTTTCGAGGCGCCATCGGGACAACGCCAAGCTCGAAATCGCCGACCTTGTGATCGACTTTGAACGACGTTTGGTCGAGCGCTCCGGACGGCGGATCGAGATGAGCCCGCGGGAATACGACCTCTTGCTGGCGCTGGTCAAGGCACGGGGCAAGGTCATCGGTCGGGATGAGCTTCTGCGCAAGGTATGGGATATCGACTTTGATCCCGGAACGAATGTGGTCAATGTGCAGGTCGCGAGGCTTCGTCGAAAGATCGACCTTCCGGGTCATACCGCGCTCATCCATACCGTCGTAGGTAAGGGCTACGTCTTTAGCGAGAACCCCGTCGAAGAATCAACCCGATGATCCGTCGCTGATGAAGGGGTCGCCAAGGAAGTGCGCTCGGTGCCAGACCTGACGACGGACGGCTAGCCAGGCGCCTCCGGTTTCGGCTTCGCGTTCCAGATTCTGAGGGACAAGAATAACCCGATCACGGCGACCGGTAGCGTGATCAGAAGCCAGATGCGCCAGTTCGCAGGGTCCACCTGCTCCGGCCCCTCGGGCAAGACCTTGCCCATGATCAGGCTCTGCATTCCGAAACCCAGGTACACCATGCCGTCTATGAGCCCGACCGCCACGCCGGCGTTCTTGCTACCCCCAAAATCCATGCTGGCCGTGCCCGAGAGCATGCCGTGTACGCCGATGACGCTCAGGATGCAAAGGATCAGGATGAGCACCGATTGCGAGACCCCGATGAACGCCGCCGTCCCGGCCAGGGTCAGGACACAAAGCGCGTAAAGGATGACCGCGGATGGGCCGCGGCGCGACTGGAACACGCGGTCGGAAATCGTCCCGGCAAAAACACCGCCCAGGATGCCCGCCGCACAGAGCAGTACACCCCAGTGCGCCGTCGCGAAGCTCTGGCCGGTCTCATGGGCGAAGACGTAGCCCCACTTCATCACACTGCCACGGATGAATCCGCTACACATCTCGATGAGCGCGATGGTCACGATCACGGGGTTGGACAGCATCTTGGCGATGACACTGAAAACGCTCAGTCGCGGTCCGTCATCGCCTGAGGAAGCGTCGCCGGTGTCGAAATCCTTGTGTCCAGCCTGACTGGGAAGATCGAAGACCAGGAAGTAGTCCAGGGTCGCAAAACCGATCAGGATGATCGCAGGAATGAAGAACACCCACTGGACGGGCAGGTGGGTGACGATCGGTGTGCCCCAGTCGTAGGCGAAGTAGAGGCCCAGCGAGATCAGAATGCCGAAAATTCCGCCGAACACACCTCGCTCGCGCACATGAAACCAACTCGCGTTGACCTTGACGATGGCCACGGCGCCGAAACTCTGAAAGTACATGTTGAGCGGGTAAAGAAACTTGTACGCGGGGACGAGTTTCAGACCGGTGTCGACGTGGAGCACGATCCCCATTGCGAGGTTGGCAATGGCCGCGCCGATGGCCGCGGCAAGGATGGTCTTTCGCCCACCAAAGCGATCCGCGATCGGGCCGTTTATCAGAAACGCGATCGCATAGGTGGTCGTTCCGAAGAACGTGATCGTCCCCAACTCTTCCTTGGTCATGATGCCCGTGACCTTGGCGACGTTGATGTTGTAGCGCCCCATGTAAAGGAACGCGTACGTCAGCCCGAGTGGGAGCCAGTTGAGGATGCGCCGTCGTCGATAGGCGTCGGTGTGACCGAGGTCGATTCTCGGGAGTCGCCGGATCACGAAGGTGACCACGACGAGTAGACCTAGAATGGGGAGAAACTGCTGAACGGCGTCGGGCAAACGGGAGACCTCTCTATCTGCCCGACGGAATTGCGCCGGGGGAAAGGCAGCCTATCCGGAGGGGCGGTGCGGAACCAGAACGGCCACGATCGGGGGGGTACGGTGTCAGGACAATTCCCACCCGATCGGCCGAATCCGCCGACTTGTGTCCGGCACCGTATGGCCGTCAGCCGTCCGAGCATCCCGGGCACGCCCTCTTCGGGGAAGCTTTACGGATCGAACCACCGCAGGGCTGGAGGACCGGCACGGCACCACAACGGCCCCATGGAACTTCTGCCACGCAGAGTCTCTCGAGCGCCTCGACGATTTACCTACCCTGGACGTGAAGATCTTTCTGACCGTCCCTGTCCCTCCCGTTCCATGACGAGCCCGTCGAGGAGGGGCCGCTTTCCGGCACGACTCCGGTCACTCTCGACGAGGACATCCGAGTCGTGCGTGAAGACGAATTTTCATCGTGTATGCTTCCGGGGTGGGCCTCGGACCTCCTACGCAACTTCACAGTCATCGCGATTCATCGAAAGGACATCAAATTGCGCACGCTCTCTCTCATTCTTCTGATCCCCACGGTCCTGGCCTGCAAGGGGCCCGACTATTCAGTCAATGGCTACTACGGCGTGCGCTCACTGACCTCGGACCTGGACAACTTCGATAACCACGCGGTCTATGGGGCCGATGTCGTTCTGGCTCTCAAGACAAAATGGCTCGCGGTGGAAGCCGGTTTCCTGCATTCGGATGAGGACACGACGAGCGGCGTGACAACGCAACTGGACCTGAATGAGTACTTCGCTGGAATTCGCTTTCTACCCTGGAAGCTCGTCGTTGAGCCCTACGCCTCCGCAGGTATATCGCTCGTGAACGGAGATTTCGGCGTGGCGGACGACACCAAGGCCGCAGCCTACATACGTCTGGGAGCGGCCTATCCGATCACGAGCCTCTTCAAGATCGGAATCGACGGGCGCGCCCTCCTGGGCTCTAACTTCGACACCGGGGCACTCACCGACGAAAGCGCCGACTACTTCCAGCTGATGTTCTTCGTGGGTGCGGGGATCTAGGCGGACCGCGCGCACCTATTGGCGGGCGCATTCAGACTCTAAAAGGGCGCCCGCTCGGGATGTCGCATGCTTTCGCACGGAATGAGAAAGGCGTCGATCAGAGCCGGTCTCCCTTCCACGAAATCGTGACCGAATGCCGAGCCGAAATGGAGGATGTCGACATGGCATCGGGGACTTGTCATCGGGCTGCCAGCTTATTGACGCCGTCCCCCTGGAACGGGCGCGTGGATTAGAGATATATCGGGGCCGTGATGCTGGAAACAATCGAGGAGAACGCGAACCCCGTCGAGATGGCCGATGCCCTCGAACAAGGGCGTATCGTTCATTTTCGGCAGGCCCCATTTCCCCTGCCATCCGAGGCGGATCTCACCTTTCTGAGGACGGAGCTGCCAAGGCAGCTCAAACTGAAAAACGTGAGCTACCACCCCGAGGTCGATCTCGGGGGTGACCGCGCATCCTTACCGAGCATGCGCAGAGGGTGCAGACCTTTCTCAACGAACACATCCCGACTCTGGCGCGGAACTGGACGGTCGGCACGACCAGTTTCCGCCCGCTTCAGGAGCGCGGTCGGGATCTGAAAGCGCACGCTTCCAACGAGCTGATTCACCTGGATGCCGGAGCTTATGGAGCGACCAACAGCGACCGCATCCTCAGGTTTTTCGTCAACGTCAACCAAAGCGAGGACCGAGTGTGGGTTTCCAAGGGGGCTTTGCCCGAGCTCTTGGCCAGGTTTGGCCGGAAAGCGGGTATCGCTCCCTCGAGACGATCCTCGAACTACCTACGCAAGGGTGTCGGCGACCACATTCACTCGGGGCTCCTACGTGGAATCACCCAGGCCGGCCGACCCCTGGCGCGGGTGCTGGACAGCTCTCCCTACGACCGTGCGATGCGCCGCTTCCACAATGACATGAAGGACACGGCTGAGTTCCGCGATAGCCGCGAGGGGTATTAGGAATACCGATTCGCCCCCGGCTCGGCCTGGTCGGTGCTCACCGACATGGTCAGCCACGCCTGCCTTTCGGGACAGCACGCCCTTGTCAGCACGTTCCTGCTCCGCCTGAAGGATTGCCGATATCCGGATCTGGCACCGATTAACATCCTCAGGCGACACGCGCAGGGCGCTCTGGCTTGATAGGGACAAAAACCCTTGAAGGAGGTGCGCTACGTGGCGGGCTTCGTGCGTAGAATTCCTGGTGCGCACGGACCCCTGCCGATAGCCCACCGCAAATCGTGGACGGGGGGCGATCGTAGGGGGCGCAAGTTCGAGAAGGGCCTCGGGTTCCCCGAGGCCCTTTTCATCTTTTCCCACCCCAGCCGGACCCTCTCGTCCCCCGTGCCGAGCCCCCGCGAGGCCGGCGAAGGAAGTCCCGACCGCCCCGCCGTTCCGAGGCGAAACCTACAGCGGTCCGCGGCTCCAGGGACCCGTGATCGCAAAGGTGATTCCAGGGGAGTAGATATTCACGAAGAGCCAGCGTCCGCTCGGATCGAAGGTGGCGCCGCACCATTCCGCACCACGGAAATTCCCGCTGATTCCGTTGACCTCGCCATTCAACACGACGTCGTTCTGCGCGAAGAGCGAAAGCTGCCCCTGCGGAGTGAGGGCGTGCATTCGCTCGCGCGACTGACCTCCGTCCTCGCACAAGAGGAGCCCGCCGCGGGGACTCACCGTGATGTTATCGGGGTTGTCGAGCGTGCCCGGGCCTGGAGAGACGTAAACGGCCCGCAGTGTCTCCAGGCTCGGGTCATAGCACCAGACCGCCCCTTGCCTGGGGAAACCGCCTTCGGTGTCCGTGAAGTAGATCAACCGATCGAAGTCGTCGAACCAGCAACCCTCCAGTCGACGAAACTGGGCTCCCCCCTCCTGGTAGCCCTGGAAGAAGGGGCCGGAAGCGCTGGTCGTTTGCCCGTCGATCGAACCGTACGGACCGACGCCACTTTGTAAGCCGAGTTGCGGATCGTCGATCGGAACCCACTCGACCTCAAAAGTGTCACCCGTGTTGATCAGCATCAAGTCAGCGTTCGGCACGCCCTTGACCTTCAACATCTCGAGGAGTCCTCCTCTGGCCAAGGCGAGCGCTGAGCCCCTACGGCCGGGGCGAAAACGATAGAAGCCTGAGGTATAGCGATCGTCCTCGGTCTCAAAGACGTACCCCGTTTGAACATCGACGCAGACAGCTTCGTGCTTGAAGCGCCCCATGTCGCGCAGCGGGACCGGCGTCGCCATGCCCTGGGCTGGCACTTCAAAAACCCAACCATGAGTGTGATCGTATCCCTGGGGCGGCCCCGAGATCTCTTCCTCACACGTGAACCAGCTCCCCCACGGCGTGACTCCGCCGGCACAGTTGGCGGCTGTACCTGCCAGCACCACTTCGCTGCTCAACCATTCCCCACAGTGCGTATCGAAACGCAGTCGCGTCGCTCCGCCCCGCCCGTGCGGATCGTAGAGGATCTCCGGAGTCCCGAAGGATGAGCCGGAATTACGAAGTTCGTGGTTGCGGATCAAAGTGACGATGCCGTCGGCGTCCGTGTCCACCACGCCCATGCCATCGTGGCTGCTGGGTGTAACGCCGTCGCTGTCGGTCAGAGGATCGTCGCGCCACCCGAAGCTGACGTATTGAAAATCGACGGGAAGTCGCAGCAGTTTCAGCCCGGTCCTCAGATCCTTAATGGACCGTAGCGGACCGTAGTTCGGAATACGGGCCTGTCCGTTGCCCAGGTACTCGGCGTGAGCATTGAGTCCTTGAAAGGCTGCGGCAAAGCCGATGGCCCCGTTGCGTAGCAGCGTGCGACGGCTCGGGAGTTTCCCTGAGGGGTTCGTAGTCATGGCGCGTGACCTCCGTGGGAGAGAGGGCTCAGATCTTCACAGAATCCACGTGGAGGGGTATGTGGAAGTCCCGCTTATTTGTCATCGCCTGACGGGGCTCGCATCATTGCTTGCGCACGATAATGCGATCCGGAATCTCGTTGCGATCCCCCTCGGCCCAGGGGAAATACTCGGCCAGAACCTCGCCGGCGCGCGCAACCCCCTCGCTCAGCCCCTCGCACAGTGAACCGCGCCGAATGCCGTCGAGAATCGCATCGGTCGTTTCGACCCAGTGGTTTGGATCGACTTTCTCGTCGATTCCGGCATCGCCGAGAACGATAACACGGTGCTCCAGCAGGCTGACGAAAAGCAGCACGCCGGTCTTCGCTTCAGTTTCGTGCAGTTTGTGCACGTAGAACTCCTGGAAGGCCTGTTCGGTGGCCATTTCGGTGGCGCGCGCCTCGCCGATGAAGCGCCGCTGAAAATCGGGAAGCACCCGGGCCAGAAGGTATCCGACGAGCCCCATCGCCAGTTGGCTGGCCAACAAGGCCACCGGTTGGTCCCATGGAAGCCAGGCGGCCAGCAGGGCGGATCCGAACAGAAAACTGAACAGCCCTGCGATCCACGCGGCCTGCGGATGCGCGTCGGAGCGTTCGACGATGACGGGAAGGATCTCCCCAACTGTCTTCTTTTCGGCTTCAGCAATCGCCCCCTGCAGCCGCTTCAGGTCCACCTGGTTGAGTACGTTGACAGCGCGATAGCGATGGCGACGCACGAGCGCGATGACCACGAAGACCAGGGCGAGCGCAACGAGACCCGACGCCCCATACCGGCCGGTGAATTCGATCCAGGAGGTGCGCAGGCTGTGCCCGGCAGCTTCCCAATCCTGAGAATTAGACAGCGTTGCAAACATGACTACCACCCTCCCGAAGCGCCACCGCCGGAGAACCCGCCGCCGCCGCCAAATCCGCCAAAACCGCCGCCTCCTCCGAAACCGCCGCCGGAGGACCCGAAGCCGCTCGCCCCTCCGCCGACACGCCTATTCCCGGACATGGCCGACAAGAGCAGCCACCAGGGGAGCGCGCCCCGCAGTCCTCCGCCACGGCCCCCGCGACCTCTGCCTGAGATCGACCCGAAGATCAGGAGGAACACCAGTAGGCTGAAGCAGCCACCGATACCCCCTTGCCCGGAGCGGCCTCTCCTGGATTGCTTCAGTGCTCCGTAGTCGCCACCTGCTGCGCGGTGGATGGCCACGATTCCGGCTTCGATGCCCTCGTAGTAGCGTTTGCGTTTGAATTCCGGAGCGATGACGTCGCGAATGATGCGTCCGCTAATCGAATCCGTCAGCTCGCCCTCGAGCCCACGACCCACCTCGATACGCATCTCACGGTCTTCCACCGCAATCACAAGGAGCGCACCGTTGTTCTTTTCCTTGGTGCCGATTCCCCATTCCCGCGCAGTCCGCAGGGCCAGATTTTCGATCGAATCGCCATCGAGGCTCCGCACCGTCAAGAGAGCGACCTCGTGCGTGGAACCCTGCTTGTAGGATTCCATCAGGGCCTCGAGGCTGCGCTCCTGGGTATCGTTGAGGAGACCCGCGTTGTCGGTCACCCAACCGTCATTGCGCTGCGTTTGAAGAGCGGGAGCCGAAATGGAAAAGCACGCAACAAGAGCAAGGGTAAGAAGCAATGCCGCTACTCCTTGTCGTCGAAGTTGAACTTGACCTCAGGCACCTCTTCGACGTTGTCATCAAACTCCAGCTGGGGGATCTTTTCAAAGCTGAACATAGACGCCACCAGGTTGCCCGGGAACTTCCGGATCGAGGTGTTGTAAGCCTTGACGGAGTCGATGTAGTCGCGCCGCGCCACACCGATACGGTTTTCCGTTCCCTCGAGTTGATCCTGAAGACCGAGGAAATTTTGGGAGGCTTTGAGGTTGGGATAGTTCTCGGCGACGAGCAGCAACCGACCGAGGGAGGAACCCAGTTGGCTTTGGGCTTTGAGGTAGGCTTGGAGCTGGGCCGGGTCCTCGGGCAGCGCATCGGGCAGCTGCGTCTTGCCCACCGACGCGCGCGCTTCCGTCACGGCAGTGATGGTCGATTTCTCAAAATTCGCCGCACCCTTGACAGTCTCGACCAGCTGGGGAACCAGGTCGTAGCGGCGCTTGTACTGGTTCTGGATCTCGCTCCAGGCCCCCTCGACCCCCTCTTGCTGGGCGACCATGCCGTTGTAGCGAGAAACGCCGCAACCGCCCAGGAGAAGCAAGAGGACGAGAAAGCCGCCACCGAAGATGGCGCATCCCTTGGAGAAATTACCCATTGCGTGGACCTCGGAGTGAATCGTGCCCGGCCAGGGTGGCCCGGGGCGGCGAGATTCTACCCCTTCCTGCCAGGGCTATTCACACCTCGGACGGGACATCGGGAAATGCCTTCCAAAAGAGCCTGGGAAAGCACCAGCGACGCAAAATTGGGCCGAAGCCCGCTCAGGAACGACCTGGAAACCGGCCGATGCATGGGGCCCCTCCAGATGGAGCAACGCCATGACATATGCAATTATCGCGATTCTGAGCACGGCCCTGTTCACGCTGATCGAGTTGTGGATCCTCAAGAAGTTCAAGTTCGATGTCTTCGGACGACTCAGCCGCGCCCAAGAGGCCAGTGATACCACGCGTTTCTTCGTCGAAGCGCTGGTGCTGGTCTCGTTCATTCTCATCCAGCCGGCCATCCTGATTGCAATCCTGAGTATGGCCTCGCCCGATCTGGCGCACTCCGCTCGCCAGGGAATCGAATCCCTCGTTCGGTACGGAGACACCTTCGGGAGCTAGCAGCCGGCGAGGCTAGCGGGCGGGCTCCCTCCCGGGCACGCGAATCGACTCGACCAGCTCCTGGATCTCCCGGGGTGGAGGAGGCGTCAAGCGCGACACGATGATCGTCACCGCCAGGTTCAAGATCATACCGATCGTGCCTATCCCCTCGGGAGAGATTCCCCACAGCCAGTTTTGCGAGGAGTTTGCGGCCGGGTTCACGAACTTGAAGTAGACGATGTAGGCCGAGGTAAAGAGCAAACCCAGGACCATCCCGCTCACAGCCCCCTCGCGCGTCGTACGCTTCCAAAAAATTCCGAGCAAGATGGCGGGAAAGAACGTGGACGCCGCCAAACCAAAAGCAAAAGCCACCACGGGAGCCACAAAGTCCGGGGGATGGATACCGATGTAGCCGGCTACGCCGACACCCAAGGCGGCGCTGAACCGCGCCGCAAGCAACTCGCCGCGCGGAGTGATTTGCGGCATGATCGCGCGCTTCAGAAGGTCGTGGCTGATGGCTGAGGAGATGACCAGCAAGAGTCCGGCGGCGGTCGAGAGCGCCGCGGCGAGTCCTCCGGCGGCGACCAAGCCGACGACCCAGTTTGGAAGCCGCGCGATCTCCGGATTGGCCAGCACTATGATGTCCGGGTCGATCGTCAGCTCGTTCTGAACCTCCGCCGCGGGACCGACATACTGAATGAGACCGTCGCCGTTTCGATCATCGAACGTGAGCAATCCGGTTTGTTCCCAGCGGTCGAACCAGTCGGGCATCTCGGCATAGGGTCGATCGGTAACCGTATCGAGCAGATTCGTGCGTGCAAAAACGGCGATGGCCGGTGCCGTGGTGTACAAGAGGGCGATGAATACGAGAGCGAATCCGACCGACATGCGGGCATCTCGGACACGCGGAACCGTGTAGAAGCGCACGATGACGTGGGGTAACCCCGCCGTGCCGACCATGAGCGCCGTCGTGATGGACAGGACGTCGATCATCGGCTTGGTGCCGTCGATATAGGGAGCAAACCCGAGTTCGGCATGCAGGCCGTCGAGTTTGTCGAGCAAGTAGACGCCATCCGCTCCGCTACCACCGAAGCCCAGCTGGGGCACGGGGTTGCCCGACATCTGGATCGCAAGAAAGATCGCCGGAACCAGATAGGCGAAGATCAGCACACAGTACTGGGCGACCTGGGTGTAGGTGATGCCCTTCATCCCCCCCATGACGGCATAGATAAAGACAATCCCCATGCCGATCATTACACCGTGGTCGACCTTGACCTCGAGAAAGCGGCTGAACACGATGCCCACGCCACGCATCTGCCCCGCGACATAGGTGAAGGAGACGAAGATCGCGCAGACAACTGCGACGATCCTGGCCGTTTGCGAGTAGTAGCGGTCCCCGATGAAGTCGGGCACGGTGTATTTTCCGAACTTGCGCAGGTACGGAGCCAGCAGCAGCGCCAGAAGAACGTAGCCGCCCGTCCATCCCATCAGGTAGACGGAACCGTCGTATCCCAGGGACGAAATGAGCCCGGCCATGGAGATGAAGGACGCCGCCGACATCCAATCCGCCGCAGTCGCCATCCCGTTGGCCAGGGGGGAGACGCCCCCACCGGCGACGTAGAAGTCTCGCGTCGAAGCCGCACGAGATAGGAATGCGATCCCGATGTAGAGGGCGAAGGAAGCGCTGACGAGCAAGAAGGTCCAGGTCTGAATACTCACGGACCGTCGTCCCCATCCTCAGATAGCCCGAACCGACGTTCGATGGCGTTCATACGTCGCGCATAGACGATGACAAGCAAGCAGAACACGTAGATCGAGCCCTGCTGGGCGAACCAGAAACCAAGGCGGAAGCCCGTCCCGGGAATCCGCACCCGGTTCAGTTCCTCAACAAAGAGAATCCCCAGGCCGTACGACACGAACGCCCAGATCGACAGAAGCGCCAAGAGGAGTCGTAAATTTGCTCTCCAGTAAGCCTTTTTCGAGTCGCTGGGATCCATCGGCAAATCGCGCGGGAAGTGTAGCACCGGAGGACATCGAAAGCATGGAACCCGTGCTTCCGCGGAGGCCCGCTCCAGCAGCCGGTCGGCATGGACGCTGTCCCAATTCCCGCATAGCATGTGCGGCCGCGCCGGGCTTTCAATGCTGTTCAACACTCTCGACTTCGCAGTCTTCCTGATCGTCTCTCTGTCGGTTTTCTACGCCCTGCCGCGACGACTGCGGAATCCGTTCCTCCTGGTTGCGAGCTACGCGTTCTACGGATTCTGGAACTGGCGCTTTTGCGGCCTGCTGTTGCTGTCGACCGTCGTCGACTACTGGGCCGCTCTGCGCATGGAGACCTGCGAGGACCAGCGACGCCGCAAGCACTACCTGTGGATCAGTCTAGGCGTCAACCTTTCGATCCTCGGCTTCTTCAAATACTGCAACTTTTTCATCGACAGTTTCACGGCCGTTCTGGACTCGATTGGGATCGATGCTCCCGACTACGTGCTCCGCATCGCGCTGCCTGTCGGCATCTCGTTCTACACCTTTCAGACGCTCAGCTACACGATCGATGTGTACCGGCGTGAAATGGTCCCCACACGGAAGTTCTTGGACTTCGCGTTGTTCGTTGCGCTCTTTCCACAGCTGGTCGCAGGTCCGATCGAGCGGGCCAAACGCATCCTGCCGCAGATCGTCGAACGACGCCACGCGTCATGGAAAGACGTTCAGAGCGGCAGCTGGTTGATCTATTGGGGCTGGTTCAAGAAGGTCTACGTATCCGACAATGTCGCGCGGATCGTCGACACGGTCTATGGGGCGGGAGCCGAGCCGACAGGGCCTGAGGTGTTGCTAGCCCTGTGGGCCTTCGCCGTGCAGATCTATTGTGATTTCTCGGGCTACTCGGACATGGCGCGGGGTGTGGCAAGACTCTTCGGCTACAACCTGATGCTGAACTTCAACCTGCCCTACTTCGCTACGAATCCCCAGCAGGTATGGCGTCGCTGGCACATCAGCCTTTCCACGTGGCTGCGCGACTACGTCTACATTCCTCTGGGGGGCAACTCCGGGGGACGTTGGAAGCAAAACCGCAACCTGTTCCTGACCATGCTGTGGGCCGGACTGTGGCACGGAGCCTCGTGGACCTATGTCGTATTTGGCGCATATCACGGCGCCCTGCTCGCCATCCATAGAGAGCTGAAGCCCGCATTGAAGAAGATCGATCCGGTTTCCACCGTGGCCAGGAGCGCATGGTGGTTGTTCCGGGTCGGCTGCTTCTTCCATCTGTGGTTGCTCGGTCTGTTGCTGTTCCGCGCGGTTAGCTTCGAACAGGCAGCGTCGCTGGGCTACATCCTCTTCACGAACACCGACCCGGGCTTCGTCTACGATTGGATCCCGCCCTTCCTCATGTTCAGCGCACCCTTGCTCATCGTTCAAATATGGCAGGGCGCTACGCGCGATCTGGAAGTCCCCCTACGCTGGCCGATGCCGATACGGGCGTTGCTTTTTGCCGCGATGTTCCTGGCCATCGTCTTCCTGGGCGAGGACCATGGTGAACCGTTCATCTACTTCCAATTCTGAAAAACATGCCGAGCCTCTACTGGATCAAGAAAGCCCCATGGGCCGCGCTGATTGCAGCTGTGCTCGTGATATGGATCGACAGCAAGCTCTTCGAAGACCGCGAGCTCTGGCTGAAATTGCGGGCGCGGCTGGAAGCACTCCCCGAACCCGTCGTGCGGCTCGAGCTCGGCATTACCAAGGACATCCTGCAACTGAAGAACATGCGTGACGCGCCGCCTGAGATGCGGAGGTTGATCATCCTCGGCAACAGCCGTGCGCGTGTCGGCCTGAACCTGCGCAACCTCAGGGATGACGACATTTTGCAGGCAAAGATCGCCCACGCTGGGGTGTCACCCTACGTCATGCGCACGTTTGCGAAAGAAGGAGCTGCCCTCTCCCCGGACCTGGTCGTGCTCATGCTCTCGGAACTGGACACGCACCGGCCGGTAGAGCTGGTTCCCGGCGCGTGCTTCAGGAGCGCCGCAGCCCTGGGCCAACTATTGACCAGCGAGCCCAGCCTGACCTGGGAACAACGCCATGAGGTCGAGCAAGTCGCCGTGGGGGCGTTCCTGAATTCGTACCGTTACGGCGACATCCTCGATCGCGCCTACCTCAATGACTTTCGTGAGATCCGCATCCAGGAAGAGGAGCCCGCCTCGAAGCGCCAGGATCAGCGGCGTGGACGCGTCATACCTCGCAAACAGCTCGTTGTCGAAGCGGATAACGCACGCTTTCGGGTCAGGAGGATCAGTGAACCGGATGTCCCACCCCCGCCGATCGAGAACATCGAAGAGATCCGCGCCGAACTTGCCAAGTCATTCAAACGCAAGAAGATCCAGAACTCGACACTGAACATCGGTTATGCCATCGCGTTTGGGCCGCATGTCGAGACCCAAAGGGATCTGATCGAGAAGACGATCGAGATCTTCACTAACGCAGGGAGCAAGGTGCTGATCGTCGAGGGGCCCTTGAACCCGCTGACCTACCTGCTCTATGACGAAGAGTCTACGCGCTCCGATTTCCTGGCTTTCGTCGAGAAAATGAAGATGGAGTATGGGGTCCACTTCCAGTCGATCGACGAAACAGGTCCGTACGTTCCGAAGGACTTCTCCGACCTGCTACACCTGAAGGGGACCAGCGCACGCAAGTTGAGCGCTGATGTAAGAAAGCGCGTGGTTGAGCTCTTGGACGGTTGACAGCCGCCCGCCGGTCCTTGGCTAGAACCGGTACCGCACCTGGAGGCGCGCGAATAGGGCGTCGTCTCCACCAGGAAAAGCATCGCCGGGACTGAAGTAGGCGCCGATGATCTTGATGTCCCACTTCCTATGGGCGCGGATGCCCAGAATCAAGTCGGCTTCCCAGCCCAGATCGGCTTCCGCGGCAATCTCACCTGGATTGAGATCCGTGAAGTCCCCCGGATCAAAGACATCCAGATCGTCGGTGACGACGTCGAAGCGATAGTCGTGGTAGACCAGGTCCAGAGAGATATTCCGGGTGATACGCGCCCCGATGCCGGCGGTGAAAATACCGAGATTAGTCAGCTCGGGGCGCAGAAGCTCTCCGTAGTAGCGAAACGAACTCACTCCTCCGAAACGCCCTGAATTGTCCTGGAACCCGGTTTGACTAAAGCGGGTATCCGTGCCCGAGGTCTGGGTATCGCCGCGGCCCAAGGCATAGCCGAGGGTCATGTAGAACGGATCGGCGAAGTCCGGAGACCAGGTTGCACCTATGTCGTAGCCGAAGGCACTGACGTTACGGTCTTGGCGTTCTCCGACGAGGTAGGCCATATCGGCCCAGCCTTTTGTATCGGGGATCCATTCCCCCAGAAGGCGCATGCCGATGTGCATGGCTTTCTCTTCAGTAAACTGAGTCGTGCCCCGGGTGTATGGGTCGATATCGCGGTAGAAGAGGTATCCGGCCAAGTGCTTCTTGAGTCTGTTGTTAGAAACATAGAGCGATGAGTTCAGCGAACCGCGGTCGCGCACGTCGTGGTTGCCCCCGATCTGGGTACTGATCGACGCCTCTACGGCGTAGGTTGGTTGGGACCAAAAGGCGCGCAGGGCGTCCAGGTTCTCGTCGTAGATCCACTCGCGCCAATCGTCGAAATCCTGGCGCCCGAACTGGAAATCCAGATCCTCTACACCGAAGGCATTGCTCCAGTAGATGAAGTTTTCTCCGAGCCGCGGGAACAGATCCTCACTCTGCACCGGGATGTTGTCATTATCTGAGTTGATCTGGCCCTGAAGGTTGACCTCAGTCACCACGACGGCGCTCGGATGGGCGAACCAATGCAGGCGCAGTCGTGCCCGCGATCCGAAGTCCAGTTCGTCCTCGTTGTCGGCGTCGTCGATGTTGTAGTTGCCTTCGTAGACACCGGCACCCACCAGCTGGCCGTACAATCCCATGTTTTCGCCGATGGGAATCCCCCCTCCGAACTCGTCGTCGAGGTCATCGTTGCGTTCGGTCCTCGTCTGTGCTGAATCGAGAAGGGCTCCACGTCGGGGAGAAAGACGGATACTCGCCAGGGGCTCTTCGTGCCCGATCTCTAAATCATCGGGCAGAAAAATTTCAAAGGCCATGATGCGTACTAGATAGCCGCCCGTTGTCTTCTCGATCGCGTCGACGCGCCCCTCGATGCGGTCACGACCCGAGCCGTCTCGCAGCCGGATCTTGCGAGCTGAAAACTTCCACTGATCTCGCCAGCGCCCTTCGAGCTTGATGCGCTTGCCGCCCCAGCGACCACGCGAAAGACCCTCGAAGTCCACTTCGGGGTCAACATCCACAGGCTGGCCGAGTATCACCAATTGGTCCTTTTCGCTCCCCACCGCTTCCGCAATTGCGATGATCGCCTCGTACCGATCGGGCTCGAGGACTTCCACACGCGAAGCGACGAACTGTCCCTGTTTGTCACGGCGGCCGCGGACCTGTACCCAGTGCCCAACCAGGAGGGCGTCGGGAGTTTCTTGAGTCGGAGCCGCAAAGAGGCCAACTCCTCCGAGAATCCAGGAACAGATCATGGGGATGGTCTACGCGTTACGAATTTGTTCTTCCAGACACTTCTTGCCCAACTTCACGAGCGGCTCGCAGAGTTTCGACCACTTTGGGCGTAAGGCGTAGACGAGGGCGAGGCGTAGGAATGCGGTGCCCTGATAGAAGCGCAGCCGGTTCCAAAAGGCACCGTCCTTCCTTCGATCGACCCCGTCGAGAAGAGCTTCGCCACACGCACGAACGGTTCCATCATCGGCCCCGTGAAAGCACTGCAAGGACCGCAGACTGAAATGTGCGAGCAGATTAGCCGGATCGAGAGCCGTGTCTGCCTGGCAGAGCAGGTCAAAGTCCATCAGGGCGGGCTCCCCGTTCACGAGGAGAATCTGCCCATCGTGCAGATCGCGATGGCAAAGCCCCCACTGCGTCTCGGATAGGCACGCGTGAGCCTCGTCCAACGATCGACGAGCCTCGTCCCATCCCTCCGGCAACGCCCCCGTTCCGGCGAAAGCCTTGCCACGCCATGTGTCGAGAACGCCGAATTCATCCTCGGCTTGGAATTTTTTCAGCTCAGCGGAACGTACGAGACCTTGGAAGCGAGTCAGCAGCGTTCCGATCTTGAAACAAATCTCCACGGCCGGTTTGCCGACCAAGAAGGGATCGCCGTCGAGGTACTCGAACACGAGCGTTTCCAGCTCCAGCTCGTGACGAAGCAGGCGCGGAATGCGGAAGCTGCCGCTCTCCATCGCCTCCTCCGCCACGCGATGGTTGAGTGCCGCCGGAGTCGACTTGCGGCGTCGGTAGCCTTTCAGGACCGTGGTGATCGCACCGTTGCGTTTCTCCTCAATCACCATGCGCCGGCCCGGGCGATAGGAAACGGTACGCAAGTCCTCGGCACTCGCACCCGACAACTTCTTGGATAGGGGGATCCGGGAATCGGAGAGCGGTTTCCTCTCTACCAGGCCGCGATCGTCATGGGTAAACCAGCGCTCTCCTTCCGGCGTGGCCGCAGTTAGCTGCAGAAATCCCGATCCATCGACGTCGACGCGCTCAATCTCCAGCTCAGCACCGGGGAAGACCTGCCTCAGGTCACTGACAGCCGTCGTCAGAGGATTGTTCTTTGAAGCGGCCAAACCGCTCACCCTTGAGGTCGGGTCCTGTCCAAAATATAGCTTGCGATCCGTTTCCAAGACATGGAGGCAGCGGTTTCTACGGCACCCTCAGCGAGTCGGCGATGTGCCTCTCCGTCCTGAACCAGGTGGCGTATCGCCTTGATGAATGCCTCGAGATCGTCTCCCGCAAAGACAAGGCCATTCCTGCCGTCTTCCACAACCTTGGTGAGATCCCCTACATCGGGAACCACGGGAACGACGCCGCAGGCCATCGCTTCCGCCAACTTTAACGGCGAAAAATAGCACGGAACATCGGGTTGATAGGTCAAAGGCAAGGCATCGAAGCAGGCCACGTACCTGGGAATCTGGTCGTGATCGACCCAGGGAATCCTTGTCACGTGCTCGATGTCGACGTTGTCCAGCGCCTCTTCAAATTCCCCATCTCCGACCAGCAAAAGATGGATCGGAAGCCCTTCGGCGAGCATGCGCGCGCTCGCCTCCGCCAAGCGTTCGAATCCGTGCCACCCGCGCAGCCTGCCGTGGAACCCCAGGACGAAACGCCCCTCGGGCACCAGCTCGGCGCGCAGTGGGTCGCTTTCCTTCCGGGGACAAAAGCGATCGTTGTCGACGCCGTTCGGGAAGATCGAGACGCGTTCGGGATCGGCCCCTTGATCGAGGACGTAGCGAGAGACTTCGCTGGAAACGGCCACGATAATCGCTGCATTCAAGAAAATCAGACGCTCGAGCGATCGAACCTCCTCCTTAACAGGGCCGCGCCAACGCTCTTCCTCGTCGATCAAGGGAGAGTTGACCTCCAACACAAATGGAATGTTTCGGTCGGTCGCAAACTCGATACCCGCCTTGGCCCCCAGTGCATAGCGCTCGTAGACCATGTCGAGTGGCGCTTCTTGCCAAGCTTCGTTCAGGAGCTGGTGAATTTCGGCGGAATCCGACCGGTCTATCGCAACTACCTCCGCCCCCAGCGCGGCAAAACTTCGGCGCATCTCGCGCAGGTGAACGGCTGCGCCTTTCTTCCGGTCCGGCTGGATGCCGCCGTCCTGATTTACGCAGGCGACGCGCATGAAGAGCCCTTGCCGGTCACCACCTCGTTGAACCATGCGTCGAGGATGCCGGAGGTTTCGCGCCGATCAAATAGCTTTTCCGCGCGGAGCCGGCCAACGCGAGCAATTTCCTCCCTCCGCTCGCTGTCGGCCAATAACTCCCTTAGAGCGTCGGCTGTCGCCTGGGCATCCCTCTCAGGAACTATGATCCCGGCACGGCCGTGATCGAGAATCTCGGGGATCCCGGTCACCGGAGTCGAAATGCAGGGCAGACCCCGTGCGAGGGCCTCCAGGAGCACCGTCGGTAAGGCATCCCGATTGCCGTCCTCGCCGATCAGGCACGGCGCGCACATCACGGTGGCGCATTCCATGTGGGCTCGGACCGCATCGGAGTCCTGTGGGCCTGTAAGAGTGATCGTGTCTTGAAGCCCCAGGCTTTGGATCTGCTTCTCGATGTCATCGCGACGATCGCCCTCTCCGACGAAGGTCACATTCAGGTCGCACGTCAACGGAGAGTCTTCACGCTTCAGAATCGCTACTGCATCCACCAGGACGTCAAATCCCTTTTTTTCCACGAGTCTTCCCACGGAAAGGATGTGAGCTGCGTCACGCTCCCCGGTGTGAAACTGAAAGTTGGCAAGATCGATGCCGTTGTACAGCCTGCGCAGGCGTGAGCGGGCAGCTTCACCGACATGCTCGGTCACATATTCGACATTCGCATCGCAGACGGTAATCGCAAACTTCGCCTGTTCACAAAGTCGATCGAACATCTCGCGATTCACGGTGCTCCGGTAGATGTCCTTCGCGTGCATCGTCATGCTGTAGGTAGGTCCCCCTAGTAGCTTCAAAAGCAACGCGACGACGGCCGAGTCGGTGGCAAAATGTGTGTGGACGTGCTCGATACCCAGCTCGCGCGTTCGGTGCCACAGCCAAAGCGCTTCGGTCAAGAGACTCGGAAAACGAGGATGGCCCCATTCTCGCCCCTCACGCACCACGCCTCCGACTCGAGCGAACACATCGTCGGGGTCCGGGCCGAGGAAAAGAATATCCCAGGGATCCAGCTCGCGCTTGTTCGGCAGGTTCTCGACCACCGCTTGAAGCTCGGCGAGTTGAGGGTGTCGTGGTTCATCGTCGGGCTCGCGGCGCGAAATAATATGTATCTCGCGACCGAGAGCCTCTTGGGCGAGGATTTCGTTGAGGATGAAGGTTTCCGAGGTCCGCGGAAACTTCTTGAGCAGGTAGCAGAGACGAGCACTCATGAAACCACCTCTTGTGTAGTACGCTCGCGCGCGGCCTTGGGAAGGGCGATGCGCATTCCGAGTAAGTCGGCGGCGATCGCGCAAACGCGCTGAACGCCGTCAAGTGAGGGGATAGGATCCGTCGGCATCTGCACACGGTCGAGGGCGGCCTGCACAGCGATTCGCAGGTCGTCGGGCGTTGGATCGGGCAACTGAACTGCCAGGCCCAGCCTGGACAGACGCTCGGCCCGGATCGCTTGTTCCATGCGCGGATGGGTCCGTGGAAGAAGGACCCACGGTTTGCCGCTCTGCATGATTTCCGTGCAGGTGTTATAGCCGGCCATTGAGACCACCGCGTCGCATTCCGACATCAGCCGAGGCATGTCGCTGTAGAAGCGACGTACTTCAACGTTACCGATCATGCGAGCGCGGCGCCAAATCCGACATGCTTCGCTGTCGTTGAGCAAAGGGCCACTGACCAACACGGTATCCCATGGGGCCTTCTGTCGCTCGATGCCTTCGAGGTAAATATTTAGACGGCGGGCACCGTCTTCGCCGCCTCCCATGGTCACCAGAACCCGGGGGCGCATCGCCGGAACCGGGTGCCGATGAGGGCTATTTTTCTGGGTGGCAACGTAGCCGGTGAATTCGACACGCTCCGAAAGCTCGGAGGGAATCGGGTACTCGATGCTCGGGTCGAATACCTCAGGCGCCCCGTAGACGCAAACGCGATCGTATCCCTCGGCCAGGGCCCAGCGGCTCTTGTCGTCGTCCCATTCCTGAGCAACCGCTTCGGAAGAATCGATGATGTCGCGAATTCCCAATAGCGTGCGAACGCCCTCCGCACGGGCCGCTTCCAAAAGCTCGACTGCCTCCCCACTCCAACCGATCACCTTGTGATCGACGATGATCAGGTCCGGACGGAAGGCGCGGAAGGATTCGAGCAGGAGACCCTTGCGGATCCTTCTGAGCCGTTCGAGGGAGGTGCCGAGGGTCCTCGGAACATAGCTTCCGTCATCGTTCTTCGTCACAGAAGGTAGCTTGACCAGCCCCGCCCGTGCCGGGATCGCAAAGAGGGATGCGCAGGGTGAGCCCGTCACGACCAACAACTCCGCCTGCGGAAACCTCTCGAGCAGACCCTCGGAAAGGGTCAAGGTGCGGCGCAGATGCCCCAGCCCAAAGGAATCGTGGCTGTACAGCAGGAAACGCGGGTCTTTCTTGGGAGGCTGAATCATGGAATTGGGGATCTGAATCATGGAAAAAAAGGGGGGGGGGAGCGGCGGCGGCAATCCGGGTGCAAGTGCAGTGCCAGAGTCCTCCCATCGCGTGCCCAGGGGGAAATCCCTCTTGTTTCCAGGTGGGACGGCCTCCAGACCCCTTCCTGATTAAGCCACCTGGACCGCCCTGAGCCCCCCCACGATGTTCTTGATCTGAAATATGCGGTCCAGTCCGCAAAACAGCGGGGCTCTTGGCATTCCAATTGCCGGAACCAGGGAACTTCTTTGCTTTCTGAACTCCAACCCCCAAGTCCGGAAGTTCGTCCCTTGAAGACCACCACCTCCGCAATCCTCCCTCTCATCGCGCTCTCATTGCTGGCCCCCCAGCTGCCTGCGGAGACCATCACCGGCACGGTCCTGGATGCCGCCGGCAACCCCATTCCCGGCGTGGATATCGACGTCGACAACCTGCGCGGGGGCGGTGACCCCGACATTTTCAACGACGGTACCGATCTGAACGGCGTCTTCACGACGACGATCCTTGGCGCGGGCGTGTTCGACATCATCCTCTCTCCCCCCCCCCTCCCGGGACGACCGCCCTGCCGATTCTCCTGCACGACGTCCTGGTCGTCGGAACCGTCGACCTGGGCGTGATTTCGCTCCCCCAAGGCGTCGCAGTCGCAGGCACTCTGGTGAACGGGACAGGGCTCCCCGTCCCCGGCGTTAATCTCGACGTCCGCGTGGACGGCGTCAATCAAATCGTCAAGAACGACACAACCGATCTCTTCGGTAATTTCCTCATCGCGGTTCCTTTTGGACAAATCACTCTCGAGTTCCTGACCCAGGGCGTCTTCGGCCAAACGCTCGCCCCTCAACGACACCAGCTACAGATGAGTTCGGACGCCGACATGGGCGCCATCGCGTTACAGCAAGGCTTCCATCTGAGCGGTGCCCTGGCCCTCTCCGGCGGATCGCCCGTACCCGAGATCGACATCGATGTCTTCGATTCAGTGACGGGGACCAAGGTCTTCACCCCCGGGGACAACACCAGCCTCACCGGGGTCTTCGATGTCGTCGTTCCGGCGGGTCAATACGATATTGAGTGGTGCCCCCAGGTCATTTTACGCCTCGTCGCGGGGGACATCGAAGGCGTGGTCGTCGCGGCCGATACAGCACTCGGAGTCTTCACGCTCATGCCCGGCAACATTCTGTCTGGAACGGTCAGCTATTCCGATGGCGTTCCAGCCCAGGGCGTCGACCTGGAGGTGGCTCTGATCAGCGGATCTTCAGTCGTCACCTGCAACGACGACACGGACGTGCTCGGCTTCTACCAGACGGTCCTCCCCAGCGATACCATCAACATCGTCTATTCGCTGCCCAACTCCCTCCTCCTCGAGCGGGCCTACCGCAGAAACATGCAGATCGTTTCCGACCAGGTACTCAACGTCGTCCTCCCCGACTGCAAGCCCTGCGGAGCCGATCTCAACGGCGTCCCTGCCCCGGGTGCCAACCTGCTGGAGGACGCCCTCGCCGAGGCAACCATCACCTATGGCCTCGGTGTCGCGGGCAGCGGCGGAATCATCCCCAAGATCACCTTCACCGGCTCCCAACCCTCGGTCTTTAACAACCAGTTCCGCCTGTTTGTCGAGGAGGGTCTCGGCGGCTCGCTCGCTTTCCTCGCAATCGCGGCAAATCACTCCGCGGTCCCATTCGGAACCGGCTTCCTGCTGGTTGAACCTTTCGAGCCCCTCGTCACCATCCCGCTTTTCCTCGACGGAGTTCCCGGAATACCCGGCGCCGGTTCGGCGGAATATCCTCCCGGCCCGATCCCCCTCTCAACCCTCGGAATACGATTCTACAGTCAATTCGTGATCCAGGATCCCGGAGCTCCGCTCGGCGTTTCCCTCAGTAACGCCATTCGTTTCCGCATCCGCAACTCACCCTGAGCATATTCCAGGCTGTCGCTGATTCCCCCACTCGCTCCTCGGGATACGGTTCTACAATCGACTTTGGTTCAGGATCTCAGAGTTTCGCTTTGGCCTTGCCCCCGACCCAACGCCATTCGTTTCTGCGTCCGTAACTCTCCCTGCTCATGTCGCAAGCGCTCGCTCAGTTCGCCGCCCCTCGCTCCCTGATTCTCGGGGTGCTCGCCTGTGGTTTGGCTCTCAGCGGAAGCTGTGCCCGCGGACTAGAGATCGTCTCACCGCCCGGCGGCGGGGGGGGGGATCCGGTCGACCCGCCGACCGGTCCCACCGATTTCGCACCGCTAGCTGGTCTCGTTTCCGCCGCCGCGGGACTGCAAACAGTGCGTGTCGACTGGCGCTTGCCGCGTGAATCGAAAACCAAGAGTTTCGAACTGGCGCTCTTCATGTCGACCGACCGCGACACGATCTTTGACGGAACACCGATCGCTGCGCCCCTGCGCGGGACAAGCCTGGTCCTCGATGGATTGACGGACGGCGTGCGCCTGCACTTCGGGATGGGCATTCGGGAAGCTGCATCCTCCGGGGGAATGGACGACCCGGCCTTGTCGGGTGGAACGGCCTTCATTCCGACCGGCGCACGACTCACCGTCACCCCCGGTCCCATCGTCTACGTCGACGGGGACGCGGAGGCGACCGGCGCCGATGGCACGACCCCCGAAACCGCGTTCCCGGACCCGCGGCTGGCAATCCTCGTGGCCGGTTTCCAACTCGGCGGTGGCAACGTCTGGGTTCGAAGCGGCGTCTACGACAACGTGGGCTTCATCGCCCACGGTGCGGGAATTCATGTCTACGGTGGTTTTGGAGCTGACTTCGACCTGGCTACGCGGGATACGAGCCCCGGTACAACGATCTTCAACGCGGCGCCTGACAATCTCAACACGCCCACGCTCATGATCGAGATGCAATCGCTGGCGCAAATCCCGATCGATGAACCCGTCGCCATTCTCGATGGCTTCACGCTCGAGGGAAACACCCAGACCTTCAGGGCCGTTCAGGCGACAAACACGGCCGCCGAATTCCGCGCCCTGAATATCAGCGGCTTCCTCGGAAGCGGAGCGCATCTGCAAAATTCCGACAGCCAGGAATACGACATCGTCGTCACGGGCTCGAGCTTTTCCAACAACGTCGGGGAGGGGATGGACGGCAGAGGCGCCTTCGACCTCGTCGTCGACGGTTGTGTGTTCAATTCCAACGGAACCGAGGGGCTGGATCTCGACGATTGGATCGCGCCTCCGGGAGAGAATGTATCTCTCCGTATCACCGGTTCCCGTTTCTTCGGTAACGGTACCGAGGGGCTTGATGTCGACCTGAATGTGCCGCTCCTCGTCCTGGACCTCACCGGTGGTCGCTTCTCCGTCGAAATCCGTGGATGTTCCTTCGAGCGCAACGGCCGGGATGGAGTCCTGCTCGACATGGAGTACGAGCTGTACCCCCAGTGGAATGCAAAACTGGTCCTGCGCGAGTGCCTGGCACGGGCCAACGGAACGGACGGCTTCCATCTCGATCTGGACGGGCCGGGATCCGCCCTGCTGCACCGCGTGATCGCAGCCGGAAACGGGACGAACGGAATCGAGTTCAGTTCCGAAAGCGATCCGGGAACGGCGTTCGTCTCGTCCTCCATCGCGGCGGGCAATATGGGGGCCGGGATCCTTGCTTCTCGCCCGCCGATCGGGGCTGCCAACCGCAGCCTGGTCGTCACGCACAGCATCGTGGCCGGCAACTTCGGCCCCGGAATCGAAGGCGAAGCACAGGTCGCTACGGCCTCGTCGACGATCTCGCATGTGCAGGACGTCGATGGAGTGATGACCGAGTTCCGCGCATCGCTCATCACCGCTGCGGCTGCCGAAGATATTTTTGTCAACGCCGCAAGCGCCTATGCGCGTATCGACAGCGATCCCGGCGAGGGCACCCTGGTCCTCACCCAGCCAGCGGATTTCGATCCCGGAACGACCCTCGAGGTCGCTGACGACGGTGTTGCTCGCATCGCCACCCTCGTGAATCCCAACAATGTCACGGTAGATCCCCCCCCCGCCTTGGTGCTGCCCCCCGATCTCCTCTCGGTCTTCCAGGGCGAGGACGTGGTCGAGGATTATCGCCTGGCCTCCGGTTCGCCGGCAGTGGGGATCGGTCTCTCCCCACCGGGAGGGCCCAGCGTCGATGGTGGTGTCTTCGGTTCCCCCGTTCCGGGGGTTCCGGGCTTCGCCGAAGAAATCCGGACCGAGCTTTTTCACCCGTTGAGTGTCGCGCCGGCACCCTCCACTCCCCTGGGTGCCACCGACGTGATTGAAATCGTCTTCAACGAGACGATCCACGCAGCTTCGGTGAACGCGGCCTCCGTCCGTGTTTCGGACGGCGAGGGCAGGGAGGTCTCGGTTGCGCTCGACACCAGCGAGGATCGGCTGATCCTGGTTCCTCCCGGCGGCGGCTGGAGCAAAGGGGTCGTCTGGATCGAACTCTTCGCGGAGCTGGAGTCCTCGTCGGGAACCCCCAACGCGACCCCCCTCGCGTTGAGGTTCCTCCATAATTGAGCCTCTTCGTCCAGAGGCTGGAACCGGTTTCCACTTTCCGACGCTTCCCGAAGCCGATCTGGAATCGGCGCAAATGAGCTTCTAGGGGCTTGTTTTTTGCCCAGAGCAGCACAAAAGCGGCCTGATTTGCCAAAACGTCAGGGCACGAAAAAGGGAAGGCCAGCGGGGCGCCGCCCGCTAACCCTCCCGAGCATCACTAAATTTTGGGGAAAAACCCCAAGGGGGTGAGGAACTGATGCAAAACTCGGGCCAACCGGAAAAGGATTCCTAATGAGCCAGCCAGGCGGCTCCCATCCCCGCCAAAGCGGAGCCCTGTCACGGATCTGGCCGGTCGCCTCGGGGGGCCGCCCGTACATGTCCCAGCTGCCACAGGAGCTCCTTGACATAGTGTCCCAGCGCGCCGTCCAGCCAACGCCCCCACCCCAGTCCCCATCTCCGTCGAGCCAGATAGCCCACGTGTCCCCCGTGCGGCTCGATGTGAAGCAGGATCCGATCGGACAGCTCGGCGTCTCGATAGACCTCGGGTTCGACAAATGGATCGTCCGCCGCGGTCAGGATCACCGTCGGTACACAGACGTCTTTCAGGATCCCGAGGGACGAGCACTTGCAATAGTAGTCGGCGCCGTCGAGGAACCCGGCCTCAGGAGCGGTGAAGAGATCGTCGAAAGTGCGCAGGGACGCGTCGAGCGGAATCCGATACGCCTGCCGGGTCTTGCCGGCGCGTACACGACGGTGAATCTCTTGTCGAAGCCGCAGCACAAATCGTCGCTCATACAGTCGGTTCCATCCGCGATGGATCGTCTCGGAAGCACGAGCAATGTCCACCGGGGGATTGACGGACACGATGCCATCCGGACCCCTGCTATCCTCCTGGGCAGCCAGGAGGAGTGCAGCGTTGCCGCTCAGAGAAAACCCGATCACGAAGTGCAGGAGCTCGGGTGACTCGCGGCGACTTTCGTGCACAACATCCGCGATATCGTCGCTACTCCCCGAATGGTAGGGGCGCCAAGCCAGACCCCGTCCCGCGCCGCAACCGCGGTGGTTTACGGCCCAAACGCTGTGCCCCCGGCGCCGTAATGCGACGGCGGTTCGGCGGATGTAGTCGGCGTCGACATCGCCCGTAAGGCCGTGGAAGAGATGGACACGCACACCGCTCGTCCCCTCCGATGTGTAGGCCAGCAACCGTTCGCCGTCCGCCAATTCGATCTCCCGTGGCACGAACGAGCGGTGGCGCGAGACCCGGGGAGCCCCAGAGGGCAACAGATGCCCCCAGAACGTCTGCCCATGTCCGCTGCGGGCCCAAAACGGAACCGCGCAGGACTCGCTATAGCGGCGTATCGTTCGTGCCTCCATTCCGCCTCAGGAAAACAACCGAAGGATGTCGGTAAGAAACGCCATGGGGTCGAAGCCCGGTTCCAGGATGCCGAGGCGGACAAGCACCAGGCGTCGCCGGCGGTCCATCCAGACGTATTGCCCTGCGTGACCTGAGGCGTAGAGGATCCCGCCCACCTCGGACGGTACGCCATTGCCGTGAGCATCCAGCAACTCTTCCTCATCGAAGCGCCAGAACTGAGCGCCTCCATAGCAGCGCCCATCACTTTCGGGCGTCGCGCTCGCCGCGAAATCGACCCAGCCCTCAGGAAGGAGACGCTCCCCGGCGAAGACACCGTCGTCAATGTGGAGCTGGCCGTAGCGTGCCCAGTCGCGCGCGGAAGCCAGCATCAGGCTGCTGCCGATCCAGGTTCCCGAGGCGTCGACGCACATGACCGCTGTTGACATGCGCAGCGGCCCGAAGAGATGGCGCTGTGGAAATGCGAGCCGCTCCGCCTCCCTGTCGCCGGCGTGGTCTCTGACAATGCGTGCCAGAATGTTCGCCGTGCCGTCCGAATAGGACCAAACCGCTCCCGGCGGGTGCGCGAGGGGCTTTTGCGCCGCAAAACCCGCGCAATCTGCGCTGCGGAAGAGCATCTGCAAGCTGTCGGCCCAGGGCAGCTCGTAGTTTGCGAAAAACTCCAACCCACTACGCATCCGCAGCAAGTCCTCGAGGGAGATCTCACCGCGCGGGTCGTCCTTGGCCGACCATTCGGGCACGGGTGCGCGCATCTCGATTCCAGCCAATCGCTCCAGAGCGATCAGGCGACCGATCAACGTGCCTGTGACGCTCTTGGTCATGGACCAACCGAGGATCGGAGTGTGTCGGTCGTAGCCCTCGCGATAGCGTTCGGCAACCAGTTGGCCGTCGACGACCAGGACCACCGCATGGGTGCCGTTCGAGTTCCCGGCCTCATCGGTGAAGATGCGATCGATCGCCGCTTTGACGCCCCGGCGTTGCGAGTCGGACAAAGGAGCGAGTTCGGGGGATTCGCCCAGCGGCCAGGGAACGCTGTCCTGCAGGGCGGGCACCTCATCGGGAATCGACGCCGGTAGCTCTCCAGCACCCTCGACGACGCGGATTGCCCCCAGACCGGAGCGCCATTCCGCCTCGCTCTCGAACACACCGAATGAACGCGCGCGCACGCGCTGCGCCTCGCCCTCGACCACCTCCAGGCTCATGAATCTCCCGAGTCCGAGCGGGAGTCGCATGCGTTCGGACAGGACCCTGTTGACGTCGTCACCCGTACCGAAAACCTGCACCGCACCGATCGTCGCCGCATACCCGGCAGCCACGCGTCCGAAGATGATCAGAAACCAGCCTGCACCGAAGATCAGGAGAAGAAAAAGTACACCGGCGACCCGCAGGCCGGCCCGGCGTCGCTTCCCACTTTGCGCAGGACTGTCTTTCATTCGTCGCGATGAACGCTCGCCGGCGAAAAGGCGGGGAGACAAACGGCCACATACTCCGCACCCGCAGACCCGGGCGTGCTATAGCGGACCCATTCCCCCGGTCGAGCCACGACGGCCTGCCCGGCGCAAACCTCCATCGCCCCGCCCTCGTACTCGACCCGCAGTGTTCCCGCGAGAACAACGGTGATCTCTTCGAAATCGGGGCGTTGACCGGGCTCCACCCACCCCTTCGGGGACTTCATCCGCGCAACACTCACTTCTTCGTGGCCCGAATTCACTCGACCGGCAAATTCCTCGATGCGCTTGGGCGGAGTGCCCTGCGCGGGGACGACCGTGGGGGCTTCAATCAGTTTGGGCATGCCGCATCCGTAGCATGTCCGCTACGTGCGACGCAAGCCTTTACGCGATGGGTGGATCGCCAGGCCGCCGCGCAATGCGAAACGCGCATCGATCTCCAGCCATTCCGGTCGACAATAGACTTGCAGGTCGGCGAACATGCGTTCGACACACACCTCGTGAAAGGCACGGGTCTCCCGGTACGAGACCCAGTACAGAAGCAGCCGGTCGCGCGCGATGCGCGGCCCCCGATAACGGAGAGACACGCTGGCCCAATCGGGTTGCGCGGTCACGGGACACAGACTGCGAAAGAGGTGCGTGACCAGGGCCTCCTCGACAGGCTCGGATGCACCCGAAATCTCCGCTGCGCCCTTGAGGTGGTCGGGGTGCAGGGCGTAGGTGTCCACCTCGATCGGTTCCGCATCGATGCAGGTGCCCGGCAGGTTTCCCCGGGATCGCCCTGGCAGTTCGTCCACGGGTCGAAAAAGAACGCTGACATCACACTCCACTCGCTCGGAAAGATCGCGGGTGATGGTCGACACGACCGACTCATCGCATTCGTAGCGTTCCTGGTTGAGCGAGTGCAGGTACAGCTTGAGGGATTTGGACTCGATCAACTTGTCGGAGTTCGCCGGAATTCGAAACTCGCCTCGGACCGTCCTGGGCTTGCCGCTCGGATCGAGCCACGAGAGCTCGGGTGCTTCCCACAGGTCGATGCCATCGAAAACGGTACTCCGAAGGTCGAGGCGTGCCCGTGCCGCGGCACGGGGAATTGCAACGAGCACATCGGGAGCGTAGGTCTTCGGAATCGGGGTGGGCTTGCCTAGGGGAAGCTCGGGGGGAAGGGAATCGGCCAACTGGGAACCTCTGATTCGCCCTGCAGCGTACTCTCGTGCCCTGTGGCACGCCAAACGAATCGCTCGGTGAGCTGCCGCGAGCCGCCGCCCCTCTTCCGGATCGCTCGGGCAGAATCGTTGCCCCTTCAGGAGCCCCCTGCGCACGAGGCGACGCGTCTTCAAGGGATGGTTGTTGAGTGCGATCGCCGCGATGCGGGCATGCCGCCGCTCGATCCCTAGCCACTTCCCCAGACGCGCATAGAAGGGCACCTCTCCGGGATCGAAGGAGGCACCCTCATTTTCGGCATCGGCCGCTTCGATCGACAATTCTCGCGTCGCCGCCTTTGCACAGCTACGTAGCGAGAGTCGAGTGCGCCCCCTTTGTTCCCGAGCGTACATCACATGGGCAACGAAGCGCGCCGTGACCTTCTCAGGTGGGAGAAAGAGAGCTCGGGTCCCCATGTAGGCGCGAATCCACTTGTCCAGAGAGGCGAGTTCGGGAGCTGTGAATTCCTCCCGAAGGAGAGACCTACCGATCCGTGTCGATCCGACCAACGTCTTCCCCAATCCAGGCGCGGCCCGAAAAGAGCCGGGGTGAAAAACACGGGGCCGGAAAACCATAAAACCCTGCCAGCTTTCCGGCCCCGTGACAAAGAAGGAACAGAATGGCTCCCCACGGAGAGGAGGGCCACGAAGAGGTAGTGGTCCGGCGCCGCGCATACGCTCGCGTTTTTTCGTATTTTTTTCTCTCTACGCTCCCACAGGACCCCTCGCTTCGAGAGTTTCGCCTTGTACACGGAGAGAAAGTAGCGCTTCGGTTAGAACAGAGACGTGTCCTTTCTTTCGCGCACACATACCCTCCGCAGCTGGCTAGGCACCCGCCCCTGGCACGGGCTGTCCGGCTCTAGGCTCTTGCGGCTGTTCGCCTGGGGGGTGCTCGGTGGGGCCCTCGAGGTCCTGGGGCGCACCTCGCCCAACGAGTGGATCGACGCCCTCGGAGTGCTGGGGATCGTCCTGGGGGTGGCCATCACCCTGGGACGACAGGATGAGACCTCACGCAAGGCCTGGGGACGGAGGATCACACGCTCGCTCAATCGCCGGTTCGCATCCTGGAAGCTGCGCTCGGGACTCGATCTGCGCGGCAACCCGCCGCTCTCGCCGCGCCACCCCTGGCGCTACGCGGTTCTGGCAGGCGCCATCTTCCTTTTCCTGTCCACTCTGCTGGCGACGCATTCGTTTTGGCCCAGCGGGGCACGCAGCACCCTTCAAAACGTCAGTGGTCTCTTGTACCTCGTCCTCCTGACCGGCCTGTGGACCGCGCTGGGACTCGGAACCCTGACACTCTGGATCGCGAGTTTCGCTGCGCTGGAGGAACGGTTGGCGCGGTCGCTCACGAAGCATCGCTGGCTCGAGGGGCGACGATCGATGTACGCGACCCTTGGGTTCGCTGCTTTCATCTTCGTTTCCCTGGCAGGGTCCTTTCTTCCCGCCGTGATTCCTCTGGTGGTCGTCTGCATCTCCCTGATTCTGTACGCGTGTGCCGTCTACGCTCCGGGGCAATCTCTGCGCATGACCTGGAAGTACGCCGACCAGAACGGCGAACCGTACACCAGCCGCTGGGTCTGGTGGGACATCACGCTGATCTCAGGCCTGGGTATGCTGCTTTCGGTCCCCATCGTGCTTTCGATGGGCGATCGCCTCGGCTCGACTCCCTTCGCAGGGACTTCCATCAGCGGGTTTCTCGGGGGCTCTTTTGCCTGGTCCCTGGCGTTGTTCACACCTGGCTGTTTGGGCTATGTCGCCTCCCGTTTGCTTGTCGCCTGGAGAGCCGATCCGGCCCGGCCGGTGCCGGTGTGTGTTCATGTCCAGGCACATCTCACGCCGAAGCAATCCCAGGCCATCGCAAGCCAACTCGAACAGGCCGGCTTCGCGACCACCTTCGGACCTGCGGCTCCCAAGTCCACGGAAGTACCGATCCTCCTCGAGGAGGACGTCGCTGCAGGCGACAAGTTCTCGAGCTTTTTCACCCCGTGGCCCCGCAGGGTTTCGTCGGCCGATATCGCCTCCGAAGAGCTTCATGCTTCTCTTCGCAGGCGCGCTCACCTGCAGTATCGTCGCCTGCTCTTGCGGCGACTCAAGAACATCCTCAAGCATGCCCGACGTCGGAAATACGAGCGCGGCGAGGGTTTCTGGATCGCTCCCCAGTTTTGGTTCGCCACGCACCTCACGCGCGATACCGACGAAGACTCCGGGACGGCGATCGGTCCGCCGTATCGAAAGGCGATTCCGCGGGAGGCCCTGCACCATCTCTTCAAGGTCATGCGGGCCGTGGATATCGACCTCGTCTTCCTCGAGGACGGTGTCACGCTACCCTCCTTCCGTCGCGTGATGTCCGCGGTCTTCGAGCACTACGACCTCTTCGCAGACCGCCAGCTGGAGGACGGTCGACATTTCTCCGGAATCCCGGGTGTGCGTGTCTTGATTCACGAATTTCAGCTGGAGCAACCTCTCAAGCCAACGGGCTATCCCGAACCCGACTACGAGGACCTCGGCCGCGCGCGCATCCTGCACATCTATCGCGATCGCGGGGACGACGAGGCGAAGGAGGACGTACCCATCGATCTTTCGAGCCTGCCCGTGCCGGTGGGGTCCTTCGGGGGTCCGCTGTCTCTCTTCTAGCCAGGGCGATCGAACATGCGCTCCACGCGCCGCTCAGCCGCCGCGAGGAGCGTTTCATTTCGCGCTGCGGCCTCCTCGCAGACCTCGCTCACGATCGTTCCGATGTTCAACACGCGCGCTTCCAACTCGGAGCGGACGATGCCCGTCCCCAGGGCGGAGCAATACGCCGCACCGCCCGCGTTGGCGACGAAATCGGGAACGTAGAGGATGCCCCGTGCGTGGAGACGCGCGGCGTCGGCCGAGCTCAGGAGTTGATTGTTCGCCGAACCACACACCATCTCACAAACAAACTCGGGGATCGTCTCGGGGTTCAACGTTGCTCCGGTTGCACAGGGCGCGTAGACGTCGCAGGGCGTCGCAAACTGATCTCCGCAAGCCAGCGTCTCTGCGTCGAGCTCTCGGGCCAGCGCCGCGGCGCGTGCTTCGTCGAAATCGACGAGCAGGAGCCGGGCTCCGTCGCGGGCAAGCATGCGCGCCAGGGGAGCTCCAACGTCACCGACGCCTTCGATGACGATAGTGCGCCCGCCGAAGGAATCGCTGCCAAAGCGATGCTTGAACGCACTCCTCATGGCGGCATGGACGCCCAGAGCCGTGTGCGGGCCGGGGTCCTCGACCTGGCCCGTCTCACGGTCGATGCCATGCACGCTGGCGGAGAGGCCGGCCAAGAAGCGCATGTCTTCGGCCGTAGTTCCCAGATCCTGTCCCGTGCCGAACTTGCCCCGGAGCGTGTTCAGGACAGCGGCGTAGGCCTCGAGTAGGCGCCTCTTCTCCTCGGTTCCAAGGGCCCTCGAAAGGCAAAGCACCGCCTTGCCTCCCCCGAAGGGAAGCTCGATCGCAGCCCACTTTTGGGTCATTCCTCTGGACAAACGCAGGGCATCAATCAAGCCGTCCTCGGGACACGCATAGACCTTCAACCGCGTACCGCCCGTTGGCGGACCCAACCGATCGTCGTGCAGCGCGACGAAAATCCACGCATCCAGATCAGCGGCCCGATGCGAATAGACACCTAGACCACCCCAGGAGTCCAGCTCTTGCACCGTTGCAGGGTCGAACATGCAGCAGAACGTACTCTCAGGTCCGCTCCTTGTGTAGCCCGAAGGGGTGATGCGCACGCAAACCGACACGAACACGCGCATCTATACCGACGGCGCCTGCCGAGGCAACCCCACCCGACTGGAAGACGAAGGCCGGCAACCGGTCAAGAACGACGACCTTCGGCGCGAAATGCTGTCGCAGTTCGAACGCCGCGGAGTTGTCTATCGCCGGGTCAAAGGTCACGCCGGCAGCCCTGGAACGAGCACGCAGATGCGCTTGCCCGCAACGGACTTCCGCACCAGCTGCCCTTCACGAACAAGATCGACTCGGGACAGAATCCCGAACCGTCGACACCGGGTTTCCCCTGCCGGGAGGAATGAGGTCCGGTTCGATGGCACCTGCTAGAATGCTCGGCCAGGTCCAGCCCCCCCGAAATTCCATGCACACAGTACCGATCGCAGCTCTCGCTCTACTCTTCGCTCCTCTCGTCGCCCTTCAGGAAGATTCCCAGAAGCTTCTGAAGCTCGAGGACACGCGCAGCGGAGGGGTCCGCTTCCGCGGTGAAACGCCCAGCTGGAATTGGGCACCGGATGGCGTACACCTGATCGAAGGCAAGGGAAAAGAAGCCCGCTGGGTCGATCCTCAGACATTCGAGCATCTGTCCAAGCCGCCTGAGGTTGCGGACACGAAGCCTGAGGGGAGCCTGTACAAGGCGGATCTTGTACAGGCGTTCGAGCAACTCGAAAACGTCGATGCGGAGCTGGCGAAAAAGATCGTTGACGCCGGACCGCACACAAAGAGCAAGGACGATAAAGTCCGCGTCTACCTGCACGAAGGCGAGCTCTTCGTTTATCAGAGTGGTTCCGGCGTGCAATGCATTCCCATCGACGGCCAGGCCGAATTATTCGCCTTGGCGCCCGATGGCTTACATGGCGCCTTCGTGCTGGCGAACGACCTTTATGTTCTTGACGTCGTGTCGGGAAGAGTAAGCCCGATCACGAGCGACGGCGGAGAGAACGTCTTCAACGGCAAGCTTGACTGGGTCTATCAGGAAGAAATCTACGGTCGCTACAAGTTCAAGGGCTTCTGGTGGAGCCCCGATTCAAAACACATCGTTTTTCTCCGGCTGGACGAAACGGACGTGCACACGTTCACGGTCGTCGATCTCGTCGAGAAGGAACACTTTCGCTCGAAATCCGAGATCACCAAATACCCCAAGGCCGGCGACGCCAACCCGCTCGTCGCTGTCGGAGTCGCCGAGGTTGCGACGGGTAAGATCGACTGGATTGGTCTGGACAAGTATGCGGACGTCGAACCGCTCGTCGTGCGCCTGGGGTGGACGCCGGACGGCGACAGTGTCATCTACATGGTCCAAGACCGCATCCAGACGTGGCTTGACCTCAACGCATATGCGCTCAAGAACGGAAAGAGCGAAACGCTGATCCACGAGGGCTCGGATTCGTGGACCGAGCGCTTGCCCGAGCCGCGCTGGATGTCGGACGGCAGTTTCCTGTGGCAGTCGGATCGGACCGGCTACCGCCACGTGTACCACTACCGACCCAACGGCGACCTGATCGGCGCGGTCACCTCCGGCCCCTGGCAGGTGGGTTCCATCGAATGGGTAGACGAGGAACGTGGACGTTTGGTTTTTTCGGGCACCAAGCACGGGGCAATCAACAGCAACGTCTACACCGTCGGACTGGATGGCGAGGGACTCGTGCGGCTAACACCGGGAGAAGGCACGCATACGGCCACCTTCAACACGGACCACACGCTGCTCCTCGACAAGTACTCGAGCTTGACCCAGCCGCCGCGCGTTCAGCTTTGCGACATGTCCGGCCGAGTGCTCCGGGAACTCGCCCGGACCGAGATCCCCGAGCTGGGGGAGTATCTGACCAGCGAGTGGGAGCTGTACGAGATCGCCGCCCGCGACGGCTATCCGCTCGACGTGGCCGTCCTGAAACCGGTCCCCTTCGACGAATCGAAGACCTACCCCGTCTGGCTCTACACCTATTCCGGTCCCGACGCCCCCACCATCCGCAACCGCTGGAGTTCAAGTACGTGGCTGCAATTCCTCGCTCAAAAAGGAATCATCGTGCTGAACTGCAACGTGCGCAGCGCCAGCGGCAAGGGACTTGCCGCGACTTCGACGTGCTACAAACAGCTCGGCGTGCAGGAGCTGAAGGATCTGGAGGACGCCGTCGCATGGCTGACGATGTATCCCTGGGCAGACGACGCTCGCGTCGGCATCTCCGGACACAGCTATGGTGGTTTCATGACCGCGTACGCCCTGACCCACAGCAAGGACTTTGAGCTGGGGGTCGCCGGTAGCGGTGTCTACGACTGGGCCATGTACGACACGATCTACACCGAGCGCTACATGAGCACACCACAAGAAAACAAGGACGGCTACAGCGCGACCTCGGTGATCGAGACAGCGTCCGACCTTTCCGGACACCTTGTGATGACGCACGGAACGCAAGACGACAACGTGCACGTACAGAATGCATTGCAGTTCGCGTACGCACTTCAGAAAGCGGGGAAGGACTTCGAGATGATGCTGTACCCCGAAACGCGCCACGGCATCCGCGATCCTGACCTACGTTGGTTCAACCAAAAGCTGACCTGGAAGGCGATCAAAGAGCATCTTCTGGACGACGAAACCACCGCGCCGTAGGCGCCGACGAAACCTCACTCACGGCCCCTCGGTAAGATCGCTCCTGTCGAAATCGAACGGCACTTCCAGTAATTCGACCAGCGCCACATCGGTGAACGGATAGACGATGTGCAGCACAATCAGGAGCACCATCAGGAACGCCACCCAGCGGTGGAAGAAACGCCACGACCCCAAGAGTGCGCGCAGGTCCTCGAAATGAACGGCCAGGAGGACCTGGCGATGTGTGTGCTTCGAGCAACGCACCGTTTCCGCAAGGTGTTCGTCGGAGATACCCTCTGCCCTACCGCGCTGTCGGACGCCGGTGAGAAAGCGTGACAGCCCACGCTGAATCGCCACCAAGGCGAGGGCTCGACGAACGAAGGAGCCACTCCAGCGCTTGTTCTCGATGAGTGCAATGACCCCGGTGCACGCCTTTTCCTGGAAGCTGCGATGCCCTGGGTGCATGGAGCTCAGGTCATCGAAGCGGGCCTCGCTTTCATCCGGATTGAGCTCGCTCCCGTTGGCTGCCCGCGGAACCCAGGAATGCAGGTAGCGTTCGACCGCGCCCGTGATCAAGAACACGAAGAGCGCCAGGAACGCGTAACCGCCGAGCGTGGTGTTCGGCGTCACCGCGCCATGCAGTGCGATGCAGAGAAAGGCCAGGGTTCCGGTCACGATGTGACTTGTCGCCCACGCCGAAGGTGCTCCGGGTTTCAGCCTCAGGCTCGACGAACGGCGCAGCAAGTAAGACAGGTTGATTACGATCAGTCCCACCGCAGCGGCCCCCATGATCAACCCGAGCCCGCGCCCCGGACGCAGCAGATCGTTTTGGGGGTGCGTGGCGCGCTCGGCGGGCGACAGCCCGTAGTAGTCGCCGTTCCACGCATAGAAAAGAAGCGCGGCCAGGGTGAAGACAAGACCAAACAGGAGAACGCGCAAAAGGTCGGAGCCACGCTCCGGCAGAGGCTTCATACCGGGGCGCAGGCCTGAATCGAAGGAGACTCCCGCGCGCCCGAGAAGTTCGGTCGACGCCACGCCCCCCGTGAGGACAAAGACTGCGTCGTTGGGCAGGATGAGCGAACTCACGCGGTCATTTTCAACAACCTGTAGCTCGACTTCTTCGGTTCGAATGTCCCGCACGCGACTGTTGAAGAAGACCTGCAGTTGCTCGCTCTCGAGGGCCTGTTCGATCCGCTTACGATTGCCTTCCTTCAAACGAAAGAACCGAGGCCGGCGGTAGGAGACCGTGACGAGGCTGCCCGATTGTTCCGCCAAGGCCAATGCTGCCTCGATAGCACTGTCGCCGCCGCCGATGACGAGAATCCGTCGGCCGGTGTAGGAGCCGGCGTCCAGGAGGCTGTAAGAAACCTTCGGCAGACTCTCCCCGGGAACGCCCAACTTGCTCGGGCTTCCGCGTCGACCGATGGCCAGACAAACCGTACGGCAGCGGTATGTCTCGTGCGACGTTTCGACCGCATAGCAACCGTCGGCTCCGCGCTGCAGCCCCTGGAAGACCTCTCCGCCGCGAAAGTCGAGTCCTTGTTCGAAAACGATCTGTTGCCACAGGGAGGAGAGTTCCTCCCTGGTGTAAGTGGTCCGGGAGAAACGGCCGTACAGGGGTAGTTCGAGCGGGCGTGTCATCACGAGTTTGTGACACGGGTACTTGGCCACGGCACCGCCGGGCTGGTCGGCTTGATCCACCGTGAGGAAGCGCAGGCCATGGCGCTTGGCTTCGAGCGCACAGGCGAGCCCCGCAGGCCCGGCGCCTACGATGACGAGGTCCAGCGCATCGGGCTGACCACCCCCCTCCTCGATGCGTTGCGCCACCTTGGCGGCGACGGCCGTTCCGTGCCCCACGGCGCGGCGTATGAGCGCGTGCGCCGTGACCTCGCCGGCGAGAAAGAGCCCCGGAGATCCGTAGACTTCGAGCTCCTCGTTGATGACGGGAACGTCAGTGGGCTTTTCGAGATTCGCGACCGTAACCGTGATCGCTCCCGTGGGGCATTCGCGTTCGCAAGCCGATGCGCCCTCGCATCGCGATCCGTTGATCACCTTCGCCTGGCCGTGGACGATGTCGAGCACGTTTTTTTCGGGGCATACCGCTACGCACGTCGCGCACCCCAGGCAACGCGAGAGGTCGATGAGCGGATATTGCAGCTGCGCGGCCGCGCTTCCAGTACGGCGCGCGTCTTCTCGATTGCGCACCGCACGCTCTATCCTGGCGAACTCCGCCCGGCGAGCGGCGACCAAGAGCATGATCGCTCCAAGGGCCGATCCGAAGCCAACGAGCATGATCCAACTCATCGCGCTCTATCGAATGGGGCTGGAGCGAGGGAAAGCGCCGGGGCCGCGCAGAGGAGAGGTCCCGCCGGTCTCGGCAAGTGGTTACTCGCCAACCCCGGAATCAACACCGGCTGTGCCGAGCAGTGAGGACGTGCGGATGTAGTCATCGGCCACCTCCGCTATGGCTTGCAGCCTCTTGGCGAGGTCGGACGCTCGTCGCCCCAGGCGACGCAGATCGGGTTCGAGGTCGGCGATGGCCGCAGCATCGAGATCGTTCGAGAGGGAGAAGGCGCGATCGAGTAGACCCGAGGCGTACTCGACCAGATCGGCGCGTGCGGGCTCGATCTTCAGGACGAGGTCCCGACAGCGCATCTTGGCCTTGTCCAGGCCCGAACGGGGGTTGTTCGCACTCAGGCATCCAAGGGTCAACACGACCAGCACGAACGGGACCGAAAATAGTCCGAGGGATGGCTTCAATGGGGTCTCCTGCCAGGTCTGAGCCGACTTCCGGAAGTAGCCTTTCGACCTCGCCAAACACAGCTCTGAAGGAGATCGCCCGCATGTGGAAAAAGGATCCGTCCGGAGACCTAGATCGGAAACAATTGACACCGGACGCACGCCCGCGTATCCCGACCGTACCCGTGCGAGGATCCACCGCTATCCCGATTGCCCTGTCCCAAGCTTTGAGGAGCGGCCTCTTGGCCTTGGCGGTCGGCCTCGGCGCCATCTCCTCACCGGCGTGCGGGGGGAAACAGACCGCCAAGGCCTGGCGCAGGATCGAAATCGAGGCGCCTTCTACACCGCTGGATACGGCCGCATGGGAAGTGGCGTTGGGCTGTGATGTCACCGCGGCGGATACGGGCCTCCACCTGCGTTGGCACCTGAAACCGGATGTCTGGAATGCGCTCCCGGGGGGCGTCTTCAGTACGGACCGGCCGCTCCCGGCCCAGCTGAGTGGAGTTCCGCAAACGCGCCTGGAGCTTCGTTCGGAGAAACACACTTTCTCCCGTGTAGTCGGCGCCAAGGAGAAACCCCAACCCGGGAACTTCCATTCCGAGGGAAAGAAGCTGTACATCCGATTGCACGACGAGGGCGCTGAGATCCCTCCGCTGACATTCTCGGCATTCCTACCCCGCGGGCGACGCGAGGGGCCCGGCTGGCGGGTCTCGAACGGCTCGGTTTCGGGCCCGGCCGTACCTGTACTTCCGGGCGAGCGCTGGTCCGTCGCCATGAACCTCCCACCGGGGATGGCGCTTCGTTTCTTCGCAACGGCCTCTGGTCAAGGCGAAGCGGATAAGGCAACCGTGACCTTTCGAGTGGCCTTGAACGGCGAAACGATCTGGGAACAAGAGCGGGTCGCGGGACTCCACGCGGACGCCTGGCACACCGTTCCGCTCGACTCGGTCTTGCGGACCCAGCTCTCGACGATCGAACTGTCGGTCGACGGAGATCCTGCCTGGACGGCCTTCGTCGCCCCCGCTCTGGGGCCTGGCGCACCCACGCCTTCGCAACGCCCCAGTATCGTCCTGTTTCTGGCCGACACCTTTCGCGCGGACAACCTGGCGGCCTACGGAGGTGATCCGGAACTCACACCCTACCTGAACAGACTCGCGGAAGAGGCCGTTCTCTTCGAGCGCGCATGGGCGCCGAGTTGCTGGACGCTGCCCTCGCAGGGCTCGATGTTCACAGGGGCTCTCCCGCCACAACACGGAGCGCTGGAACAGGGCTACGTGCTGCCGCACTCGTTGCACACCTTTGTGGAAGTGCTCGCGCGGAACGGCTATCGAACCGGAGGGGTCACGGACTCGGGATTCGTCTCGGCGCGTTACAACTTCGACCAGGGCTTCGAGTGGTACCTCGAACACAAGGGCGCCCATAACTGGAGCCTGGAAACGACCCTGCTTCGAGCGCTGGAGTTTCTGCGTGCAAACGACGGCCGTCCCGCGTTCCTGTACGTACAAACCTACCGAACGCACTCTCCTTACCGTGTGGGCCCGCAGGAATCCCAGGCAGAGGCCCTGGAGTTCCTTCAAGTCCTCGCAGCGCAAGCTCCCCAGGGCGATGTGGAAGCGGCCATTCATTCGCGGGAAGCTATCCAGGGGCTAAAACGTTTTTATCTCGATGGCGTCTCGGACCTCGACACGAAGCTCGCCCGGTGGTGGCCGCAGGTGCGCGAAGTAGCGGGTTTTTCTCCAGGCTACCTGGTGTTCACCAGCGACCATGGCGAAGCATTCTACGAGCATCAAAACCGCGGGCATCGCGGCAGCATGTGGGAAGAGCTCTTGCGAGTTCCCCTTTTCATTCTCGGCGAGGACTTGACGGCTCGGCGGCAAACGCAGGCGGCATCCCTCGTCGATCTATCGCGCACTTTGGTTTCCCTGGCGGGGATTCCGCCTCTGCCCCAGTGGCAGGGCGAAGATCTGCTGGCGCTCGATGGCGATCGCCCGGTACACGGGTTCTACCGCACGAAGAAACGATACGAATGGGTCGCCATCGAAGGTGCCCGGAAACTCTTCGGTGATCCGCAACAAAGCGGTCGAGCACCGCTCGGGGCCTTCGACCTCGGGGCGGATCCAGGAGAGAAGACCGACCTGGCACACGAACTAGCGTGGCCTCTGGAGATGGCGCACCGATTTTCGCCTGAGATTCAACTGCTGATGCGCGAAGCGCCCCCCGGCATGCGACTCGCCGAGGATGCCCTCACTGATGACGTACTCGAAATGCTGCGGTCGATCGGGTATGCGGGAGACTGACGCAGCTCCTAGCCCTCAAGCGCCTACGCCTTGAGGGCATCCGCCACGCGGCGTTCAACCAAGAGGGCCACGCCACCTGCGGCGACAATGCCCCATTGGATGAAGTAGTAGGTCCAGAGAGCCTGGTGGATGCCGTTGGTAAATCCGTAGCTGTGCAGGCCGACGCCCAGCAGGTTGACGCCGAACCATGAGAAGGCGATCACGGTTCCGGCGAAGGCCGTCGCCATCTGCAGGCCGTGCTGGCGCAGATAGCCGCCCATGCGTGCGTGCAGGATCGCGATCTGCGAAATCACGATCAAGAGCGCACCGTTTTCCTTGGGATCCCAACCCCAAAAGCGTCCCCAACTATCGTTGGCCCAGATGCCGCCGAGGATGGTTCCGACCAGCGAAAAGATCAGGGCAAAGCAAAGCACGCCGTAGGACATGCGTGCGATGTTCCTGTAGAAGGTCTTGTCGCCCTTCTTGAAACCAAAGAGTAAACCAAAGAGTTTGGCCAGGAGGTAGAGGCTCGAAATCAGAGCCGCGAGCAGACCGGCCGAGTAACCGGCAGTGATCGCCGTCACGTGCGTCGCCAGCCAGAAATTGGTGTCCAGCACCGCAACCAAACTGGGCATCGTGTCCTGCTTGTCGACAAGCTCGTACTTGTTGGCCAGGAACAGTCCCAGCATGCCCAGGAACGCACCGGCCGAAAGCATGATGCGTTTCCTGTTGATGAACTCCGTGACCACGCTGACCAGGGCCCATCCGGCGGTCACAAACAGGATCGTCTCGTACAACGTGCTGACCGGCGGCCGGCCACGAATGATACAACGCAAGACAATGGCCGCGATCAGGTAGCCCATGGCCACAATCACGGCCAACATCGTCCCGCGGTAGAGCAACTTCGTGTTCGGGAAGAGCCACATGAAAGCCATCAGCACGAACGAGAGGATGAACAGGACCTGGCTGTTCGCAACGTACTTGCCCTTGTAATAGTGCAGCTCGAGGGGGATCTCTTGATACTCACCACGCGCCCCGGCCAGGGCCGAAAGGGTTCCCTGCAGGGCCGACAATTCGCGTTCGAAAGCGTGGAAATCCTCCCGCGAGGCGACGAGTCCCTCAAAACCGCGCAAAGCCCGCAGGTGTTCTTCCGCCAGCGTCCATCCGGGGACAAACGCCTGATCCAACAGATCTTGCGGCGTCAGCCATTCCGCCTCCTCCGCAGCGCTCGCCGGGGGAGGAATCATGGCGGCGAGCACCCCGGTGACGGCGACGGACTCAACCGCCGACGTGAAGGTGTCGCCCAGTGCGCCGGCCGCGGCGTCCTCGCCGGAATCACGCAACTCCTCGTGAACTTCGACAATCCTCCCCAGGTTGGCGAGGACGTCCGAGAACTTCACGTTCTTGGGATCGTCAAAAATATCGAGCGCGCGTTCGTCATCTCCCTGGACTTCCAGAGAGTGCGAAAAACGCGCGAACTCCAGCATGCCACGCAGATAGGAGTAGTGGTTGACGTTGCTGGCGAGAAGGACGATCTGCTCCTGGATCGTGTCGCGGTCTTTCTGCTCGATCCGTCCGTATTGGTCCCCAAGCTGAGACAGTCGCCTGAAGCCCGGCATGAGCTCGTTGAAGGAGTAGCGGTCACTCTTCTTCTTGCCCTCGCGCGGCAGCCCGATCGCGTCGATAACCGCCGAATCGCGCACCAGGAAGACCTCGTAGTCATCCGCGTACTCGGGGAAGACGATCGTATTGAGGAGCCACTCCATGCCCGACATCTTCACCTTGTCAGCGAAGACGACCTTGCGCTTGCCGTTCAGGGGCAGCAAGGAGAAGTCGGCGTAGGTCTGGAACGGCTTGATGCGGCCACCGTCCTGAACCGGAAGCGCTGCCGCCAGCTCGAGGACCGACTCGGGCCATTCGGGCCGGATCACGTCGACCTCTCCCCGAGTGCACCCCGAGAACAAGACCGAACCGGCAAGGGCCGCGAGGAGAGTGAGTTCGTGAATGAAAGCCTTCATGCCTTGGCCACCTCGCCCCTTATGTAGCCCCAGAGCTTCATCAGGAAGTGGATCAACAACCCGAGGCCGATGATGATGCAGGAATAGAGAGGCCATTGATCCGCGCCGTTACGAACGACAGACAGCGTCGAAAACAAGGGCTCCCCCGGACCGGCGTCGGGAGGGCCCCACGAGGCCTGATAGAGCACGAGCCCTTCGTCTCTCAGCGGCTCGTTCATTTCGATCTTGATGGCGCGTCCGCCCGATTCAGCGGTGGACTCTCGAGCGACGGTCACATCGCTGGAGAAGACCTTGGGCATGGCGGTCCGCGCGTGCTCTTCCTTCGTGAACTTGTCGAGAGTCACCGTGAAGGGCAGCTGAAACCGCGTGTGCCGCAGATCGAAGAGCCAGGTGTCGTCGCCGACCTCGACCCCCCAATTGGTCGTTTGCCGGCGGTTGCGGCGGTGCAAGTCGTAGCCCCAGAGTAGGCCTGAATACCTTCGGCCGCTGTCCTTGACGACCACGTCCGCGTAGATTCCTGCCAGGTTGTTTTCCTTGGTGGTAAGAGGTTTGATCTCCTGAAGGAAGAGACCATCGACCACCGGAACGGTCTTGACCTTGCCGTCATTCGCCTGCGGCTGACAGTTTTCGATGAAGTGGCTGACCTCGAGGTCGAACGGCAGGTCGGGCGAGAACAGCGTGACCTTCTCGGGGCCTGTAGCGTGCATGAAGTCCGTCTGAGGGATGACGAACTCCTGGTATTGCCCGTTGCCCCGATCCCGACTGACGGCGATCTCCCAGTCGTGGTAGGACTGGTAGTAGTTCGCACTCTCCTGTTCGTAGAGTGTGGTGTGGCCTTCATCCGAGAAGTAAAGCTTCCAGAACCCGGAAAAGAGAAGGAAGCAGATCCCCACGTGCGTCACGAGAATGCCGCACGTCTTCCAGCCTTTGCGTATGCGGATGATGCCGCCCACCAAGATGTTGAAGAAGAGCAACAGCTGAACGAGCCCGGCCCCTGGCAACGGCACCTGAATGAAACCCGCGTCGTGTATGAGAAAGAGGGACTCGAAGTACTTCTTCTGCGCGTCGAATAGCCCCAGCTCCACCTGCTCGAGCGTGCCGAGGTAAGTCAGAAGGGCAAGGAAGAGCAGCAGGACGACCGTAAATCCGAGCGAAGAGAACAATCGCAGGGGCCACTGGAGAATCCAGTGGAGACGGCTCTCGAGTCGGGGGATGGAAACTGCAGAGGATGCGGAACCGGACGACATGGACAACTACCCTCCCAGGAGCAAGGACTTGCAGAACGAGAGGAAGGACTCTCTTTGAGGTTCTACGGTTTGGCGAGGCCCCAACATCTTCACGAAGACCGATCGGTCGGGCAGATTGCAGATCGTGGCGAGCATCATCCCTTCGCTGTCATCGGGCTGGGTACCAACAATCTCGACGAATAACGCATCCTCACCCAGCATGGGGATGCGCGTCTCGCCGGTGATCTGCGCGACCGGTTCCACGCGCAGCTGGGCCCGCCAACGATTCAAGTTGGCCAGTTCGTTGCCTGCTCCGGGGCCCAGAAACGTGATGTAACACTCGACCGGATCGGCCTTCCCGGCCATGAACGTGGCCACACGCATCGGGCGGTTGGCGCCCGGAGTCCAACCTTCGGGGAGCTCCCATTTCAGTCCGCCGCCGCCGCTCGGGGGCGTAGATCCCCGCGGCCTGGCCGGTTGGCTTGCGGTCGAAGACGAGTTCGGCAGACGCATCGTTCGCGCCAGCTCGTGGAAATTGCCGAGCTCACGATCGAGGACCTCACGGGGCCCGGTCATCTTCATGAAGAGGCCCGCCTCCTGGTGGAACACCAAGAGTCCCACGAGCCGGTGGTTGTCGCGGATCTCGTCGCCGACATTGAAACTTCCCTCGATGTCGACCAGTACGGCCTCGAGCCCCAGGAGGTTGGCCCGGGGAAGCGCTCGCATGCCGGCCGCGTCCAGCTCCTCCCGTTGCATCTGCTTGTACCAGCGGTTGACGTTGGCCTCCAGACCGCCGGCGCCCCCGCGAAGCACCGTGAGATAGCACTCAGCCGCGGGATTTCCCGCGACCTGGAAATCGAGCAGGCGCATCGAGCTGGGCGGACGCTCGATCCACCCCGGCGGCGTGTGGTAAACGAAGCCCGGGTCCGCCTCTTGCGTACCGAACATCTCCGCCAGGGTCGCCGCCCGAGGCCGGTCCAGTCCCAGTCGTTCGACCATACGGACCGTTTCGATCGGCCTCATGCTCTCGGGAGCTGGGGAGCAGCTCGCGATGGAAAAAAGCGCCAGCGACAGCCAAAGACCGGTCCCGGGTTTGCGCATGCCTAGCAAGATCATGGTATATGGATGAGTTCTCTCCGTCGGCTGCCCAGGGCCCGTTCCACAGCGACGCACCCCCTTATCAGCCCGCGGAGCCAATCCTGTGCCGCCGAATCGACACATTCTGGATCGACAGGCCCGGGGGGGCTCCTTGAGGCAGGCAGGACCTGAACCGCCGTTTATCATAGCCACCTCCTCAGGCCCAAACAGGGCGGTTTCCATCCTTTAACGTAGCATCTTGCTCTCCCGCCCTGATCGGACCAACCGCCACATGCCGCTACCCTCCGCTCATCCACCCCTAACTTCGTTGCTTTCTCGTGTCGCCCGATTCCCCTGACGGAAACCTTTCCAAGCGGCCGATCCTGGCCTTGGTCGGGGTCGCTGCCTTCGTCGTCGTGATGGGAGGTCTGAAGGCCGCGGCACCCCTGGTGGTGCCGTTCCTACTCGCAGCCTTCCTGGCCATCCTCTGTGCGCCACCGATGCTCTGGCTCGAGCGAAAAGGCCTGCCTCGCGCCCTCGCGCTGGTAGGGGTTTTCCTGGGCGTGTTCGGGATCGCCAGCCTGATCGCCTACATCGTCAAGGGACCCGCCAACCAATTCGGAAGGGAGCTGTCGGGTCTGGAAGTAAGCCTCGAGGAGAAGATCAACGTCGCGCTCGCCAGTTTGGGGGAGAAGTTCTTCCACGAAACCAAGCCCACCGAACATCTCATTGACTTCGGACAGGTCTTCGAGTGGGTTCGCTACCTCTTCAGTGGTCTCGGCGCAGCCCTCGGGAAGACATTCCTGATCTTCCTCTCGGTGCTCTTCATCCTGGCGGAGATCTCCAGCTTCCCCCTCAAGTTCCGCGCCGTCTTCCCCTCCACGCGCGAGAGCCTGGCCATGCGCCGATTTACAGAGAGCATCCGCAACTACATCGCCATCAAGACGGCGACCAGCCTGGTTACCGGTATCCTGATCACCGTTTGGCTGACCTTGTCAGACGTCCAGTTCCCCATCCTGTGGGGCCTCTTGGCCTTCCTGCTCAATTTCATCCCCAATGTCGGCTCGATTTTGGCCGCCCTTCCCCCCACTCTCTTGGCGTGGATCAACAATGGCGTGGACACGATGCTGTTGACCGCCCTGGCGTTCTTCGTTGTCAACATGCTGATCGGCGGCTATCTCGAGCCGCGCGTCATGGGCCGTGGTCTGGGCATTTCGCCCCTGGTCGTCTTCGTCTCCCTCGTCTTCTGGGGTTGGATCCTTGGCCCCATCGGTATGTTTCTCTCCGTTCCTCTCACCATGACCATCAAGATCGCCTTGGAAAGCAACAACGACACACGCTGGATCGCCGTCCTCCTGGGTTCAGAATCGGACGCCAGGGAAGCCCTCGAGCGACAGGGAGCCTAGTCCCGTGATCGCAACCGTCTGGGCCACCGCTTTCCTTACGCCTGCCCTCCCCGCAGACGACAAGTCGCCGGTCACGAGTTATGCCGAGATCGACGAACGGTTCGAAGGTGAATACCTGGTGGCATTGGGCGCCGTATGGCGTTACCTGGTAGGCGTTGCTGAGCCCGAGGGCGAGAAAGGGGACTGGACCAAGATCGAGTTCTGGGATAGCGATTGGAAGGAAGGGCCTTCGCCCCTCGGCTACGGTGCCGAAGGACTCGCGACGACGATCGAAGGCATGGAAGGCGAAGCGACGACCGTCTACCTGCGCCACATACTCGATATGGGCGACCCGGCGATGTACGAATACATCGAATTGCGCTGCCCGATCGACGACGGTTACGTCTTTTACGTCAACGGCGCGACTCAGGATCGAATCCATTCGGGCGGCGGGATCTTCGTCGCGCACGACTCGCAGGCCACGACCGAACGCAAGATAGAGCGTTTGCCCGTACCTACAAGCGAGATGACCTTCGACCTGAAACCGGGGCCGAACCCGCTGGCTTTCATCGGTTTGGTTCACAAGGACGATCAGCAGAGCTTTGAAATCCGCCCGCAGATCTATGGCCGCTTCCGCAAGAACCCGGACGAGGACAACCTACGGAAGCGACAGACTCGCAAGCGCCTTGCCGGCGACCGGATCGAATTCCTCGATGCCTACCTCGAAGGCGTGTTCTTGCAACGATCCGGCCGTGCTCGGGAAGCGATCGATTTCTTTGCCAAGGCGGCGAATGGTGATCCCCAGGCCAGCGAACCCTGGCAACGCATGATCGAATGCGCTCGCACGGCTGGATCCTTGGCTCAAGTGGTGGAAGGCCTGGAAGACCGCATCCAGATGGGACTCGCCGACCTTTCGCTCTTGAACGCCTGGGCGCGCGCCGTCCTCGAGGATCTCGGTGGATCCGCGGCGCACATCCGGACGGTCGTTCAGAAAGCCTCCAATCTGCCGGACAACGGCTACTTCGCCGATGCGCTCTGGACCGCGGAGCTGATGCTGGCCGATGAGCCCCTGCGGATCGACTGCGGCGCCGCGTACGACCACGGAGCCAACGGTACGACCTGGAGTCGTGACCGACTCTTCACCTATGGCGAGGTCAAGCGCCGAGGTCTGGAATCCTGGCCGCATAGTGCTCTCGGGCGCGCCGAGGGCGTCGTCCGCGTCGCGGATCGTAAGTTGGGCGAGAGCCAGGCGATGTACCACTTTCCGCTCACAAAAGGAGCCTATGAATTGCGGCTCTCCTTCAACATGGATGCCGACAACGGCCTGGACGTCATCGTCAACGGTATGCGGGCCATACGGGCCTTGCGTGGGAAGAACGGGCTCGAACGGATTTCGATCCCTGCCCACACGCATACGAACTTTCTCGAGCTGGATCTCGTAGCACGCACGAAGAAGAAAGCATCGCTCGCCGGAGTCGAAGTTTGGCCCCTGGGCGCGGAATGCTTCGAGAAACTGGCGGGGGCGTGGCTGGAGAAAAGCGGAAGCAAGGACCCCTACGCCCTCGTGCAGCAGGCGGAAGCCCTCCTGGCCCTCGACCGCACGCGGGAAGCGTTGCACACCTTTGAAGTCGCTGAAGCCATCTCCGGTTTCACCCCCGCTGCGGGGCAACGACTCCAGCTCTTGCGTGAAAACCTGCTGCCGCACATCTACAGCTACGCCTCGGCCGATGGCTTCGCCAAGCTCCTGGGTCAAGAAGCTTCAGGGTTGGTGAAGGAGGCACGGGAAGTCGCTGGAAGCGATGCCGAAAAAGCAATCGCCCTTTATCTGCAGGGTCGCATCGATCAGATGGCCGGGCGGCTGGACGATGCGACGATCGCCTTCGAAGAGCTGGCCTTCTCGGACTCAACCGGCACCGAGCCCTTCCAGCGCATGGCCGAGTGCCTGCTGAGCGCCGCCCTTGCGCCTGAAGCCGAAGACATCGTGCATTCCGCAATAGAAAGCAAGGTCGAGATCACGCCGGCCTTCCTGCGATTTTGGATCAGCCTGGCCCTCAACGGCCTGGATCGTGACCCCTGGGACGTCGTTGCGGACCTTGCGGAACTTCCGTTGAACCTGCCCGAATACTCCGTCGTGGTTCCGACCTCGGAGAACTCGCCCCAACCCTGGCAGTACCTGAACAGCCAACCGCCGACCGTGAAGTGGTCGCAGACCTCGTTCGGCGCCGTCGGTTGGTTCGACGGCGCGGGCGGTCTCGGATGGGGTTCATCCCTTCAAAGCAACGTCCGCACGCCCTGGGAGAACCAGGTCATCTACGCACGAACCGGCTTTAGTCTCCCCGGTAATCGGTTGCTGTTTCCCCACGCCCGCATCGCCTTGAACGACGGGGGCGACATCTATCTCAACGGTGCGATCTCGCACCGGGTGAACGGACGCACCAAGGGCTATGACACGGTACCGATGCGGAAGGGCAGCTTTCAAAAGGGCGAGAACTTCATCGGCATCTACGGGGTTAACGTCCGGGGCGAAGCCTACGCTGACTGCGGAATCGTCGAGCCTCTGGGGCTCTTGGTTTGGGTCCTGCGCACGCTCGAGAAAGGTCCCCTGCGGCTGAATTGCGGCGGTGTTGAGTACAAGGATTCGCGCGGGAATCTCTGGCACGGCGATCGCTTCTTCGGCCACGGCGTGAGGTGGTACAGCGCGGAGAGCGAACAGAGCCCGCGCATCGAATGGACGGAGGATGACGAGCTGTACCGCTCACAGCGCGCCTACCCGACGCGGCATAAGAAGGCAGCCTCCTACCAGATCCCCGTACCCGATGGAAAGTACAGCGTGACGATGCATTTCGCTGAATCCGATCCTCGCTTCAAGGAGGCTGAAAAGCGACAGTTCGGCGTCAAGCTCGAAGGCGACGTCGTCCTCGAAAAGTGGGATCCCTTGGCCGAACTGGGCTTCGCCCGCGCAACCTCCCAGACGTTCGAGACGGAAGTCACCGACGACTGGCTCGACATCGACTTTGTCCATGTGAAGGACAGGTCCCTCCCCTCGATCAGCGCCCTCGAGATTCAACGAATCGACTAGAGACGGCTACTTCAACGCCTCCACGCGCTGCACGAGCGGGGGGTGGGAATAGTGCAAGAATACGTAGAACGGGTGGGGCGTTAGATTCGAGAGGCTGTCAGCGGAAAGCCCCTTGAGCGCACTCGCCAGCAGTTCTCCCGAGCCGATGGTCTCTTTCGCGTAGGCGTCCGCTTCGAACTCGTTCTTGCGCGAAAAGGCCTGCATGAGGAAGGAAATGATGAGGTCGATGGGAGAGTACAACAGCCCGAAGAAGACCAATCCGGCGTAGACCGACATCTGCTTCAGGCCAAAGGCCTCGAATAGCCCCTCGTGTTTGACGAAAATCGATAGGAGGAAGAAAACGACGCCCGCCTGCAGCACGCCCAGCACCATGCCCTTGATGATGTGACCGCACTTGTAGTGTCCGATTTCGTGGGCGACGATCGCGACGAGCTCTTCGGTTCTGTGTTTTTCGATCAAGGTGTCGTACAGGGCGACGCGCTTGCGCTTTCCGAAACCGGTGAAGAAGGCGTTGGCCTTGGTCGAACGTCGTGAGCCATCTATGACAAAGAGGCCCTCGAGCGGGAACGCGACCTTTTTCGAGTAGGCCATGACCGACTCCCGCAGCTCACCCTCCTCCAACGGCTTGAACTTGTTGAAGAGCGGCATGATCCAGGTCGGCGCCACGAACTGCAGCACAATCGTAAACAGGGTCGTGATCGCCCAGCACCAGATCCAAGCCGCCCCGCCGGTCGTTTCGAAGAACCAGAGGATGGCGGCGAGCAAAGCCCCGCCCAGAAGGACCGTCAAAAAGAGTCCTTTGAGCAGATCGGCGATGAAGGTCTTGGGGGTGGTCTTGTTGAAGCCGAAGCGCTCTTCGATGACGAAGGTCGAATACCAACTGAAAGGAAGGTTCAAAAGGGTCCGGGCAACGGCCAAGATGCCGATGAAGATCAGACCGCTGACGACAGGACCGCACTCGAACCCGCGGACCCAGCCATCCAACCACAGGAAACCTCCCTGGGCCCAAAAAACGAGCATGACGAGCAGATTGAAGGTCGCTGGAATCAGTCCGAACTGCGTTCGCGCTCGCGTGTACTCCTGGGACTTCCGATAGCGTTCGGCATCGTAGACCTTGTCAAATCCCGCGGGGGCTTGCGGCTGGAGCGCCCGCAAATTCAGGACATCAGCAAGTGCGTTCAGAAGGTAGTCGAGCAGCAGCGCAGCCAGAATGAGCGCGGTGTAGACGTTCATTGAATAGGTAGACCTCGAGGAAAGAAGCGACTTACGAGGACACCGAAACGCCGTACTCCCCTGCGATCGCCAGTAGATCTTCTGTGCTCGGCAGGTCGGCGGGATGGTCCCCACGGTAGAGCCACAGGATCTTACCGTTGCGATCGACCAGAGCCGCTCCTGGATTCCGAAGCTTGTCGCTTTCGGCTGCCAAGGTGCGTCGCCAACTCTGACGAAAGCCAAGCTGGGCGGCCGCCCGTTGACGGCGCCAAAGGTCGCGTTTGGCTAACATCTTCCACCAGGGCATGCGCAACAAGCCGACGAGATCATGGGTCTTGTGCTCGGGATCGGGAACGCACTCGAACAGAGGCCAGTTGGGCGGGCCGAGCGAGTATTCTGGAGCGCCGCACAACCCCTCAAGATCCTCGGAGCGAGCCTGGACGATGCACGCCAAACGGACGCCGGTCGCCTGAATTTTGGGGGAACTCTCGCGCAACTGCGCGAGGGATTGGGCGAAGAAGATTCAGCCGCTATGGCGCAACCAGACCAGGAGCGCCGGTCCCTTTGCCCACTGATCCGACAAATGCGCCGTACTTCCATCGCAGCGGCGGTAGTCGAAATCCGGGGCTCTGCTTCCCACGTCGATCATGAATTCAAACTTCGTGGCCTTTGGCGAACGACTCGCGAGGTGACACGGATAGATTACCGTCCCGACCGATTCAACGCAGGATGGATTCCAACACCCAAGACACACCGTCTTCCGCCTCCCCGGCCCCCTCCACCCCTCCCGCACCTCCCAACGGGGCCGGGCCCCGGCCCCCCTCCAGGACACGCATGTGGATCGACTTCGGGCCACTCGTCGTCTTTCTGGTGACGAACTTCATCTTCAAGGACGCCTTCATCGCCACAGGCGCCTTGATGGCGGCGGTCTTGATCGCGGTCATCGCCTCGCTGAAGATCGAACACAAAATCCCCCCGATGACCCTCTTCACCGCGATCGCGGTGGGCATCTTCGGCGGTCTTACGATCTGGATGCAGGACGAGGAGTTCATCAAGATCAAACTGACGATCATCAACGTCCTTTTCGGCGTCGTTCTTCTTGGAGGCGTGGCGATGGGCCACTCCTTCTTGAAATCGCTTCTAGGGCAAAGCCTGGCCCTCAGCGACGAGGCCTGGCGCTCGCTCACTGTGCGCTACGCCCTTTTCTTTCTGGCCACCGCGGGCATCAACGAGATCGTGCGGCGCCAGGTCGATTGGGACACCTACGTGAACTTCAAGGTCTTCGGTGTCCTCGGGCTCACGGTGATCTTCTCCCTCACGCAAGCCCCTTTCCTCAACCGCCACATTCAACGGTCCGGCGGCGGCGGTACAGGATCGGGTTCGTCGCCGCAGATCTGACCGGGGGAGATACGGTGTCGCACCTAGCGCTTCTCCAGAGAGTACCAGCGATGATTGCGCTCTTTCAAGCGCGACTCTTCCTGGGGAAAGTCGGTCCACTTGCCCTTCAGGAAGTCCTCGAAGGGCGCGAAGTGGTCGTCGGCTCGGGTTCCGTTTTCCGGTAGGTCGATCAGGATCTCCGTCGCTCCCATCGACGGCAACATGCGCGCTCTGGCGGTCTTTCCCGGGCGCATTTCCGCCACGAACAACACCTGCGAAGCAAAGTCGACGGGAACGAGGTAGACCAGCCCTTTGTTCGTGGAGAAGAGCTTTTCGTCGGTCCTGAAGAGGCTTTGTGAATGGGCGTGGAAGATACTCGTCCGCGTCCCGCGAACCGCCGCGATCGCTGTTCGTTGTGCCTTGTAATAGGCGGGCAGGTGGTCGAAGCTGCACGGAACCAGGATGGACTGGAGCCAGGCTTCACGGGCGGTGATCAGGGGCTTGGGGAGGACGTGGGGCGTCATCAGGTAGAGGTTGACGTCACCCCAAAGCAACTCGTCGCTCTTCTTCAGATCCTGTGTATTGCGCCACGGCCTCTGGATGGCCGAGTCACATGCCTCGTGCTGCGCGAGATAGTGTTGAGTGACCAACCCCGAAGGCTTGCCCTCCCGGCTCGCGCTCCAGAGGCTCGCGACGTTCTCCAGTGCATCGCGCAGGGTCTTGTGCGTGCGAACCCAGCGCTCGTCCGTCGAGAATTCCTCGGGGCTGGGTAGATCGCTGCTGGGATCGTAGGCAAAGGCGATTTCATGAGCTTCTGCGCCCGCAAGCGCGGCGATGTGGTCCTCGAACCGGCCCATGAGCAGCGTGATGTAGGGCATCACGCGCGAACTAACATGGGCCATGAACGGGTCGCGCCCGGGTTGTCGGTCCGCATCCAACAAACGCTCCTCATCGAACCAATCCAGGATGGCGCGCGCCTCGAGACTGAGGGTCGAGTCCTCCCTCATCGCCGCAATCCAGGGCCACATGCGTTCCATCCACCCATCCTGCGTGTCGAGCGAGATCCTCTGGATGTCCTCCAGACGAATCACCGTCCTGGGCCCCAGCCGATCGAACAAAGTGCGCGCTCGGTCGTGCCGCAGGGTTTTCCAGGCCTGATCGTCGTAAAGCCAACCCGGGCCATCGAAGCTGAACTCCGGCTGAGCCCCCGGCCGGCGGACGTAGTGCGGCGAGGTGTTGCAGTTCAGCCAGACGTCATTGCGATCGTCAAAGCCCGCCGGCTGCGCAAGTCGGGCCAGCTCGTTGAAAGCAGGAAACCCGCCCCACCGAAAGCTCGAGTCCCGTCCGTCTACAAGGAAATCGCCGATCCAAGTCCGCGCCTTGCTCGCGGCACGGCCGGGTACGGGAGCGTGTGTCAACATCACGTACTCCATTCCGCCCTCCACGTCGCCGGCCAGAAAGACCTCAGCACGCCCGTAGGACAACCGGCTTCCAGCCAATACACGATCGACACCGCCATGCATCGCGCCGGTGCGCTTGGAATAGCCGATCTTGAGGAACGTCTCCATCGCGTTCCGCGAAGCCAGGTAGGAGCGTCCTTCGAAGACGATCTTGGTGTGGGTAGCCAAGTCCAATTTCACACCCGGTGGGGGCGAGGTTACCGGGTAACCCAACCCAAACCCCTCCAGCTCACTTCGCAGGAGCGGGACGCGATAGAAGTGGCGCACGCCTTCGGGGTCGTCCACGACCTTGCCCGTCCCCGGGTCCAAGGCGCGCAACAGCACCGTGTGTTTCTCCAGCAGGTTCGGAGTCTTCCCATCGACCAGGACGCTCAACGGCTCACCGGGCTCCAGATCGGCGCCCCAGCGCATGGTCGTCTGTGGAACACGCCCGTTCAGACGAAAGGGCGCTCCCACCGAGAGAATGGGGCCTGGTGTCTTGGGCGGCGTTGAAAGCCCGAAAAAGAACTCGTCCGAGAATCCGCTGAATACACTGGGATAGCCCGGCATGCTGATACCGGACATGCGGAATCGCGCGCCGTGCAACTGCACGGGGTAGGAGCGCAAACCGTCGCGCTTGATCGGCTGGTGCGCATCCATGAGCGCCAACAGACCGGCGGCTTTCGCGGGGTTCCGTATCAACCAGACGTTCGTAGCGAACGCGTAGCCTCCGCCGAAGTATTCCGTGCCGCCGTTGAGCGCAACGCCCAGGGTGAGAACGTGGAGGAGGCTGATCCCCCGTTCGAGCATGTTCACGAGTATCCGCTTGGCATCGTTACCCGTATAGGTGGGATTCATCCAGGGAGGAACCGGATCGACCCACACCTGGCCCTCATCACCGATCAAGCGATCGATCATCTCCGGTCGTTCCAGCCAGAAGTTCCGTCCCGCGTTGACTCCGGCGACGTAGGCTTCCAGAAGCTCCTTGATCTCGGGCTCGAGAAGATTTTCGTCCTGTGCCTGCCGGCGGGCTACCTCATCCAGTCCCCAGACGCGGACGCGAAGGTCGCGCTTCAGCACGCGCGGACCGGCGATCTCTGCGAAGCGTCCCGTTGTCGACCAGAGATTCGCCAGGGTCGCGACAGGAAAGTCGCGCACCTGCGTGTAGCCCAGGCCGTAGAAAACACCCTCATCGGTATCGGCGAAGATGTGTGGAGCTCGCAGCTCGTCGTAGTAAACGCGAACAGCGCCACGGGGCAGGTCGGACTCGGTCTGCTGGGGTAATCCGACGAACCAGTCGGTGGGGTCTTCCGCCTGCAGCACCCCCTCGTCACCTCCACCACATGCGCAGGCGAGCAGAACCCACAAGAGCTCCCCCCCATGACCGCACCGCACCGCACTCATCAACGCCTACCTTCCAGGCGCGGACGAGGCTGTGCAGCTTCGTATTGCTTGGGCCAGGGATGGTCGAAATGGTCGTATTCCCCAGTCGCCCGCAACGTGAGATAGGGGTCGGAGAGATGGCCGCGAGCGATGGCGCACAGGTCCGCACGCCCTGAGGCGATCAACGTGTTGACGTGGTCGGCGCCTTGAATGGCACCGACCGCCATCACCGCCATACCCACTTCGGAACGAATACGCTCTGCAAAGGGCACCTGATACATCCGTCCGTACTCCGGCTGAGACAGGGGCGTGTTTCCCGCGGACGAGACGTCGATCAGATCCAAGCCGGCATCGCGCAAGACACGCGCGACCTGGACGCTGTCGGTGATCGTCATGCCCTTTTCCCCCAACCAATCGGATGCGCTGATGCGAACCGACATGGGTTTCTCTGCAGGCCAAACACTGCGCACGGCCTCGTAGACCTCGAGCGGGAAGCGGAGTCGATTCTCCAGCGTTCCGCCGTATTCGTCCCCACGCATATTGCTGATAGGAGATAGAAAACTCGAAAGTAGATAGCCGTGGGCCATGTGGATTTCGAGCATGTCGAATCCAGCCCGTTCGGAGCGCTCGGCAGCCTGAACGTACTCCGCGAGAATACGCTCCATGTCGCCTCGATCCATCTCGCGCGGCGCGGGCCAGTCGTCGTCGAAGGAAAGCGGCGAAGGGCCTATCGCTCTCCAGGCCGTTCCATCCCGCAGGGGGTCATCCCCTTCCCAGGGTAGATGACACGCAGCCTTGCGCCCCGCATGGCCCAATTGAATGGCGAGCCTGGCGCGTGAATTCCCGTGGCAGAAATCGACGATGCGCTTCCAGGAACTCTCGTGTTCGTCGGTATACATCCCCGCGCAGCCTTGCGTGATGCGGCCTTCGGCGGAGATGTTGGTCATTTCGGTGAAGACGAGCCCGGCGCCTCCGATCGCACGACTCGCCAGGTGCACCAGATGCCAGTCATTCACCAGTCCCTCGGCCGCCGTGTACTGACACATGGGCGAAACGACGACGCGGTTCTCGAGCTCGAGAGAACGCAGTTTGAACGGCGCAAACATGGGCGCCGGCGACTTGCCGGACGAATCGCGATCCACGCCGTTCTCCTTTGCGAACCAGTCGTCGACACGTCGCACCAGTTCCGGATCGCGCAATCTCAGATTGTCGTAGGTGATCCGCTTCGAGCGCGTCATCAGGTTGAATTGCAGCTGGATCGGAGCCTGCCCCATGTAACGCGCAGAATTTTCGAACCACTCGAGGCTCGTCTGGGCGGCCTTTTGGAGCTTGATCACGTCGACCCAGCGTTCGTCCTCATAGCGCTCGAGAGCCTTGGGAACGTCACGGAGGCCCGTTTTCCGGAAGGCCTCGACCAAAGCGATGGCGTCCTCCATCGCCAGTTTGGTGCCGGATCCGATCGAGAAATGCGCTGTATGCGCGGAATCCCCCATCAGGCAAACGTTGTCCTTGCGCCAGGTCTTGCACTTGATGGTCGGGAAAGTACGCCAGAGCGAGCGGTTGACCAGCAGCGCATGCCCGTCGAGGTGATCGGCAAAGAGCTCGTTCACGTATGCGACGGTCTCTTCCTCGCTTGCCTTGTCCAAACCCGCGCTGCGCCAAACCTCTTCGCGACACTCGACGATCCACGTCGACAGCGGCTCTTTGCCGCGCTGAAATGGGTAGGCGTGTACCTGGAAGAGTCCGTGTTGATTCTCGCGGAAGATGAAGGTGAAAGCTTCAAGGGGAAGCCTTGTACCGAACCACGCAAACTTGCAGAGTCGATTGTCGATGTCGGGCTGAAAAGTGTCCGCGTACTTGGATCGCAGAAAACTGTTGATCCCGTCCGCGGCGATTACGAGATCGGCCGGGCCGACGTCGTTCTCATCCACGACTTCACTCTCGAATTCGATCCGTATGCCGAGCTCCCGGCAGCGCTCGTGAAAGATCTGCAGCAGGCGCTTACGCGCCAACCCACAGAACCCGTGCCCGGTCGAACGCACACAGGTGTCCGCGTAGTACGTCTCGATGTCCGACCAGTACGCGAACGAATCACGGATGGTGCGATAACTCTCGGGATCCGCCTCTTCGAAGTTGTCCAACGTCTCGTCCGAAAACACGACGCCCCACCCGAAGGTGTCGTCGGGCTTGTTGCGCTCGTAAACGTCGATCTGGACCTCGGGAAAGGCCTTCTTCATCAGGATCGAGAAGTAGAGCCCGGCCGGCCCCGCGCCAATGCAAACGATCTTCATCAGAAAGGACTTCTTGCCTCGATATACCTTGAGAACCCAAACACCCCGCAGATTCTAGGCTCAGCGGCAGAGAAAGCAGAATGAAGAGTCCCGGCTTTCGCAGCGGAAGATCAGCGTGTACGGTGACTCGGTGACCACCGAAGCAGACGACATCGTCGCGGTCGGAGGCAACCTCGAGCCCGACACGATCCTCAAGGCCTACCGCAACGGTGTTTTTCCCTGGCCGGCGGAGGACTTGCCCCTGCTTTGGTTCTGCCCGAGAGAGCGTGCGATCCTCCAGTTCGACCGTATACATCTATCGCGGAGCCTGCTCAAGGCACTGGAAAGGTCGCCCTTTCGGTGCACGATCGATCGAGAGTTCTCAAGGGTCATTCGCGAATGTGCGGAGATCCCGCGCAAAGACCAGGACGGAACGTGGATCACACCGAACATGATCCGGGGCTATGAGAAGCTCCACGCCTTGGGTGCGGCGCACAGCATAGAGACATGGCGGGGGGACCGACTGATAGGTGGCACGTACGGAGTGGATTCCGGCGGTGCCTTCGCCGCCGAGAGTATGTTTCATCGAGAACCGTATGCATCGCAATTTGCTCTTCTACACCTTGTTGAACACCTGAAGAGGCGGGGACTGAAGTGGCTGGACATTCAGATGCTGACCCCCCACCTCGTGAGAATGGGAGCACACACGGTCCCTCGCCCGACTTTCCTCAAGCTGCTCGAGGAGGCGATAAAGCCGAAACGGAATCTGTTTCCGAAGGCCCCTCCCCACGACGAGTAGTGGACCCCGGGACCCGAGCGGGCCACGACCACCCGGCCAGGTTCGACCAGGTGCGCAGAAGCCCGGCCACGGGCCGGCTGCGGGTGGCGTTGCATCGGAAGTCGCGCACCTCGAACGCGTTATTTGACTGCCGGAAGGGGCGTATTCGGAATAGAATCACAGAGCTATCGACGATTGGTTCTTCCCGATGCGCTGGCTCTACCGCTCCCTGCCCCTTTGCCTGATCGCTCCCCTGGCCGCTCAAACGCCGCTCTTTCGCGATGCGTCGGACGACTACGGGCTCGTCCTGGAACATCTCCCTGGCAACGACACCTTCGGGATGGGCGGCGGTGTGGGCTGGCTCGATCTCGATCTGGATGGAGATGACGACCTGGTCCTGACCGGAGGGGATGTCCTTCAAAAGGTGCTGCGCAACGACAATGGCTCGTTCACGGACTTGAGTACGACGGCGGGGTTGGTCACGAACGACCGCAACACGATGGGCATCATCGGCGCGGATTACGATCAGGATGGTTTGCCCGACCTCTACTTGACGGCGCACGGACCGAACGACCTCTTCCGCAATCTGGGCGGCTTCCAGTTCGCAAACGTCAGCACCACAGAAGAGGCCGAGGGCAGCGGTTGGAGTTCGAGCGCAGCCTGGGCCGACTTCGACCTGGACGGGGACCTCGATCTTTACGTCGGCAACTACATCGAAATGCTGAGCTTCCCCTACCACATCGGGGGCGCCAACGATCTCTACATCAATCAGGACGGTGCCGGCCCCCAGCCCTTCGTCGAGATGGCCGCACTTTTGGGAGTCGATGACTCCGGTGTGTTCGGCCCCTTGCGCGACCCGACTTTCGAACCGCAGTTCGGCCCTCCACCGATCGGGACGGCGACCGCGGGGTGCACTCTTTCCGTGGCGACACTGGACTACGACGAGGACGGCGCCCCGGACATCCAGGTCGGGAACGACTTCGGCTGGTTCGTTCTCCGTGACAAGCTGTTCAGGAACGACATGGCCTCCGGGTCGGGTTTGGCCTTCACCGACGTCACCGCTGCGACGATGTACGATCAGATCCCGCTCTGCAACATGGGCGTCAACGCCGCGGACTATGACCACGACGGCGATTGGGACTTCTACCACTCCAACCTCGGCATCAACGTCTTGCTGCGCAACGACGGCGGGATTTTCAACGACGTGGCCGCCAGCGCCGGCCCCATGGAAGGCGTGCACATCAACGGTCAGTTGCTCAGCTCCTGGGGTAGCGCGTGGACCGATTTCGATCATGACGGTTGGGAGGATCTGTTCGTCGTCAACGGATGGGTGCCCGCCGCCTCCTTCATCCAGAACGCGATCTATTCGCCGAATGCACTGTGGAAGAACGCAGGAAACGGCACGTTTTCACGCTACTCGTGGGCGGAATCCGGATTGGACGGAATCGGCGTTGGACGGGGCATGGGCGTCAGCGACGTGAACGGCGACGGTAGGATGGACATCTTCGTCGTCAACAACGGCACGTTCTATCCGGCGAACACCGAACGTCGCAGTCGCCTGTACATCAACGAGGGTGCCGACGGCAACTGGCTGAAGCTTCGGCTTCACGGCCGCAAGAGCAACCGCGGAGGAATCGGCGCGCGCATCGAGGCGCGCGCGGGTGCCGAGCTCTGGAAACGGCAGATGCTGGCCGACCCCGTCTACCTTTCCAGCGGCACACGGACCCTGCACTTCGGGCTCGGTGACCACCCGGCAGTCGACCTCACCATCGCCTGGCCTTCAGGCATCGAACAGCGGATCCCCAACCTCGCGGTGAACGCCGACCTGAACGTCCGCGAGCCCCTCGTAATGATCGATCGAATCATGACCACGGCCAGGCCTGCCGGGGGTCTGAAAGTGGTTGCAGTTGTCCAAAACGACACGAGCGCGTCCCAACAGGCGACGCTTGCAGTCCGTTTCCTGCGCTCTGGCACGGCGCAGATCCTGCACCAAGCCCTGCGCACGATTCAGCTCGAGGCCGGCGAAATGCGCTCCGAACACTGGTCTTTCCCTCAGGCCCCAGGAGGAACGGGCGCGGTGGATGTGGCGACCTATGCCGTTTGCTCCGCGGCGTTCGACGGGGAAGCGGTCACGCTGACGCTTCCCTAGTTCATAGATCCCCTTGTGTTTCTTCCCGGAGGCACGCGACGTACCCGCGTAATTCCAGGTAGATTGACAAGCGGGACAGGGGGGGGAATGACCGCGAACAAGATCCCGGGCAGTTCGGTGGGAGCCAACTTCATCTTCGCAATGGCTCTTGTACTTGCTGCGTGAAGTATGGGCATATGGTCTCTGGCCCGAGAACACTTCCGGACCCCTCCCGCCGCGAGGCGCCGACGTCGGGGAGGTCTTCAGAGGCTGGTGAAGTGTGCGACTTCTTCTAGCCGTATGGCCTCATTGCGGTTTGAAGACCAGCTTGTCCCCGCCGCGCACCCTCAGCTCGAGCTTCCGTGACTTGCCCTTGCCGCGAAGCGTGAGCTCGTAAGGGGGATCGTCGGAGAGGTCGAAGCCGACCAGACGCTTCTTGTCGACGGGGACCGCGCCGACCTGGACCGGAAAGTCGCGAGCTTTGAGATCGAAGATGTGCAGCGAGCTCCCGACGAAGGCGACTTCGAGCGAGCGCTCGCCGCGCTCCTGATCGAGGCGGATCCACACGCGCGTTCGGCCCGAGCTGGGCTCGTAGAAGGCGCCCAGCGAGCGATGATCGCGGACCTTCCCCCATCGCTCGACGTGGGCCGGCCAGATCCGTCGCAGAATCGTGTTCGGCCACGACTTGTGGATGTGGGGCCCCAGGTCTTCGAGCAAGAGGATCGCCGCCGCCGTCACATGCTTCGACGCCGAAGCGATGTCGTAAAGCGTCTCCGGCGTATTCGGGGTGCCCTCGCCAGGTCGCGCGAGGCCATAGCCCTTGCGCAGCAGCAGCTCACCGTCCTTCTCGACCAGAACGCAGCCCGAGAAACCGAAGAACGCGCAGGCCTCGAGGTATGCATCGAGCTCCTCGCCGGCGCTCCCGGCGACGACGGTCTCGCGTTCCTGGGGAAGGGGAGCAAGGGTGAGGGAGAGGAAGGCGAGAAGGACGAGCATTCGTGCAGCGTAACCTCACTTCTCGCGATCGGTCAGCCTCAGGCGAACGCGACGAATCTTGAAGTGGGTTCGATGGTGGTCTCGTTGGAACGTTCGATCTAGTGCCCGCTCGAGGAGCCTCCTTGTCCAAAGCCACCGAGATCTCACGCGCGGGCTCCTGCGCCGCGGAGGGAAGGCCCCGGCCGGGCTGCAAGAGGTGTGCGCTCTTGCGCTCGGGCGATTCCTGATCGGGCCGGCGTGGATCGGTAAAGAGAAGGGATAGATTCGTCTCCTCGCCATTCTTTTTCTGGCCTTCCTTTTTCCCCGTCTAGGGGTCTTCAGGGCTCCTTCTTCCTTTCGGTTCGGAAGATCTCGCAACTTCGTAGAGGATCCTCTGGAAGTGGGAAGCCCTGTCCCTATAGTCCGCCCGGAATCGACCCGCGGGCCGAGGTCCACTCACACCAGGAGGATGACACCATGATCTGTGATTCGCACCGAGATGCCGCCCGTGTCGTTCGCGGTTCCGTCAAGAGCCGACCTTTTCATGCCCGTTGGGCTCCCTTCGTGGGCACCCTCTGTGGCCTGACGCTCTTCGGCTCAGCGGCGCTTCAGGCAGGAGAACCGTCGGTCCCCGTGGAGGACCAGTTCCTGGTCACCAACTCACGCATTACCGGAGGCGGCGACCCCAAGATCACCAACAACGTCGTCCTGATCGACCCCGAACGGGGGATCTATAAGATCCTCGCAGCGCTGGAAGGAGTACGCCTGGGAGGCGCCCTGGTACAGCCGGATGGCACGGTGTTCCTGATCGACCGAGGTAAATTCCCGCGCCCGGGCAGGATTCTGAAGTACCACCCGCGCGAGGGTAGGGTCGAGACGGTGATGGAAGGCGGCTTCCTCGTGCAGCCGACCCGCATGATCCAGCAGCCGAACGGGCAGCTCTTGGTCGCGGACGAAGGTCCCCCCGGTAGCAACGGTGCACTGGTGTTGGTCGATCCCGCCAACGGCACGGAGAAACTCCTGACCTTCGGAGGTCTGCTGACTCCGCCCCAGGATCTCGTGAACGGCATGGACGGTCGTGTCTACGTTCTCGGCAGGAACATCGTCGCTGTCGACGCCGTGAACGGCGCACAGGAGATCGTTCCCGTCAAGGGCATATGGGACAAGGGTCTCGCCATAGATCTCGATACGAACGGCGACTTGCTCGTTCTGGGGCGCGATTCGGGCGTCTCTCACGTCATCCGTGTGGACCCCCGGACAGGGTCCGCGAGTCCGCTCTTCTCACTCCCCGAAAGAATGCGCGACGTTCACGCCGAACCGAACGAGACCTTCGTGTTCGGGCAGGCGGGCCCCGTTCTTTTTGCACTGGGACGCAAACGTGGAATCGCCGGACCCGAACTCATCGCCTCGGGTCCGCTGCTCTTCGGCATGCGCTCCATCGAGCCCTTCGCGGGCGTACGCCTTGACGTCGGAGCCGCTGCGCAACCCGAACCGCTTTCGATCTACGTGCCGCAAGACACGCGCACGGGCTTCCAGGCCCCCCCCCTTCCCACACTGCCCGCCGTGTCGATCCTCGTGAACAAGGACACGGTCACGCTTCTTCACGGCCCCGATCCCAGCGACGACGAGGTCCTCGAGGCCGGCAACTTTCCCCTGATCAAGGCCCTCATGGCCGCGCCACCGGGATCCGACCCCGTGATCGGTATCGAGGGAGACATCCCCGGCTCGACCATGAGCATCGGCGGCGGCGACTCCGACTACAAAGCCTACGTCGCCCATTGGGGCCCCGTTCCGATGCGCTTTGCCGTGGTCGGCATGACCGAGGATGCCCGCATCCGTGATTTCGCACTACGCGACCGCATGAATAACGGTACGAAACGCGGAGGAATCACCGACGCCTGGTTCTCCAATCTCACGATCGAAGCCCGCCACCGATACGCCGTCAGTATCCCGAAAACCCACCGTTTCGGGCGGTTGCGGTTTTATCGCTGCCACTTCGCCGCCGGACGCGAGAGCATGAAAGCGGGCGACTATTCGGGCTACGGATACCGCTGGGGTGTTCGCGGACACGGTCGCGGCCGCTGGGACTTCCGTTACTGCAGCTTCGATCCGGTCGAAGAGCACAGCATCTACCTCGACTCACCTCAGGGCGATTCGTACTTTCAAAACATCGAGCACCGCGGCTCTCGCCGTACGGCCATCCAGATCGTCAACCGCTCGCTCGCCAACCCTGGCCCCAGTGGCTTTGGAACGTTGCTCTTCGAGAACATCCGGATCACGGATCTGTGGGGCGACGGCGGCTCGGGAATCACGGTCGCCGGCCACCTCGGCGACGTCGTCTTCCGCAACATTCAGGTACGGGAGGACCCCGAGACCAAGCACTCCCAAGGCGCGATCGCGGTGTGGACCGACAACAGCCGCGACAAGGGGACCTATCTCTACACCGGAGCGGACGGCAACTTCTACTCGTGCCCGTCGGTCACGATCGAGTCGCTTAATATCGATCTGCCCCACGCCGATCGCCAGCACGTGGCGATCTCGGGCGTAGAAAACGTCTTCATCGAGAACTTCCAGGTCAGCGGCAACAACGCAGCCCTCGTTTTCGACTCTCCCTACGGCTCTGCGACCATCGACGGGGTGGCCAACGTCGACGGTCAGGAAACCACCCTGAGTGGTGTGAAGATCGTCAACGGCACAATTCGTTTCGAGGAGGCTTGCCCTCTTTCGCAGTACGCGGGCTTCCAGTCACGCGACAAGATCGTCATCGGCAGCACCCCCATGCCCGACGCCGAGATGGACGCGCGCTGGTGCGCTGACTGATCCACACCGACAGCCTTTTCTTGCCTGCGAGGGGATTGGATCGGCCAGTATCTACGCACTATTGATGTGGGTATAGGCACTAGTTCGTAGAAGGGATCAGAAGAATCGAGCGGGTGTTTGGGACGCGGGTGGGCTCCCTTGCCGATCCACAGTCCTCTGCTAGGCTCGAACATTGGGGTTCTCACGACCGATGTTCCACGCCATTGTTAGCTACTTTTCCATGAGCACGCGTCGCGTCCGAAGATTCCTCCTTATCGGGATACAGGCGTTCGCCATCACGCTGCCGGTGCAGGCACAGACGTGGGACACGTGGCTGCAAGACCCCGGCAACCCGAAGTACGTGCGGCCCGACTACGTCGTGGCCTTCGTCGCGACGGAGGGTCACTCCGATCCGGTGACGGAAACGCCGCCACACTTTGGTCTGGATGTCATCTCCGCGAACAATCCGGCTGCACACGGACCCGGCGGCGGCTTGTGGGCACTGCTGCCCGACGGGCAGGTGAAAAAACTCTTTCCCCTCCCCGAGCACGAGAACATCGAGGACCTGTTCGACACGCCCCTCGGTCAGCTCGAGAAGGGTGCCGTGGTCGAGCCGAACATGTCCGAGGATGGAAAGACGCTCTACTTCGCCTACTTCCACGACGCGACATGGAAGCCCAACGGCGGCGGCTGGCAGAGCATGAAGGTCTCCTACAAGGGTGCGGACCTCTACCGCATGAACGTTAGCCAGCTCCTCGAAGACTTCAACGTCGATCCGGCGACCCTGCCGGTCAAGCGCCTGACCTTCAAGCAATATACCGGTCCGGCGAAGTCCGATGTCTTCCAGACGACGCAAGACAAGTTCAGCCAGGCCATCAACCCCTCGCTCCCCGGAAACTCCTTGCTGAGCTACTGGGGCACGGCCGACATCCACCTGATCGAGATGCGAACGAACACCGGCCTCAAGGCCGTGTGGTCTTCCAACCGCACTCGCACGGGGAATTCCAACCCCTGGATCACGGACGCCAACCACAACTTCAGCCTGTACATGGCGGACATTTTCCAGGACGGGAGTCTCGGTAGTCCGCGTCAGCTCCAGTACTACACGACGACCTCCGCTCTCAGCCCCATCCCGCTACGCAATGGACTCGCGTTCTCCTATCAATCCACGACCAACGAGCCCCGCCGTTGGGACATCCAGTGGCTGGACTCCGAAGGCCGATGGGTCCCGCTGCTCGGCTACGCCCACTCCATCGAGCTCTTCCATCTGGGGACGATGGTCGTCGATCCGGACGGCGAGGACTGGTTCATCGGCGTCAAGTACTACAACCTCAACGACGGGGGCTTCGGGAACATGCACAAGGTGCGGCTCGCCAACGCCGGGACCAACGCCTTCGTGCCTGGCCCGCACGGCACCCAGCCGCGCCAGCTCTCGACCCAGCTCCCGATCGGTGCCGTGTCGGTCGACGTTCCCTCACCGCAGGTGAGCGTGGACGGCCAGCTCGAGTACATCGGAAAGTTCTCATCGCCACGCGCGGGGCGGATGGGCGGCGAATACCTCATGGCCTACACCCCTACCAGCGCGAACCGCTGGCTCTTGGACGCCGACGGGAACAAGGGCGTCTTCGAGTCCCACATCGCCTACCGCCCGAACCTGGAACCGTTCCGGCCCCATGAGACGATCGACGTCCCCAACGGTAAGGGGCTCTACACGGTGATCCGCGATGCCACCGACCGGTACGACCTGGTGTGGCCCACGCCGCTCTTGAGTTGGAACGAGCGCACGGGAGAGCCGCGCCAGCGCGTCGCCCGCCCCATCATCGACTCCGATACGTCCATCCCGGCCGGAATGCCCTTCGCTCGGGTGGGAACGTCGGCCATCTACAACACGGACGTCCGTCCCTACGACTGCTACATCGACGGGACGGGAACGAGGCCCTACAACCCCAACTCGCTCAATGCCAACACTCATGAGCAGATCGTTGGCGCTTTCGATGGACTACGCTACGTGCAGGATCCGGACGACTTCTGCGGGTACGTCCAGCCGGAGACCGTACTCGGCATCTCCATCAACACGACCAGCAACCGGACCGACCTCAGCTTCCTCAATAACGAGGGCTACTGGACCACCGGCCTGAGGCGCAAGAAGGAGTCTGTGGAGCTCATCGGGACCTTCTCAACGATCGACGAGAACGCCGCGGACCAGTCCTTCATGGCGCGCATTCCCGCTGACACGCCCTTTGAGTTCCACCTCCTGGAAAAGAACTATGGGATGAACCTCGTCGACGTGCGGAGCTGGCACTCACTGAAGCCGCGCGAGACACGCAACGACTGCGGCGGCTGCCATCAACACGAGGCAGGCTTCGCCATCCCCTTCGCGGGAACCGAGGCATCGCGGAAGGAGCCGATGGACATGACGCTGACGACGCAGTACGTCGCGTACGACGCCGACTGCAAGCCGACGATTGAGGTCTCCAACACGCCCACGGTCCAGCTCCCCGAATGGACCCAGGACATCTGGCCCCAGTTCAGCCAGCACTGCAGCCCCTGCCACGACTTGACCGTCTCGTCCAACATTCCAGCGCTGACGGCTTACGACTTTGCAGACGAGGAGAGCGCCTACACCGCGATGCTGGCGCGCAACTACGCTAACGACACCATCGGGGCGCTGGGCAGCCCGGCTTTCTGGGCCGCATACGGTAAGCGCACGGACGGACGCGACAACACGCTCGCGGAGTACCAGCCGGACTACGCCGGGGCTGATTGGGGCTACTTCTTCTCCTCGGTCCACGCCACGACGCCGGGGTTGTGCGCCGCATCGAACGCCACCTGGGCGGAGTGGGTCCGGAAGCTGGGCGTCTGGATCGACCACCACATGCCGCGCAATACGGGGTCGGGCAACGGCTTCAAGTTCGACCGCTTCCACCCCACCGTCGACCTGGCCTTCGCCGGCGGAGACTCTCGCAACCTGCGGATCGGGTGGTGGGACAACTCGAACTCGGTCGACGTGACGGTCGAGCTGAACGGTACGCCCATCCTTCAATTCGGCTCTCAACCGAATGGCTCCCACATCAGCGCTGTGCCGCCTGGCCTGCATGGGTCCGACCTCATCAAGGTGGTCGTGATGGACGGGACGGGCAATCGGCAATTCAAGGAGAAGAGCCTGCGCGAGCTCTATCTGGAGGCGAAGGGACCGCCTCACCGTCGAGAGCTTCCCCTACCCCAGGGGATGGTGCGTGAATCGGATTGGGCCGGCAGAGCCCTATCCCCTCGACGAATCGGGCCTAAAGCGCGGCCGAAACCGGTCGGCCCAACTCGAGCATCCGGTTCAGAACGCCGGCGGCAATCGGCGCCCCCGCCTGCTGCGAACCTGACGTTCGGGCACGAAGCCGATCCCCGATGATCGACTCGTACCCGAAGAAGGCGTTCTCGACAGTCCCCTGGAGATGGTAGCCCGACGCCTTCCTCCATTGTCGTCTCCCGATCCTCGCCACCTTCCTGATCGTTCGATCGCGAGCAGCCGACCGCCTAGCGCAGGACGAACTCCACGGCCTCGGAAATCCGCCTCACACCTCCGCCATAGCGGTTTTTGTACAGGACGTAGGCCACGCGAAAACGCCTGCCCCGGAGCTGATCCAGGGCGTCCTTAGCGGCGAGATCCGTGAGGAGAACGCGCGCTCGTCCCTCCTTGTTCGTCACGCCCATGAGCTGGCTCGCGAGGCGCGTGTCGCGGTGGGTGTCGTCGTCGAAAATGGGGAGCTCGAGGCCGTCGAGCACGAGCGGCCGGTCTCCTTCAGCGGCAGAGATCATCACCACGTAGGGTCGCTGCGGATCCTTCGCGTCGATCTCGACCAGGGGCAAACCGCCCGCGCCGGATTCCCAGATCAGGCTGGGGGCGTCGGTGATCAGCGAGGGGGTGGCGAGGTCGCCGGCGATGGTATCGAAGGGGTCACCTTGGACGAGCCCGGCCTCGGTCATTCCCTGCAGGAAGGCGCGCGCGGATGGAAGTTCGGATAGAAGAGAATCTCGTTGGGGTACGTCGCGCGACTCTCCGCCAGGTTTCTCTCGCAATCGACGAGCGTCGTCCCCGCCCGGCGTGCGGCCTCGCGGATGGCTCGGTTGGCGGATCCGTACCAATCTTCGTCCGAGGCGTAGGTCAGGAACACGGGTCTGCAAGCCCCGCCCCGCAGGCTCGCGGCGTTGGTGCACGAAGGAAACTGGAGCCGCAACATCCCCGTCATGCCCCGATCCAAGGATCTCTCCAGGCGCAAGAAAGAGCTCGACAGACCGCTGAAGGATCTGCGCCTCAAGCTGCACGGGGCTCGCACGGCGGGATAGGAATGGAACGGGCCCCGCGCCGGTGTGAGAGCCGGCGCAGCCTCCCGGGGGCCGATGCCGCAGACGTCTTCTTCCCCACGGGCGTCGGATTCCCTTTTCGCAGTCAGGAAAGGCGAGGTGCGTCCTTCACGAGGCCTCGGGTGCGGCGGCACGCGTGTGCTTTCCGACCGGGCGCGGGGGGCGAACTCGCGTTTTCAGGGATCGCAAGAAGGCCAAGACGAGCCCACGGGCGGACGCGAGCGAAGAGATGCCGTCCCGGACACCCCCCATCCACCTATTTGCAAGTTCCTAATATGAGGCCTACCCTTGGCCATTTTGTGCCGATTTCGGGTCTCTTCCACGAGAAGCCTACTATATACGTGAAAGTATAATACCTGGACGTATACTCCCCCCCATGCCTCCTGCGGCCTCACCTCCCCCCTTCATCGGCAGGGAACGCGAACTCGATGTGCTGGCGGAACTCGCAGACTCCGGCCGCGCGGAACTGTTCGTTCTTCTCGGCCGACGAAGGGTCGGCAAGACGGAACTCCTGCAGCGGCTCTGCCGAGATCGGCGGGCCGTCTATTTCCTGGCTGCCCAGGTGCGCGATCGCGACAACCTGCGAGCCTTCCAGCGAGCGCTTCAGGAGGGGCTTCGAGACGCCCTTTTGGAGAACGTCGAGTTTCCCGACTGGGCCGCAGCCCTGACGGTCGCTGCCGAGCGCGCCGGCGACGAGCGCTTGATCGTCGTTCTCGACGAGTTTCCCTACCTGTGTGAGGCCAACCGCGGTCTGCCCTCCCTGGTGCAACGCTTCTGGGATCAGCACGGCAAGGACTCGTCCATGATGCTGGTCCTGTGCGGGAGTCAGGTCTCGTTCATGGAGCGCGAGGTTCTGGCGGAACGTTCACCGCTCTTCGGTCGCAGGACGGCCCAACGTCGCCTCGAGCCTCTGGCGCCCTCGGCAACGCTGGCCTTCTTTCCCAACTGGAATCGAACGGATCGACTCACCGCCTACGCCATCCTGGGGGGGATGCCGGCCTACCTGCGTCGCTTCGATACGAACAGGTCGCTGGATGAGAACCTGATGCGCGAGGTTCTACGACCGGAAGGTTACCTCTTCGACGAAGTCCAGTACCTGTTGCGTACGGAGCTCCAAAACCCCGCCACATACAACAGCATCCTGGGAGCCATCGCACAGGAAGCGGAACGCGTAGGCGACATCGCCTTGACCGTAGGCGTCGATTCCCCCACGGCGAACAAGTACCTGCACGTCCTGCGCGAGTTGAGAATCGTCGAGCGCACAGTACCCCTGACCGATGCAGATCCGCTACGTTCCAGACGTGGTGTCTATCGCATCTCCGACCGCTTCCTCTCCTTCCACTTCCGCCACGTGCAACCCAACCTCTCGATGATCGAGGCCGGTCGTGGAGCACAAGTGCTCGAAACGTTTATCCGCCCCGATTTCGGCCGACTCGTCGATGCCGCTCGAACCGATTTCATCCTGGAACACCTGCGGACGAAGGCGGCCGATCTGGTGGACGAAGAAATCGTCGAAGTAGGCCGTTTTTGCGGCTCGGCCATCAAAGCGCTGGCGCGAACCGTCAGCGGCGCCTGCGTCGCTGCGCTTCATGGCGAAACAGGATTGAAGACGTTGGAGCAAGAGCTCGGCCAGGTTCAGGGGTCCTTCAAGAGCGAGATTCGCATGCTCCGCTATCGCGACAGGGAACCGAGTGCCGGTTCCCTGTTCGAGGTGAGCCCCTACCGGTTGACGGAGGCTCGACGATGAGCCTGGATAGTGAATTCGGCAACTACTTCAAGGCCCTGGATCGCTCGAACAACGAGGATCGGTGCTTTCTTTGCCGTCGAACGCCCTCGGAGGTCAAGGTGTTCTTCGGATTTCACGAGGACGGCACACCGATCGAAGCGGACCGTTATGGAATCGAGGATGTGGTCCTCGACCCGCAGGTGGACATCATGAGCTACAAGGGCGAACGCCCGGTGTGCTCGATCTGCCAGCTCAACTACGATGCGATCTTTCTGTCGGAGAATGGTCACGATCTGCTGCGTCGCCTCCTGTGGGCAATGGAGCACGAACGTGACGAACTCTGGACCCCGGAGACTCCATCGAAAGATCCGGAGTGACGCTTTCGCTTTCTTGAACGCCGCATAGCTCGATCAATCCCACTTCGGGCCGGACGCCGATGCGGATCGGCAGCAACGTCGTCCCTCCACCGCGCCCGACATAGAGCTGGCATCCCCCGCACTCGTAGAGGCCGTCCAGATAGCCGTGGCTCGTGTGTGTCATCGGGATCCATGGGCCGAAACGAACCTGGCCTCCGTGGGTATGGCCGGAAAGCTGCAGATCGACCTTGTGCCGCACCGCCTCCGGAAACGCGTCGGGGTTGTGCGAAATCAAGAGCGTCAACTCACCCGGCCTACGGCCCTCCAGCGCTGCTTCAAAGTCCGGCGTACCCTCGCGCAAGTCATCGATCCCCGCAATCCAAAGGCTCGTATCGCAGTGCTGTACGCGAACGCCTCGATTCACCAGAACCTCGACACCATTGTGCTCGAGAAAACGCGTCCAAAGCTCCAGCTTTTCGGGGTGGAAGTACTCGTGATTCCCGCGGACCGCAAAGATCCCGAGGGGTGGATTCAGCCGCTTGAGGGCCGCCCCCAGGAGGAAGATCTCCTCGCCGTGGGAATCGATGAGATCGCCCCCCAGGATCACCAGATCCGGGTTTGAATCGGCTGCCATGCGAGCGATGCTTTCCAGGTCCCCGGAAGTGTTGAAGAAGCCCGCGTGCAAATCGGACAGGAAAGCGATCCGCGGCAGGCTGCCCGACCGGCCCTTGAGTTCGACGCGCACCGCGCGCCTTTCGAGCTGGGCCCGCAGACGGAGGCGCGCGAACATGCCCAGGGGGCTATGCGTCAGGTAGCGCCCCACCCAAGCCAAGAGTCGTCCGAGGGCGTGGAAGCGGGTGGCGCGGTGGTCGCCAGGGTATGGGTTGGACTCTCGTCGAAACATGGCCGGCAGGACCGCCTCGTCACATTCGCTTTGTGACCTAAAGCTCAATCGTCGGGACCGTCCCTCCGCTATCCTCCCCAGACGTGTCTCACGAGGAAACAACCACCCTCCGCCGCCCTCGCCCCATCTTTTCGGGCCGGCGCTTCGGATCCGTCGGTAAGTGGGTGGGTGTGTCCATCCTCATCGGCTTCACCGGCGGCCTGGCGGCCATCGGCTTCGACAAGCTCCTGGAATTCCTCACCACCCATCTGTTCGAGCGCACCATGGGCAGCCACGGGGAGGGGCTCGGCGGGCTGAGCCCCTCTGTTTTCTGGCTGTTCCTGGCCCTGCCGGCCGGCGGCTTGCTGGTCGGGTGGCTAACGCAGCGCTTCGCCCCCGAAGCCGAAGGGCACGGGACCGAGCAGATGGTGCGTGCCTTTCACGACCTCGGCGGCCGCGTTCGCCGACGCGTCATCGCCCTGAAGGCCCTGACGTCCGCCATCACCATCGGGACGGGGGGATCCGCCGGTCAGGAGGGCCCCGTGGCGCAGATCGGGAGCGGCCTCGGTAGCGCCATTTCCGACACCCTCAGGCTGTCGGAACGCGATCGGCGCATCTTTCTTCTGGCCGGTTCGAGCGCCGGGATCGGCGCACTCTTCACCGCCCCCCTCGGGGGAGCGCTCTTCGCACCGGAGGTGCTTTACCGCAAGCCCGACTTCGAGGGCGACGCGATCATCCCCTGCATCATCTCCTCGATCGTCGCCTACACCACCTTCACCACTCTCGGTGGAAGCGACCGGGCGATCGACATCCCGCAGGCCACGCTCGATACGCTCTCGCTGCACCACCCGGCCGAGTTGATCTTCTACTTCGTCCTGGCCCTTCTGTGCGCGGTGGTCAGCTTCGGCTACGTGCGGATCTTCGACGGCATTCGCGATTTCTTCGGGCGTTTCAAGGCCATGCCGAAGATGCTCAAGCCGGCCATCGGCGGCCTGCTTCTGGCCCTTCTGGCCGTAGGCATCGCACCGATTGCGAAGAGCAACGGCGTCCTCTTCGGCGGCTACGACCTGATGAAGAGTTCGATCTCGGCCGAACTCGCGATCGAGACGATGGCCCTGCTCGCGCTGGCGAAGATCCTCGCCACCTCCTTCTCGATCGCCACGGGAGGATCGGGAGGCGTTTTTGCCCCGTCGCTCGCAATCGGAGCTCTCCTGGGTGCGATCGTCGGGCAGACCAGCGCCTCGCTCTTCCCCGACCTGCCGATCCAGTCCTCCTGTTTTGCACTGGTCGGAATGGGCGGCTTCTTCGCGGGTGTCGCCAAGACGCCGATCGCTTCGATCATCATCGTGTGCGAAATGACCGGCAGCTACGAACTCCTGGCGCCCCTGATGCTGGTATCGGTTTTGCACATGATGCTGGCCCAGGCCTGGACCATCTACGACACGCAGGTCGACGGGATGGTCGACTCCCCCGCCCACGCGGGCGACTTCGTGGTCGACGTCCTCGAGCGCATGCGCGTGAGTGACCTGCTCACCGGAGCCCGTGAGCCCGAGAAAATCTCCGAAAACGCCACGCTCCGCCGTGCCCTGGATATCGTGTCGAACGCGCAGGGCTACTACTTCCCGGTCGTGGACGGCGAGGAGAGGTTGGTGGGCATCTTCTCGCTATCCGACGTGCGGCGCATCTTCCAGGAGACCTCGGTCGCCGATCTCGTGATCGTGCGTGACTTCATGGTCGATGACGTGGTTACGACCCGGCCCGCGGACGACCTGAATTCGGCGCTCTTCAAACTCAACGAGTTCGGCCTGCACGAGATCCCGGTGGTCGACAACGACGACCCGACGAAGATTGTGGCCATGCTGACCAGAAACAACCTGGGTGCGGCGTACCACAAGCGACTTCACGCTTTGAAACGAACCGCCGGCGATGAGGTCGATCGGCCCAGTTAAGTCAAAGAGCTACGGCGTTGGAATAGCGGCACGGCTTTGCGGGATTACAAGGAGGTAGTATGGCCCGCACCATTCCTCGTCGAAGGTCCTTCCCAAGAGATCCCGGCTCGGTACGGTCGTCGAATGCAGCCTATTGCCCTCGGCCGGCGGTGCTGCAATTCTGCATGTCGACCGCCTCCGTCCCGGCGCATCTCTTCGAGCCTGACTAGCGCGGCCTCAAGGCGTAGAAATCCTGAAACAAGCCCAGGCCCACGGGCACGCTGCCGAGCACCTCGACATGCGGCTTCCAATCCTCCTGGACGAAGCGTTCGTTGAAGAACGCCTGGCCGTACTCGGCCTCCGGACCGTCCAGCTTCTCCACGAGGTCCGCGGGTACGACATGGAAGAGGAAGTGCTCGCGCTGCAAACGGCGCAGGAAATCCACCGACCGGGCCCTCTCCATGAAGAGTCCCTTCTGGTGTTCCTCGCTACGCGAGATCAGGGCCAGCGCAAAAGCACCGTGGGTCGTGATCAGGATCAGACCACCGGGTTTGCAAACGCGAGCCAGCTCGCGGATCCAGGCCAGGTTCGAGCGGCGATTGAAGTGCGAGAAGGTCGACAGGCTGACCACCAGGTCGATCGAGTCGTCCTCCAGATCGAGCGGCGGTTGAACGTCGTTGGTGAAGTAGCGTCCCACCAGCTGGTCGCCACACCAGTCGATGCTGGCCTTGCGCACGTCCGAGCCCACGCATTGAATTCCTTCGATTCCGACCGGAAACCAGCGCAGCAACCTCCCGCAACCGCAGCCGAAGTCGTACACGCTGCCAAGCTCTGCGACCGGCCGACCCGCGTAGATCTCGTAAAGCTCACAGACCACGCGGAAGTCCTCCACCGACGAGTAGAGGTGGGATTGTTCCGTGAGTCCTCCGCAGGCGGTGTGGCGCAGGTTCTCGGGAGGGATGGGCGGATAGAAGCCACCGAGCTTCTCGGGGTACTCCAGGGGCCCGTTGACCCCCATCCACTGCCGCATCCCCACCTCGAGGGGATCCGGATATACCTCCTGCAGATCGGGACGGTTCGCGTGAATCGTTCGAAGCTGTTCCAGAAAGCCTTCCCCTCGGGGGGTGAGCAAAGTCGCGAGGTCCATACACGGGGAGGATAGCGCTCCAGCGGCCCGAATCCGCCTGACGAGCGCTATTGTGAGGCCTGGGATAATCTGGGGCGTGAACCTCGGGCCGGATTCGGTAGGATGCCCCGCCAAAAATCGCGCCTTGAGCAGAAAAGAGGCCTCGCAGGCGCGTCTAACTGATTTGGGGTGCCAACCATGTATGACCCTACTCTGATCCAGCCCATGCGGGACGAAGTCACCCGCCTGGGAGTCCATGAACTCCTCACCCCGAGCGAGGTCGATCAAGCCTTCAAACAGCCCGGTACGACCCTGATTTTCGTGAATTCGGTGTGTGGATGCGCCGCCGCCGGCGCCCGGCCCGGCCTCGCACTCTCGCTGATGCACCAGAAGAAGCCCGTGAACACGGTGACTGTCTTCGCCGGGATGGAGCGGGAAGCCGTCGCACGCGCACGAGAGCATTTCAAGCCCTATCAGCCCAGCTCGCCCCAGATCGCCTTGATGAAAGACGGTGAGGTAGTGAAGATGTGGCAGCGACACGATCTCGAAGGGCTCGACCCCTCCCTAATCGCTCAGAGCCTTACGAAGGCTTTCGAGGAGTTCTGCTAGTTTCCCTTTCCTCGAGGTGGGTGTCGGCAACTCCTCAACATGAACGATCAGCACCTCCACGCAGCCGAGTCGCTACTCCAGGATGCGGTCTATCAGGCCCGAGCCCGCCAGGCGGCCGGGGTCGGGTTGAGCGGGCGCCGTCTCGATCAGCCGGCTCCCGACGTGGGATGTGGCGCGGGCGATTTGCCTGAGGAGGCACTCGAACTTTCGTCCCAAGGTGTCGAGATCCTGCGCAAAGTCTGGCCGAACCCGCTCGGTCCTGTCGCGGTCGATCGAGTACATGAAGTTCTGGAGAACTGGATCGAACGCCAGGATGCGTTGGATCGAAAGCGCAACCACTTCCTGCGCGATTTCAGACAGGCCAACGGTTTCGACCGGCGTGACTACTCTTCCGAAGTCGCCAGCTCCTTTGAAGCGGGGCTGGAACGCATCAACGCGGAGGCGAACGAGCGCCTGCAGCAATCGGCACGCGAGTTGCTCCGTGCAGGCGAATTTCCGGATCATCCCGGAGAAGACGATTTCTCCTCCGCCTGAGCTCCTCAACGCCATGCATGAAACCTCCCTTCTCCAGCGCATCGAGCGCCTGGAGTGTCAGAACCGTCGTCTCAAGGTCAGCTTCTCCGCGCTAGGGCTGGTACTCTTCCTGGGCCTTGCGACGCTTTTTTCACCGGTTGCGGATGGAACCGCTCCGGCGGGGAATGCTGCCGAGGTGGTCGAAGCCGAACGCTTTGTCTTGCGCGGCCCGGACGGCGAGGAAGCCTGTGTTCTGGGATTGGACGGCAAGGGATTTCCGCACCTTGTGATGCGCAAGGACAAGTCCCACGGGATCATGACGTTGAACGGACCCGCGATCTTGTTACGTGGGGCGGACGGCAAGCGCAGCGCCTTCATGGGCATTGACACACACGGCTCGACGAGGCTCGAGTTGACTAGCGAACGCATCGTCGACGGGATCAGGCTGGCGGTCAAACCGGACGGTGCGGCGGGGCTGTACCTGCTCGACCAAACCGGGCGCAGCCGGTTGGGCCTGGAAGCCTCCCTTGAGGCCGGCTCCTTGGTGGTCCTGCGCAACGCCAAGGGAGAAATCCGCTCCAGTTTTGGGCTCGACCCAAAAGAGATTCCTGCTCTGCTATTCTTCGACGAGGTGGGACGGAGGCGTGCGGGCTGGCTGGTAGACGAAACGGGTGTGCCGCTCCTGGCAATCGAGGACGAGCGTGGCAGGCCGCGTATCGAGATCACCAGCCGTTTCGACGGCTCGCCGCTGCTCCGCCTGAGCCGTGAGGACGGCGGGGTCATCTTCGAGGCTCCCTAGCGGCACCCCAGGGACCCCGCAGGCTCCGTACGGGAACCGGAAAAAAGCTCCGGAAGGCCCATTACGGGAGACCCCGGACCCCGAAGGGCTCGTCCTGCGGAAAGCCGTTCCTTATTTCCCACAGGGGCGGGAGGGCCGAGGAGCCTACCGAGAAGGGGCGGGCTGAGCCCCTCATCGGCGAAAAACCGCAGTATCATGGGCTCTATTCACGGAACGACTGTCTCGTTCCCTCCGTCCCCTGGATTCTCTTACCCGATGAGGATCGCCCTCCCAAAAGCAACGGCTCGCGGGCTGATGAACACGCTCCTGAGCGTCCCACGCAAACTGGCCCTTGGCCTCGTTTGCTCGCTCGTGGCGTCCGTTTCGCAAGCCCAGGCGCCGGTAGCCGATTTCTTCGGCACACCGCTCAGCGGTGACGCGACCCTTGTGGTCACGTTCACCGATGCGTCGGTAGGCACGGTCACGGGTTGGTCGTGGGACTTCGGGGATTCGGGCAGCTCGACGGTGCAAGACCCGACACATGCCTACACCGCGGTCGGAACGTATACGGTCAGCTTCACAGCGACCGGGCCCGGTGGATCCGACGGCGAGACCAAGGTCGACTACATCCTCGTTACCGAGCCCCCACCCGTGGCGGATTTCTCCGCCACGCCCTTGAGCGGCGCTCCGTCTCTCCTCGTCACCTTCACCGACCTGACGACGGGCAATGCCACGGCCTGGTCCTGGGATTTCGGCGACACCACCAGCTCGACGGTGCAGAGCCCCACCCACACCTACACCTCCGTCGGCACCTACACGGTCGCCCTGACGGCCACCGGGCCAGGCGGATCCGACGGTGAGACCAA
>NYUD01000032.1 GCA_002683825.1 Planctomycetota bacterium
CCCAGTCTAGTTTGAGTCTAGCTAGAGTGAGTCTCGAGTCTGGTTCGAGAGCGCCCCCCCATTTGGTGTACAAAATCTGGGCTGCCTCTCCTGGGTCTGAGACCCGGACGGGCAGCCGACAGCAGCCTCGCTTAAGTTGCTTAAAAGAAAATCGACACTTAATTTAACAATCCGAAAAACCAGGCGAAAAAAAAATGCAATCGCTCTCCGAGGACATGGCGACGTTGCGCCTGCGTGGCGGCAAGACGAGCACGTGCTCGCGGTGTGGCCGCAAAGTCGACGCGAGCAATTTCCGGCGACATCTGAAAAGCCAGTTGTGCTTCCGGCTCGGGCAGAAGGTGACGGGGCCCTCGTACTGGAAGCGCCGGGCGCCCTGCCCGCTCTGCAAGCAGCCCGACGTGCTCGTGCACAACTTGCGCCGGCACCAGAGAAGCCACCGCTGCCAGGTCGCGGCAAAAAGTTTTCAGACGTCAAGCACTTCCGGGTCCCCGACCGGCGCCACCGGCCGCACCACCGAGTTGTCGTCGTAGTCGTCGTCCTCCTCGCGAAAGACGAGCGTGTGGTGGAACCCGTTTAGGTAGCATGGGATCTGGAACGCCTCGCTCGCATTTTGCCGGACGCTTTTTTTAACCTGCGAGATGAACCCGCGGTTGCAGATTGGCGAGATCTCGAAGAGCCGGTCGTAGTTTTGTTTGACGTCCGACAAAAACTTGGCACTGTCCTCTCGCAGGTTTCGGGCGAGGTTGAGCTGGTGGCAGATGTTGTTGTAGAACCCCTGCCACGCGACCGCGCTGATCTCGTTCTTGCTTTTGTTCTCGCCCAGTTTGAGGTAGGTCATGATCGCCGTGACGATGGACACACAGATGCTCACGCTGGCTGTGCACGTGACGATCAGTCCCTCCGCCTTCGGGAAGGACTTGCTCAAAAACTGAACCGACCCGCTGGCGGCCGACAAAATTATGATGGGCAACTGAAACCAGCTCAAGCTTTTTTTGTAAAAGTAGAACGCCTTCCGATGTAGGCTTTCCCTGACCTGGGCCTCGTCCGCGTAGCGCTGCAGTAGTCGTTCGATGCTCTCGTGCCAAACCATTGTTCCCTTAATTTAAAATGCGCCTTCGTTTTAAGTCCCTTGTGCACTTCCTGCGCTTCCGCCGGGCCTGGCAGAACCTGACCGAGACCAGCCCGGACTTCGTGAGCTCGGCCGAGCGTGACGACATGTGCATGCGGCTGCACAGGCACACGTGGTATGACGGGTGCACCCGCTCGCGGCAATTTCCTGGTACTCTCTTCAAAAAGGAAACGAAGATCAAATGCCCGAACCGGTACGAACAACCTTCGGCGGATTGACGGCGGTCGATTTCGAGACGCACGCAAAGGCCGTGCTGGACTCGCACGTCACGGCCGACTCGCGGAAGGCCGGCCTGTCGTACCTGAACCAGGTCCTGGCCAAGGACAAGGCGGCCCTCGACCTGGAGCTGAAAACGCTTTACCAGAAACGGCAAGTCTACCGGAAACAGCAAAAGGTCGCCGATGCCCTGCACTCGCAGCACCCCTTCGACTACGTCAAGACCCCGGCGATCTTCGCGGCCCAGTCCCCGAGCGACGCCGCCATCGCCGCGATGCTCACGAGCAACGACACGGACGTCAGCATCGGCACGCGGACCCTGACCACCGACCTGGTGTTTAGCGGCTCCCGCGTGCAGCTGGTCGGCACCGGCGCGAGCGGCTCCGCAGTCGATGGCACGCTGGCGTGCACCTGCGTGGTGAACGGGCAGATTCAGCTCAGCGGCGCCGACACCGTGATCCGGGGTGTGAAGTTCGTGTGCGGCGCCCGCGAGAGCATCAAGCACATCGGCGGGTGCCGGAACCTGATCCTGGAGGACTGCATCTTCGAGAACACGAGCACGTACTGGGACGGGGTGGAGTTCGGCTCGATCTTCATTCAGGGCGAGGGGCAGCACTTCTCCGGGAACCTGACCATCCGGAACTGCCAGATCGGCACGGCCGCGGGCGGCTTCGGCTCCTGGATGCTGGCGGACGTCACCACGGCGAGCAGCCAGCCCCCGACCAAGAAGCTCGACGACGTCATCATCGACAAGTGCCGCTTCACAAACTGCGCCGGTAGTTTCGCGATCCGGGGCATGCCGGACCTGCCCACGGAGAGCTGCACCATCACCAACAACGTGGTCGACTACGGGAGCCCCAACATCCAGCACGCGTACTTCTGGGCCACCTTCGAGTGCAACAACTGCCTCAAGGTGGTGTGCACGGACAACACCGTGCTGAACGCGAGCAAGCCGGTCGGGGGCACTCAACACTTTTTGCAGACGTGGAGCCGCTCGGGGCACGCGTGGACGCTGCACTTCGAGCGCAACAAAGTCGCCGGGTTCAACATCGCCCTCGCCCTTGCCTGCTCAGCCACCTTCTACGCCCCCAGTATCTTAGACGAACTGTATGCCGTGGGGTCAGCGCCGGGTGAGATCTCGGACGTGGACTTGGCGGTGTCGAAGTCCTACCCTTGGCTGACCGGGACCTACGCTCCGGAGAACATCGCCACCATCCCAGTAATCCCCACCAACTTCTCAGACAACCTGGCATCGTACCCGGCGGGGGTTTAAAAACTTAAATGTGGGCATTCCTTAAAACATGTTCTACGTGGTTCCGAGCCAACCTTTTCGCTCCTTCGGCTTCGGCCCAGGGCTGCAATTCGCGTCGCGTAAAAACATCATGACCAACCTGATCCGGTTTTGTGGGTTTAAGAAGCTGCACCAGAACTGCTGGCTCTACCGGTATTTGCAGGAGAAGATCCGGTCCGTGAAGTTCGCGGGCAGCGCCGTGTTCGCGCAGTGGTGCACCTACCCGGCGTGGTACAAGTTTCACGAGAAGATGCGCCCGGACGTGATGACACTGACCCGGGCGCAGATGGACAAGTGGGAGCACTTCCTCAGGACCAACGGCGGCGAGATCCGGGAGCAGTGCCAGGGCCCCGTGTGGGAATCATATTACGAGCCGGAGTAAAAACACGGCCCCGTGGACCCAGCGCTCGTAGTTGGGCTGCAACCAGTTTCGCGGCGGCGGGGGGGCCCAGCAGCCGTTCTGGTACTCGCAGATGTCGTTGGTGTTTTTTCCGGGCATGTAGACCATGACCCATGTCATTGTTGTTTTTTAAACTGGGGCGCCATTGTGCGTGGAAACCGCGAAAAATTTAAGTTGCCCCCTTAAGAAAATGGAAACGTGGCGACTCGCGGACCCGCAATACATCGACTTCACGCCGACCCGCGTGGAGGAGGCGATCATCAAGTTCAGGCGGATGCAGGAGCAGGGCCTGAGCTCGTGGAAGTACCCGGAGGCGTTCGTGGAGTGTGCGAAGGCGCTGGGGCCCGAGGAGATGGGCAAGTTTGAGGAGTGGCTCGTCTGCCCGCAGGGCCCCCCCAGCACCGACTGCGTGGACGTGAGCGTGTTCTCGACCCAGAACGAGGAGACACACAAGCAGCTGGTTGCAGAGGCCGGCAAGCTGCAAATCATTGACGAAGACGAGAAAACACAGGAGTGATTTACAAAAATGAGCTACAGCGAGCTCGTGAAAAAACTACACGAGAAGAGCGTCGAATTTGACGGGCACCTCGGGAATCTGAAAGAGCTGAACGGCGAGATGAAGCAGCGGCTGGAGAAGATCCTGTCGGGCATGTCGGAGCTCTGTGGCAACCGCAGCCTGAGTGCGAGGATCGCCTGCTCGATCTGCTGCAGCCGCACCAGGACCCACTGCTACATCCCGTGCGGGCACGGGGGCTTCTGCCAGGCCTGCGCCCAGCGCGGGCAGTCCCGGAACCGCTGCTTCACCTGCCGCGGCGTCGTGGATGACATTTTACGGGTGTACATGTAATTTAAAAAATGAACCTGTGGGAGCTGCTCACGCTGCAGATGCTCGAGGTGTGCCTGCGCCTTGCCGAGTTCACCAACGAGTCGATCCTGTGGCTCCTGGGCGAAGAGTGAGTCGTCCCTTTTTTTAACACCCGATTTACACGGTCTTGACGTCGGGTTTCTCGTAAAAGCCCAGGAACCCGAGGTGCTCCCGGTGGTCCCGCTCCTGGTCGGTCAGCTTCTTGCCGGCGTGGCCCTTGAGGTTGACCAGGAAGCGCATGTTGTTGGCCTCGTTTCGCAGCAGCTTGCAGTGCTCGTCGTAGCAGCGCTTTCCGATCCGCACGACCTCGAGGTCGGAGTCGCAGCCCTTGCTGATGCCCCGGCGGTAGGCCTGCATCACCTGCTGCACCAAGATTTTGAAGTGGGGCACCTTGTCCATGTCCTCGGCGGGCATCTGCGGCTCGAAGGTGTGCCCCTTCACGACGAGGGGCCCGATCTCGTCCTCGCACATGCAGTGCATGTCCCCGAGGGCGACGCGGACCGCATCCTTGAAGGGGCGGGTGACGTTGGGCCAGTCGGGCATGGCGGCCATGCGCTGCACGACCTGCACCATGTGGTACTTGAAATCCCAGAAGATGATCTCCCAGCAGGTATTCGAGTTGACTTTCCGCTCGCTGCCGAACATGTCGCACCAGGTGCACTCGTGCCGGATGCCCCCCTTCCAGTAGTTGGGCCGGTTGCTGATCCGGGCGATGGGCTTCTTGAGGAAGGTCTTGTGGTTCCAGTCCCCTGCGACGAACTGTAGGAAGCGGGCCGAATCCCCTACCAGGCCGAACTGGATGCCGATGTGGGCCCAGTAGAAGTACTTGAGCTTCAGCCGGTCGTCCCGACGGAAGATGCACGTGTCCAGCGGGATGCGGTCCCTCTCCCTTTCCTCCTTGTCCCTCGCCCGCTGCTGCCGCTTCCGAGTCGCCTCCGAGGCCCGCTGCCTGCACCGGCTCTCGCACAGCTGGGCGACCACGGTCTTCAGCTCCATGATGCCGTCGAGTTTCCCCAGGACATCCGCCGCAAACCGGTCGAACTTGTCGTTGAGGTCGAGCAGCAGGCACGTGGCAGCGACCTCCGCGTCCTCCTCTTCGCCCGGCGCCGGTCCCTTTTCTTCATTCGACATTGTGCCCTCTTACTCTTTTCTCTAGAAGAAAGGATTCCTAGTTTTAAATGCTTTTTACTCAAAACGTCCCGTGACAAAAACCACTAGGGTAATTTAACTCTTTTTCTTTCTTTTGAAAAAAATATTGTTTTTAAGAAAAGAGTAGTAGTATACTTGTACTGTAAGTGTCCAAGGACGCTCTAGAAGGTAGTATTTGAAAAGAATCTCCTCTAGAGCTCCCATACCCTACTGCTTTTTGTCACAGGACATGGGACAGTAAAAAACGGTCGATCGGGTGTTAAAAAAAAGGTCGATCGGTTAGAAGAGTGGCAGCATGGGCATCTGGGGCAGGCTGCCGTAGTGCCCGTCGCAGTCGTACTCTTGTAGCGGCTTTTGCCAGAGGTTCCAGTCCTGCTCGTAGGGCACGGGGGGCAGCGGCTTGAGGAAGAGGACGACGAGGTTCGCGAGGTCTCCGGGCAGGGCTGCCATGAGCTCCACGGACGCGAGCACGAGGTGGAAGGGCAGCTGCGTCTCCTCCATTTACATGGAGATTCCCATTAAAAATGTTGCCATTAAATCATAAAGTACCCCCGTCAAAAAAATGCCTTCCGCATGGGTGAAGCACGTCCAGTCCGTGTACGCGAAGATCAAGGGGAAAGGCGGGTCCTACCGCGACGCAATGGTCCAGGCGAAAAAATCCTGGGCCAAGAAGAAGGGGACCGCCACCAAGTCCGACGCGGCGGCTGCACCCAAGAAGGGCCGCCGTAAGAAGAAGAAGGTGGTCGAAGACGAGGAGCCGGCCGCCGAGGAGGACGAGAAGGCCCCGCCCAAGAAGAAGAGGCGCCGGCGTAAAAAAAAAAAGCGGAGTAGTTAAAGCCGCTCCAAAACGCTCCGGATCCGCGGCTGCCGGCGGCGCGGGGATGGGGCGTCGGTATTAACCATTTCGACGTCGAAACAGTCATCCAGCCACATCACTTCCCGCGGCTCCCACGGCACGGTGCCGCCGGGTCTGCGCCAGCACTTCACTGTACCCTCCAAGGGTATTTTTTTAATGCGCTTCGTCGTGGTGGTCTTCTGTGGCGCCAAGGGCGGCGTCGAGCTGGTGCCCGAAGTCGTCGTC
>NYUD01000033.1 GCA_002683825.1 Planctomycetota bacterium
AGGGGTTCTGTTCCTGCTGAACAGTTGCCTGAGTGGGTCTCCGCGTTGTCCACTGCGGGTGCGCTGGTGGCCGCCAGCATCGCCGCATGGGCTGCGTACGGACAACTGCACCAACTGCGGATCGAGGCGTTCCAACGTGAGCATGATCGGATCGCCCGGCACGCGCGGGCTGTCTTTTTCGAGAACGTCCCGCCTGAACTCTCTCCAGAAGATGGCGGGGTCGTGCCAGGCAGGTTGACGATCTACAACACGGGCACCGAGCCTGTCACGAACGTTCAGGCCCACTTCCGAACGCCAGGCCACTTCTCCACGTGGAATCTGTATAGCGTCCTAATTCCCACCGGTGGCGACGGGGTCGGTGTAGGACCATTCGATGAGTATCTTGCGCAGTGGGTGGCTCCGTGGATCAACGTGGAGATCCCGATGCCGCGCGGTAAGGCCACATGGGGCCTGCGTCCTTATGTGCTAGTCCTAACGTTCCGCGACTCCGAGGGACGACAGTGGATCAAGAGAGGGGACACCGCCATGAGCATCATCCCCGAGGGGACGCACCTGTTCGAGGTCTTCCCTCATTCGGTCCTCACGGTCCAAGAGTGGCTCAAGCGCCCGGAATAGAAACCGGGCCATGTGGTGCCGCCCCCCACAGTCCCAGGGTTGTGCTGGGCGAGCGGTGGTTTCTAACAGGGACGGCGGTGGGCGCAGCAGCCGCCACCTTCCACCCTTAGACGCACGGAAGGCCCCGCCTGCACAGGCGGGGCCTTCCTCTATTGCGGCGCCGGTGCGACACGCCCTAGACATGCGGAAGGCCCCGCGCCAACGGGGCCTATCCTGGAGGTGTTCCAAATCGTGAGTCCATTCTAGCGCCTGCGCCAACAGGTGCAATGGAGCGCCCAGCGATGGAAGACCTGGGCGGGGCCTGAGACGCGGCCCCGCATCAACATCACCAGCCGCCTCACACGCGGTGCTCCCCGGGTTAGAACCGGTTCTTTTTGCCGAGCGCACAGCCGGGGGCCGTCACCAGGGATCGCAAGACCTGGGCAGCGAAGGAGTGCCAAGCCCTACAGTGCCGCTCGTGGACAGTAGCCCTGCCACGAGTCGAGTACCGGAGCTGTGCGCACATGCCGCCACTGCTCACGAGTAATGCCGTGGGCCTTCTTCAACCACCCCACTGGGGTGGTCAACCGATGCGACCGATCGACCGACCGGGCTGATCCGCACGTGTTCAAGATGCCTTAGACGCTCCCCATCCCACCCTTCCTCACCGAAGGTGTGCCCCGGGAGCGTTTAAGGCATCCCCCTGCCCTCCGCTCCCTCCCTCCCTCCCAGGCTGGTCGGTTGGTCCCCTCAGAAACAGCACCACAGAACGGGCTGGGGAAGAGCGGAGGGCAGGAAAAGAATGAGGGCGAGCGAAGCGAGCTCCTCTCCCCGCCACCTGCGAGACCAGGCCCTTCGGGCTGGTCGGTGATCGGGGAAGAACCTCGATCACGCACCCCCACCGTGGGCAGGTGGGGCATCGTCTTCCGCTGCGCTGCAGACGATGCGTGGAGGTGTGCTGGGCCTGGCTCTGTCCTCCTACGTCGGTCAGGCCCAGCACACCTCCACGCCCCCCGTTTCAGCGCGCTGTTTTCCTCCTTCGTCGGGGCGCTGAAACGGGGATGCAAGGTATGATTGTCCGTAACGGAAAACCTGGCGCACCGCTCGTTCCTCGCTGCCAGGTGTTCCCGTTCCGGTCAATCCCCTTGCTCCTGCGGAGGGCTGGTCTCGACCCCTAGCGGGGTCTCGAAAGGGTGGTCCCGTTGGGCTTGTTCTCACGTGGTTCGAAGCAGCCGGGCACGGTCCCCTCGGGGGTCGGGAACCGGTGGGAGGAGCTGCTCGAGGAGCAGCCCCTCACCTCACCGACCTCGGAACCGACTGCCGCGGAGCCGGCGCCTCGGACGCAGGGTGCCGGTGGGCGGCCGGTGGCGGTGGCACCGCGCACACGGCGGGTGTCGATGTCGTTGACCGAGGCCGAGCACCGGGCGTGGACGGAGGCCGCCGGTGGGCAACGGCTGTCGGTGTGGGCTCGGGAACGAGTCCAGGAACAGCTTGATGCGGACACCCCGGGGGTGGGCGAGGTGCAGGAGTTGGCGAGGATCCGGGCGGATCTGGCGCGGGTGGGGTCGAATCTGAACCAGTTGATGCGCGCGGTGAACCAGGGCCAGGTCGTCCCGACCCCGCAGCTGCACGAGGCCGTGGATGCTCTGGCGAGTCAGCTGGGCGCGGTGCGGAGGCAGTTGCCATGATCGCGAAAATCACCCGGGGGTCGAACCCGGGCAACATCGGGGCTTACCTGCATGGGCCGGGGCATGCCAATGAGCACTTCTACGAACGCAACGGGGGCCGGTATGCCGGTGGTGTGGTCGTGGGCGGGAACGTGTTCGTGACCGGGGACGCGGAGGAGAAGGCGTGGGTGAAGGAGATGCGCGCGGCGATGCGCACCCGTCCGGAGATCACGAAACCGATCTGGCAGGCCTCCCTGCGCAACACTGTCGAGGACCGGCGGTTGACGGATGCGGAGTGGGCGCAGGCAGGACAGACGTTTGCGGAGTCGATGGGGTTCGCGGAGCACCCGTGGGTGATGGTCCGCCATGCCGATGACCACGTGCATGTGGTGGTGTGCCGGGTCAGCGACGAGGGGACGGTGTGGCACGGACGCAACGACCGCCGCGCCGCCCAAAGCGCGTGCACCCGACTGGAGTTGGAGCACGGTTTGCAGACCGCGCCGCGACGCCGTGAGGCAGGCCGCGGTAAACGCTCGGTGCTCGCGGTGCGTCAGCAACAGGAGCAGCAGGCCGAGGTGGTGTCGGCCCGCCGCGCGGAATGGGAGCAGATCCGCCAGTTCGTGGAGCTGGACAACCCGGCACCCCAGAAACGGACCCCGAGGCCCCAGCAGCAACAGCGGGTGGCCCCGCCTCATTCGGTGGAGCAGGTGCAGCACCTTCGTCGCTCCGGTCCCGGCCCCAGCCGAGAGGACCGCGGGCGGGGCCTGTAGCTGGTCTTAGGCCGAGAAGATGCGGGAGAAGAACCCGCGGCGCGGCTCTTGAGGGGTTGCGGGCGCGGTGGGTCCCGGGGATGCTTCCGGCTCCGCCGTCGGCGCACGGTGAGCAGGCTCGGGAGCCATAGGAGCCTGTGGGGTGTGGGTGCTCTGCCCGGTGAGCATGCGCAGCGCCATGCGCTCGGTTTCATTCGCGATCTGGAGGGCGTCGAGAGCTCTGCGGCGTTCTTCGGCTCGTGCTTCAGCAACTTCGGCGCGTCGGCGCCACTCATTCACTTCGCGGTTGAGCTCGCGCACCTGGGCGGTGAGCTCGTCGAGCTGGCGGCTCTGCCCCGAAGCCTCGTAACCCTCCTCAGTGCGCGGTGTCACTGAGGCCGACCGAGAGGCCGCCTCCGGGCCCTCCCCGGTGATGAGGCCGCAGGCCACCAGGGCGGTCATCGGTACCTTCCACCCGTCCGGGCTGATATCGGCTCCGGCAGCTATCAGGTTGTTGCGGCGTCGGCGCAGGGTGCTCACGCTGATACCCGCCACCTCAGCGGCCTGCTTCATAGTGAACACCGCCGTGGTGCCCCCGGTGATGCCTTGATCCATCAGATCTTTATCGGTGTCGTCGGTATCCATGGCACTAGTCTGGCACCCCTCCACGGGGCACTCATGCCACCCGCCGAGAAACCGGCTGTCACCGATGTGGGACCCCCCCGATGTCATGAAGCTCCAGGGGTTCCAGTGGAAGTCCCCCGGTGGTCAAGCCTCGCATTATTTTGATGCGTCGTTCCTCCCGTGGCACTGTCACCAGAGACCTGGTCAGTTTTTGCCTGGGGAACTTGTCGTCGTTGCTGTTGTCTTCGCTGGAATCTGTGCTGACGCCGCGTCCACCACCGGGCCGTCAAGTCAGCGGTGGTGTCTTCGCGGAACTGTCCGAAGGCGGCTTCGTAGGCAGTGATCGCATTCATGACGTCCTCCAGATATTGGACTTCGGTCTTCCGAACGGATTCGACCCACTTTCCTCCCTGGTCATTGACCCCGGAGCTGGTGTACGCGGTCTCGTCTAGTTTCTTCAGCATCGTCGTTGCGAGTTTCGACAGGTTGAGGACCCTTCGGCTGTACTTCCCTGAGGAGAGCTGAATGTCGATGAGCGTCTCGTGGAGTCGCTGGAGGCCCTCCCGGAGCGGGGCCCAGTCGCGAGGCTCGGTCAGACGAGGCGACGAGTTGTAGGGGCTTCTCAAGAGCAAGTCCCATGGTTCGATCGGCAACAGATGGATGTAGTGCTGTCGAGCCGTGTAGAAGGCTTCGGTGGCTCGTTGAAGAGCATGGAGAGTGTTCTGCTTTGCCCACCGGCCGTTCTCCCGACGCTTGGTGAGGAGATGGGCGATCAGCGCGGCCAGCACGGCCAGGCTGAAAGAGATGACCATGGTTTGACCCAACGTCGCGCTACTGCTGGAGGCGGTCCACAGATCTTCCACCCACCGAGGCGGCTCTAGTGCAGGGGGTTCCGGAGGAGATGGGGGCATGGACCGATGTTAGAGGCCGACGCCCGACTGCAGCTCACCCGAAGAGGGCGCCCACTCGGTAGGCGGAGGAGTGTTCCAGCCGGTGCCGGGTGTGGTCGTAGCGCCGCGTGGTGCGTGGATCGGTGTGGCCCAAGGAGTCCTGCAGGTGATGCAGGGGAATCCCGAGCCCCAGGGCGAGGGTGGCGTGGGTGTGGCGCAGCACGTGCGGGCTGACCCGCTTGTCGAGGCCGGCTTTGAGGGCCAGGCGGGTCAGCAGCTTGGCGGCGTCGGTGCGGGCCCAGGGGCTGCCGCTGTTGGTGGCGAACAGCCGCCGGTCGGCCTCATCCCCACGGGTGAGCTCTGTCCCAGTGGTACCGGTCATCGCCCGGAGGGCTGCCACGGTGTGTTCAGGAAGGGGTATCACCGCGGGCTTGCCACCTTTGCGGGAGATCACCAGTCGGTCCGCCGATAGCGCTGAGAGCTGAGCGGTGAGGGCCTCGCTGATCCGCACCCCGGTCGAGAGCAGCAGGTCCACCAGGGCGTGGGCCCGGGGCGAGTGGGACCGGGCTGCGGCCAGCAGGTCCTCGGCCTCCCGGCGGGTCAGGGCGGCGGTGATGGAGTGATCTGCGTCCACAGTCGCCCGGCGCACTCGTACAACCGGGTTGAGCTGCAGCCCCCCTTCATCGAGGGCGTAGGTATAGAGGGCTGAGACTGCGGCCAGCCGGCGGTTCAATGTGGTCGGGGCGTCACCGGCGGCCTGGCGGGTGCGGGCGAAGACGTCTACGTGGGCCCGGCGCACCGCCAGCAGATCCAGGCCGGTGGCCTCCAGATAGGTCAGGAAGATCTGGGCGTCTCGCCGGTAGGCGGCCCGGGTGTTCTCCGAGCCGTAGGAGGCCAGCCATGCCCCGAGCAGCTGGGCATGCCGCTCGGCGTTGGTGATGTCGGCCGGGGTGGGGGTGGGGTCCATCGGGCCACAATAGCGCTCATAACCGGCATTATGAGGGTCTAAATGGAGGGTCGCAGGGGCTCCACGGGCAGGTGCTGGGGCGTCACTACGATGACGGCATGACGAAAATGAATCGACTTTTCTACGGCGACAACCTCCCCGTCCTCCGAGAGCACGTCGCAGATGAGAGCGTCGATCTTGTCTACTTGGATCCACCGTTCAACTCCAACCGTTCCTACTCGGTGATCTTCGGGAAGAAGGTCAGCGACGATGCCAACGCTCAGATCCAGGCCTTTGACGACACCTGGCACTGGACCGCTGAGACCGATCGGCTGTACCGGGACATCCTGGTGTGGACGAACACGGACGTCGGCGATGCCATGGAGGCATTCCGCAAGCTGCTCGGAGAGTCCGACGCCATGGCCTATTTGGTAATGATGGCTCCGCGCCTCTATGAGCTCCGCCGGGTCCTCAAGGCCACCGGCTCCCTTGTTCTGCACTGCGATCCAACAATGAGTCACTACCTTAAGGTGTTACTCGATGCCATATTCGGCGCAAAAAATCTACGGAACGAACTTATTTGGCAACGCACCGGTTCAAAAGCATTACAAAGTCAACGACTTCCGAACAACCATGACGTTCTTTTGGTCTATGGCAAGTCTGGTCAGACAAAATGGAACAAAAGCGCCGCCTATGTGCCTTATGACATCAATGATCTTCCCCCCAAAACGGTCGCCAAGTACAGCCACATTGAGCCAGGGACAGGTCGGCGGTATAGATTAAGCGACTTAACTAATCCAAATCACGACCGCCCGAACCTCACATATGAGTTTTTGGGGGTGACCAAAGTCTGGCGCTGGACCCGGGAAAGGATGCAGAAGGCTTATGAGGACGGCGTGGTCATACAGACCGCGCCTGGTCGAATTCCTCAGATGAAGCGGTACCTGGATGATAGCGCAGGGCTTCCACTGCACGACGTGTGGACCGACATCCCCCCGCTGAACAGCCAAGCCGCCGAGCGTCTCGGGTATCCAACTCAAAAGCCCCTAGCCCTGTTGGAGCGGCTCATTAAGCTCATGACCGACGAGGGGGACGTGGTGCTAGACCCGTTCTGCGGATGCGGCACCACCGTGGACGCGGCGCAAAAACTCGACCGCAAGTGGATCGGCATCGACATCACCTACATTTCGGTGGACCTGATCATCAAGCGACTCATGGCGACCCATGGACAGTCGGTGATGGATGGGGTGGACGTGGACGGCATCCCCTACGACATCCAGAGCGCACAAAGCCTCTTTGACCGCTCCCCGTTCGACTTCGAGCGGTGGGCCGTGTCGATGCTCCATGCTCAACCGAACGAGAAGCAAGTCGGAGATAAAGGGATTGACGGAGTGCGGCGGTTCATGCTCAACGGCTCCCACGTCGGGAAAGTGCTTATCAGTGTCAAGGGCGGCAAAAACGTGCAGCCCACATTCGTGAGAGATCTCGCAGGGACGGTGGCGCAGGCTCGGGATGCCCAGCTCGGCGTGCTAATCACGCTCAACGACCAACTCACTCGGGGCTCCCAGCAAGTCATCGACACCGCCGGGTTTTGGACCCACCCGGCCAACGGCCAGGACTTCCCCGTGCTGCAGCACATCAGTGTGAGGGAGCTGCTGGCCGGCAAAAGGCCGAATCTTCCTGCGGCCCTCGCGCCGTACATATCCGCCCAGCGTGGTGTGGAGATGGTCGACCAGGGGACCCTGTTCGGATGACTAGCGGAGCGCCTCAAGTCTCCGTTTTTCGCCGCCTAGGCCGATGGTTTCAGGCCCAGCACCCCTGGCATCTCATCACTTTTGTCTTTGTGCTCACGACGGTGGTGTTCTGCGTCTTGTGGTTGAGGGGTTCTGTTCCTGCTGAACAGTTGC
>NYUD01000034.1 GCA_002683825.1 Planctomycetota bacterium
CCTCATCGTGGGCTACAACGAGCTGCGCGGAGCGGGCGACGACCGCAGCGGATCGCACAACCTCGTCGTGGGCAAGGAGCACAACTTCTCGAGCTTTGGTGGGCTCTTGGCCGGACAAAGAAACACCGTGAGCGGCGGCTGGTCCTCGGTCAGCGGCGGGCGCCTCAACGCGGCCAGCGGCCTCCTGTCCTCGGTCAGTGGCGGGGCCTTCAACGAGGCCAGCGGCAACTACTCCTCGGTCAGCGGCGGGATCGGCAACACGGCCAGCGCCAACTACGCCTCGGTCAGCGGCGGGGAGTTCAACACGGCCAGCGGCAACTACGCCTCGGTCAGCGGCGGGCGCTTCAACGCGGCCAGCGGCAACTACGCCTCGGTCAGCGGCGGGCGCTTCAACATTGCCAGCGGCACCTACTCCTCGGTCAGCGGTGGGAACTCCAGATCGGCTCTCAACACCGACGACTGGGTCGCCGGGGCGCTGTTCGAGAACAACTGATGCGCGAAGGGCCGGGCGTTACCGAACCGGGCCGGGCGTTACCGAACCGGGCCGGGCGTTACCGGACCAGGTTTGTCGCCGCACACTCCCCAGGCATGTGGGTGGTGCGGAGCGGGGCCTCGATCTCCCGTCGGGCCAAGTCGACGGCGAACACCCACGGGACAATCCACCGCGTTGTTCCGTACGACTCGTCTCGCTTGGGTTGACGACCGAGGCGATGGGGTTGGCGGTGTGTGGCGAAATACCTGGTTCGGTATCGCCTGCCTCCGAGTCGGAGCTACCGGATCAACCTCGAGAGGCCTGCCCGACGTCGTGCTTGGAGGGGGTGGCAGAAGCCGCGTTCCCAATCACCTATACTCGCTGGACGAGCTCAGCTGGTCGCTGCCCACGCTCGGTCGTTGAACGCCTGTGCTCCTCTGGCTCGTGTGAGCTCAAACGCCTGGGTTCTTGGTGCTTGTCGAGGACGGTCTGGAAGAGGACCTTTGATCAATCCTCTAGCGTTTTCTCCAGGCTGCGGCGGTAAAGCCTCAGGATGAACCAAGCTATTCCTGTGTAGACACATAGAAGTCCAAAGGCGAGAGGCGAAAAGCCGGCCCAAGATTTAATGGAATCCTCAAAGTAGTAAAAGAGGATGACCATCACCACCATCCCTATCGCGATCCCAATGGTAAGAAATGCCGCAGGGAAACTCCGCATTCTTTTCTTTATGTCTTGCGGCATCAGTCTTTCCCACAACCCCAAGAGTTTTTCCCACAACCCCCTGCGCTGATCTGATTTGGAGGTCATGGTTGCCTGGATGGTTGTGTGCTGAGGGGAAGTGCTTAGAGCATAGTCTTTCAAAAAGATCGCCCCAGCCTACCCCAAGAACAGCTTCGACTTCGAGGACGTGGCCGACAAGTAGCTAGCTCGCCTCGTCCAGCTCTTGCGCGGCCCGCGCGGCTCGGAACGGCGTTGGTGCATGAATCGGGCGGGGTCGGCAGATGCCCCGTCCCCAGTGGCTTAGGGCCCGATCGAGACCAAAATAGGCCGGCCCTTCTCGATTCATGCACCAACGCCAACTTGTGGGCTCATTCCCGAACCGTGCAACAACGCCCGGAGGCGGGAGGTCGGGGGTATCCTGTCGGGCCGGCCGGGCGGCGCCGAGCTACCGAACGAATCGACCGGACACGAGTCCATGGGCGAAAACGAAAATCTCAGGATCGTGCGGGCGTCTGTGGATGACGTGCCGTTGCTTTTGGACTTCATCCACGAGCTTGCAGAACAGGAGAAATTCCCGGATGACCTGACGGTCACCGAACAAGATCTGCGCGAGACCCTGTTCGGCGCGAACCCTGCTGCCGAAGTCGTGATTGGCTACGTCGAAGAGGACCCGGTCAGCTTTGCCGTCTTCTATCACACTTTCGCCACCTCGACGGGAAAGCGTGGTCTGCACCTCGACGATCTCTTCGTCCGTCCCCGAGCTCAGGGCAAAGGGTTCGGCAAGAAGATGCTCGGCTACCTGGCCAACCTCGCCAGTGAGCGAGGCTGTGCTCGATTCGAGTGGTGGACGCTCGAATGGAACGAGCGCGCCATCGCGTTCTATGAAGGCGTCGGCGCCCGGAATCTCAGCCACCTGCGGATCTTTCGCCTCTCGGATGACTCCTTGGAGAAAGTCGCACGGTTGCGATAGCGCCGGCGAGTGTGGGGGGAATCGGTGGTTTCCGAACCGGGAACCCGGAACGGAACGAAAGCGGACAGGCGCTCCAAAGAGTGTTCTTTCCCGGCTCAACGCCCGAAGACCGCCCCGACGCCGGCCACCGTGTCGGGAGGGGGCCTGAAGTCCTGGGGGGATGGCGGGGTCCTTCGTGAGTCATGCACCGACGCCACGGTGAGCCGTTCGATTGCCGCCAGGATTCCGGGTCGGACCGAAGACTTATTTGAAAAAGTGCGCGCGGCTCTGGGCACGAAGCCCCTTGGAAAGGATCGCCCAGGAACAGGCATGTCCAGACCCGTCCCGGCACGGGGGTGGACAGCATGTTTGTACGGCAAAGGCCGCCATGGAAGAAAACGGACCCCACACAGCCGATCCAGGATCTGTCGGTCCTCTCGGTTTCCCCCTACCACGAGATTCGTTTCATGTCTCCCACGCTCCTGTTGCCGCTGTTTCCCTCTACGCGAGCTTGAATCTTGAAGCCAGGCGCGCCGATGCGCGCATCGGCAGTCAAGCCGAGCGGTGGTCCAAAGCCACTCTTACACGAACGCCGCTCATACTCCTTCGCTCCGTTGTCGCTTCCCACGACCACGTCTGCTGATACCCGACTCTTCCTGCCATGCTGATGAACTTGCGATTCCCTGGCTGCTTGCCGGCCGCCTGCGCCCTCTTCGTCCTTTCCGTCCCGGTCGCCGCACAGGGCGAACAGGATGCCTACGGCGAGCTCTTGCAGCGTGCCGAGCAACTCGAAGAGGAGGGCCGGTACGCCGACGCAATCGAGGCCTACAGCAGTGCCCTCGAGATCACGCAATCCTATGAGGCCTACGTCGGCCGTGGCTGGGCCAGGTACTATCTGGATGGCTCCGAACAGGAGAGCCTTCCGGACTTCGATCGAGCCCTCGGACTGAAGCCCGAGGATCCCTATGCGACGGTCGGGCGCGGCTACGCGCACGCGTACGTGGGAAACGCGGAGGCGGCCGTGCGTGACCTCAACTGGTACTTGCTGGAGGAGCCCACGGCAGCCGATGCCTATGCAATCCGTGCCCGCGCCCTGCGTCAGCTCGGCCGGGAATCGGAAGCGCTACGCGATGAAGAGCGCGCCGCGGAGCTCGCCCCCGCCTTCGCGGACGAGAGTGCACTCTACTACGAAGAGGCTGAGTGGGATGCCTTGAAGGGGGTGGTGATCCTGTTCCTCGGTTGGGCCGTCGTCATGGGCCTGATCGGTTTGGTGCTGCAGGCGGTCCGCACCATCCTGCGTCCCCTGGCGGTCAAGGATCGGCGCGGAACGGAGGCGATCTACGACGGCGAGGGCCGGGAGCTCTTCAGGATCTACCTTCAGAACGTCGTGCTGACCTTGCTGACCCTGGGCGTGTATCGCTTCTGGGCCAACGTGCGCAACCGGCAGTTCCATTACCAGCACACGTCCTTCTCCGAGGGGCGCTTCGACTACCACGCGACCGGCCTCGAGAAGTTCATCGGCTTTCTCAAGGGCCTGTTGATCCTGGCGCCTTTGTTCGTGGTGCTGTGGTTCCTGCACGGCTGGGCCAGGGAGGCGCTCGGGGAGGAGTTCGCTCCGACCCTCGTGACCTATGCCTTGCTGCTGTGCATGTTCGCCCTGCGTCCGCTCATCCTGGTAGGCGCGCAGCGCTTCAACCTGGCGCGCACGAGCTGGAACAACCTGCGCTTGCACTTCACCGGCAGGGTGGCCGACGCCTACAAGCTGTATGCGCGGGATTTCCTGCTGGTGGTCTGCACCCTGGGCCTCTACTGGACATGGCACGTTTGCCGTGTGCACGCCTTCAAGTTGAGGCACACGAGACTCGGGGAGACGCGCTTTTCTTTCCAGGGTGGAGGGCGAGATCTCTTTCCTATCCAGGTCTTCGGCGGCATCCTGTGTTACGTCAGCCTGGGTCTCTTCGTTCCCTGGTTCATCGCCGCACGCCATCGGTTCTTCGTACGCAACACGCGCTTCGACGGCAAGTACATGCGTAGCGACCTGACCGGTGGCGCGGTGCTCGCGATCGGTGGCCCGGCGATGCTGGTGACGATCGTGACCCTGGGACTGGCCCTGCCCTGGGCCGTCACCCGCTGGCGGACGCTCCTGACCCACAGCACCTACTACGCCGGCCGGATCGAAGCCGAGCAGTTGGGATCGATTCGCGACTCCGCGGCCAGCAGTACGCTGGAGGGCCTGGGCGAGGCCGGTGAGCTTTTTGGCGAGATCGGCGACCTGTTCGGAGTCTGACGGACGAACGATGGAGCACGACTTCCCTGCACGGTTGCTCGACGGCCGCTCGGCGGTGCCGCAACGCGGGCGGCTGAGTCTCGACCACTCCGAGCTGCGCTTCGCTGCCGAGGCGGGTGGCGCACACGCCTGGTCGATGCGCGAGGTGCGCTCCGTGCAGCGCGTGGCCAACGAGGTCCACCTGATCCTGCCGGGTGCCGACCAAGAGGACCCCGAGCAGCGCCTGTCGGTCCTCGACCGTGCCTTCGAGGACGTCATCGACGCCGCCCAGAAGCGCTTCGGTGCCAGCGCGCGCGTCGGTGTCCAGCGCGTGGCGCGTCGGATCGGTGTGCTGGGCTGGGCGGTCATCGCCCTGGTGGCCGTGCCCCTTTCCTATGCCGTGTACGCCATCGCACTTCCGCACCTGCACGTCCTGGTCTCCCACGAGCGGGCCGCCGCCCTGGGCGAGCTGGTCCACGAGGCCATGGGCTCGACCTGGGCCACGATCGAGGACACACCGTTCGAGCTTGTCGCCGGCCGGATGGTGGAGGAACTGCGCGAGCCCGACCTGCCCTTCGACCTGCGCGTCGGCCTGGTCGACCTGGACGAGCCGAACGCCGTGGCTCTCCCGGGCGGCCGCATTCTCGTCTTCCGTGGGCTGCTGCGCCTGGCCCCCAGCGCCGACGCGCTGGCCGGCGTCCTGGCCCACGAGATCGCCCACGTCGAGAAGCGTCACGGTCTCCAGCACATCCTGCGCAGCATCGGCCTCATACAGTTCGCCGCCAACGCGGTGGGGGGCGGAATCGACGGCCTCGAGACGGCGGAGACCATCGTGGAGTTCTCCAGCGGCCTGTTGATCCTGAAGCACTCCCGCGATCACGAGCGCGAGGCGGACCGAGTCGCCCTCTCCAAGCTGCATCGCACGGGCCGCAGTGCGCGGGGCCTGATGGAATTTCTTGAGCTCTGTCGGGCGGAAAACGGCGATCTGCCCGAGTCCATGGGCTGGATCAGCACCCACCCGCTCGGTACCGAGCGCACCGAGAACCTGGAGCGCGCCGTCGCCGAAGAAACCGACGCGCGCCCCTGGATGAGCGCGGGCGAATGGGCGACCTTCCAGGCGCGTTACGCCGACTGAACCCGAGCGCGCGAAGCGAGTTGGGGAGCGGCATGCCGGGCCATGGTCCGTACCGTCCTCACTTTGCCTGTGACTCATGCCGCGTCGCTGAGCGTTCGTCGGGTTATCCTGTCCCGCCGACAGCGGAGGGACCGACGATGGACCCGGAGATGAAACAGGATTTCGACCAGGAGCAGCGCGCGGAGTTCGCGCGGCAGTTCCGGCGCCACCATCGCTTTCAGATCTTCATCCTCGTGGGCGGCATCCTCCTCTACATGATCCACGGCGTTGTTGTCCTGTCCGCGGGGATCTGGGATGAGTCCTGGGGGTATGGGCTCATCCCCCTGTTCGGCGGCGCGTTGATGTTCTGGAGCTCCGCGTTGAAATACAACCGCTGCCCCGCCTGCGACCACTTCTTCCGCAGGGGTCCGCCGACGCGTACCCGGAAGTTCTGCTCAGCCTGCGGGTCCCAGTTGATCGACTGAACTTCGCTTGAGCTTCTGCGGCGGCTTCATTTCCCTTCTTGCGCCAACGCCCCGCAAACGGGTCACTCGTCACTCGGATGCAGCAGCTGCAAAGAACCACCTGCACCCAGGTCGTGCGCCTTGTCGCGGATGTTCAGGCGTTGTGACTCTTGGAGGATCGTCGCACGTTGGAGGTGATCCTCCATGAGAGCGAGATTCGACGTGATCTCGGTGTCCATGGAATGGGTCCCTTGCTCGCTCTGAAACGGTCACCCGGATTCTGGACGATTCTCTTGTTCTTGCAGGCCACCGCGGTGAGTGAGTACTGCAAGGCAAGCATGAAGAGTTTTTCCCCTGGAGCGCAGGAGAGGCTCTCACGTATCGCACAGGGTCGTGTCTGCCGAAAACTCCATCCAGCATCAGAAACACGGCCTGGCCGACGAAAACGCCCGGACCTGGAAGCGGGCGAGAATGCGCCGGCTCGCGAAGGTGCGCGAGGTCGTCGATCCCGGGTAGGGCGCTCAGTACAGAGCGATGTGCGGAATGTCCATGCCCTGGATCTCCGCCGGCATGAAGTGGCGGTTCTTTTCCCACCACTCGAGCCAGAAGTCCGCACCGTGGGATTCGTCGTAGTCGACGCCCGTCAGGTGCCGTAGCCCGAAGTAGCCCACGCCGTAGCGCGTGGCGTACTCGTCCCTGGAAGCGATCATGCCGATCATCGTCGGGATGACGCTTCGATCCCCGATCTCGGCGAGTGCGGAAGCGGCGTCCGAATAGGGCAAGGCATGCTGATCGGTCGGCCTCGCCAGCATGGCATCGGTGATCGGTTCGATGGCCCAGGTGTTGCCCTTTTGGCCGAGCGCACGGAAGGCCGAGCCGGTGATGGAGTCGCCGTAGAGCTCGCGGCTTTGAATCACGGGGAGAATGTGGTGACGCAACCAGTTCTCCGTCGCACCCAGGTTCGAGACCCAGGTGAGCGAGCGGGAGATCACTCTGTCGTCCGCCCCGGGCCTGATCCATGCGGCTACCACGTCCTCGAAGCCGGCGGATCGGAAGAGTTCTTTCAGGTCCACGCCGGACGAGCGCCCGGTATCGAAGTGCATGTTGCGAAAGTCCTCGACGACGCTGCGCAACTCGGCTTGCGACATGAGGCTCAGCCGCTGGACGAACTCCCCCACGTTCACGCGCGGGATCTCGTCGATCGGTTTGCCTCCAAAGCGGGTGCGCCACAGATCGTATTCGAGCCGGTTGGAGATGAAGTTCTCGAAGGCGTAGTTCTCGATGTATTCGAAGCCCCGCTCTTGCACTTCGAAATCCGGATCCTGTGTCGCCAGGTGACAGATCTCGACCGCGTTCGGCAGGCCGCCGCTGAAAAGAAAGGCCTTGAGGATCTGCCTGCGATAGTTCGGGTCCGGGATCCTTTGGAAGATCTCCTGCATGATTCGCAGGGACTCGTCGGGATCGAGCTTGGCGAGCTCACGCGCCACCGACAGGGCTTCCTGCCAGCTGGGAGCCTCGCTGATGCGGCGCAGCCACTGTTCCGCGCTCGTTTTCACGACGACGGGCTCGCGTTCCTCCGATTCCCCCGGCTCCGTCCGCGCGGAGGCAACTTCCGGTTGCGAATCGCGGGAGGCCGTGGGGCGCTCGGCCGCGTCCCCACGGACCTCATTCAAAGAGGCCTGCAATCGCGTGAGTTCGGCGTGAAGCCGCTCGAGCTCCGCGGCGTTCGCGCGACGTGTCAGGGAGAAAGTGAGGCCACAGGCGACGAGGAGACCCCCGGCGAGAAGTGTGAACTTGGTCATGGTCATGGTTCCGAGGAGCGTTGCTGCGAAGAGAGTGGAAGTGGAAGAGGCGATGGCGATCTGTGGAACCGTGGCCTTGGCTTGCGCCAGCACCGCGGCTCGCACCTGGCTCAACCCTGCGCCCTGGGCACTCGCAGCGGCGGCGGCCGTGCCGATGGCCGCGCCCTTGGGAAGCGCGCGGCGCAGGAGATCGAGTCCGCGATGGATGCGCACGCTGGCCGCGTTGGCCGTGATGCCAAACGTTCGTGCGATCTCGCGTGGGCTCTTTCCGTAGTCGAGATAGGCCCGCACGACGGCCGCATACTTCTGCGGCAAGCTCGAAACGCTCTCCTCCACGAGTCTCTTGAACTCGCGATCCGCGGCGACGTTTGCGGGATCCTCGGGCTCAGGCCGCGGGCGAAGGCGCTCGGGATCCGGCTCCCTTCCGGATCGCGCGTGCGCCTTCTTCGCATGCTTGGCCAGAATCCCCAGGAGCCACGGCATGACCCGTGCGGAGGGCTCGAACCGCTCGCGGTTCTCGATGGCGAAGAGAAACGTCTGCTGCAAGCAGTCCTCCGCCGCCACCCGATCGGAACTCAGGTATTGCGCGACCCGCAGAAGCTCCGGCGCGGCCAGGTCGAAGACCCGGGCCAGGGCTCCAGGGTCGCCCCGCGATTGGAATCGGCGGAAGAGGTGGTCCAGTTTTCGGTCCGACATCGCCCTTCTTCCAGGAACCCGGGGATTCCTTACAGCGATTCTAGGAAAAGCTCGAGAATCGCGCCTCGAAGCACTTGCCGGGGGGGGCGATGGTGTACCGATTCCTACAGCTCACCTTCCCCCGGTTGCGCCAGTCCCGGGTGATCCGGTGCGAGACGTCTGGCTCGGAAGAGCCCTGGCGATGCGAGCGGTGCCGGGCTCGTCGGAGAGGGGGTGGATCGGCGAAGGAACCCTGGGCTGATGTACGTATTCCAGGATGACCTCTTCGACGGGGGACACCTCTACGATTCGCCAGGAGGTTGGGATGCAACTCGCGGTGTTTGCGTTCGAGGCCTCGTCGATGTCGGTCTTCGGAGCGCGAGGGGCGGGCGAGGAGGGAAAATAGAATATTGCTTTTTAGCGCCCCGGGAGGGCCACCATTCTTAGAATAGGAAGTTCCATTTCTGAGAGGGGCGGACCTCTGGCAACTCATTCCAGGAGTCGTGTCCATCGAAGGTTTCATCAGCACAAGTACACCATGCATTATAAAAAGAATTCTGTCGTCCTCGCCTCCGCACTGGGGGTTCTCACGGTCGTAGCCGCAGTGGGCAATGCCCAGGGCGGCTTGGCAGCCCATGGGCCACTCAACGACTTCGGCTTCCCTTCCTATTACGAGGATCACGCCGGGCTGAGGCTCGACCAGTGCATCGATCAGGACGATCCGCTCTGCGGAATTCCGGTGGCGGACTTCCTCGCAGGAGCCCCGGACGTCGCCGCTGGCAACTTCTTCGGGGAGAGCTTCTATTGGCTCGCGGTCTCCACCATGAACATCCCGGACCGCGGCGATGCCCTGCTCGTCTTGGCCGTCGAGGCTGTCTGGGGCAACCCCACTGAGGCCGTCCAAGATGGGGACCAAACGGTCTTCAGCCGCCTGCGCATCCGTCTGAACGGGGACGGTTTTGAGGCCGGTTTGTACAGCATCGAGACCCCCTACGGGAGGTTTGAGTTCGAAGCGCCGGCGGTCACCGCCGGTCGGATCATCAACTTCACGAGCGACTGCCTGCACGTCATCCAGCCTGCGCCGGGACCGCAGTTCCTCTGCGGATCCCTACCCGACGGGCCGGATGCCAATTACTTCAGCACGCCCCTGGGCTTCCTGGACGACGGGACGTCCGCACCCGAAGTGGCGCCGAACGGCCCCGACTTCCTGACGTGGGATCCGACCATCGCCCCTCAGGCACCTACGGGCTACATCGGCGATCCCGCCGTCCCGCACCCCGTCGTCGGCGCGACCCCCGGGAACTCGAACCACTTCCGCGTCCTGGGGCCCGGGTTCGACCAGACCACGGATCTCTTCTCCGTGATGGGCCGGAAGGCCGAGTTCACCCTTGACGTCAGTCCCGGTACGGCGGGAGTCGCCAACACGCTGACGGCGACCGGCTCCTCCGGTCGTGGCGCGGTGGCCTTCTTCGTCGGTACCGATCTGGGAGTGACGAATCTCCCGCTGCCTTCCTGCCCCGGCTTAGCACTCGGCACCACGGGCAACCTGTTCATCGGGTTCAACCTGGCCAACAACGTGGGTAGGGCGCAGTTGACTGCCACCCCTCCGGCGGACATTGTCGGGCTGACCTTTCACCTCCAGGCGCTCGATCTCCGGGGCTGCGCGACGTCCAACGTGCGTTCCGTCACGTTCTGACCCGGACGATTTCGAGCGGCGGAACGACTCCGTCCGATCGGCACCGTCGATGGGCAACCATCGGCGGTGCTGACGCCGTTGCGGGACCGTAGCGTCCCATCGCCAAGCCGCGCGGCTGCAGTGCTTCAGAAGGCCGCCCGGCCGACGACCGCGGGCCAGTTCTTCACCGTGAAGGTGATGGTCTGGCCTGGTTCGCGGTTCAAACCGCACGCTTTCGCGAACGCGGCGGTCAGGTTCTCCTGCGAAAGCGGATCCAGACCGGCGGCCGACAGGATCCGGTCGACGGGGACCCTGTCGAGTCCCTCGCTCTTGCATTGCCGCTCGAGTTCGATCAGGCCGCGATGCCCGATGGCCCGCGCGACCACGGTTCCCAGACCGTAGTTGGCGAGAAGTGCGCGGTTCTTGGAGACCAGGTGCCCGCGCCAATCGAGAGCGAGCACCTCCTCGATGGAAGCAACCTCTCGGGCCAGGTACTCGAGTTGCGTACGAGTTCCCTTGCCCTCGATGAGAAGATGGAAGTCCTCCATGTAGCTGATCCCCGCGAACACCACCGCGGTTTTTCTCCGCGGCCTTAGCACATTCCGGGGGAAGTCGAAACGCGTGCGAAGTCGTAGAAGAGCGTCTGAGGCCGCAAGTCGCTACTCCGAGCGTTCCTGTTCGATGCGGTACAGGTGCTTCTTGGTGCGCAGGATGAGCGCGTCTTGCACGACCGCGGGGGAGGCCATGAAGCCGTGGTCGAGTTCGTTGGTCGCGAGCACGCGGTAATCGTCGTCCGGCGCGATGACGACGGTTCTGCCCTCGCGGTCGAAGAAGTAGATCCGGCCGGAGGCGTAGATCGGCGAGGCGCAGTGCTCGCCGCCGATCCGCTCCTTCCAGACGGATTCACCGGTCTTGGTGTCGAGGCAGGTCGCAATCCCGCCGTTGCTCGTGAAGTAGATCCGCCCATCGATCAAGAGCGGAGACGGAATCAGCGGAACGCCGCGGGTGAAGTTCCACAGGACGTTCTCGTCCGTGACGTCGCCCTCGCCCTCGATACGCACCGCGACGAGCCCGGCCTTGAAGAAACCCGTGTTGAGAAAAACGACCTCGCCGTCGGTCACCGGTCGGGACGACATCGAAAACCCCGCGTGCCGCACGGTCCACAGCGGCTCGCCGTTCTCGGGATCGTAGGCCACGGTCGCCTCGGCGCCGGAGCTGAACAGGCGCGGCTTCCCGTCGACGTCGATCAAAATCGGTGTGCTGTACGCCTTGCGCAGGTCCGCGGGGAGGTGGTCGAGCTTCACCGTGCGATCGGTCTTCCAGCGCGTCTCGCCGGTCTTTTTGTCGAGCGCGGTGACGTACTGGACGTCGCCTCCGTCGACGTTCATGATCAAGAGCGAATTCCACAGGACCGGCGACGAGCCCGGGCCCTCCATGTGGTCGCAGTTGATGTCGCGCCGCTCCCAGATCGTCTCGCCGCTCTGCGTGTCGAGGCAGGCCGTGCCGTAGGTGCCGAAGTGTACGTAGACGCGCCCCCTCTCGAGCACGCACGAGGGCGAGGCGTAGCTGTTGAGGGCGTTCTTTTCCTCCGGTTTCTCGTTCTCGAACAGAACGCGCTGGACCAGGAGCGCTCCGGTTTCGAGGTCGAGTCCGAGAATCTTCATCAGCTTGCCGTCTTCGGTCGCCGTCGTGATCCAGATACGCCCTTCCCCGACGATGGGCGACGACCAGCCGACTCCGGTGATTTCGCTCTTCCAGCGGACGTTCTTCTTCTCGCTCCATTCCAGGGGAAGCCGCGCGGCGGCTGCGTGCCCGTCCCGGGTGGGGCCGCGGTAGTCGGGCCAGGCGAGCTCGTGCGTGGAAGCGAGAGTCGCGAGTGCGACCGGTGCGAGGAGTTCGAGCAACAACACCCGCGCATCCTACCCGCGTTCGGCGGGGCCATTGCGGCGTCGGACATTTTTCTGCGGCTACCCTGCGCTGCGCCTGCGCCGACCGGCGGGGCCTGTTCTCATCCGGGTTTGACGCAAGCGTGCCGGCCGACTACTTTGAGACGAGCGAGTTCGCCTCACGTGCGTTCCAGTTCTCAACAAGGGGGTTTGTGTCTCAACCCATCGCCAGATCGAGGGCCTGTGCGCTTGTGGCCTCCGCTTGGCCGGCGCTCTTTTGCTTTGCGTGCGCCAGTGCTCCTCCATCGACGCCGCTTTCGGAAGAGAGGGATTGGGTCAGCGCACTTGTCGAGTCCCGGGCGCCTGCGACGCTCATCGACGCCGTCTTCCATGCGCCGCGCGCCGCAGGGGGTGTCCTCGAAACCGGCGATCGCCTGGTCTTCGAGTTCCGGATCGACGGCGAGGGCGACGCGAGCTCACGATTCCTCGCCTTCGAAGTGCTCGGGCCGGCCATGAAGGATGGAAAGCGCCGCTGGTTGCATTTCAGCGTTGAATCCCATTGGACGGTGCCCGGGACCTTGGAGAACCGTTGGCGCCAGGTCTCCATCCGTTCTCCGATGCACCGCGTCGGGATCCAGCTCTACGACGGGCAAGGACTCCCGGTCGCTTCGAGCGAGGTGCATCTCGCGGAGTTCGTCGGCCTGGGCCAAATGGCTGCTTGCGATGCGGTGGATGATTCGCAGCGGGTGGAACCTTCCACCGAAGACGAAATGGAGGAGCTCGTGGACGGGCTGGTTCTCGGCTCACAGAGCCTGGTGGCCCTGCTCACCCTGGCGGAGGCGGACGAGCTGCTCTCGGACCTGCTCTGGGACGTGATCCGCAAGCCTTCCCTGTTCTCGCTGATCGCGCACTTGGGGGCAAAGGTCTCCCTGGCCCCGGACTACACGAAATCCGAACGGCTCGATGTTGCGCCTGCCGGCGTGGAGCTCCCGGGCCCCTTCCGGAGCCTGCCGGTCACGATCAAGATCAACGGCCGAGTGGCACTCATCCTCGAGCTGGTGGTCACCGACCCGCAGCCGCCCGCTTCCATCACCAGCGGGATCGTGGCTTTCGTCGGCCGCCACCCCACATCGAACCTGGCCGTTCGCGGGCGACTGGTAGGCATGCGCAGCCCTTCGAACGCCGAGTAGGCGGGTGCCTGCGACAGGAACGGGGCCGGAGTCACGACCGGGCCGGTCCCCTGGAGGAGAATGTGCGGATTCGGCGAGTCAACGCCGGGGGGCGCGGCCTTACCGCATTCCGAGGGAAGCCCCGGCGCGTTCGAAGTCGTAGAAAGGGTCCGAGGGCGCAATGGCCGATCGAGCCCTTCCGCCTATAGTCGGGGAATGGTGGAGACACAGAGAAAGTGCCCCTGTGGAAGTGACGACCTGATCGGAGGATCCATCTATGGCTGGGGTTGGATTCCGAACACCTTCAAGCCCGACGGGCTGCGCGGGAGCTACCGTACGAGCGGCTACGTCTGCTCGAAGTGCGGCCAGGTCGGCCTGTTTCTCGAAACCGGTCCGCTGAGGCGCCTAATCGACCAGCGCGCCAAGCGGCTGGGCTTCCGGCCCACAGACGTTTCCTGATCCCTTCCGCAACGAGAGCGTTCAGCGCGCGAGCAAGGCTTCCCGCAGCTTCGCGGCCCTGGCGTTCTCGCCGTCCTTTACCGAGTCACGAGCTGGCCTTCCTACGACCGTGCCCTCGTGCAACGCGGCGACATCACGATGTGGGGCTCGGAGGACGCGATCGATGCATGGAAACCTCGGCCTTCGCGAAGTCGAGGCGGACAGAAGAGGTACTCCGACACGGCGATCGAGACATCCGCGATCTACGATGCCGCTCTGGAGCGTGGGGCGAAGGTCGTCGTTCCACCAACGAGGAAAGCCGTCGTATCTGGTCGAAGGCAGCGTGCGGCGCCTAGGGACCGAACGATTCGGAAGGTGAAGAAGCTCGGCAGGCGAGAGTGGAAGAAGGTGTCGGGCTACCATCGGCAAGGCACCGTGGAGAACGCCTTCTTCCGGTACAAGTCGATCATCGGAGATCGGCTACGGGCTCGTCATCCGAAGTCGCAGAGGGTTGAGGTGGTGGTTGCCTGCAACGCCCTGAACAAGATGTTCGACCTCGGTCAGCCGGTATCGAAGGCGATCGCGTCCTGAAAACGGGAGCAGTGGGGGAGTTCTGGCTCCATCTTGATCCACGCAACAACGCCCCTCTCCGGTGGGGGGGTCGTCCTTCCCGATGGTTTGACTTTGTCGAACAGGGTGTGAGTGGAGGCTCGAACGCGTGCGAGGGCACCTGTGTCCGCGCAGGGGGGGCGCAGTCTCCGCCGTATTCCGGTAGGATGTTTTCCGGCAAGCGAGCGGGAGGGCCGAAAAGGACTTCCCCCAACGTCTTACACCGGAGAGCCAACATGACGGTTTCCACGCGTCGAATGCGACGGGTTATGCGCTGGGGTGGGGCGTGGGCCCTCCTCGCGACCCCCCTGGCCGCACACACCGACATCCTTCTCCCCAACGGGGGCGAGGTGCTCGTCCCGGGATCGATGTACACGATCGAGTGGACGGTCGTGATCGCTCACAACCAGAACAACTGGGACCTCTGGTATTCGACCGAAGGGGCCGGCGGACCGTGGATTCCGATCGCGACAGACTTGCCTCCCGGCAGCGCGACTGTCGGAAGTGTGCACTCCTACGACTGGACGGTTCCGGATACCCCCTCGGACAACGTGTTCGTTCGTGTGCGGATGGACAACACCGGAACGGACTACTTCGGAGTCAGCGACGACGCGCTCTTCATCGGAGAGCTTGCGGAGGCGACCCCTCGCAACGGCAGCGGGGTCAACAACCTCTGCTTCACCAGCCTGACCGTGCCTCGATTGGGAACGAGCTGGGACGCACAGGTCGCTCATTCCCAGCACCCGGGAGCGACCTTCACCCTGATCCTGGTATACGCCGCTCCCGCGACCGTCCCCATTCCCGGTGTCGGAGAGCTGCTCGTCTCCGGTCCGTTGCGGTTCAGCAGTGCCGTGGCCTCCTCCGGCACGGCGGACACCCACTCCACCAGCGTTCCCAACAACATCTCTTTCGTGGGGGTGACGGCCTCTTCTCAGGGGATCGTCCTGGGGGGCGGTGTCCTCGAGCTCTGCAACGCCATCGACCTGGTCGTGGGCTTCTGACCCCTTGACCGCGGCCTGCCGGGATCTCCGGCAGACGTGCTTCTCGCAAGTTTCCCGTCGGGCGAACGACCCCTCGCCGGGTCTGCCTGCCTTGTCTTGGGCGGTGGGGGCCGCTTTCCCGGCGTGCTGCCGGCTGTTCCAGGCGCCTCGTCGAGGGAAGGGGCGGGCGGACGGTGGAAAAAGGGGAGTTTTCGTACCCATCCGTGCCCGGGTTCTCGCTCCTTCGAGTGAAGCGGGGTGTTTTCCAGCAACAGCATGCTCGCCATCACCTTTCCCCGCTCGAAGGCCCGAGGAGACGAGACATGAAAAAGTACCGCGTTGCGTCGATCGGCTCGATATTCACAGCCAGGACGCTCTCCCCCCTTTCCCGCCGCACCGGAGAGCCCAAGACCGGGCGGGTCGATGGACCGGTGGAGCTCGTGCGGGACAACCCCGACGCCACCTTCTCGCAGCGGCTGCGGGCGGAGACCGCCCAGGCCCACCGCGTGGTCGAATCCACCGCCTTCGTGAAGGCCATCCTGCGCGGCATCGTGGACATCGAGAATTTCATCACCATGCAATCGGGGCTGTACATGATCTACAGCGCCATGGAGCAGGAGCTCGAGCGGCATTCGGAGCACCCGCTGGTGCGCCGCGTCTACTTCAAGGTGCTACGGCGCACGGAGGTGCTCGAGCGGGACCTGGAGTTCCTCGCGGGCCCCGACTGGGCCGTGCACCTGCGCGGTACGCCGGCGCGCGACGAGTACATCGAGCGCCTGCGCTGGCTGGGTGACAACGACCCCGAGCTCTTGGTGGCCCACAGCTATACGCGCTACCTGGGCGACCTCTCGGGCGGCCAGGTCGTGGCCAAGATCGTGCGCCGCGCCCTCGGATTGCGGGACGATGACGGGCTGGGCTTCTTCAGCTTCGACGAGATCGAGAACGCCAAGGCGTTCAAGGACGAGTACCGTCGGCGCCTGGATGAGCTGCCGCTCAGGGATCGCCTGGGGGAGCGCATCATCGAAGAGGCCAAGCGGGTCTTCGGGCTCAACCGCCGGATGTTCGAAGAGCTGGAGGGCAGCTGGGTCCGTGCGCTCGCCAAGCTGCTCCCGTTCGGTTTCTTCCTGCAACAACGCCGGGCCTGAAAGTTCAGACCGCACCCGTGCCGGTTACACTCACCCCATGGAAATCGTGACCCTGGGTGGTAAGACCGCCCCCGCCACGGCCGACCACGGCTTCGACGCGGAGACCTTCCGACAGTTCATCTCTTTCGACGTCGGTGACGGCGACGCCATCTTCTGGCACAGCGTCGGCAAGCTGTACCGCCAGCCCGGCGGCGAGATCATCGCCGACGTCGAGGCCCTGGTGAGCAATCGCCTGGTCCGGATGGGCGAGGACGACGCCGAGGCCCTCTGCCGCACGATCGTGATCTACCGCGATCCCCAGACCGGCCGGATCTTGCAGGAGGCCGACGGGCGCCACATCATCCGCGAGTACCCCTACATCATCGCCCGCTTCCAGCACGAAGGCGGGCGTTTGGTGATCGATACCGAGGGCCTCAGCGGCCCCCACGCCGACGGGCACTACGGGCTGGCGAAGGTCATGAACGACAAGGTCTTCGTCCAGCGCTCGGGCGACACGACCTTCTTCTACTGGACCCTCTACGGCCAGGTGGACACGCCCATAGGAAAGGTCTGGTTCAACGAGTCCTACAACGGCTCGACCGAGCCGGATGTGATGGTCATGAACCGCTACGGCACCCTGCCGGCCTTTGCAGGGATGGGCGACGGCCTGATGCAGACCTCCGCGCGGCGCTTCGATTCCTACTCGGAGCTGCCCGAGCACCTGCGCGACTACGTGCGGGAGCACGCTCCCTCACACCGCCAGCCCCCGGCCGACGGCGATGAGATCGCGCGCTTGAAGGCCGAGTACATGGGCGAGACGCCCCCGGCCGCGCCGAGATCGGCGGCCCCCGAGCGAGTGAGCGAAGAGCAGATCCGCGAGGTCGTGGGCAGCTACTTCTCGTGCCTGCGCCGGATGGACGTCGACCGGCTTTTGGAGTTGTTCGATGAGGCCGCCATGAGCTGGGATCCGGTGGGGACGCCGCCGATGCGCGTGCGCGACAAGTCGACCAACTACTTCCGCGTCCTCTCGAATATCTTCGAGAAGATGGCCCTGACCGAGGACGACGTGTTCGTCGCGGGCGGCGAGGCCGCGGTCCGCTGGAGGGGCGAGGCCAAGCTGCGCTCCAAGCAGACGGAGGTCGCGTTCGAAGGGGTCTCTGTCTTCGAAGTCAACGACGACGGTCTGATCCAGAGCGTCAAGTCCTACTGGGACAAGGCGAGCTTGATGTCCAGCCTGTAGAGGCCGGCCGGAAACCCTTTGCGCCGGCCGATTGCCCTCCTCCAGTTCCGCCCCTCAAGCCCCCGGATGCGCCGCGACGGCGTAGAGAGAAACCACATGCACGACCCGGACAAGTTCGCCGCCGTCTCCGATAATTTCATCTACGTCCACCGCGCACTGCGCTGCGACCTGGCGCGCATCATGGCCGGGGGAGCTGGCCTCTTCGTGCAGGACTTCCCGCGCTTCGCGCGCATCCTGGCGAAGCACACCGAGCTGGAGGACGAGCTGTTCTTTCCGGCACTGGAGGAGCGTGCACCCGGCGCGACCGTGCTGACGAACGGTCCGCACGCGGAGATCGAGGCGCTCGCCGGCGAGCTGGGCGAGCTCGCCGCAGGGCCGGGCGCCGAACTGAATGCCACCGTCCTGCACGAGGGCCTGACGCGCCTCGGGACCGCCCTCGAGGTCCACCTGGCCGAGGAGGAGGAGGCCGTCATGCCGGCCATGATGGAGCACTTTTCCGCCCGGGAGCTGTGGGCCCTGGACGGGCGCATCATGGAATTTTGCTCGCCGGAATTCATGGCGGAGATGCTGCCCTGGTGGTTCATCCACATGAACGCCGCGGACCGAGTTGCCGTGGCGGGCAACATGGTCGTCGGCGTGGCGCCCGAGGCCCTGCCCATGTTGGCCCGTTGCATCGTCGCCGGGCTGCCGGCGCAGGACTGGGCCCAGCTGAGCGGCCGCGTCCCCGCCCTGGCGGGGGGGGTGGAGTAAGACCGGGGCCGTTCCGGGCCGGAAAAAGACCCGCCGGCCTTCTGCCTTGCAGACTCCGGTGCAGGCTGGAGTCGGAGTTCGGAGAGTCCCTCCATCGATTCTCCGCGCGCCACTTTCGCCTCTCATGGGGGCGGGATCGCTCGTCCTTCAGGAGCTGACCGTCCGCCGTCGTCCTCGCCCCTGCGGATCTTGCTCCGGAGTGCACGGTTGGCTATCGACTCGGCACGGTTCGTTATCATCCTGAACCGAAGTCGAAGGCCCCTAGCCCACTCTCGCCCATGAAGCTGGTCCACCGGTTCTCTTTTCTGTCGATGTTGCTGGTCGTTTCACAGGAGCTTGCCCTCGGTCAGACGCAGGAGCGCGAGCACGGCACGCCGCGTACCTGGGAGCACGAGAGCTCGGATCTCACCGTGAACGCGCGCGTTCACTTCGGCGCTCTCCCGAACGGGATGCGCTATGCGTGGATGAAGAACGGCGAGCCGAAGGAGCGCTGCTATGTGCGACTTCACGTGGATGCCGGATCCCTGGCCGAGAAGGGCTCGGAGCGCGGGATGGCCCACTTCCTCGAGCACATGGCCTTCAACGGCTCGGAGCACTTCGAGGCGGGCACGCTCGTCGAGTGGTTTCAGGAACACGGGATGACCTTCGGTGCCGACCTGAACGCTTTCACCTCCTACTCACAGACGGTCTACAAGCTCGATCTTCCCCGCTCCGACGGGAAGACCCTGTCGGAGAGCTTGACCGTGCTTCGAGACTGGGCGGACGGACTCCTCCTGGAAGAGCTGGAGGTGCAAAAGGAGAAAGGTGTGATCGACGGCGAGGAGGCCGAGGGCGATTCGGCAGGTCGGCGCTTGCGCGACCGCATCCTGAGCGTGCAATACGAGGGTTCGCGCTATCCGAGCCGCGATCCCATCGGCGTTCGCGAGGTGCGCGACGAGTTCAGCGCCGCGGCGGTGCGCGACTTCTACTCCAGGTGGTACCGGCCCGAGAACATGACCCTGGCGATCGTCGGGGATCTCGGCGAGCTCGATCCGACCGCGCTCATCGAGGAGCACTTCGCGGATTTCGCCGCCCCGGATCGACCCGTCGATCCCGAACCGTCTCTCGGAGACGTGAAACCAGAGGAACGCTATTTCTCGATCTTCGAGCCGGAAATACCCAGCGTCTCCATTTTCGTCGAGCGCCTGCGAAGCTACGAGGACGAGCCCGACTCCGTGGCCACGCGCAGCGAGGACATCGACCTCGCATGCGCGCGCCGGATGCTCAATCTGCGCTTTGACGAGCTGGTCAAGAAGGCAGACGCGCCCTTTCTTTCGGCCGGCGTCTCCGCGGCAGGCGGCCTCGAGATCTACGAAGGCGAGACGCTGAGCGTCTCTTGCGAACCCGAGAAGTGGCGCGAGGGGCTGACGGCCGCCATGGACGAGCTGAGGAGGGCGCTCACTTTCGGATTCCAGCAGGCGGAGCTCGACGAAATCCGCGCCGGTTGGCTGCGATCCCTCGATGAGGCCGTCGAACGGGAGCCGACTCGCAACAGTTCGGGATATGTGTCAGAAATCCTGAGGGCGGCGGAGAATCGCTACGTACCGACGAGCGCGGCGACCGATCGCGCGATCCTCGAACCGATCGTCGAGGAGTTGACGATCGAGGCCTGTCACGCCGCCCTGGCCGAGTCCTGGAAGGACGGTGTCTTCAACGTCTACAGCGCCGGTGCGCTCGATCTGAAGGGGGACAGCGAGGCCCTCCGAGAGGCCTTCGCTGCGGCGAACGGGCGCGAGCTCGAGAAGGGCGAAGATGTCACGGTCGAGACCTTCGCGTACGCCTCCGACCCCGAAGCCGCCGGCACCATCGCCGCGGAGACGCACGTGGAGGATCTCGACGTCTGGCTCATCACGTTCGAGAACGGCGTGCGGCTCAACCTCAAGGCGACCGATTTCAAGGAGCGTCAGATCATCGTGAGCGCACGGCTGGCCGAGGGACTCCTGACACTGGAGCCGAAGGACTACGCCATCGGTTGGGTCGGCTCCCAGGTGTTCGACCTTGGCGGATTGGGAGCGCACACCGTGGATGAGCTGAGAAGGCTGAGCGCGGGCAAGCGGATCGGCGTGGGCTTCAGCTTGGCCGAGGACGCTTTCTCTCTGGGAGGGCAGACCACCTCCGAGGATCTGCGGATGCAGCTCGAATTGCTGTGCGCGTATCTCTCCGATCCCGGTTGGCGCGACGACGGTCTTCGCATGCTGGGAGACCGCCTGCCGCTGATTTACGAGCGCCTCGCGCACGTGGCTGCGGGGCCGCTCGTGCTCGAGTTCCTGCCGGAGCTGTTTCAGGGAGACCGTCGCTTCGCCCAGCTGCCCGAGCGGTCTGCAATCGAGGCCGTGGCCATGGGCGACGTGAGCGAATGGCTCGCCCCACACTTCGCCGAGGGACCCCTGGAGGTCACGATCGTCGGCGACTTCGATCTGCAAGCGGCCAAGGAGGACGCGAAGCGCACCCTGGGAGTTCTTCCAAAGCGTCGCGAGGTCGCCGCTTTGAACGAACGCCGCAAGGTGGATCCACCCAGGTCAGGCCTGAACATGCAGCGCGAGATCGAGACCGAGGACGACAAGTCGCTCGTCTTCATGGTCTTCCCCATCGACGACGGAATCGCCGTCGAACGCCGCAGGACTCTCCTGTTCCTGGGACAGGTGGTGCAGGATCGTTTGCGCATCGAGGTTCGCGAAGAGCTCGGTGCAGCCTATTCTCCGGGAGCGAGCACGAACCCGAGCGAGACCTTTCCCGGGGTGGGTACGCTCGTGATTCAATCGAACGTCGATCCCGACAAGGTCGAGACGCTGGTTCAAGCGTGCCTGGGCGTTGTCAGGAGCCTGCACGAGAACGGTGTGACCCAGGAGGAAGTGGACCGGCTCACGGAACCGATCCTGAGCCAGATTCGGGATGCGAAGCGACAGAACGGGTTCTGGGTCACGGCGCTTTCAGAGGCACAGACGGGGGCGGATGCGCTCGGCCGAATCCGTGGAGTCGAGGCGTTCTACGAGGAGCTGAAGGCCGAGAGCCTCAGCGCGGCTGCGAAGCGTCTGCTGGATCCGGAGCGCGCCTCGACCCTCATCGTGAACCCGGCCGAAGAGCCGGCCGAGCCCTTCGAGGCCGGAGCGAAGAAGGTGGGAGACGGAGACTGAACGCGGCTCGGGCCTTCGTTCGATAAAGCTACTGCACGCTTATGTAGTCGAGTTGCAGCGAGGTATCGAAGCCGCCCTCACCCTGGACCGTCAGGCTGACGGGATAGGTGCCCGGAGTCGTGTAGACGTGGGTCGGGTTCTGGAGCGTCGAAGCAGCTCCGTCGCCGAAGCTCCAGGACCAGCCGGAAATGGCGCCCGAGCTCGTGTCGTTGAAGAACACGGTGTGCGGCGCGGGACCGGTCTGGGGGGCTCCGTTGAAACCGGCGGTCGGCGTGGGGTTCAGCGTGGGGAATCCGACGGTGAGGGCCGCGGCGTTGCACCACTGGAGCGTGGGTCCGAAGAGGAAGGCCTGGAGGTGCCCTTCATTACCGACGAAGGAGAGATTCATCGGAACGCCGAAGGAATGCTGATCGAGGCCCCCCGTGGCCGCGGCGAAGCTGTTGAAGAGGAACCCGCTCGAGGGGTCGATCAACAATTCTCCCGTACTCAGGGTGATGCCCGGGATCGACTGCGTGCGGGCCAGAAGGACCGTCAGGGTGGTGCCCGGTACGACGGAGGAGTCGACCGCTCCGATCCACAGCGTGCCGATCACCGGAGGAGCGGCCAGGAAGCAGGCGGGGTTCAAACCCGTGCCGTTGCGGAAGATCGATTGCGCGGCCGGATGGACCGTGATCAGATCCGTCATCAAGAGAGTGTCGGAGCCGCCCGGCCCCTCCACCGTCAGGCTGACGGAGTAGGTTCCCGCCGTCGTGTAGGTGTGCGTGGGGTCCTGGAGACTGGAAGAGCCCGTGTCTCCGAAGTCCCAGCTCCAGCCGGTCACGTTCGGGGTCGACAGGTCGGTGAAGGCGACGGTCAGGGGCACGCCGCCCGACTCCGGAGAAGCGGAGAAGTTGGCGATGGATGGCGCGCTTACGACGACGTAGTTCGTCTTCGTCTCGGTGTGGGGTCCGCCCGGCCCCGTAGCCGTCAGGCTGACGGTGTAGGTGCCCGCGTCGTTGTAGGTGTGTGTGGGATTCTGTTGTGCCGACGTGCCCGTGTCGCCGAAGCTCCAGGCCCGCGCCGTCACCACTCCGGTCGTCTCATCCGTGAAGCTGACGGCGAGGGGTAGCAAACCGCTCAGGGGTGTACCGCTGAATTGCGCGACCGGTGGTTGTTCGGAAACGACGATGTAGTCCGTCTTGGTCTCGACATCCGATCCGCCCGAGCCCGTCGCGGCCATGCTGACGGTGTAGGTGCCCGCAATCGTGTAGGTGTGAACGGGGTTCTGATCCGTCGACGTAACCAGGTCGCCGAAGGACCACAGCCACGAGCTGACCGGACC
>NYUD01000093.1 GCA_002683825.1 Planctomycetota bacterium
CCGTCGCCGCGTCCGAGTGGAACTCCTCCGCGAACTCGTCCATACCGTGGCAGTACTCGCGCACGATGAACGGCGTCATGACGTAGCGGACGGGCTCCAGCACGTCGCCCACTTCCAGATCACTCACGAATCTTCCGGTGCTCATGCCGCCGACCTCCGTACGCTCGCGCGACCGACCGTGCAGGTGCGGCCCTCCGACGTCTCGCACCACACCTCCAGCTCGACCATGCCGCCCTCGTCGCCGACGACCTTGGCGAAGGCGTCGATGATCTCGTCCTCGTAGACCGGGCGGATGAACTTCGTGTCGAGCTCGCCGCCGGCGAGGTAGTCCACTCCGAAGTGTCGATAGAGGAGACTGGAGAGATAGTTTGTCGAGAGCATGCCGTCGGCGATGATGCCGGGCAGCCCCTGGGCGAGGGCGAAGTCGTCGTCGGAGTGAATCGTCGGCTCGGCTACGACGAAGTTCCCGTCGCGTTCCGCCGCGGTCTCCAACGCGTCGCAGTACCAGCGCATCCGCTCGCGTGTCATACGGCGCGGTCCGAGGGACACGACATCCCCCACGCGCAACTCCGTCGTCGTGGCCTCGGTCATCTCACATGTTCCTTCCGCCGGAGACTTCCAGCACACAGCCGGTCAGGTAGGAAGAGCTCTCGCTTGCCAGGAAGAGGGCCACCTCGGCGACGTCCTCGGGCTCGCCGATACGTCCCAAGGGGACATCCGCGATACCGCGCGCGAGGGCGTCCTGGTCCATGCGCTCCGTCATGATCGTGCGGATCAGGCCCGGCGCGATCGCGTTGACGCGGACCCCGTAGCGCGCGACCTCCTTGGCCACGGACTTCGTCAGCCCCACCATCCCGGCCTTCGCGGCGGAGTAGTTGCTCTGGCCTGGGTTGCCGACCTTGCCCGAGATGGACGACATGTTGACGATCGCGCCCTCCAGCCCGGCGCCGCGCATCGCGGACACCGCCGCGCGGGTGCACAGCCACGCGCCCTGGAGGTGCACGTCGATCACGAGCCGGAAGTCGTCCAGGCTCATCTTGCGCAGCACCGCATCCCGGGTGACCCCGGCGTTGTTGACGAGGATCTGAGGCACGCCCTCCGCGGATGCGGCGATGTCGAACATCCGCGTCACGGCTAGCTCGTCAGTGACGTCGACGCCCACGGCGGTCGCCGATCCTCCGCCGTCACGGATCTCGGCGGCGCGCTCGGCCGCCGCGTCCTCCCGCAGATCGGCGATCACGACCCGGGCGCCAGCGCGTGAGAAACGCTGCACCATCGCCCACCCGAGGCCGTCGGCACCACCGGTGACCAGAGCGGTCCGCCCGTTCAACTGCATCGTGTCATCCCTGTCCGTATCGGGGTTCGCGCTTCTCCAGGAACGCCGCCCGCGCCTCCGCGGCGTCGGCGGTCTGCGACAACTCAAAGGTCTGCGTCTGCTCCCAGCGGTAGCCGTCGCGCAGCGGCACCTCCTCCAAGGCGGTGAACGCCGCCTTCGCTCGGCGGACGGCGTCGGGGCTCTTGCGGGCGATCTGCCGGGCGACCACCAGTGCCGCGTCGAGGAGGTCCCGGCGCGGCACCACCTCGTCAACGATCCCGAGGCGGTAGAGCTCGGCGGCGTCGACGCGTCGCCCGGTGAAGAACAGCAAGCGCGAGCGCGAACGCGAGAAGTGCTGCTTCAGGAACTGCACTCCGCCGAGGAGCCCGCGGTCGATCTCGGGCATCTGGATCCACGCCTCCTCGGCGGCGAGGAGGATGTCGCACATGGCCGCCAGCGCGTAGCCGGCGCCGATGGCGGGCCCGTTGATCGCGGCGATGACGGGCTTCTGACAGTCCGCGGGCGCGAAGAAAGACTCCCGGGTGACACGGTTGTGCGAGACGTACGCGTGCGGTTCGGCAACGAGGGAACCGCGTTCCTTGATGTCCGCCCCGGCACTGAAGACCTCTCCCGCCCCGGTCAGGACCACCACACGCACGGCGTCATCCGCACTGGCGCGGTCGAACGCTTCGATGAGTTCCTCCCGGGCAAGGAGGTTCTGCGCATTGACCGGCGGGCGATCCATCGTAACCACCAGTACGCCGTCGTCGTTGAGTAGCGTCTTCAATGTCGAGAATTCCACCGCGGACCCTTTCTGATATTTGATACAGTATCACGCATCCCCGACGAGACGGATCGGATTGCCATCGATCCACGCACGAATGTTGTCGCGGATGTCGTCGAACCAGCGCGCGAGATTTGCATCGGTCACGTACCCCGAGTGAGGGGTGAGCAGAACGTTCCGGCGAGCGCGCAGCGGAGAGTCGGCGGCTAGCGGCTCGCGGTCGAACACGTCCAGCGCCGCTCCCGCGATCGAGCCCGCATCCAGCGCGTCGACGAGCGCCTCCTGATCGACGAGACCCGCGCGCGCCGTGTTCACCAACCACGAGCGGGGGGGAAGCAGTCCCAGGGCTCGCGCGTCGATGATCCCCGCCGTTTCTGGGGTTAGTGCCAGATGCAGCGAGAGGATGTCCGCCGAGGCCACGACCTCGTCGAATCCGGCGCGCACCGCGCCCGTCTCCGCTGCACGCTCGGACGTGAGCGACGGCGTCCAGGCGGAAACCTCCATCCCGAAGGCCGACCCCACGCGCGCCACGGTGCTCCCCACGCGGCCGAGTCCGAGAAGCCCCAACCGACGACCGTGTAGGGCTGTCCCGACACGGGAGCGCCAGTGCCCCTCGCGCATCTCGGGCACCGCCAGGTCCGTACGCCGGGCGACGGCGAGGATGAGCGCCCACGTCAGCTCCGACGCGGCGCCGGGATGCGAGCGCGTGCCGCACACGGTCACCCCGCGTCGGCGGCACACGTCGAGATCGATCGCGGCGTTCTGCATCCCCGTGGTCACCAGGAGCCGAAGACGAGGAAGAGCGTCGATCACCACCGCGGGCAACGGCGAACGCTCGCGCATCGCGACGACGACCTCGGCGTCGCCGATCCGCTCGGCGAGCGCCTCGGCGCCGTCGATGTGCTCGGTCACGACGTCGAGGTCCACGTCCCCGAGCGCGGACCAATCGCCGGAATCGGCAGCGAACCCCTCCCAGTCGTCGAGGACGACGATGCGAACGGTCATCGAGCGGGGTACTTCGGCTGGTCGAACGTGCGCCAGTCGTGGCTGGCCAGCACGGTCGCGCCGGTGGCGCGGATCCGCTCGAAGCTACGCTCGCATTCCCGGAGGTCGACGTGGATGCCGGGCGAGACCCAGTCGTCCGGCCCCCCCGCGCCCCAGTTGTCGAGCACGCTGATTAGGTCGACCGCGATGATGTAAGGTCCCGCCTCGGTACGCACGAGCACGCCCTGCGTGCCCGGCGTGTGTCCCGGCAGGAGCAGCAGATCGAGCCCCGGGAACAGCCGGGTGTCGCCCCGCACCAGCCGCAGACGCGAGGTGACGCTCATCCACGGCGGGACGAGGCCTTCGTAACCGAACTCGTAGATCCCACGCTGCGGCCGGATAGGATCGACCGCCTCTCGGACCTCCGCGGCCTGGACGATGAAGGTCGCGTTGGGGAACAGGTCAAGGTTGGAGGAGTGGTCGTAGTGGAGGTGCGACAGCACGACCCACTCGAGCTCGTCCGCCTCGACGCCGATCGCGCCCAGCGCAGGGGCGATCTCCTGCTCGCGCGTCTGGGTGTACGGGGAGTGCAGGCCGAGGTCGCCGGACTGCGACCCGGGTCCTGTGTCAAGCAGCACGGTGCCGAGTTTGGAGCGCAGCACAAATCCGATCGAGGGCGCCGAGAACTTCTCACCGAAGCCGCGCATGTATGTGAAAGCCGACTGCTCCAGGATGGGGAACTCCCCGAAACACACCGGCTCGATGGTCCACGTCGTCTTGTCGTGTGCGTCCATCCTCAACCTTCCCGCGCCGCAACGCGCAGCGCCTCACCGAATATGGTCACCGGATCGGCCGGACCAAGCGCGTCGAAGACCTCGATCACGCGCGCGGTCCCCGCGTCGCCGAAGGAACGGGCCAGCAGCCGTCGGGCCTTGGCGCGCAGCACGTCCGTGCCCACCGGTCGCTCCGCGTCCCCGTCCGAGAGCAGAGCGTCCGCTTCGAGAGCGCGTCCGTCCCGCAGTCGCACCGTCAGGTGAAGGGGGCGACCCGCCTCGGGGTAACCAGCGTCGAGTTCGCGGTCGTGCACCGTCCGCACTCGGCCAGCGAGAGGGGCCAGGCGGGCAAGGCCCGGGTCGGCCAGAGAGTCGTCGGTGAATTCGCCGTCCAAGAACGACGCTGCGACCACGAAGGGGATGCTGAAACGCGCCGCGAGAGCGTTGCGCACACGCTGCGCGCCGAGGCTCGCCGCCGCCGCGAACGTCCGCACCTCGACTGCCTCGATGTCGTCGGCGACGAAGCCGCCCCGACCCGCGACATCGAGGGCCGCCCCGATCGCGGTGTGGGTGTGGCCGCACGCCGACCAGAGCTTGAAGTAGTTCTCGGCCAGGACAAAGGAGCGGAACCGCCCGTCGTCGATGCCCTCGCCCAGCAGCTCGGCGCGGGGCCGCGCGCCGCTGGTGGGGAGGAGATAGTCCACCAAGGTGTCGGGGACGCTCTCGCCGCCCGCAGCCGCCGTCGCGCCCGCCATCAGACCGGTGTGCGCACCGACGGAGGACCAGAGGTGGTGGGTGTCGGCGCCGCGGTTGACGGCCCGGCGGTCGAAGCGGCCGGCCACGCCGGCGGCGATGTCGATGGCGTGGGTGAGGACGTCGGGGTCGGGCCCGGCGTACAAGAGTGCGGCGGAGACGGCGGCGCCGACGCTCCCCCAGTTGCCATGCGGGTGGATGTCTGCCTTCGTCCCCCCCATCGCGATCGCGATCCGGGCGGCGGTCTCGTACCCGGCCACGAGGGCCGTGAGGACCTCAGCCCAACTACTACCGCGCTGCTCGCCCACCGCCAGGACGACGGGGACGACATGGATTCCGGGATGGCCCTTCGTGCGCCGGACGCCCTCGTCGAGCTGAAGCACGGTCGGGAGGGTGGCGTTGTAGGCGACGGCATCTCCCACCGAGACGGTCTCGGCGCGCCCGAGAAGGGTCGACCGTCCGCCTCCGGCGGGCTCGAGCAGATCCGCGAGACGCCGGTGCATCCCGTTGCCGCGCCCTCCGACAGCTCCGGCCACGGTGTCGAGGAGGATCGCGGCGGCACGCACGCGCACGTGCTCGAGGAGCCCGTCCCCGCTCAGCGCCGCGGCCGCCTCGGCAAGGGTTCGCGATTCCCCGGTCATCGAGTACCGATCGCCAGGAATTGCTCCTTGATCCCCGGGTCGGCGGCGAACTGCTCAGCCGTTCCGCTGTAGACCAGCCGGCCCGTCTCCAGCACCAGCACCTGCTGGGCCACGCTTTGCACGAAGGTGAGGTTCTGCTCGGCCAGCACGATCGACATCCCGAATCGACCGGGCAGGTCGGCGACCGCCCGCTCCAGTTCATCCACGATCACCGGAGCGAGCCCCTCTGTGGGCTCGTCCAGCAGCAGCAGCCGCGGTCGAGCCACGATCGCGCGCGCGATCGCTACCGCCTGCTGCTCTCCGCCCGACAGCGCCGAGCCGCGTCGGTCGATCAGACGCCCCATGATCGGGAGGATCTCGACGACCTCGTCGAGCGCGACCGGCTCCCGCCCCTTCGACCGTCCCGCCTTCTGCGCGAGGGTGAGGTTCTCACGCACCGTCAGAGTCGGGAAGATGCGCCGGTCATCGGGCACCCACCCGACACCCCGCCGCGCGATGGCGTCGGCGCCGCCCTTCGCGGGTTCGCCCAAGACCTCGATGTCGCCCGTGCGCCGCACCATCAGGTTCATGACGCTGCGCAGCGTCGTGGTCTTCCCGGCGCCGTTGCGCCCGAGCAGTGCGACCGTCTCGCCCCCACGCAGCTCCAGATCGATGCCGAAGAGGGCCTTGGCGGGCCCGTACCAGGCCTCGACGCCCGTCATGCGCAACGCTGTGGCGGTCATGCGTTCTCTCCCAGGTACAGCTCGCGTGCCTCTTTGCTCGTTCGTACCGCCTCGGGGTCGCCGTCGAGTACCTTCCGCCCCTCAGCCATGAGCATGACGCGGGTTGCCACGGCCAGGAGCACGTGCATATCGTGTCCGGTCATCACGATCGCGAGCTCGGGCCGATCCCGCTTGATCTCCTCCAACAGGGCGACGGTGACGTCGCAGTCCTCGTTCGACATGCCCGCGGTGGGCTCGTCCAGAAGCAGCATCACGGGGTCTTGGGCGACCGCCATGGCGAGCTCGAGGCGCTTCCGGTCGCCCTGCGGCAGGTCGGCGGCGAGCCGGTCGCGCACGTGGTCGAGGTGTAACCGCTCGATCGAGGCGTCCAGACGCTCGCGGTGATGGCGCACCGTCGAGTCGAAGGAGTCCCACATTCTCCGGTACCAACTATCCTTCGCGGCGAACGCGAGGGCGACGTTCTCCTCCACGGTGCGGCTCCCGAAAAGGCGCGCCACCTGGAAGGTGCGACTCATCCCGGCGCCGGCCAGCCGATTCGCGCGCCAGGAGGTGACATCGGCGCCCTGGAAGCGGATGCTGCCCGTCGACGCGCGGTGCTCCCCGGCGACGACTCCGAACAGGGTTGACTTGCCGGCGCCATTGGGGCCGATCACCGCGAGGGTCTCGCCGGCGACGACCGAGAACGACACGTCGGTGACGGCGGGGACCCCGTCATAGGACTTGCCGACGGCGGACACTTCCAGCAACGCGCTCACGAACGGCCCTCCTTCGCCTTCGCGTCCCGCCGATCGGCGAACCAGTGAACCCATCCGCGGATCTGTGCTGGGAGGCCGGCGACACCGCCGCGGAAGAACATCACGACAGCGAGCAGAATCAGTCCCACGAACAGGGCGGAGTAGCTAATCCCGCGGAACAGCTGGCTCTCCAGCACGAGCAGGATGGCGGCCCCGATGAGCGGCCCCCAGAAGCGTCCGCTGCCCCCGATGAGGCACATGATGAGGACCTGTCCCGATGTCATCCAGTACAGGTTCTCGCTCGTCACGATCCCCTGCTGCTGGGCCAGCAGTCCCCCCGCGATCGCCGAGAAGAACCCCGCGAGGACGAAGACCTTCACCCGCGTGCTCTTCAGCGGGATGCCGAGCGAATCGGCGCGGAGCGGGTCGTCGTGCACGGCGAGAACGCTCCGGCCGAAGGAGGAACGGTAAACGACCTTCAGCAGCAGCACGCACAGCGTCACGATGACGATGGCGTAAATCCAGAAGTCCTCAGGCCTTGCCAGTCGCAGCCCGAGGAGTTGCCCGGAGGGGACACCGGGAATGCCGTCGTCGCCCCCGAGGAAGGAAAACGAGAACAGCAGCTGGTAGAGGATCTGCCCAAAGACAAGCGTCAGCATGGTGAGTGCGATGCCATTGACGCGGATCGTAATGGCCGAGAACAACAACGCCAGGACGGCGCCGACGAGACCGGCCAGAAGAATGAGCAGCGGCGGGGCTATCTCGAACTCGCGCATCAGGGCGACAAAGTACGCTCCCGCCCCGAAGTAGGCGGCAGCGCCGAACGTGACGATCCCGAGCCACCCGACAAGCATGTTCGTCGCCATCGCGAAAAGGCCGTAGATCGCGACTGTCGCGGCAAGAAACTGGATGTTCCCTTGCGCGAACGAGACTGCGACGCCGACGACGACGGCCACGACGATGACGTCAAACCGCGCCAGGACGCGCCCCGCGCCCCCACCGAACGAGCTCCTGCGATCGGTCTTGATCAGTGAGGTGGGGTTGGTGATGACCATGTCATGCCCCCTGCAGCTTCGTGCGGCCGAACAGACCCTGCGGGCGCAGGAGCAGCACGACGGCGATGGCGATGTACATGCCGTACGCCTCCCACCCGGGGGCATAAGTGATGAGGAAGCTCGTGATCAGGCCGAGGCCGATCGATGCCGCCAGCGCCCCCCAGATCGAGCCAAGACCTCCGACGATCACAACGACGAACGATTGGATGATGTAGACCGCGTCGAGACCGGGCGCCACCGTGAGCTGCGGCGCTGCGAGCGCGCCCGCGAGTCCGGCCAGCGCCGTCCCCATTGCGAAGACCCCCGCACCCACCCACCGGGTGCGTACGCCCAGGGCACTGGCGGTGATCCGGTCGTGTGCGACGGCGCGGATGCGGATGCCGAGCATCGTCTTATCGAGCATGAACCACAGCGCCACGGCGACGGTCAGTCCCACCACGATGAGGAACACCGCGTAGGAGGGGAGGATAACCCCGCCCACGCGTAGCGGAGCCGTAAGCTCCTGCGGCGGACGAGTCTGATAGATGCCCGGCCCGAAGGTGATGATGATCAGTCCGTCGAGGATCAGCATGAGGGCGTAGGAGGCCAGCAGGTTGATGACATGCCCCTGCGCGTAGAGTCGGGAGAAGATCGCCCTCTCGCTGATGAAGCCGAGCGCCCCCACGATGACGGCGCCGACGAGGGCGGCCAGCAGGAAGCCGCCGATTCCGACGGTCTGACCTGCGAGCGATGTGGCCACGACATAGGCACCGACCGCGAACAGAGCGCCGTGTGCGAAGTTGAGCACCCCCATCACGCCGTAGATGAGGCTGAGGC
>NYUD01000114.1 GCA_002683825.1 Planctomycetota bacterium
GCCGGTTGCCGCACCCGACCTCACAGTGGGTGGACTACGCACCCCCGGGTGAGGAGAGGTCCTACTACGTGCGGGCCACGGACACGTCGGGCAACGTGTCCGACCCTTCCGCCACGGTGACGGTCACCGCGGTCGGGATCGTGGACGGCGACCTGATCGAGACGACCATCAACCAGCGGTTCGAGGACGCCCAGGGCCGCATCACCGATCTGCGGGACAACGTGATCCCCGGCCAGTACGACCGCATCCTGTCCCGCGGCACCGACCTCGTGACCAACGGCACCGGCTACCTCGCAGACAACACCAACTTCTCGTGGGGCATGTTCGACCCCTCGGACGCGCCTATCGGTGCTGTCGGGTCGTTCGTCCCGCCGGCAGGTGTGGCCACGGGGCGTTACCTCGATGAGCTGATCCCGGTCAGTACGGCGAAGTCTTACCTGTTCTCGTACTTTGCCCGACAGAGGACCCCAGGGGACACCAGCCGCCACTACGGGTGCGTCATCCCCGTGGACGCATACGGCGGCACTATCAACCCCCAGCATTGGATGCACCGGCCGGGCACTTTGACGACCCTGGCGCAGCCGCTCAACCCCGGCGACACCGTGGTCTACCTGACAGACGTGTCGAACTACTACAACGCTGACGATTCCAACGGCCACTGGCGGTCGTTCATCTTCTGGAACTACGAAGACCCCGGCGGCAAGGTGTGGCCCCCGGAGACGTTCAGCAAGAACGGGTGGTACTCCGGCGTCTACGACGGCGGGGCTGTCGATTCCACGAACAACACGATCACGCTCAACAAGCCCTGGCCCGGTTCCGCCTTCCCTGCGGGGCACCCCGTCTCCAACGGCGGGTCCGGGTCCACCTTCATGTACGTGGGGGCCTCGAACGAGGTCATTCCCGAGGAATGGACCCGCTTCTCTGGCGTACTCGGCCCCGGGACGCATCAGGTCGCGGGCAGCCCTGGGGACAACCCGCGCAGCGCCTCCACCAAGCTCCCGCCGGGGACGGCCTCGATCCGACTCGGGTGGCTCGTCAACAGGTACGGGGAAACCTCGAACCACGCATTCGCGGGGGTGTCGTTCTCCGATGCTGCGGCAGCCGCGGACGCGGCGTCGAGGGCGGTCACGGAGCAGGTGGTCGAGTACGCCGTCAACAGCTCGGAGACGGCCCCGCCCACGTCCGGGTGGTCCTCGTCCACGCCGACCCGCACCCCGGGCACGTTCATCTGGTATCGGGCGGTCCTGACCTACGGCGACGGCACCACGTCCACGTCCTCCCCCGCGTTGCTCACCGGCAACACCGGCGAGCAGGGCGAGCAGGGCGAGCAGGGCGTCCCCGGTGAGCCAGGCACCGATGGGCAGTCGCTCTACACGTGGCTCAAGTACGCCGACGGGCCCAACGGCGAAGGGATGGCCGACGACCCCACGGGCAAGGAGTACATCGGCCTGGCGTACAACAAGCCCACCGCCACCGAGTCGTCCACGGCTACCGACTACCAGTGGACCCTCATCAAGGGCGCCGACGGGCAGGACGGCAACCAGGGCGTGCCCGGCCCGCCCGGCGATGACGGCCAGTCGCTCTACACGTGGATCAAGTACGGCACGTCCCTGGCCGGGGCGGGCATGTCGGACGACCCGACCGGCAAGACCCACATCGGTCTGGCCTACAACAAGACCACCCCCAACGAGTCGACCGACCCCGGCGACTACCAGTGGGCGCTCATCCAGGGCCCCAAGGGTGACACCGGTGACCGGGGCCCGCAGGGCGTGCCCGGCCCGGACGGGTCCGACGGCCAGTCGCTCTACACCTGGATCAAGTACGCCGACACGCCGACCTCGGGGATGGCCGACACCCCCACCGGCAAGACGTACATGGGCCTGGCCTACAACAAGACCACCCCCAACGAGTCCACCAACTATGGCGACTACTCGTGGTCCCTCATCAAGGGCGCCGACGGCGCCAAGGGCGACCAGGGCGACCAGGGCGTGCCCGGCCCGCCCGGCGATGACGGCCAGTCGCTCTACACGTGGATCAGGTATGCCGACTCTGCGGACGGGTCGGTCGGGTTCTCCAACTCCCCCGACGGCAAGACGTACATCGGCCTCGCCTACAACAAGACCACGCCCACCGAGTCCACCAACCACCTGCACTACTCGTGGTCCCTCATCCAGGGCCCCCAGGGAGACAAGGGCGACAAGGGCAACACCGGAGACAAGGGCGACACTGGCGTGGGCATCAGCTCCGTCACCCCCTACTACTTGCAGCAGTCGTCGGGCATGGCCGCGCCGGCAAAACCGACCACGAGCACCCCTTCGTCCCCGTGGACGACGACCGAGCCGGCCTACGTCCCAGGCACGGCCCTGTTCCGGGTCGAGCGCATCGGGTTCGACAACGGCTCCTGGTCCTACACCGCCGTGACCAAGGTGGCCTCCTACCTCGGTACGGCCGCGGCGTCGTGGACGCACCAGGGCGACACCCTGGATGGGGTCAAGCGGCACTCGGGCAACTCGACCCTCACCCAGGTCGCGGACGCCGTGGGTGGGAGCGCCTTGGCGTCTAGTGGCCAATCGTGGAATGGCTACCCCGGTGGGCGCATGCCGTTCGACCCGGACCTGCTCTACCGCGTCTCGGCCAGGGTCCGCATGACCAGCGCCACCGGCGGCACGGTTTACGTCGGCGTGGAAGGGCTCAAGAGGCAGGCCGACGGCACGTTCATCTACGTCAACAACACGTCCGGTTCGGATACCTACAGCTCGCAGCACTACATCGCCGCATCAGGGCAGGTGATCGCCCAAGGCGAGTGGACCGAGTTCTCCGGTTACCTCAAGGGGCACGGCGCCACGTCAGGTTCCCTCGGTGGACGCACGTTCGACACCCCCCGGAAGCTGCACCCGGACGCGACCCATATCCAACCGCTCACCCTCGTCGGCTACAGCGACGGCGGTGACTTCGAGGTCGATTGGGTCCGGCTGGAAGCGTTCACCCCGGACGAGCGGATCGAGAAGGCACAAGCCCTGGCGTTGACGGCTGACAACAGGGTCCGCGCCGCCACCCGTGCCCCGGTCGCAGCGGACGGTGCGGACGCCCCGGACGACGCGATCTGGTGGCAGTACGACGGCAACGCCCTGGTCGCCATGTGGAAGTGGAGCGATTCTTCCGGGTCGTGGGCCCTGGCCCCGTTCGACCGGACCGTCATCCCCGCCATCGACATTGGCACCGGAACGTTCGGTGACCTCGACGGCATCCGGCTCAAGACCCGCTCCGTCCTGGCCGGGGCCCTGGCCGTGGGGGATTTCGAGAACTACGTCGACAACCCTGAGCCCAGGCCCGAGGACCCCGGGTGGCCGTCTTTCGTTGGCTATACCGTGACTGGCTACGCGCCCGGCCAGTGGGCTGCGCGTCTCCCCGGAGACAATGGGTGGCGCAACGCTTGGAACACCCGCGTCATGCCAGTTACGGAAGGCGACCAGATCGCTTTTGGTGCCCGCATAGGCTGGGATGGCACGGCACCGAGCGGGGACGACCGGGTGGGCTTCGGCATCCAGTGGCACCACAAAGACGGAAGCAGCTCCTACCAAGACTTCTTGTTCGGTCCTAGCGATCTGCCCGCCGGTGAGTACGTACTAGACCGGAAAGACCTATCCGCAACAGTTCCGGCCGGAGTGGTTGGCGCAACTCTCGCTATCAGGACTGTCACCGCACCTTCCACCATGGCGGGTCGGTTTGCTGCTATCTACATGCGCCGCAAGTCCGGTTCTGTCCTCATCGAGGATGGTGCGGTCACCGCTAACCAGATCACCGCGTCGGACGGGCTGTGGGCCAAGCTGGGCGAGTTCGTCCACATCAAGACCGAGCACATCGACGCCGAACAGATCGAGGCCGGCCACTTCAAGTCCGTCATCGCCCTGTCGTCCCGGTTCGTCGCCGGTGACCCCGTGGGCGCCGCGGCCGAGCTCACCGAATCCGGGCTCGAGGTCGCCGCGATCAACCACGACGCCGGCGGCGCCCGGCACGACCTGCCGTTCCTGACGGCCGGGTCCGGATCGAACGCCCTGGTCGTCACCGACGGCACCAGGCAGGTGTCGTCGCTGGACTCGACCGGGTGGTTCTCCGGTGCCGGCGTCAACGCCGAGGAAGACATCACCGTGCACGGGTCTGCGCTCATGGGCGCGTGGGCCAACCGGGGCACCGACGGGTCCGGGGACCGCGACTCGATCCTGTGGAACATGCCGTGGGGGCTCGTCGGGGTGATCGACACCTACTCGGCGGCGCAAGAGCAAGGCATCACGTCGAACATCCCGGACAACGTGGAGCAGATGCTTGCCTCTGGCGTCGCCCAACTGCGCGGGGGCCGCGCCTACAAGATTTCCCTGGTCGGGGCACGTTCCTCGCCCAAGCCGATCGACGCCGTCTCGTGGTTCTACGAGGAATCGCGGGTGCTGGGCAGGTATGGCGCTATCGGCACCGTCCCGCCCGCGCCGTCCCCGTCCGACGGGGCCACTCACGAGATGTTCCGGCGCCGCCTGTACCGGATGGGCGACCAGGCGACCTACGGGGAGTCGTTGGACCAGGACACGATCCTCTACCCGTCCTCCGACACGGCCCTGCGGCTCGGGTCGAGCCTGCGCGGGTACCGCGTGACCGAGACGAACGTGACCAAGTACGGGCAGGCCGGGTGGCACATTCTTGTGGAGGACCTGGGCCCGGCCGTGACCAAGACGGGCACGGCCTACGGGTCGATGGTGCCACCGACCCAGGAGTACACGTACCGGTTCTACCCGACCAGCCTGCGGCAGATGCAGGGCGCCTACGACTCCTACTTCCTGTGGAACAACGTCCGCCAGGACAACCGCATGATGCAGGGGTGGCACCCCTCGGCGTCCGCGGGCCCGTACCACACCCACGCGAGGTTCGGCACGGCCAAGTCTGTCTCCGGGTCCACCGAGACGGGCAAGACCATCAGTGAGGCGTTGACGCCCACACCGGTGTCGGTCAAGGCGTACCTTCGGGTCACGAACGCCTGGGCGTACAACGGGTCCGCCAGGGCCCGGGTCGGGTGGCACACCAGTGACGTGTCCTCCCCCACGACCCGCCTGTCCACGAACTCCCTGTCCTCGGGTGCCCAGCAGAAGCTCAACCTCGGGTCGGCCGGCGCTTCCTACATTGAGTCGAACCCGACCAACCTGCGGATCACGTTCGGCCCCGGGTCGGGGTCCTCGACCACGGACCTTGCCGGGTTCTACGGGGTGGACGGGTCCTCGTCGCAGCGGCTCATGCTCGAGCTGATCGTGGAGAAGTGACCGGGCGACACTAACGAACCCGGCCGGGCATGGTTCGTCGTGCGGTGGGGTTCGCGGACGCCCCGGGCCCCCGCAAGGGCCCGGGGTGTTCCCCTGCCTACCGCGAGATCACCACCGACCGGAGACACCCAAGCATGGAAGGCCCTGACAAGGACATGGACCTGCTCAGTCTTGTGCCCATCGGGCAGTTGACTGCGCCGGCGCTCCTGGCCCTGGCGTTCCTGTTGCTCATGCGCGGTGATCTGGTCACCCGGAAGGTCCACGAAGAGGCCGTGTCCTACTTCAAGGAGGCGTTGACGCTCGAGCGGGAGGCGCACAAACGGTCCCAGTCGGCGCTGAACATCTTGCTCGTTGAGCACGGCACCACCACGGAGAAGGTGCTCAACGCCCTTCCCTCCCCCGCAGGAGGCGATGAGGAATGAACGCCGCCAAGCAGCGCCGGTGGTGGCCGTTCGACGGTCACCACCGGCACCGGACCACCATCGAAGAAGCACGAGAGGAAGTGGCCCGCGCGACCCGGTCGTGCGAGGAAGCAGCCCAACGGCAGGTGCTCGCGTTCGCCATGGACCATGGCGTAACACCTGCCACCGTGCCGATGCCTCGGGCTTGATGAGTGTAAGAGCATCCAGGTATTGAAACGTCGTCGTGGTAATTTGCTTCCCATCATAGGAGGTGTGATCGCTCCCCGGCAATTGGGTTCAGGGCGTCCATTTTTGAAAGAAAAAAAACAGTGGCCACCATCATTTCGGCTTCACCTCTAATTCCTGGGTTTCC
>NYUD01000115.1 GCA_002683825.1 Planctomycetota bacterium
GCCAGTGGTGACGCTGAGCGAGCAGTCTTTTCACTACAACGCCGTTAATAGGTGGTTCCGTGAGAACGCCGCCAAATGCGAGCGCGTCATCACCTGCAACATCTTCCTCGGACGCACCTGCAACATCCCCGTCGACCCCCTCCTCCTCGCAACCATCCGCCGCGGACGGCCCAGCACCAAAGTCAAACTCACGCACGCTGGCCGCATCGCGTACGAACACCTCTGCGAAGAGCTCCTCGACGACCCACTCGACATCAGCAACCTCATCCCCGAGCACATCCTACCCACCGCCAGAGTCACACGACTCTGCACCCCCGACGAGAAGAAGCAACCCGAGGCCGCCAAATGCCGAAGCGAGGAAATGCAGAAGATCTGCACCCGCTTCCGCGCATTCGACCGACTCTGCCCCTTCGATCAGCTCGTCGAACACTGCAAAACCAACAACACCACCGTCACCCTTTCCCGCGCCCACATCATCACCTCCAAGAAATTCGTCGAATTCGAGGAGGCCCGGCACAAGTGGAAAGGGCGCTTCGTCGTCGACGGCGACCGCATCTTCCGCCTGCCGAGCAACACCCGCGTCCACAACCCCTGCTCCGGCATCTCCTCCACCATCGGGTCCCTCGAGACCGCCCGCTTCATCATCTTCCACGCCCTGCTCTACGACCACCCACTCGAGTCCATCGACGTCACATCCGCCTACCTCCAGGCCGAATGGCCCGCAGACTTCGAGGAACATTGGATCCTCCTCACCGCAGACGTCATCGACGCCCTACCCGACCAACTCCGCCAGGCAGCCAAACAGCTCGACCGCCCATGCCTGCGCCTCCGCGTCGCCGTCTACGGACATCCCGCTAGCGGACACATCTGGGGCAACCATCTCGCCCGCACCCTCGCCGACATCGGATGGCAGCAACGCCAACCTACCGGCGCCATCTACGTCCGCGATGCCGGCAAGGCCGCTCTCTCCACCTACGTCGACGACCTCATCTCGTCCGCAGACCGCGCCACCCAAGACCTCACCTGGTCCGGACTCGAAGGCCACTACGAGTGCGACACCACCGGCGCTGCCACCGACCTCTTCATCGGTCTCACCATCCGCCGCTGCACCTACTACCAATTCCGCTGGGCAATCATCGACATGTCTGCCTACGCCATCCTCATCGTCAGCACCTACGAGAAGTACTGGAACGTCACCGACATTCCCCTCGCCTGGTCTCCTCTCTCCGAAGACCCGCGCGACTGCACCGAACCACCCGCACCCCACCCCGTGCACAACCTCAAGCACATCCAGGGCATCATCCATATGATCCTATGGCTTTGCCGCTGCGGCCGGACCGACATCGCAGCCGCATGCTCGCTCATCGCATCCACCATCTGCGCCTGGACCCCGTGCAGCGCACGCGGGCTCCTCCGCATCGTCGGATACATCAAAGCCACCAAAGACCTCAACCTCACCTCCCGCGTCCACGTCGACGACACCCCTGACGACCTCCACGTCGTCTGCTACACCGACAGCGACTGGCACGCCCCTCGCAGTCTCTCCGGCGAGGTCACCGCCATTGTCTCCGCGCGCGGAACCTTCGGCCCCCTCCTCCACGCCGGCACTCGTCAGCCCATCTGCGCCGACAACGTCGGCGGCGCCGAAAACATCGCCGCCCACCGCGGCACACGCAACGCGCTACCGTGGCTCGATCTCCTCACCGAGACCATCTCGCCACACTGCGACCGCCTCCTCCTCCGTGCTGACAACGCCACCGTTGAACGCACCATCGTCCGCGGCGACACCACCGCACTCCAGACCTTCTCCCGCGCCATCAAGTTCCGCTGCTGCACCCTGCGCGACCTCCACCAGCACCAGCAGCTACTGTTCCGGCACATCCCCGGACCATCCAACCCTGCCAACATCCTCACCAAGGTCATTGCACCCGTCGACATCGCACGCGAACGACTCCTCGTCGGCGTGTTTCCCGACATCACCGACCCCGCCGCCGAGCAGCTCCTCCTCGAGACGCTCCAGACACCATCCTATCCCATGCCACGCACCGATGACCCCAACGGGCATCCCGCCACCGACTTCAATCGGATCGCGCCCACGCGCACCGACGCCGGGAACCCCACACCCACCACCCCGCCCATCGTGCGTCAACCCATCTCCCGATTCACCACCACACCGCGCGCTCCCGGCTCCGGTCCAATCCTCCGATGCCTCTTCAGCGCCCTCCTCCTGCCCATCTCCCGCGGACACACCCTGTCCACACACCCACTCCACGCTCACCACCTCGCAGGGGGAGCAGATATCACCACACCACACCAGCAGCCTGATATCCATCCCTACCACACCACCCTCGAGGGGGAGGCAGCCCCGCTCTACCTCCAACCGTTCGAGGGGGAGATTCCGAATCGCATTCCCGAGACCGAATCGCAATCGCGCATCTCCGAATCCCAGTACACGTTCGAATTGCCCACACAGCTATGCCCCGGAGCCCGTCGAATCGACCTTCGCCGTTCGAATCCCTTCGCGTTTCGCAGTTCGAATCCCGAATCCCAATCGGCCGTCCAAACCCCAAACACGACATGTGACCAGCGTGCCGAGGCCTACCAATCCCGCCACCCGAAAACACCCACCGGAACTCCTCTCAGCTCCGCTCCCTGTGTCGGTGGTCAGATTCTCTCTCTCGCGCTCACCGCTATGTCGACTCCCGGCGACCTCACCATTCCCGTCGCCGCCGCCGACCCAACTGCCGCCGCCGCTCCGGCCCCGCAGTCACCCAGCAACACTCCACCGATCATCCCCGATGATCACCCGAGCGCCGCCGCCAACGCCGTCGCCGCCGTCGCCGGCGACGGCCCAGCCGCGGCGCCCCAGGCCCAGGACCGGTGCTATGGGCGCACCGGCGACACCGGCCCCGATGACACCAACCCCACTAACCCCACCGAACCCGCCACCCTCCAAGAATACCTCGACTCCGCCATCACGCCCCGCCGCGGCGACGTCTCGCCTGCCAGCATCACCCTCGACAGCGAGCTCGACCTCCCTGATGTCACCGCCGACACTCAGGCCAACCTCACCATTCAGTCCACCAGTCCCACGCCACTCGCCGCGCCAAAGCCGGCCAACTCCACGCGCCTCCTGACTCCTGGCCCCGAGCGTTGGTCCATCCGCCAACCCGCCAAGAACACCGGCGACCTCAAGCGCCCCACCATCTTCACCAACCAACCCAACGCCCAGGTCCGCCTCTTCCTCAACAACCTCGACGGCATCACGCCCAACGAGGCTCGCAACGTCCTCCTCAACCACGTCGTGCGCCAGCACCGCGCGCTCGCCCCATTCATCCACGACATCCATGTCGTCGCCAACAATGGCCTCAAGGGCCCGACCTGCGCTCACGTCTACATCACCGGCCAGGGTGATGCCCCCGACGTCCTCCGTGCCCTCTTCATCCACACCACCAACATCAACGTCCCCACCCAGCGCACGCCTCGCTGGACTCTCAAGTTCGAGCACGCCGCCCGCCTGCCCGACATTCCCCGCGGCACCTTTGTCGCCTCATACCCGCGTTTCCGCCCCACCGAGGACGCGCCGCCGCTCGCGTTCGCACCCGGCCGCCCCGACACCGTTTGCCCTGCCCCCAGCGACCTTGGCCCACGCGTCGGCGACGACTGCCTGCAGCCGTTCGTCCTCCTCCTTCCTCGCACCGAGCCGTTCGCCTGGCCCCTCGCCGAACGCGCCATCAAGTTCCCATCCGTCAAACCTATCTCCACCGACATCAAGGCCCACGCCAAGGGCACCACCAAGGGAAGCACCAAGGGCACCACCATGCCCTCCTCTTCCCGCGAGCACCGCAGCACCCCCCGCCGCAGTCGCAGTCGCAGCAACCGCGGACGCCGCTCCACCGCCCGCGACTCTTCCGACACCGGCTTCAACCACCGCACTCCCGTCGAGCACATTCCCGACACCGCCATTCGCCCGTACTATTGCGATCTCCGCCGCCGGTACGACTACCAGGCCGAGAAGCTCATCACGCTCGAGGGCAAAGCCGATTTCTACAAACACCGCATCAACCACCTCGAGTCCCTGCGACCCGACAACCCGCGTTCCTGCCACCAGAGCCAAGAGCTCTCCGACACCCGCAACCGCCTGACCAAGGCCGAAGTGCGCCTCTCTACCCTCGCCACCGAGAAGGACGCGCTCACCAAGCAGTGCTCCCTCCACACCAACAAGATCCAAACCCAGGCCGCCAGCATCGACAAGCACGCCACGGCCGCCTCCAACTACCGCACTCGTGCGCACACCGCCGAGACCCGCGTCCACTCGCTCGAGGCCACCGCCAACACCCTCCGCAATCGCGCCCGCGAAGCCGAGATCGAGGCCGCTGACCACGCCCACATCGCCCGCCAGCTACGCATCCGCTTCGGCCTCGAGCCCGCCAACCCCAACACCACTCCGACCACCGTGCACCCGCCCGCGTCCCCGCTACGCGAACCGCACGGCAAGCCGTCCCGCCATGCGCGCAGCCGCACCCCCAAGCGCTCTGGCCGCCGCGTCACCAAGCATGACGGCATTTCCTCCGACCACTCCGTCACCAGCCCCGTCCGCAAAGTCGCCCAGTCGATCCACCGCGGACGCGAACCCGGACGCTCCAGCAAGGACACGAGCCCGCGCAAGTCCAAGCGCTCGTCCTCGCCCGCCACCGAGCACATTTCCCGCCGCCGCTCCCGCACGCCCAAGCACGCGTTCAAGCGCGTCGCCGACGCCGAGCGCTTCGAGGCCTCCCCGCCCAGCGATATCCTCGACACCCGCCGCTCGTCGCCGTCCAGCGACAGCTCCTCCACCAACTCCAAGTCCGCGTCGCCCTCGCCGCCGCCGCGCAAGCATGCCAAAGGCCGCAGCGACCGCAAGCACCGCTAGTTCCGAAAACCCGTAACACCGAGGGGGAGTGTTGAAAATTCCTGGTACCGATGCCACGGGTTCTCTTCCTTTCCTATCCTTCTCGGTGCGCGCGCGGTGGCTAGTGGTCTGGCAACCTCCATATCTGACGTCCCGTCCCGTCAAGCGTTGTCTGTTTCTCTCTCCCTTGCCCCTTTTGGCTCAAGGCTTCCTTTCCGCCCCATGGCGGTTCTTCGGCAGCTCTAAACCAATCACTCCGCGCCCGCTATCCCGACGCGATAGCTTGCCGCACTCCCCGCCTGCTATCCCATCGCGATAGCTTGCCGGCACCAAACTCTCCCACTCTCCAACCCCACGGTTGGAAGTGATCCACGCCTCACGTCGCCGCCGCTTGCCGCAGTCGACGAACGCTCAGCCCTTCCTAGCCACAGTCCCGTACCGTGCCTTCTATCCAGGAACGTCCGGTCTTGACCGCAGGAACGGCCAACCCGCCAATAAGCATCCCCGCTTTCTCCTCTTGTCTCCGTACACCACACGTGTGCCCGAGACATAACCTCCTCTTCCTGCAACCAGACTACGCCAATCTGTTGCAACCTCCCCAAAACCCCTAGACGTACCTCCAACCATAAGCAGTACATACGCATCACCGACCCTTCCCTCCTTTCCTGCAGTCTGTCCGCGTCCAGTTTCGTCGCCAGTCGCTCCGGGTTCGCACACGCTTTCCCGATCACTCTCTGGACAACTGTTCGCGCCAGCGCCGCGGGGTGGGAAGTGTCAGCGCGGGTTTCGTGGAGAGGGCCTCTTGATCTTTCAACAGGTTAAGATCCTTTTTCGCTCTACCGACCAGCCACGCACATTCCGCAAGCCCTCACCACCACTCCCGCTTTACGGAATCACGCCCTCCACGCCATCGAACGTCCGCGCGCCACCGCCGGACGCTTCTCCACCAAATGGCAGAAGGGACAGCCATGGAACGTCTGCGCGACTCCGCCGGACGCTTCCTCACCAAAGCCGCCGAAACCGCCAACACCATGCTCTCCCCAGCACCCCAGCGTGCACAGGAGACACCAACGGGGTCGCACGCCTCACGCGGCCGCACCCCACCACCGCAGACTCCACGCCCACACCGGCGCGGAACCAGCCTCGAAACCGTCTTCGAGTCCGCACAAACCGTGCGATCCTCCTCCGCCGAACCGACCCCCAGGTCGCGCCGGCAAACACCAAACACCACCGACAGCGCTGCCGCCAGCGCCGCAGCCGTCAACACCACCAGCGTCGCCGCCAGCGCCGCACCGCCACCTGGACGACTCCCCGATCCGTGGAGCATCCTCCCCGCATCCAAGCCAACCGCCGACCCCTGGAGTCGCCACTCCACCGGTGCATGGGGCAGTGGCCACACACCTCCCAGGCCCACGCCCAGCGGCCCGGCGCCACCGCCCGCCGCACCCACGCCCACCGCCTACGCTGGACCCAGCGAGACATTCCTCCACAACCTCATCCGCCAGCAATCCGACCAGATCAACGCACTCACTGAGCTCGCCCGATCCTCCGTCGAAGGCCGCAACGAGGCCCGCAGGCACCACACACCACCTGCACACAGGCCCAACACCGAACCCTCGTTCAAACCGCGCATCGCGAACCAGAAGATCGAGGACACCCCGCAGCCACCCACACCCGACACCAACCCACTCACCGCCATCCGACAGCTGCGCAAGTACCGCGCCGACCTCACCACCTTCTACACCGAGATCTACGGCGACGACAACACCAGCGCAGACACACAGCACGCCTTCGACCTCGTCGACGACCTCTTCCAGCACTGGAACAGAACCAAAGCACACCTCCGCTCCCACCTCGAAGACTCCATCAAGCACCTCCCCACCACGTGGGACGAGTACACCCCCATCGAGATCTTCGACGACGACACACACCTCCACGAGAAGTGGTGCGACTTCCAGCTCCAGCCGCTGTTCGCCCACCTCCTCGGCACCCTATCCCACAGCACCCACAAGGCCGCCGAGAAGCGCTTCGATTTCCTCCAGCGACCCCACAACATCGACAACTGGCAGCTCTGGCTCTGGACCCAGTTCTGGATCACCGAGCGATTCTCCTGCACCGAGCAGAAAGCCATCAACCGAATCCGCTCCCAGCTCACACACCCCAGCTTCCACCTCGCCAGCCTCGCCAACGACCTCCACCAGTGGGAAGCCGATTTCGACCTGTACACACAGTTCGGACCCGACCCACACTGCCTCCGCACCGCCACCGAGCACGTCGCCAAGTCCATCCAGCGACAGCTCCGCACCGCCAACCCATACTGCCGCCACGCCGCGAAAATCGACGACATCCTCGAGGACTCGCGCTTCGGCACCTACGACATCTCCGAACACGACACCAGACTCGTGCTCCGCGAGATCGTCTGCCGCGCTCGCGCCGCTCCACGCCCCTCCGAGCCCGCGCCCGGAAAACCCGACACCGGCGATCGCCCAAGCCCAATCCCCAACGGCCACTGCCGGGACTTCATCAACCGGGAGTGCCGGCGCGGCGCCAACTGCCCGTTCAAGCACGACACCAAGCTCCGCGAAGAACGACGCAAGGCCCGCAGCGAGCGTTCCGCACGCCCCCCCAACACCGAGCAGCCGCGCATCACCAACCCCGATCAACCGCGCGCAGCCCGACGCACCGACACCCAGCGCGTTCCCCCACCATGCGGATACGTCCTCCGCGACCGGGAATGCCCCCGCCAGAAGACCAAAGGCGGCTGTCACCAAGACCACGACGAGAAGCACCGCGGCAAAGCCGCCGAGTACCGCTGCTGGCTCCACAGCCAAGGCAAGTGCGAACGCGGCGACAACTGCGCTTTCAAGCACGAAAGCAACCCCACCGCCAAGCTCACCATCAACGGCGAAGGGCAAGAGCGGCGCGACACACCGCCCGCCGACCCATCGCCCCCACCCACCGCACCAACCGACGCCACCCGCAACACCGCCAACGACGCCGGCACCACCAACACCACACTCCGCACCGACGCCGGCCAGAGCGTCCTCGACCTCCTCGACCCGCAGGACACCCTCAAGACCTTCGCGTCACACATCCCCGCACACGCGTTCACCATCGACGGCAAGACCCCCCGCATCAGCGAGTCCGCCTTCCAGGACAAACCCGAGGCGCGCCGTGGCAACACCACCCGCAACGCGCACACCACCTGGAGCAAGCCCAGCCGACGCGACTACTACATCGACTCCGGTGCCAACATCGCCGTCTACGATCCCGATGACCCACGCGTCATCGAGAAATCCAACCGGCTCCTCACCCTCGACGTCACCGACGCCAAGGTCGAATACCCACTCGGACGCGCCCAAGACGCGTTCGGCACCGTCTTCTGCCTCCTCATCCCCGGCTCCGAGCCCATCACACCCGGCGAACGCATCCAGACCTTCCTCCGATGGTCCTGGTACGCGAACATCTTCTCCCTCGAGAACGTCAAGACCGGCCAGGAGGCCCCCACCTACGTCGCCAGCGGTATCCCTCGCCTCAACGGCGACTACCAGATGCCCCCCAGCGATTTCCCTCCGTCCGCGCACCAGCGAAAACACCCCAAACCACCACCCACACACCACACCGCGCGGGTCAGCCACATCACCTTCGGCCGCCACGCTGGCCGCACCTACGACGACATCTACCACACCGACCCCAGCTATTGCACCTGGATCCTCAACCAGGACACCAGCACCGCCAGCCGCGAGCTCCTACAGTTCCGACGCTGGCTCATCCACGACGCTCCGCCACCCCGCCTACAAGGCGGCGCACACAGCGGACGCACCGTCGACACGATCTTCCACTCCGACCCCAACTTCTGCCGCTGGCTGCTCCAGCACAACCACACCAACCACTCCTTCACCCTCGCCCAGCGTTGGATCAGCCGCCAACCCGCACAGCATCTCTTCCGCCCGCCACAGTGCGGATGCGGCCACACCGCCAACGCCAACGTCCTCGACAACACCGCACACCCCGCGCACCACCGCACGTTCTACACCTGCGGCAGCGCCGGACACAACCCCACATGCCATTTCTTCCAATGGCAGGGGGAGACACCGCACAGCTGCCAGCTCTGCGGCGACCACCACCACCATTTCCGCGCATGCCCGCACTTCCACCAAACCACCCACCCACCCAACCACACCCCATACAACATCACCAACCCCAACAACTGGCCACACTCGCCCATCCACGACGAGCACAGCCGCGCCGAGCACGCCCTGCGACTCTGCCTCCACGTCATCCCAAATGACGACGCGCAGACGCACCCGTTCATCGACGCCAGCCACCCACAGGCCGCCGAAGCCGCGATCTTCATCGTCCGCTCCACCCGGCACCTGTGCACCTCCACCGCGCAAACCGCGCGCACCATCGGATGCACCTCCTACGGCGCCCAGCACGCGCTCAACGGAAACATCCAACCGCGCGCCCTCGAGGCCCTATGCAACGCCATCAACGGCCTCATCATCCAAGGCAACGACAGCGACGGCTCCTTCCAGTCCTTCCCTGACGACACCGACCTCCCCGGCCAACCCACCGGCCGCCTCACCCTCCTCGACACCGTCGAGGGGGAGACCCACCACAACACCAACGACTACGAGCACCACCACCACCCCGGCGGACAATACGCCCCCGGCGGCCGCATCCTCCGAAGCCTCGTCTTCACGTGCCTCGCCACCCTCGCGACCGGCACCAAGCGCGAGCACGGCATCGGCGTCAACGC
>NYUD01000035.1 GCA_002683825.1 Planctomycetota bacterium
GAATCCATGCATAAAAGTTTAGTTAGTAGATTGTTATGCATATAATATGGCATATGCATATTAATATTATGCGTCTTATTTTATTATGCATAGCCTACGAGTAGATCAATCTAGATAGAGCTCTTTATGCTACAACAAGTCAGCACTCACGGGTGCCCCATGTCTGCTCAGCGACAGACAACAGAATGTCGCTGCCCTCATCACGGATCAAGGGCCGGTCGAAATTTGACATGCGCGCGCAGACGGAAAAGACAGAACCCGCCAGATCCGCCTGTGTCAGTTTAACACGCTTGTGTAAACATTTCCACTCTTGCACGCGCCGAAACGCGCGCTCAACGTGAACACGTGGGCCGGCAATTGCATGTGTCATGTCCATCTCGCCCACGTTAAAAGTAGCGGCACCACGCCTCTTCTTTGGTGGCGTCAACAACTCGTGCATGACATCGGTGAACTGCTCGTGCATCATGAATCCTTTGTCCGCCAGTGCCGTCATGCCCTCTAACGAACGATCAAGTATTCCACAAGCGACAGTCAACTCCTTGTCGCTACAACACCCACCGCGCGGCTCGCTAGTGTCCAGAACTGCACCACTGGCCGCAATGCTGCCAAGGTATTTAGCGGTGGTCCCGTGCTTGTACTGGCTGAAACCCGAGCGGTAACACGTCAAATCCGATGGCATCTCCAGGGGCTGCTCATGGCAATCAATAATGGCTTGGATCTGGCGTCCAGGGAACTGCTTCTTGATGCGCTTGGGGCAACACCTCACAAGTTGCTCTCGTGTCGGGTACGGGAAGAGCGCCTCCAACCGGTGCCGCAATGCCTGCAAATAGACCACGAAATAACGGCACGCTGTGGAGTACGCAAGACCCCACCGCGCGTGCTCGTCCGACACGTCAGTGCCAGTGCGCAAACAATACAAGACAAAACAGACTGCTGTCTTCCAGCCCACTGCCCTCTGCTCCGGGCGCTCTGCCTTGCTGCCGCCACCCCCGCCCCCGAGCTCCGGGCGCTCTGCGGGCACGAACACACTCTCCTTCACGCCTTTGGTAGCCACACGCGACACTGGGTCCACCACGTCGACACGCACAACGCCGTCGTCACTCACCGTGCGCGCGGCGACCTGGACAACAGTGTCTGCAGGTATGGGCACGGGTTCCTCACCAGAAGACCGGCGCTGCACCCCGCTCGCACTCACAACAGGCGCAACCCAATCCCCAACATTCAATCCCGCGTGCCGAGCAGTCACCTGCTCCATCGCCACAACAATCTCCTCCCCACAATCCTTCGGGTCAATCGCACTGAACAGGTTGCCGCCGCCATCGAGCAGGTCGAGAAACTTGTTGAAAGCACGGGCCGAGTAGAAACTGGTATATGCCCTGATCTTGTGCCGGTACCGCCCGCAAATGGCACCGTGCGACATCTCGACGCTACTTGCCCTCTCGTGCAACGCGCCCGCGTGTGCGCGCTGCGACTGGTCGCCCTGGCGCACCAATGCAGCGATGTGGCCCTGGAACTCAGACCTCAGTGCCCCGTCTTCGATCTTGCCTAACAAGCTGGACAACGCGCCGCAAGGCATCTCGTTGCGCAACGCTCCCGGCTTCAACTGGCGGTACGCAATCTCGGACGATCCCGCTTTGTAGACAACCTTGATCTCGCTTGGGGTGAAATGGTCACTATGCACGCGCACTGCCTTGCTCGCCATGAACTTATCTGCCCGGCTGACCTGCATGCCGAGGGACTGGTAGAGCTTGCGCCGGTCGTCGCTGCCCGGCTTGTGAGGCTTGTAACCACTTCCCTTGGTGTCCTTGCCACAACCACAAACACACGGGTCCCTTTTTGTTTTCTTGCTCCCGCACGAAAACTTCTTGGTCCCAGCAGCACTGGCACTGGCACTTCCCTGCGCACCCGCCAGCGCCGGCAAGACACGTTCCGGGTCAACCAACACCTGCCTGTCCAAATGCTGCAGCTTGAGCTTCTTCCGCGATCGGCCGATGACCCTTGCCTCGCCCGTCACTCCGTCTTGCCTTGCGTTGCTCGTTGGTGGTGGTGACACAAAAACGGTGGTGCCCGAGAAACGTGCGGCTGCCGCCTCGGCACCTGCTTCGCCTGCGCCCATGCCGCTTGCCTCGCGCTTGTTGTCGCGGGGGCTGGGCGGCCCCCCGCCCCCAGGATCGAACCGCAACTCGCTCATCAACTCGTCCCATAAACGCGCGCTCGTGCCCAGGTGCGTGTTGTGGTGCGCAACGTGCCGGGGGAACGGCACACGCAAAGGGCGCGCGCTCGCGTCAGCAGCAGCAGACCTCCTGCGCGCGCGCACGCGGTTGCGGTCCATCTTTCTGAACTCGAAGTTGCGGAGCTCCGTGCACTTGGGCAGCGTTGGCCCGTCGCCTCGCTGCACCCACTTGCACAATGCCGATGTCGGTGCTGCCTCCGCGCCACAACCGGCAGGCCTCGGCAAATTTCGCACAACCTGTAGCAAACACGACACGTGCGTGCACTGGTTGGAACCGAAGACTGCACCACCATCACCTGTGTGGCTCGAACCGCTCGCCTTGCAGTAGTTCGTGTCGTCGTCGTCACCGCGATCGTCCGTGTCGCCCCTGCCACGCGCCGCCCCCGCCTTGCGCTTGACGGGTTTGCACGACGCATGCAAGATCTCTGTGATGGGCTTCACCGGCGACTCAGCTGCCACATCCACACGCACGAACACAGTCACGTCATAAAAACGCGCGGTGTAAGATGCAGGCACGCGCATCCAAAACGCCGCCACGCCAGGCTCGCCGGGCAGCGGGTCCGGGTGGTACTTGAAATCGATAGTGGCCAGCGACTCGAGGCGCGCGTAGCCACGGGCAAGGACGCGCGGCTCTGCACCACTGCGCACCGTGTCCATTCGCGGTGCAAAATGTTCCTTGAGCTTCTCCTCGGAAAGCGATGGCGCGACTGCGCCGATCCGGTGCACGCCACCTGAAGACCAGCCGCTGTCATCACGCACGGTGAAACGCTCCGCGTCATATTGTGGGAAGTCTTCGAGCTCACAACGCGCCATCAGGACCCAGTGCTCATGCACGCTCTTGCCCGTTGGATCGCGGATGAAATTGCGCGCACGGCCGCCACAAAGGCACGCGGCAGCCAGGGGTGCACCACCCGCGCTAGCGCTCGTGCACTCGCAACTGCAGCTGCCGCAACCGCAACCACCACACGCACCACCGCTGCACTCGCAACCGCAGCTGCCGCCACTGCTGTGCTCACTGGCACCAGGGCCAACCACCCCTCCACCACCAGGTGGCAAAGGCGGCGCACCGCCGCACGTGCAGAACCCATGCTTGCTCTCGAACGCCAGCCGCTCCTGCACGGCTTTGGCCAGCTTCGGCCACGAGTCGAGATGATCGATCTCACTGTAGTTCCTGGTTTTGAGAAAATACTTCAGCTCCGCAGACGACGGCGCGCCAGCTGACCTGCACCCCGCCCTGATCGCCGCGTCGTCGACGCGCGCAGCGTCAATCTCGGCACCAGCGACCATCCAAGCCGCGAGATGCCGTGGTGCACCAGTCGCCTCGTCCACGACCCTGTCGACTGGATCGCGAGCAACCGGTATATCGCCTCCGCCTGCGAAGTAGCCGAGCGCCCACGCCTGCGGCAATGGCACGTCCTCGCCGTTCACGCTAACACTGCCTGTGTGCAACTCACCGCAGTGGCTGGCGGCACTCGATGCGCCACTCAAGTGCACGTCTTGCTCCTGCTTGACGTCGTACACCACCTGGTCGCTATAGACAGCAACAATGCGCGAGATGTGCTCCACTGCAGCATCGGCTGTGATCTTGCCGCCAGCCTCGGCAGAGAGCATTGCCGCCATTTGGCCGACGCGTTCATGTAAAGGTTTCGCCGCCCCACCCACAGCTGTCACGCGCGCAAAAGCCTTGAGAGCTGTCTCAATGCCGCAACCTTTGATGCTCCCGTAGTCGCAGCCACCAGCAGCAGCAACGTAAGGCAAGATGCCCGGCCCCCACTTGTGCAGCAACCTCTTCATTGGCGTGTCCCTCTCCGCAGCCCGCCGGTACGCGTCGAACGACTGAGCGGTGTAGAGCTCTGCGGTGTGGCGCAAGGGGTCGTACTTGCGCAACACGCCCCACCGTTCCTCCCGCCCCGCCCAGTACATCAAAAGATCTGCGTCATCACTCATGACGTACTGCACCAGGCCAGAGCGTGCGAGCCATACGAGCTGCGCGTCGGCTTCGTAGGGGGCGAAAACGAACGCAGTGCCAGAGTTGTGCAGCCGGCCGCACAACTGGTCCAACAAGGCGGGTGTGATGCCGGACGAGGCCTTGATGTCGCTTGCTTCCGGCTCTTCGCCCCGCTCGATAGCTAAGTCAACGCGGTTCTGTGCCAGCGCGCGCGCGGCGCGGCGCGCCTCCTGCTCCGCGGACTTGGCCGGGAGCCTGCGCCCGTCGAAGACAGGCAAGGGCGAGCACCCGGCCTCGCGCATATCACACAGCAGCTTCATGGTGCTCTCGATCACGTTGTTGTAGGCATTGTTCTGGAACACGTCAACCGCATGCTTTTTGATTGCGCGGACGAGAAATATAGACATGTCGAGCGCCACGCGCTTGCCTGCCGCCTCGGCCGGCAGCAGCACCTCCTTGGCAGCGTACTCTAGCTTTGGCAGGATTGCACGTGGCCCCATTGTTCATCAAATAACTCCTCTCGATTGCAATGCCCGCCCGTCCAGCTAACTCCTCTCTCACCATGTTGGTTTGGCCGGGCGCCGCGGCCCCCGCGCGTGGCCGGCGCCCGCGCCGCTGGGCCCGCAGCCCCACCCGCAGCCGTGCTCCGCCTCCACCGCCGTGCCTGCGCCATGATAGAGTAGCAGCTGTGTTGTTGTGCCCATAGCCGCCGCACCAACCCCGCTCGCCACGCCCGCCATGCCCGCAGCACCCGCCACGGCCGCTGCGCCAGGGGCAGCGCAGGCCAGGCGCGCGGGAAAATTCGCGCAGGCCAGGCGCGCGGCCAAAACGGCGATGTGTTGCTGCTGCGCCAAGCAAAACCGTGGTGGTCACGCACCTGCACAGGTTTCTAGCCAAACTCCTCCCCCCAAACCCACTAGACCACATCGCGCACAACATGAACGCCACGAGCAACACCATCGTGCCCGGCGAAACGAGTGGTGGAGTTGAGCGGTCGCGCGCGGAGGCGCCCCAAAAACAGAAAATTGAGGCGGCCCCGAGGGTCCGGCCTAGGGAGAGTGGGGTATGGGATCGCGTACGTCTACCTGCTGCAGTGCGCCGATGACGTGCACATGTGTGACGAGCATATGGCGCTCGTACGGTACGAAATGTTACTTATGCACACTGCGGTGACATTCCTTAGTCGGTTTTTCCCAACTGGCGTTCGAGACGCACTCCTACTCTCGCTTGATGACAGCAGCTGCCGCCAACACGCAACCTGCCAGCTGCAGCGGTGAATAGTGGTACTTCTAAGTGCCATGATCACGTCATACCGACACTTACC
>NYUD01000094.1 GCA_002683825.1 Planctomycetota bacterium
GCCGGCGATCCCGGTGAACACGATGACGTAGTCCACGCAGGGCGTGAGCAGCACGAACAGCACCCCGACGAGCAGCACTTGATCGTGCGCGACGATCCGCGAGAGTAGGAACACCACGATCGGCACGGCGACGAAGTTCACCGTGAGGACCGTGACGAGGAATCGCCAGTCGCGGAACGCCTGCCCGATCTTGGCGAACGGTACGCCGAGGAAAGTGGCGTAGAGCAGCAGCCCGAGCACGGGGTTGATCGCCAGCTCCGCCGGATGCGCGACGGCAGGAGCCAGCAGGCCGACCACAGCGCCGACGATGAGCGCGGCGAGGTACAGCGGCACCTGCCACCGCTCCATCCAATCCGCCGTCGCGCGCATGCTCCCCATCCTCCCAGCCTTCCAGCCTTCCAGCCTTCCAATAGGTCACTAGTCGCTGTATGGTCAGTGTATGCTGACTCTTGCTCCTCGGGTGGACGTGATGAACCGGCTAGGCCGGGCGATGGCCGACCCCACCCGCTCCCGCATCCTCCTCTCGCTGCTGACCGCGCCGGGCTATCCGGCGAAGCTCGCCCGCGACCTGGACCTCACCCGCACGAACGTCTCCAACCACCTGGCCTGCCTGCGCGGCTGCGGCATCGTGGTCGCCGAGCCCGAGGGCCGCCAGACCCGCTACGAGATCGCCGACCCGCACCTGGCCGCAGCCCTGACCGCGCTGGTGGACGTGACCCTCGCTGTAGACGAGTCCGTGCCGTGCATAGACCCGGCCTGCACCGTGCTGGGCTGCTGCGAGCCGGTCGAGGCCGCGTCGTGACGACCCCCGCGCTCACCGATGAGCGGCGGGCCGTGCTGCACCGGCGGGTGCGGTTCATCGTGTTCTTCACGATCACCTGGAACGTCATCGAGGCCGTCATCGCCCTCGCCGCCGGCACCATCGCGTCCTCGGCGGCGCTGATCGGCTTCGGGCTGGACTCGGTGATCGAGGTCGCCTCGGCCACGGCGATCGCCTGGCAGTTCACCCGCAAAGACCCCGAACGCTGGGAGAAGGCCACCGTCCGGGTGATCGGGATCGCGTTCTTCGCCCTGGCCGCCTACGTCACCGTCGACGCGATCCTCGCTCTCACCGGCGTCCGCGACCCCGAGCACAGCCCGGTCGGGATCGGCATCGCCGTCGCCAGCCTGATCGTGATGCCCGCGCTGGCCTGGTTCGAGTTCCGCACCGGGCGGGAGCTGCGCTCCAAGAGCGTCCAGGCCGACGCCAAGCAGCTCCTGCTGTGCATCTACCTCTCCGGCACCGTGCTCATCGGCCTGATCCTGAACTCGCTGTTCGGGTGGGCGTGGGCCGACTCGGTGGCCGCGCTCGTCGTCGCCGTCCTCGCGATCCGGGAAGGCATCGAAGCCTGGCGCGGCGACCTCGAATCCCCCTTCGAGGTACTCGAAGACCTCGACCACGACGACCAGGAGGAGGCCACCCCATGACGCACATCGGCCCCCTGAACAGCCTGCCGATCGCCTGCACGCTCACCCCGTCCGCAGGCAAGGAGCAGATCGAACGCTGGCGGGCATTCGATGCGGACTACGCCCTCGACATCGAACACACGGACACGCGGCTGACGATCCACTACGCCAAGGTCGAGGACTCCATCACCCGTCTACGCGAACTCGTCGCGGCCGAAAGCACCTGCTGCGCCTTCGTGGACTGGGGCATCGAGGAAGGGCACTCGGACCTGCGGCTCGTGGTGACTGGAACCCCGGAACAACTCGCCGCACTCAACGTCGGATAGCTCGGACAGAGCTACAGATTTACGATTCCTGTGCGGACTTCACGAATCGCGAGCATCTCGTACGTCAGTTGTCACTAGTCACGGACCTCTTGCCGTAGCTGCCCGCGTACCTGCTAGGTATGAGATTTCGACCCACCTCCACCGCGATCAAACTCACGGCGGTTGGGACAGCGTGAAATGTCCATCACCCTTTCGCGGCGACGACGCGCTCGCTCAGCGAGCGCCGAGCAGGAGGACTCAGCCAACGTGCCGCCCGTGCTGCCGGTCGTGACGATGACCGTGCAGGCGAACGCGACGCTGCGCGTCGTGGTCGACGGGGAGCCGTTCGGCCCGCCGACGTTCGCTCCGCCGTGGCAGCGGCACTCGTTCGCGCAGATCATCGGCGAAGTGATCGAGCAGCGCCGCTCCCCCGTCCGCGTCGTGGTGCACGAACTCGACGGCACCGTCTACACGGACATCGTGACCGCTCCACTGCACCCTGCACCCCTCGACCAGTCCCCCGCTGAGCTGCCGCCGGCTTCCGTCGAGCATGACGACCTTGCACCTGACGATGCCGCGCCGCTGCACCCGCTCGCACTCCAGAACGCCGAGGGCTTCGTGCCAGGCGAGGATGTTGCCGTCGCGGTCATCGTGCGGCACACCGGAGCAGGCCGCGAAGGTGCCGCTCGGGCGTTGATTGAGCCGGGACTGCTCGACCTCAGCCCCAGGCACGAGGTCATCCTGCTCGGCCGCGTGTCCGGCACCTGCATCGTCGGGCACCCGACATGACCAGTTCGTCACCGCGAGCCGGGGCGTTCGGCGACGAGCTGACGAACCTCGCCCTCGGCGCGCTCATCGGTGCGATGCTGCTGGCCGGTGCGCTGCGCTTGGCCGGGAGCATCGCTGCGTTCGTTACGGGCGCGCCCCAGCCCGCGGCGGGTCTCGAAGCGGGAGTCGGAGTGGTCTTCCGCGCCGACGACCCCGGCTCGGCACTCGGCTCCGCGTCGCTCAGCCCCGTCGCCTACTGGATCACCGTCGCACTCCTGCTCGCCGCCATCGGCACCGCGGGGTGGTTCATCTGGCGATGGGTGCGCGAGCTGGGCAAGCGGACCAAGGCAGACCCAAACCGGATCGAGGGAATCGCCGATGCGCGCGACGTGCAGCGCGCCGCGTCCGAACGCGACCTTCTGCGTCGCGCGAAGACGCTGCGCCCCTCGCTCACGGACCCGAAGCCCGAGCAGGTCGGCTACCTCCTTGGCACCTCACGCGGCAAGGGCGTGTGGACATCCGTGGAGGACTCGATCCTGCTCATCGGCCCGCCGAGATCCGGGAAGGGCGCGAACATCGTCATCAACTCCATCCTCGACGCGCCCGGTGCGGTCATCACGACCTCGACCCGGCCGGACAACCTCACGGCGACGCTCCGCGCTCGCCAGGCGCGCCGCGGCCCGGTCTCCGTGTTCGATCCCCAGCATCTCGCCGAGGGCGTGCCTGCGGGTCTGCGATGGTCGCCGATTCGCGGGTGCGAGGTGCCCTTGACTGCGATGATCCGCGGCACAGGTCTCGCCGCGGGAACCGGTCTCTCCGGCCCCTCCGTCGAGAACGGCGGATTCTGGGAGGGCAAGACGCGCACTGCGCTTCAGGCGCTTCTGCACGCCGCAGCCCTCGACCATCGACAGCCCGCCGAGCTGTTCCGCTGGACGCTCGACCCCGCGGCTGCGGCGGATGCCGTCTCCATTCTCGCCTCGCACCCCCAGGCTGCGACCGGATGGGCCGAGTCGCTCGACGGGATGCTGCAATCCGACCCGCGCACGCGAGACTCCATCTGGCAGGGCGTCTCGTTCTCTCTCGCCTCCCTCGCCGACCCGCGGGTGCTGGAAGCGGTCAGTCCCAGCGAGGACGAGCAGTTCGACCCCGAGGCGTTCCTGCGCGACTCCGGCACGCTTTACCTGCTTGCGACAGGAGCCGGAGCCGGGGCGTCCTCGTCGCTCGTCGCGGCGTTCATCGAAGACCTCGTGGAGACGGCCCGGCGCATCGCGGCGCGCTCGCCGGGCGCGCGGCTCGACCCGCCCGTGCTGCTCGCACTCGACGAGATCGGGAACCTCGCGCCTCTGCCTTCGCTCCCGGTCCTCATGGCAGAGGGCGGCGGCACCGGGCTCACGGTGATGCCCGTGTTCCAGTCGCTCGCCCAGGCGCGAGGTCGTTGGGGCGACGACGCCGCGACCGCGATGTGGGATGCGAGCATCACCAAGATCGTGCTCGGCGGCGGGACGGACACACGGCACCTCCAGGACATCTCCACACTGATCGGCGAACGCGACGAGACGACTGACTCCGTGACCATCGGCGAGCGCGGCTTGCGCTCGAATCAACGCTCGATCCGGCGCGTCCCGATCATGAAGGTCGAAGACATCCGCACCCTGCCCCAGGGCACTTCACTCGTGCTGCTGCGCTCTGCGCCGCCGATCATCACGACCATGCGCTACTGGCTCCATCGGCCGGATGCCGAGACGCTACTCGCCCAGCGCGCCGAGGTCGAGGCGGTCATGCAGCCGGGCACCGCTGGGATGGGTGAGGCAACAGTCGTCGGCGACTGACCCACCTTCGCGTGACCGCCAGATCGGCGCCCACCGCGGACGCTAGATCGGCCAGTCTTTGTGCAGCTCCGAGCCGATACCAAGGGAACTCAGGTCCGCGGTAACGGCAAGCCACAAGTCATTGAAGACCTGGTCGGCGTCGCCCGTCCAGTCGTTTGGAATCGGGGTCGGCGAATCGACGGTGTACGAGACGACGTACCCCGGAGCCGAGGAGTCGTCCCAAGTCAGCGAGACGTTGAGCCTCGCGTTCTCCAGTTTCACGTCGTCATCACCGTCGCCGAATCTGTCGGCGACGTACTCATAGTCGTATGAGAACTGGTAGGAGTCATCCTGCTTCATCGAACGCAGGTACTCGTCTTCATCCTCGAATTCTTCGCCGGTCGAGTTGTTCACGAACGACACTGGACGACCTACCTCTCGCGTTCTCTGCCCAGGCGACGCTCGCCTCTCAGCCATGTCATCACAGTAGCCGGGGCGCGGACGGTCGAGCCTGCGCACCTATCGGGTAGCAATCCTCTCTCGGCAGGAGAAGTAAGTAAGGAGCACCCGATGCGAACCAAGGAATCCCTGTGGGGCTTCTTCGCCAGCGACCCGCAGTTGTCCTTCAACGAGGACGGTGAGGCGCGGCTGTTCGCCTGGATCGGTCAGGAGCAGTTCGAGCGCAACCCGGACGGCTCGTTCACCCAGGGCGAGACGAAGTTCTACCCGTTCAAGATGTTCCGGCGCAGCGCGGAGCACGCCTACGAGAAGTTCGCGCGCGGCGACAACTTCGTCGCCAGCGGCCACGTCCAGAAGTTCAGCTATGAGAAGAATGGTGAGACTGTCAGCGGCGAGGAGTTCATCGCCACGCACATCGGCCCCGACGCCGCCCGCACGAGCTACGCCGTCGACCGTGGCCGCTCGCGGTCGCAGCAGGTCGAGAGCGCGCCCATCGAAGCGCCCGACCCGACCCTTCCGCAGCAGCCGTCGCCCCGTCCGATGACGCTGTGAGGCCGCGTCATGACCACCGAGACGACGCTGTTCCCGCCGGACGATCCCGACTTCGACGTGCCCCCGCCCGAAGAACCGGAGCCGGAGCCGGTGGCACCTTCGCCGAGGCCGGCCAAGGAGGCGGACCCCGATACGGGGGACGCGCCCGAACCGCCGCGCCCCGTGAACTGGAACATCCTGACCGCGGCCGAGGCGCAGGTGGAGTGGCTGGAGCTGAACGCCTGGGGGAACTGGCTGCGCCACGAGTTCGGGCTGAGCGTGAATGTCGTGCCGCCGTACTGGCACCGGCACCCGGAGCTGGTGTGGCCGCTGTCGGCGCTGCGCCAGCACTACCTGAATGCCTACGACAAGAAGCAGCACGGCTCCGCACCGTTCGGCTGGTGGCGAGACTTCTGGGCTTTCATCCCGCAGCTCCGGGACGCGGTGACGGCGTGCGGGACGAAGCTCAACACGGATCGCCCGACGCGGCAGGCCGTCTGGCCGGGCGAAGACGACCTGCCCCCGGTCACGGAGACGATCATCCCCAACCGGGACGCCGACTTCACGCAGTTCGTCAAGGAGGACGTGGCGCGCAGGCAGGCCATCGAGGACGAGTTCTACGCCCGCCTCGCGGCGGAGCAGTAGGGCGCGGGCGGTGACTGCAAATGGCGCGGCAGCGATCCCGGAAGCCCTGGCCGGGGCAACTGGAGTTCGATCTGTGGGGGCTCGACGAGCCCGCGGCCGACGCCGCGCTCACCGCAGCTCGGGAGGCTGGGGCAGGCGATGAACAAGTACGGGCAGATGGCGCTGTCGCATTGGCAGGCGACGGTCCCGAGCCGGGTGGCGGAGCTGAGCGATCCGGCGGCATTCTTCGAGGCGATGGGCCTGGAAATGCAGACGCAGGTGACGAACCTCGCGTCAATGCTGGCGGGGAGCGACCGGCAGGGGGAGACTTTCTTGCAGAAGGTCGCCCGGCTGACAGCAGCCCGGAAGCAGGCGGAGGAGGTCGTGATGTCACAACTGGCGTGGATCACCGACCCGAGCCTGCCGCTGGATCAAGCGCGGGAGGAATGGGAGCAGACCCGGCCCTCCGACGAGAACCTGATCCTCTGGGCGGAGCGGATGCAGGACTGCCCGGATTCGATGCCCTCCTCCGTGGAACTGGAGGAACTGGCGAAGAAGTGGGCGCTCAGCGTCGAGTTCCTGCTGGAACTCGTGGCGACGGAGCCCCCGCGGGAGTACATGCGGGCAAACCAGGCGACGCTCGCCGAGGCGGCGACGATCCGCTTCTTCCGCGAGCTGCGGTAGCGCCCCGTTTCGTCCCCGCCTCGCAGGACGACCTCGGGCCGTCAGGCGCGAAAGCGCGCTATCGGGCGAACGTGGAGGCGATCCAGCTCATCCACGATCTGAACTCGACGGGTCGCCCCGCGTCCCCGGAGGGTCAGCGCGTGCTCGCCCGCTGGTCGAGCTGGGGCGCGATCCCCGAGGTGTTCGATGACCTGAAGCCCGATTGGGATGCCGAGCGCGCCGAGCTGCGCGAGCTTCTGAGCGACGACGAGTGGGAGGCCGCGGAGCGGACGACCATCAACGCGCATTACACCGACCCGACCATCGCCCGGCAGGTGTGGCGACTGCTGGACGGCCTGGGGTTCAGCGGAGGCGCGGTCCTGGAGCCCGGCTCCGGGGCGGGCACGTTCATCGGCCTCGCGCCGGAGTCGGCACAGATGACCGGAGTGGAACTTGATCCGCTGACGGCGGCGATCTGCGCCGAGCTGTACCCGCACGCGACCGTCCGCGCCGAGTCCTTCGCCGACACCCGGCTGCCTGAAGGACACTTCGACGCCGCCATCGGCAACGTGCCGTTCAGCAGCGTCACCCTGCACGACCCGCTGCACAACGCGACCCGGCAGTCGATGCACAACCACTTCATCATCAAATCGCTGCGCCTGACCCGGCCCGGCCGACTCGTCGCGGTTCTCACCTCGCACTTCACGATGGACGCGCAGAACCCCGGCGCGCGGCGGGAGATGAACGAGCTGGCCGACCTCGTGGGCGCAATCCGCCTGCCCCCCGGGGCGCACCGCCGAGCCGCGGGGACGGAGGTGGTGACCGACCTGCTCGTGTTCCGGCGGCGACCGGACGGCGAGCAGATGCGCGACGACGCCTGGGAGACGGTTGCGCAGGTGCCCATCGACGGCGTGCCGATGCGGATCAACCGCTACTTCGATGAGCACCCC
>NYUD01000036.1 GCA_002683825.1 Planctomycetota bacterium
CCCCCTCCCGCCTCCGGACCCGACCTCGGGTAGCCCACCTGAGGATGAGCCGGGCTAAAAACACCCCTTTGGAACACCTATACTCTCCTGCACCAACACTCCTTATATTGGTGCTAGCGGTTGCGTTTCATCGGTCAGGGATTGCTTGAGAGGTTTGTGTGAAGAAGATAACCATCGCACTTGTTGTCGTACTCCTCGCCGTCGCAGTCTTCACCTTTGTGCGGACGTGGGGCGAGCGGTCCATGGCCCTGGAGCAAGAAAACGTGAGGCAAGCTCCATCCGCGACACCTGCGACGGGGCCGCCGGAGTTTGGAGAGAAGTTTGCGGAGCGGTCTGCGGTCGACACGGCCACTGCAGGAGCGGGTGACCGCAACGAGCACCCGGCGCCCTTGCCGGACGGCGAGCTTTCGGTCGTCGTGGTCGATGGCGCGAGCGGAGAACGGGCGTCGGACGTGCTCGTGCGGGCGCAGGTTGCCTACGCTGGCCACAGAACCTGGCACGAGGCACGGACCGACCCCTCGGGAGCGGCACGCTTCTCCTTTGCCCAGACCGTCACGGTTTGTTGTGTGCACGTCCCGCCCGTACCGACGAGGGTTGAAGTCGAGGAATGGATGCAGGAAGCTCTCGAGCCCGGAGAGAAGAGGGAGGTTACGGTCACGCTGCGGGCGGGCTACACACTCACCGGGCACGTGGTGGACGCAGTGGGTCAGGGCCTCCCCGACGCCGAGGTTCTCGCGTGGTGCGGAATGTACAAAAAAGGTGACCTCCCCCACCGCACGACCGTCACGGCAGCGGACGGTTCCTTCCTGCTTGAGCACCTCGGTCCACGTTTCGTCGCCGTGGCGCGAAAGGAAGGCCTGGCCTGCGTAGAGGGCCTCCGCGGCGAGCTGAAGGCCGATACGCAACTGCCAGGCCTCGAGATCCGCATGGGACCCGCCCGAACGCTAAGAGGGACCGTGCTCTCCCCCGACCGTCACCCCATCGCCGATGCAGATGTGTCGGTCACGAACGGTCTGAACTCGACCTCCACCCTCGACGCGACGCCGACACCCGGCGTCTCCCGGTTCAAGGGGGGAGACGCTGTTACGACCAGCGGCGCCGATGGTCGATTCCTGCTCGAGGGCTTGCCCGCGGTGAACGCGTTGCTCCACGTGAAAGCCGCACCGTTTCTCACCTACAGTCAATACCACCCCGTGGGCGGTCCTCCGGTCGAGGTCGTTCTCGATCCCGGCCTAACCCTCGTCGGGCGCGTGGTCGACGCCGCCGCCAAGCCGGCGAAGGGCGCGAGGGTGCGGTCAGGGACCTCCACCATGGTCTGCGACGAAGACGGGCGCTTCGAGGTGAGCGGGATGATCGACCGGGGGGATCCTCCGCCGTACCTTTACGTCCTGCACGATGGTCACGCAGTCGAGTTAGTGCAGCCTGTGCGGCCTGGCCCCGGCAGGGGTGAGTTTCTGAAAATCCAACTGAAGCCGGAGCGCGTGCTAGCGGGGCGCGTCGTCGACGACGAGGGCTCTGGAGTCGAAGGTGTCGAGGTCTGGATCGAAGGCGACCGGGAGTTCGACCCCGGCTTTACGCACGCTCGGCGAAGTACGTGGGAATGGCGGGCCGGCATCGACACAGCTACGACGGATGCGACGGGCGCGTTCCGCTTCGCAAACCTTTACGACGGCGGCTTCCTCGTCCATGCCGTGTCGCCGGAGGACGGGCGCTCAACCATCGATCGGCGGACGAGCGCCGGCGACGAAAACGTGGAGCTCGTGCTCAACCGCGCTGCGTACCGCAAGGTGGTCCTCGCCGGCACCGTCAGGGACGCGGCGACGAACGAGCCCGTGAAGGCATTTACGATCACTCCCTTCGTGAACGGAAAGGGTCAGCACCACCACAAACTCGAAGACGTGGAGGGGCGCTTCGAGGTCGCCGGCCTGAAAGCCGGAGAGATCGCGATTTTGTTCAAGGCGCCGCGCTACGCGAGTTACCGGATCCCTTCCCGGGAGTATTCTATCGGCGAGCACGAACTCGACGTGTGGCTGAAGCTGGCCCGTACGCTGCGGTTGAGAGTGGTCGACGAAGATGGAAAACCGCACTCGAACGGTAGAGTGCGGGTGCTCGACGCTGACGGACAGGAGCTCTCGTTCGAGCTAGCAGGTATTCCCCGCACATCGGCAAGCTTGCAAGGTGCCCCGCTCGTCCTCCCCGGGCTCCCCGAAGGATTGGTTACCGTGCGGGTGAGCCTCGGGCACGTCGAGAAGAGCCTCGCGGTAGACCTCCACCTCGTGGGCGACGAAGATGTCGAGTTCGTCATTCCGCGGAAACGGTTCGCAGATGTGTCTGTCACCGTGCTTTTGATCGAAGGTGATCTGACGGAGGCCGAGGTGCGTAGAGCCTGGGACGAGGCGTTGACGAAGAACGACTTCACCTGGCTGATGAACCGTGTCAACGCGGGAGACCTCTCCCTCCCTGAGCAACCCTTCCTCGTCGAAGCCACCCAGTACGGCCAACACGTCGCGCAGCTGAAGATCGAGCCGCTCGCCGGTGGTTCGTTTTCGGCCGAGACTTGCACTCTGCCTGAAGGCGAGGTCTCGATCGAGGTCCAAGGCGTGGGGATTCAGAAAGCCGTCATGCACTTCGAGGTAATTGCCGGCGAGAAGTATCAACATCTCCTACTCCTCCTGCGTAGCGAGTAGGGCGTGTTGGTAGACACTAGACTAATACACCGAGTATAGGTACTCACCCAAAGGAACGGTTTACAGCTCCCTCCCACACCGAGGACCGGCGCTGGGAGATCTTCATGAGGTTGAGCTGGGCAAGGTAACGCCCCTATAGACCACCTATACTCCCCCAATACGGCCATTCCCTGAATTACGACCTCCGTTTTGCGTCCAGCTCGATGGCTTCTATCCCTGGAAGCACCGTAGTGCTGGGGTCTGGCACCCGTGACAACTCTGGTTCCTTCAGGGCAGATCGGACGCGTACGCCTAGGTGGCTGCTAGCAGCAAAGCTAGTGCTAGTAGCCAATCGTGGCCTGAACGCCGTTGCAAAAGGTTGTAACTCCGCCAGCCAACGTAAACCCCTGGGAGTATAGATGCTCCAAAGGGGTGTTTTGAGCCCGGCTCATCCTCACGTGGACTACCCGAGGTCGGGTCCGGAGGCGGGAGGGGGCCCAAGAACGTGAAGACCGTGACGGAGAGACCTTCAAAGTGGCGTCGAAGTGGGCCTTATCCGTGATCGGGGGCCGGTGCGGGCAGAGGGGTGGAGATGGGAGCCGAGTCATCGAGAGGCCGAACGGAGTCTGCGTAGATTTTTTTTCAAAAAGACCGCGCAGTTCTGATCAAGAAACCCACTAGCAAAGTGTGCCTCCCGCGGTGTGTCTTTCTTGTCCGTCAGGCGGCCAGTGAATTCACACCGCTACTGAAACACTCCCTTCCCAGGAGCTACCTATATGAGACTCCTCACTCGCAGCTTCCTCCTCTCGTTCGCCGCGCTTCTTATCGCAACGGCAGTCGGCTTCGCCGTGCAGGTGCAATCCCGCGGCATCCACAACATTCGTCCTGAAAACCCGAGTGTCTCGCACACCTTCGACGTTCCCGCGGGGTCGACGACCTTCCAGGCCACGGCGTGTGACAGCGACCTTTTCTTCGACGACATGCTCGCAGCCGAAGACTGGGAGCCGATCCCGACGGACGCCGACGGAAACACCGTTGACGAACTGACGGTCACGATCGGCTTGTTCTGCTCCGGTGGCGAGGTCTACGGCGGCGAAGGCCCTTCCGGCGAGGGCTGCGCCGAGGTCTACATCAAGGTCGAGTGGAACAACGAGAACGGCGACGACGAATGCGACCCGCAGTCCGTCTGCTGCTCGTCGAGCGTCTCCATCGACCCCGCCGGCAACTGAGCCCCACCCCACGAACAACGACATCCAAGAGAGATTCAGATCATGAAAGTCCGTTCCATCCTGAGCGCCCCTCTGATCGCCCTGTTCGCCGGTCCCGCGCTGGCACTTGACGGCGGCGTCTTCTTTAACGTTCCCCCTGGAGCCACGAGCTATACCTACGAGACCAAGGACTCCGACGTCTTTGACGACGACACGCTCGAGTCGGGTAGCGGCAACACCGAAAGCGTAGCGCCCGGTACCGAGCTCGAGATCGACTTCAAAGACCTCTTCTGCGACGAGGACAACGACGTCTCGGGCCCCGACGGGCCGTCGGGCGAGGGCAGCGCCGAGATCTACGTCTGCGTCACGTTCCACTTCCCCGGCGGCGCGACGACGACCGTCACGAGCGACACGCAGAAGATCAAGTGTCTTCGCGAGCAGGCGAACGTGCAGCTGGACAGCGCGGTGGCGATCAATTGAAGCAGCAACTCCTTGTCGCCCTGACCTCCATCGGCGCGGGGGCGGCTCTCTCCGCCCAGCTCACCTCCATCACGACGGGACCCTCCAACCCCAAGGTGGTCATCAGTGAGGTCTCCTACGACCCGCTCGGCCCCGACGCCGGCTTCGAGTGGGTCGAGCTCGCGGTGACTGGCGGCCAAGCGCCCTTCAGCCTTAACGGCTACACGCTCGTCGATGCGCAGGGCACGATCATCTACACCTTTGGCAACTCCGTGGTCTCCGTGGGCGACACCGTGCTGCTGATCCTTGGAGACATCCGGCCCGGACTTGCCGGACTCGATCTCTCCGCAGGCAAAGCACGAGTGCTCTTCCGCGGCGCGACGTCCCAGGACCTCTTGGGCAACACCTCTGGCGCGTTGGGTCTCCGCAACTCCGGCGGCGCGCTGCACGACTTCGTGGCCTGGGGGCAAGGCTCGGCACCGGCCAGCACGCCCCTCTATCAGGACGCGGTGGCGCAGGGCGACTGGCCCTCGGGCGGTTTCGTCGACATCTCCTGGGACGCGGCCAAGCCCGTGCATCCGGGCTACACGATCGGACGCAACAAGTACGCCAAGGACACCGACGCGACCGGCAACTGGGCTGGCAACGGGGGGAAGCACGGCGTGGGTGCGAGCCCCGGAGCTCCCAACAACGTCGACGTCGAGAACGTCGGTGGTCTCATTCAGCTGGCGCAGGAAGCCGTCAACGCCGGCTTGCTCGTCTACTCGATGAGCCCGTTCGAGGCGCTGCGGTTCCACGTCAGCACCAGCAGTGTGGCCAACATCCGCGTGGAGAACCAGCCCGGTTTCCGGTACGGAGTGGACGCGCTACACGCCTTCATGATCGAGGACACCTGCTACGGGTCCGGTCCTCAGGTCTGGAGCGGCACGCTGGACCATGAGTTCGAGATGCTGGGATCGCGGAGCTACAAGATCTCGGTCAGCGGGCAGATCAGCTCGCCTACGGGCGACAGCCTTGTGGTGGACTACAGCGTCATTCGGAGCGGGTTTGGCTCGGCAACCATCACCGACACCCAGACGACGGGCCTGACGCTGAACCTGTACGGGGAGAGCTATCCGTTCAACAGCAGCAACATCACAACGTCGACCCTCGTCGGCAACCGGCAGGTCGACCAGACGTCGACCCGCACAGAGACGACCTGGGGCGGAACGACGCCGGCCAGCGTGGTTCTGAACGTAAGCACGCAAGAGACCTCGGACTCGACGTCCACGTTCTCGTTTGACATCACGGGCACGCCCCTGGGCGACCCGTATCCGGTGCTGGGCGGTTCCTCGAACATCGGCTCGGACCTGATGTCCATCACGGGCAACGGCACGACGTCGATGACCAATCCCGAGGAGTTCGTCGTTCGCTACGAGAACATGGACTTTGACCTCAACGGGACGACCCTGCGGCAGATCCGCCCCGACGCTCCTGGAACCGTGACGGTGAACCGCGCGGGCGGTGTCTCGGGCGACATCGTCGGAGACCTGCAGGTGGTCTCGAACTTCCCGGTGCAGGATCCGTACTACGGCGACGTCGTCTTCGAGTTCGGCCACACCGACGTCTCGACGACGCTGATCGACTCGACGGGCAAGAAGACCATCTTCTCGCAGCCGTCCTATGACGCGCACGGATCGAGCTGGGCGACGGGGTCCTTTTTCGTCGACCCGCCCGTCCAAACACTGCACCCGCCGACCAACATCGTGTCGAACACGACGACGTACGGCGTGAATGGATCCAACGGCGGAAGCGTCGGGCGCGACATCCTGCGCGTCGGCGGGGAGCTCGCGATCAAGACCGGCTGCATCCTCGCGAGCGCCTCGGCGGCCGCCGCGGGTGTCGCCGCCGCACCGGCAACCGGGGGAGCCTCCGCTGCTGCCGGGCTTACCGCCGGCTGGAAGTCCGCACTCGCCTGCACTGCCGCCGGTATCCTGTGGCTCGAGCTCTTCTAACGGAGGAGTTCGCGGGGGGCCGGCGCCGATGCGCGCCGGCCCCTTTCCCCATCCCCCCCAATCGCCCCCCCCCCCTCGCAGCACGCGTCGCCTTCCTTCCTAATCTCCTTCCAAGACAACGCCCCCACCAATTCCCATGAAGCCGCTCGCTTTGACCCTCTTGTTCGTACTTGTTTCCTCGGTGGCATGGCTGTCCCTCGGCGGAGACACCAACACCGCAGAGCCGATCCAGGCGGAACCCAGCCCGTCGACCCCGTTGTCGGCCTCGACCGCCGCGGAACTCGAAGCGCCCACCCCCGTCCGCGACGCCGACCGCGAGGTCGTCCACGCTCCTGTGGAGGTCGCGGCCCTTGTCGAGCTCGACGCCCCAACCGAGTCCGTGCCCACCTTCGCACTCGTCATCGAGGGTCCGATCGGTCGGGAGGCTGTTCGGAGAGAGCAACAGGTTCGCCCCGGGGAAGTCGTGCGTCAGAGCGTCGACTGCTCAGGCCGCTACTTCGTTCACGCCGCCGCCCCCGGGTGGACCTGTGACCCCCAGTGGGTGCGTGTTCGGCACGGCGAAACGGCAGCGCCGGTGCGCCTGACCGCGACCGCCGGGTATCAGCTGACCGGTCGTCTCGTAGACGAGCGAGGAACGCCCGTGGCGAACGCCGACGTACGCGTCGTCTACGGGATGAGCGCATCGCCCCATGGAACGACCTCAGACGCCGGCGGACGATTCCAAATCGCGGTGCCGGACGCGGATCGACCGCCGCGCCTGCTGGTGCTGGCCCAGGGCTTCCAGCCTGCGCGACCGCAGATCGACGACCTGGACGCGGAGGCGCGGATCGAGCTCGACCGCGGATGGACCGTCGCGGGCCGGGTCCTGGACGAAGACGATCGGCCGGTTGCCGACGCCACGCTGCGTTTCGAACCGCGAGGCCGGCGATCCGCGTTCGAGGAACGGTGGTTCCGCACGTCGGTCGTGCACTCCAACGCCCGCGGCCGTTTCGAGCTCCGCGGGATCATCCCCGGAGTGGGCGCGGTCTTCGCCAATCACCCCGAGTACGCGGAAGCCCGCGCAAGCCTGCTCCCCGGCTCCGCGAGGGAACTCGTTCTTCGACTGACCAGCGGCACCGCGATCGCGGGGATCCTCGTATCGGAAGAGGACCAGCCGTTGCCGCACGGCGAGGTGAAGCTCGTTCCCGACGCGGTCGGTGTCGCGGCGCGGGTCGCGAACACCGAAGCGGACGGCGGCTTCCGCTTCGAGGGCGTCGCTGCGGGCCAGTACCGGCTCCAAGGCCATCTACCCGGGTACGCCCCGAGCGTTGTGCGGATCGAAGCGCCGCAGAGCGAGACCATCGCCATCAGGCTCAGCCGGCCCGCGCAACTCATCGGCGAAGTCTGGACCGCGGACGTTCCGCGCTACACGGTCGACCTCTATGACCTGGAGGGTCGACGCCTCGTCAGCGAGGTCTTCGAGGACACCTACTTCGAGATGGAGGACCTCCCCGCCGGCGACGTGAGCGTCTCGGTCACGGTCGAGGGAGCACCGCGCGAGGAAGTCGCCATCGTGACCCTCGTTGCCGGCGAGGCGACCGATCTCGGCCCCGTCGTGCTCACGGGCGGCTCGCAGGTCACCGGCCAGATCGTCCACGAGAGCGGCCAGCCGCTCCGCGCTCGGTGTCACCTCTCCCGCTTTGTGTCCGAGGACGACTACGAACGGGCCGGCAACTACGACGCTGGCCCCGACGGTCGCTTTGCGTTCTCGGGCATTCGCGCGGGCCGCTACCGCTTGATCGTGGCCCCCTCCGATGCGGCCAACCGAACCGTGGACGATATCCGCGTCGACGGCACCACGGACCTGGACCTTGGGCTTCTCGAAGTGGCCTCCGGCGCAACGCTCGAGGTGCTCGTGCTAGGGCGGGACGGAGAACCGCTCGCCGGAACCTCACTCACCGTTGGCGACGGCAAAGGCGCCTATTCGGGCCGAACCGACGCCTCGGGGCGCTTCCGACGCTCGAACCTCCGGCCCGGCTACTGCTCTGCTGGCCTCCTGGTCGACAGGACGCCGTATTCGGTTCGGGGAACGACCCGCGCGGGGGCGACCACCGAGCTGATCCTGTCGCTCCAAGACCTCCGGCACTCCACCTGGAACGCTCGACTGCTCGACCCAGGCGGTCGTCCGCACGCGGGCTGCTCGGTCGTGGCGGTCGCGGAGGACGGGACGTGGCGCAGCTGCGACGCCAGGACGGACGCGGACGGCCGCTTCTCTCTTCGCGGTCGTCTCGAGGGAAGCGCGGTGCTCGAAGTCTGGGGACTGCGTAATGGCTTTCCGCCGGTGAGCCTCCTCATCGCGTTCGGAGGTCCGGGGGAGGGGCCCGCCGAGGTACAGCTCCCGAGTAGCTCCCTGAGCGGCGCGGTGCCCGACGAGCGCAGCGCGCTGCGCCTTGTCCAGCTCGATTGGGCACAGCCCGCAAGCGCGAGCTACCGGCGCCGACGCGGAGAGCGATTCGCGAGCGTCTCGGGTGCCGCGGGTGACGCGTTCGAGCTCCCCTTCCTCGTGGGCGGCCGCTACCGCCTGGAGTGGCTGGATGACGAGGGCGGCGTCCTCGACGCGTTCGAGCTCGAGCTCGCCGAAGGAGAGGCCCGAAAGTGGAACGGCCCCCCGCTCGCCGGCGAGTAAGCGACGGATGTCTTGGACGGATGTCTTGGACGGATGGGAGAGGGCCGGACCCGGGGCGGGCGGCCCTCTCCACCCCTTGACCGGCTCAACGGCTCTTGCTGGAGTGCCCGGGTGGGGGAGGCGTCGTGTCCATTTATTCGGCCGACGCCTGATCACTGCGATTTCGCACCCAGACGGCTTAATGCGCTCGGAATGCCGGAGGGACTCCCTGGTGGCCTTCTCGTGCAAGGCCCGTGGTTTCTGTCCCTCCTGTGGAGCCTGGGCCTCGAGGACGCCGCTCCCATCTCCACCCCTTCACGGGCCCCGCCCCTTCTCGAATTCGCCTAGGGCCAATTCGAGGTCGACATCAAAGAATGTGGTGGCCACGCCTGGTATCGCTATCAGGGCGAGCGAACCAGATTTCCCGCCCACGAGTTGTACATCGATACGAATGCTGCCATGACGTTCACGCCGTCCGATCCGGATGACGCGACGCAGCTGTGCTGGCCAAACGCCGATATTCCGATGACCCCCTGGATACCCCTGCACTGAGGAGTGAAACCATGAAATTCACCAAGGCCATCCCTCGTCCTCTAGCGCATATGTTGGCGGCCTTCTTTGCGTTCTCTCTCTCCTCGCCCGGGGCTGCCTCTCTGCAGGAGGACAAGGCTGGGCAGCATGTGGCTCGTCTGATCGAGCAATTGAAGACAATGGACACGCACCGACAGGCCGCTGAGGACCTCAGAAAAGTTGCGGTCGATGACCTTGTCCCGGCACTGACCCGAGCGATCCGTAGCGATACCGAGTTTGGGGCCGTCGACTGGCTGCGCGGTGCCGCCTACGCAATTCTACTCGAGGTTGGCTCTGAGTCCGAACACGGGGAACTCCGCTACGGTTCCACCGATCAGGTCGCCCAGATTCTCGAAGGGCTCTCTGATCCAGATGTGAGTATCCGCGGAATCTGCTTGAAGGCCACGCCGCGCATCGACGAAGCCTACGCCCCCGAGGTCGTCCCCCGCGTGATCCCGATGCTCAATGAAGAGGATCCTCGCATGGTGTCGACGGCTGCCGATGTGCTCGCACAGATGGGGTCGCAGGCGAAGAGTGCCATGGCGGCACTATACGACCTCCTGCTGGCAGAAAAGCGAGAAGAGCGCGCACGTTGGGAGAGGGTACGCGCGGCGCAGACGAAGGACGGGAAACGACAGGATATGGAGATCAAGGTCCGATCCATGGCGGCCCACGCACGCATGAGAATCAACGGCGTCCATACGGACCTGGGCGTCTATTCCCGGCTCGACTGGCGCGGTCAGGCGGCAGCGATCAGCGCACTTCGGCATCCAGTCTTGCTGGCGGTGACCAGAAGCAAGCCACAAGTCCCTATCCCCATGGAGGATCTCCGAAGGATCATGGCGTTCCTCGCCGGCTCACTGGTCCACAGGGAGATCCCGGTGGACTCGCAGCTCACCGCCCTGGGCTTGATCGCCTGGATCGCAGGCTGTCCAGAGACGGACAAGGCCTTGCGGAAGAAAGGAGTGGAGCACCTGCGCGCGATGGACGCACACTCGAGCGAACAAGTCCGGATGAGTGCCCTGCGCTGGCTCGAAAGGATGGGGAACTGACCCCGAAGGACAGGATGGCTATGGATACTACGGGAGAACCCCAGGTGCCCTCGCCGGTCGCAGCGAATGCCGCGCGTTCGCTTGGGAAGGGACGGCGGTGGGCACTCTGGGGTGCCGCCGTCGTCATCCTGACCGCTGCATCAGAGTAGCATTGGATTCGTGCACCAACGCCGCGTGCCGGGGCGCTCCACCCAAGGCAGCCCATTCTGTTAGGATCGCCTTCCTTTCCCGTAGGACGAAGGATGTATTCCACGCTGCTCGCGCTGCTCTCCACTCTTCTGTTTTCCGGAATGCCCGCGGCCCAGAGCCTCGGCACGAATGCGATCCGCGGTTCGGTTGAGCTCGGGATCAACGACTGGGACGTCACCGACGCGCATGCTGACGCGGCGGGGACGGGGTGGAGATGGGATCCGCGTCCTCGAGGCCCAGGTGGCGTAGGATCGCTCGCACCTGACGCCGATCGGCTCGAGCTCTTCACGCTACAGCTCCGGGAACGGATCAAGCTCTATCAGCGCGAACGGACGGGCGACCAGCAGATACCCTCAGAGCTGTTGGAGGAGCTGCGGCAGTTGGGATACGTGCGCTAACTCGTCCGATGCCGCTGATCCTGATCTCTTGTTTGTTCCTCGGTGTCGTTTCCTGTGTAGGCGAACAAGAACAAGAGCAAGGCGACGTCGAGAGCTACTCATGGGTGAGGGGTTGCAACTACATTCCTTTCTACGCCGCAAACGACGTGACGCTTTGGCGCGACTTTGACCACGAGGTGATCGATCGTGAGTTGGGGTTCGCCGCACGACTCAATCTCAACTGTGTCCGGGTCTTCTTGCAGTATGTTGTGTTTGAGCATGATCCTCAGGGTTTTCTCGAGAGCTTCGAGCATTTCCTCGAGCTGAGTGAGAGTCACGGTTTGCGCGTTATGCCTGTGCTTTTTGATTCGTGTTTTGGCGAGGAGCCGAGGCTCGGGTCGAACCACGGCTGGGTCGCCAATCCGGGTTATCGACGGCTTGCAATGGAGTATCGCGAAGACCTTGATACGTACCTCACTGCGATCGTGGGGCGCTTTGGTGGTGACCGCCGCATCCTTCTGTGGGACGTCATGAACGAGCCCGAGCAAACGCCTCAGTACTGGGAGATCATGGGGCGGCTACGAATCGAGTCCTTTCTGGTATGGGCATCGACACGAGTGCGGGAGTTGGATCCTACGCACCCACGAACCATCGGTACCGCAGGGAAGATCCTAGGAATGCGAGGCCGTGCCAGCTTGCAAGACGTGCTTTCCTTCCATTGTTATGAGCCTGAGCCTGAGTTTTCCATGAGGCTGAGAGAGGCCGAAGAGCTTGCGGAAGAGCTGGGAAAGCCCGTCTTGCTTACCGAGTGTGTGCGTCCAAGGCAGGGTCAGGCCTACTCCATGACTTTCGAAGCACTTTCGCGATCCCAAATCGGTTGGTTCTTTTGGGAGCTCATGGAGAACCGGGTGGACTTCACGGCAGGCCAGGGTGTCTTTTTCCCGGACGGCGCAGCGCGGCTTGAAGCCGCGGCCGCGGTGCGAGGCGAAGCGCCCGAAGATCTCGAAGGATTCGCGAGTTATCCACTCTCGTTTACCGCTGCGGATCGCGAGCTTTTGCTCCACTGGAAATCCAAGCCGACTCCTGTCGAGCGCTATGCCTCGCGCGCCATATGGGCTCGCATTCTGCTCGTCAGGTTGCACAAGGCTCGGAACCTACAGAGCTTCGCAAGGTACATGGAAACGTGGAACGAGGCGGAACGATTCTATGAGCTCGGCGACATCGCAAAGGCCGCCGAAACCCTGGATGGCCTTCTAGGCCAGATCGAACCGGTGGTTCGGACATGGTCCGGCTCCCAAGGCGCCGGAAGTGAGCGAGGCCTCACCGCCGATGAGGAGGAGAGGCCTCGCTAACGATCGGTGGAATGGGCTACTGAAGCTCGAGCACAACCGCATTGCTCACAAAGATCGGTGCCCGTAGGGTGCGGAAACTGGGCCGAACCCGAACTCCTTGCAATCGCACGGCTTGCGAGCCCGCGATAATGGTCTTCATGGCCGAGATCTACCCTCTGCAAGTGCTCCTCGCGACAGTCGCTGGTTGGATGAACCGTCGCCAGGGCGAGATCAACGAGTACCTCATAGAGGAGAACCGCGAACTAAAGGAGCAGTTGAAGGGATAGCGCCTGCGACTGACAGACGATCAACGACGACGCCTCGCGGCCAAAGGGAAGCGTCTAGGCAGACGGCTTCTCATGCAGGTAGCAACGATCGTGACGCCGGACACGATCTTGAGATGGCACCATCGACTCATCGCAGCGAAATGGACCTATCCGGCGAAGAAGCGAGTAGGCCGTCCGGGGATCATGAAGAGAATCCGCGAACTCATCGTTCGCTTCGCGACGGACAACTCGGGCTGGGGCTATGGTCGGATCGAGGGCGCGCTTCTGAACGTGGGGCATCGGGTTTCCCCAACGACCATAGCCAAGGTATTGAAAGAGCACGGAATCAGGCCTGCTCCTGAACGCCCGACTTCCTGGCGAGTGTTTCTTGGAGCTCATTGGGAGGAAATCGGAGCTACGGACTTCTTCACGACGGAAGTGTGGACGCCCAGCGGCCTCAGGACGTACTACGTCCTGTTCTTCATTGAGCTGGCAAGCCGCAAGGTCCATGTCGCTGGCATCACCACCAACCCGACCGATTGGTTCATGGGGCAGGCCACGCTCGGCTCGTTGGAATTCCTGAAGCGAGTTCGCTTCATGATCCACGATCGGGATACGAAGTACTCGCTGCGGTTTCGGATCGTGCTCGAGGATGCAGGGATAAAGCCGATCAAGACTCCTTTTCAGGCTCCCAACGCAAACGCGTTCGCCGAGCGTTTCGTCAGGTCGATCAAGGAAGAGTGCTTGAACAGAATGATCCTGTTCGGCGAGGAACACTTGCGGCGGGCCGTCGATGAGTCTCTTGCTCATTATCATGGAGAGCGAAACCATCAAGGGCTGCGCAATCAGCTCATCGATCCCGCTGAAGCACCTGAGGCCGGTGAGATCGTCTGCCGTGAGCGCCTCGGCGGCATGTTGAAGTTCTACTCGCGAGCGGCGTAGGACGTTGGTCGGCGGGCTGAGGCCCGGGTGATGGGGGAGTCCTCTGGGCGTTCGGCGCTACTACGCGATGTGTCGGAGCTTCAAGGCCATGTGACACCATGAGTTAGGCTTCGGCTGAATTTCTGCACCCTACGAGCTCGGGCGTTCCGACCGATTGGTGAATCGATCACCACGGGAGACCTTCCTGCCTGTCACTCTACCGCGGCGTCTCACCGTCCGAAGTAGCGCAAGCGTGCCCAGATCGCTGGATGCAGCGCTCGATCACCTGCCTTCTCCCGTCGCAACCACGCTCGCTGCACGAGAACCAGGGCCTGGTCAGGGGAGCGCTGTCGTAGCTGTTTCGAGAGCTCGTTGTCGAAGTTGAAAGAAGCAGGATCGGCCACCGGCCAGCCGGCGACCAGCACGGCTCCAGCTCCGGCGTCAAGGGCGGATGCCACGAGGCCATGAAGGCCGGCTGAGCGCATGTCCCCACCCCTCGGCCCTACGACGTGTCCGCTCCAGAACACGGCGACCGAAGCATCCAGGTCCAGAGCGGCCACCTCTTGAGCGCGAAGGAAACCATCGTCACGTTCCCACAGCGAGAGATCCGCCTGGTCCTCTGCACCGAGAGCGATACCGCTCGCCGAAGGTATACCGGTGTCGAAGTAGGTTCGCGCGCGAACCTCGATCAAGTCCGCGTCTCGCAGGTTACCCGAAATGCTGGCTGCCTTGAGCGCGGCCTCCGAACGCAACACCAGGTCGTCTTCTGGCAGAACGCGCGCAAGGTTTCGCCGGGGAAGCTCGGGCTCGGCCTGCATGCGGTCTTGGAGCAGCCCATACAGCACGCCGGTCGGCGCCGGCCGACCGCCATCCACATGGGCTACGGGTCGTTCCGGGTCCAGCGCTGGAGGCACACCTCTCCCGTACCAGCGGCCGATGGTGGGTGCGTTGACGATCCGCCCCGAGGCGAGCCACGGTGTACCCGCGGGCGTCGGTAGCGCTTCGAAAGGAAGAAAGGCCAGCGGGCCATCTGCAACCAGCACCACGGTCTGGGCTTGCCTCAACGAATCCCAGATAGGTCGTAGCAGTTGATCAGCCAGCGCACCCAGGTCGCACGAACGGGTCGGGTCCGCCAGGTTGAAGAATGCCGACTCCAGGAGCGGGCGTAGCTCATTCGTCTTGCCCAGCTCGTGGAAGAACACCTCGCCCTCGGGCGGCAACACACAGGCCCAGACCTCAGGGGCGCTCCAAACGAAGCGCACGAGCGTCGCCGAATCCTCGGCCAGGCGCGCGCGCAGGTCTTCGATCTCGATGTCCGTGGGTGCCAGAAAGCGCGCCATCTCGGGTCGCTCGGAGCGCAGCTTCTTCACTGCACGGTCGTAGTCCTTTGCGAAAGAACCACGCTGGATCCTGGGGGTCTGCGGTTCGTGGAGCTGGAGTGCAACCACCTCCCGCGCGCTGCCCGTCGTTCGTGTCGCACCGCGTTCGAGCCAATCGGCGCGCATGGAAGCCAAACGACTCTCCGCGAGTCGGTCCAGCGCCGACAGACAAGCTCCCGTACGCTTTCCACGCTTGCTGGCAACTCGCAGCCAACCGAGTCGCAGAGGATCCCACGCGGAGGCCCCGTCGGAGAAGAGCTGGTTGCTCTCGAACAGACGCATCCGCGACGGGGGCATGTAGCGTAGCGAGGCCTCGGCGAGATCGACCAGGTCGACCAGTTCGGGACTGAACCGCCGCAGTGCGACCTCCGACTGAAGCAACCCGATGTAGGTCGGCAGGAGGCGCGAACTGTCTTCACCCCAGCGCTCACGCTCGAGATCGAGTAGTGACCGCAATCCCTCGAACGCAGCGTCATGGTTGCCGAGGGCGCGTCTTGCGAAGGCGCGTGCCCACTCGAGCTCGACGAAGACCGGCGCCTCTTCGCCTCCGGATGCCATAGCCGCGACCGCATCGTCCGCCATGGTGAGCGCGGCATCGAATCTTCCGCTCAAGGCCGTGCAGTGAACCTCGAGCAGCTGCCGCGCCGACCCCAGGTCGCTATCGAGGGGGATCGGTTCCAGCCACCGCAAAGCCTCATCGGGGTTTCCGAGCTGAAGCCAGCGTCGTGTCCATTCCAGGGCCGTGGCCGCGCGTTCGTCACGGGGAATCTCCCTGGCAGCGAACTCGATCCAGGTGCGCAGTTCGATGCGCGCTCGTTCGAGCTCGCCCGATTCTTCGAGTGCAGCCACACGGCCGGAGGCGTGCGCCATCCAGGCCGATCCGCCGTGCTTATCCCTGGCATCGAGCAGCGCGAGCGCGCGTGAGTGCAAATCGAGCGCTGTCTGGGTTCGTCCCATGGCGAACAACGCGCCGGCGATCTCGTACATCGGGCGGGCAAGACGCTCGGCATCGATCGGACCGAAGAGCTTCTCGTAGATGGCCAGAGTCCAGGCCAGGTGTTCGATCGCCGTCTCATGCGCGCCGACCTGGATGGCCAGGCCTGCGCAGTACTCCCGGTACTCCGCGCATTGCAGCGACTTGCCCCAGACCTCCTCGGCATCGGCCACCGCAGCTTTGGCGTACATGTAAGCGAGGTTGGCATCCCCTCCGAGGCGGCAAACCTCGGCCAGATTGCGCAGCACGGAGGCCGACATCGGTGACGCACGCTCATTGCCGCGAGCCGTTTCCAGGGCTCGCTCGCCCGTCATGCGGGCCTCATCGTGCTCGCCGACACGGGATTGCGCATAGGAGAGGCCGTTCAGGACGCGCGCAAGGTCGAGGTCATCGGCGGCAGGATCCGCCTCGATCAGAGACACCGCCCGGCGAAGCAGTTCGACCGCTTCGCCCGGAGCGCGCTCCATGCGCTGCGCCGCCTCCTTCTCGAGTTTGCTCACGGTCTCCCCATCCCCCTGGACCAGGAGGACGGCGAGCAAGAAGAGCGGCGTCACTTGACGACCAGATCCAGACCGTTACTGAGTGCGAAGCCCGGGAACTCGAGGGTCTGGAACCAGACCGGATTGCCGGAAAGCGCGGCGGGAAGCGGTTGGACCCGGGTGTGCGCTCCGTTGCCGTCCAGGACCACGCACGGGAGCAGAACCCACGGGGGCGTGAGGAGAAGCGTTCCGATGCTCGTGGGGATCGGGCCACCGCCGTTCCTCGAGTAGAGGACACACCCAAGAGAACCGGGCGTGCCTCCGCTTTGGTGTAGCTGGGTTGTACTTCCACCGACAAAGTTGGAGACCGTGATCGTGAGTGTGTCAGCTGTCCGGATACGGATGTCGTCGATACCGATTCCGTCAGCAGCCGCGTAGGGGAAGTCGTCCTGGGCCACGAAGGCCAAATAGAAATCGCTGTCTGTGTTCACCGACGTCGCTCCCGTGAGAGCCATGTCCCGTACGCTGTACCACTCTCCCGTTCCGAGCGGAGAAAGCGGCCCCCAGCCACCCGGAGTCAACGAGAACCACGTATCTCCGGTTTGACTGATCCAGACGCCGTCACAACTATCGGTTTCCTCGCCATGGTCCGCGAGCATGAAGTCCATCACGAACGAAACCCCGTTCTGGCCATTCAGCCTGAGGATGAAGCATGCAACGTTATCCGGGGTGACGGCTGCGCCGCCGGGGTCGTTTCCGAGTTCGAGGTTGCCCGTTCCCCGGTAGGGATCGCTGAGTGCACCGAGGTTGCCGTAATTGACCCAGGCGCTGGAGCTGAATCCGAGCGTGTCACCATTCAGGCGGTTGCTCGCTCCGTAGGAGAGTGGAGTGGTCTCGAAGTCGATCACAACCCCGGATGACCCGACGAAGAGCGTGTTGGAGGGCAAGTTCGGGAACTTACGCAGTACCGTCACCGGGGCTGCGTCCCAGCCGTCCGTATCATTGTTGTTGGTGTTGAAATCCGCGGTGTTCAGGATCATCCCGAACCAGTAGTCATCCGGATCCGTTCCCTGGGGAATCCGCGGCAGATTGGAGCTCGACGTAATACGAACCGTGCTCTTGGCCGCGAAATCCCAGGTGAACGAGCGGCTCTGTATCAGAGTGTCCAAATCGGAAATGTTGTCGTTGCTGGAGAGGTAGAAGTCCGCATCGTAGGTGTCGGACAGCGGGTTGGCCAGCGAGGCGTTAGCAACGAAGTAGTCCAACGAGGCGAGAACTGCGCCAGCCCGTGCCGAGCTGGGAGCATTCACGTCGAGCGGAACAAGGTCCAGTGTCGCCGGATAGGCATCGGGGATGATGATCGTATCCAGATCGTCGAACGTGGTCTGAGTCATCCGCGTCCACGTGTTCGACGTGATCGTGCATCCGGTTGTCGCCCGGGTCGAGTTGTCACCGTAGACGAAGCGATCGCCGACGCCATCGATGGTGTAGACCCCTCCCCCACTCATGCCTCCGGTGAAGCACCACGAGGTCAGGTTTGCGGTCAGCCGGAAATCGGTGACGGTGTCGAAGCCTCCGTTGCCGTAGTAGAGCTGGTTGGGGCAATTGGCGAAGTTGCAAAAGCAGCCATTGTTGCAGCCCGGGTAGGCGGCGAAGTTGAAGGTACTCCCGGTAAAGAAGGCATCGTCATTGTCGAAGCCGTAACCCAGCCAACCTGTGAGAAAACCGACCGGACGATCGAAGACCACGAAGCCGATATCCCAATCGCGGTTGCCGCTATCGGTCCAGCCGCTGTAGGTGTACAGATCGGTTGAAGAAGCACTACCGAAGCCGTCGTCGTCACCATCCCATGCGGGAGAGAGAGTGACGTTGGTGGAAAACACTCCGCCGTTGCCCTCGTGCACACAGTGTCCCGCAGTGAACATGGTCTTGGCGTCCACCAGCGTGCCGGAGCACACGAAGTTTCCCCCTGTCTGCGCGAAGAACATACGACACTGGGCCGACCAGGGAAAAGCGGTCGAGGTAACCGCGGTTGGCGAGTCGAACGTCTGATAGCCGCCCCGCCATTCGGGAACTTCGGAGCGCAAAGCACGGCCTGTTACCCACGACTCGTTGATCTCTGAGGAAAGATCGAGCACTCGCCGCGTCTCGCGCCCGGTCCCGACGTCGTAGTGGACGGCCTCGTGGACGAACCCTTCGGGCAGCTCATGTTCCGGCGCCGAAATCAGCTGGGCGGGAATCGCCGTGTGCCAGTCTATCGGCTCACTTTCGTAGCGCTTGGGACCCTCTTCTCCCGGCCGAGCAGGGAGGAACAGGTCTTCTCCTACTTGATCTGTCGTCGTCTGCTGTGCGGACGGCGCCGGACCGGTCAAGGAGACGAAACACAGGATTGTGACAGCAGCTCTCATTGGCGCAGGCTCCTCAGACTGAAACGACCTCAGCTCTTGAGGATACACGGACCGGGGAGTGAAGAGTATAGGTGTTCCAAAGGGGTGTTTTTAGCCCGGCTCATCCTCACGTGGACTACCCGAGGTCAGGTCCGGAGGCGGGAGGGGGCCC
>NYUD01000095.1 GCA_002683825.1 Planctomycetota bacterium
GATCTGGTGTGGCCGGGTAGTAGGCGTGCATCCCACCCGATGGCGTCGCCACGAGGAACTGCCACCCCGACACCAGCCCCGTCCGGTGGGCGCGCTCGAACGCCCGGTAGCCGTCGACGGGCCCGTGGACGTCGACATCGACCACCATCACGCCGGATGCCGCGCCGGTGGGCACGGCGAGGTTCGCGGTCGGGTGCTTCTGCCACCACGCCACGATCTGTTCGAGGTCGGTGGTGGCGTCGTGGAAGCCATGCTCAGTCAGCGGACGCTTCCCACCAGGCAGGCACGGGAACACTGGCACCCCGGCGACGGCCAGGTCCCGCGCCACGACCGAGACCGCCCACGAGCTGGTTGCGCGTATCAGCAGGCTGGCGACAGCATCCACCGAGGCCATCACAAAGCCCGCGACTGTGCCTTCGAGGATGCGGTGACCATTCCGGTCTCGGGCTCGGGCAGCGGCGTGACCCGGCGCGACACAGGGGTCTCGTGGGTCGGCTGCTTGCGCGAAGTCTCCTCGCGCTGTGGTGCCTCGCGGTCCAGGCCGGGCGGGGCGCCGTCGGTCACTTGTGCGGTGTCGAGCCGGTCCAGGATTCCCAGTGCCGTCTTGCGGACTCGCTCACCGGTGGCCTTGACGATCTCGCCGGGCTCTTTGCATCCACCCGCGCTGCCCACGTGGAGACGTACGGGATCGTGTAGCCGGAAGTGTCCATGCCGTGGGCGGCGCCGATCATCAGCGCGACCGATTCCGCCTCGACCTCCCCGATGCCGCGATGCTGACGCGCCTCGTCGTTGTCGGGACCGTGCAGCAGGACGTGGCCGAGTTCGTGGGCGAGCGTTTTCACCTGCGCGGCAGGGTCCATGTTCTCCCGGACCGCCACCGTCTTCGCGGTGTAATCGGTGACGCCGTTGGCGCCATGGATCATGCCCTCGTGCGGCACCCGGACCCCCTCAAACCCCTGAGCGCGCACGTGGTCGGCCAGCCCGTCCCAGAGACCGGTGGGGGCCTCGCCTTCCAGCAGTGTCGGCGCCGGAGGCTCCGGGAGCGGCTCGCCAGCAGTCTGGGAGGCGTCCCACACGTAGGCGGGGCGGACGGTGATCATCTTCGACCGGACCACCTCGCCCGGCCGGGGCCTCTCACCCTTGCCCAGGCGCCGCCACGACTCCGCATCAGCTGGGTTCGATGAGGCGAACCGGCCGGTGACCGGCGCGAGAATCTGGTACCCGGCCTGCCCCTTCTCGACCTGCCGGCCCAGGGTCTGCCACTCCCGGTACCCGGCCACATACGACGGCATCGGCTCCGGTACCCGGCCTGCTTCGTAGGCGCCCTGGTGCTGGACCCAGATCAGCAGTGTGTTCGAGAACGATCTGGCCCTGAACCGAGCCGCGAACGCGAGCGCCCGCGCCCAGTCGTCCCCGGAGACGAGCTGTTCGACCGCGCCGGTCAGCTTCTTGTGCAGCTCGTCGAGTTTCGCCTCCCGCGCCGCCTGGGTGTTCTCCCGTGTCGCGGCCATTCTCGCTGTCCCCTTCCCGATACCCTGAGCACCGGGCCAGTACTGGCTCGGTGACCCTCAGGTACGCCGGGACCACCAGGGGCGAGGAGACGGACAACGAAACGGGCGATGTGACCGTCAGGCGCGGCGGTGAACCCAACGAGTCCCTCCCGGACTACCAGCCCACAACCCAGATACGAGCCGGGATCGACCGATGATGCGGATCGGCGTATCGCAAATGCGAAGATGTGTATCGAAACGGTCAGACGTCGCCCTCATCCCGGCTGAGTTGCCGGTACCGCGTCGGGGTGACGCCGACGGCCTGGCGGAACAGTCGAGCGGCGTGACCCCGGCTGCGCCAGCCGACCTCACCCATCGCCACCTCGATGGGCAGGTTCGTCTCGCGCAGCAAGCGGGCCAGGAGTTCGGCACGCAGTGTCGTCAGGTACGTCATCGGGGTGGCGCCGTAGGCCTCGACGAAGACCCGACCGAGCTGCGACGGCGACAAGTGCACGGCACCGGCTAGTTCTCGCAGCGTCCATCTCAGAGTCGGCTGCTCGCGCAGGAGGTGGGCCGCAGCGCGGGCCTCGGAACGCAGGGGTGCGAACCGGCGATGGTGTGGCAGGCCGGGCCGGGTCGATTTCCGTTGTCTCGGCGTCCGTCGCATGGTAGTCGTTCTCACGTACGGCGTCACGATATCCAGCACGGCGAACAGCAGTGCTTGCAGCCGGTAGAACCGCTCTGGCGAGGGGCCGTCAATGCTCAGCGCCACAAGCTCATCGAGCCACGGCATCAGCATCCCGGCCTGGTCCTCGCCGAGCTGGAGTATCTGGGCTGGCTCGGAGTACAGCTTCTCGGCGAAGTCCTGCGCGTCCCATCGATCCGCTAACTGCGCGGCGTACTGCCAGAACACCTGATCGACCACGTAGTCATGGTCGAGGTAGAGAGTGGTTACCGTGATCGAGCACTCAGGTTCACTGCCGCACAGCGTGTTGGCACCGAGCATGACGACGTCGCCGATGGTCACCGGTTTCTCGCCGAACTCGCTCAATAAGATTGCTGAGCCGGCGCGTACGAAGATCAGTTTCACGCAGTCGTACGCCACCGGCGCGATGGGGTGGTGTATCGACCTCGTACGTGCGACGACCGGCGCGAACCGGTCGAGATCAGGTGTATCGGGGTCCCCATCTCGACTCACCAGTGGTCCGATTGATCCTCGCGGCCAGCGCTCCGAGTCATCCTTACGTCACACGGGTATGCGTCGTCCGGAAGCGTCGGCTACGGCGCTGAGCCTGGCGTCAGCAACAGGCCTTGACAGCGCGGGTGGACGCTTCAACGACCCAGTGAGTCCGTCTGGGACTGCTTGACGTCTGGAGGCCTGCTTCACGTTCTGTCGAGGTGCGGAGGTCAGCGTTTGGAATGCAAGCAGCAGAGGTTTGAGACAGGTGCATGCGGGGCGCATCCAACCACGGCCGTTCAAAACTTGACCAAGCGGTGTTTTGGTCTCGGTGGCCATCCTGTCTGCTCCTGTTTCGTGGCTTGGCGAATCTGATGTCGGTCCGGTCGGGTATTCACCCGGACGTATCGCGGTCGAGGAACCTGGAGGTGCTGTGGGCTGGAGTCAGATCTAGCCGACGCAGCAACTGGGCGTTGAGCGCGACCACCACGGTCGAGGCGGACATGAGGATCGCGCCAACGCTCATCGGCAGTACGAATCCGATCGGTGCGAGCACTCCGGCGGCCAGCGGTACGGAGATGAGGTTGTAGCCGGCGGCCCACCAGAGGTTCTGCTTCATCTTCCGGTACGAGGCCCGAGAGAGGTCGATGACCGACAGCACCGAGCGCGGGTCCGAGCTGGCCAGGATGACACCGGCGGAGCCGATGGCCACGTCGGTGCCTGCGCCGATGGCGATGCCGACATCGGCTTGGGCCAGTGCCGGGGCATCGTTGACTCCATCGCCGACCATGGCCACCTTGCGGCCCTCGCCCTGAAGTTCGGCGACCATGGCGGCCTTGTCCTCCGGCCGGACCCCGGCGAAGACTCGGTCGATGCCCAGCTCGGCGGCGACGGTGTCGGCCACGGCCTGGGCGTCGCCGGTGATCATCACGACCTGCGCACCGGCAGCGTGGAGCGCATCGATGGCGTCGCGGGACTCGGACCGGACCTCATCGGCCAACCGCAGCGCGCCGATCACCTGGCTGTCGGCAAGGATGTGCAGGATGATCGCGCCCTCGGTGCGCCACTCATCGGCGACGGCGAGTTCGTCGAGGCCACGCTGGTCCAGGAGGTGGGGGCCGCCGACCTCGACTACGGTGCCGTCCACCCTGGCCCTCACACCCACAGCGGGCGAGGAGGAGAAGTCGGTCGCCTCGGCCACGGCCAGCTCACGGGCGCGCGCCGCCCCGACCACGGCCCTTGCCAGCGGGTGCTCGCTGTCGCTCTCGGCTGCTGCGGCCAGAGCCAGCACCTCGTCTTCGGTGTGCCCTTCGATCGGTTCGATCCCGGTGACGTTGGGCTCGCCCTTGGTCAGGGTTCCGGTCTTGTCGAACAGGACGGTGTCCACCGTTCGCATCGACTCCAGCGCGAGGCGGTCCTTGACCAGCACTCCGCCGCGGGCGGCGCGTTCGGTGGCGATCGAGACCACCAGCGGGATCGCCAACCCCAGTGCGTGCGGGCAGGCGATCACCAGCACGGTGATCGTCCGTACCACCGCCGTATCCGGCATCCCTAGGAAGCTCCAGATGACGGCGGTGATCGCGGCCGCACCGATTGCGAACCAGAACAACCAGGCCGCCGCCGTGTCGGCGATGCGCTGAGCGCGCGAGGATGATGCCTGCGCGTCGGTCACCAGCTTCTGGATACCGGCCAGGGCGGTGTCCTCGCCGATCGCGGTGACCTCGATGCGCAAGCCTGAATCGGTGGCCACCGTGCCGGCGACCACCTGCTCGCCGGTCTCGCGTCGGACGGACTTGGATTCGCCGGTGACCATGGATTCGTCCATGCTCGCCGAGCCGTCGGTGATTCTGCCGTCGGCGGGCACGGAGGCGCCGGGGCGCACGATGACGATGTCACCGACCGCGAGGTCGGCCGGAGCGACTGTGACCACGTCGTCGCCGTCGATCTTCTCGGCCTCGTCGGGCAGCAGGGCAGCCAAGGAATCGAGTGCGGAGGTGGTCTGCGCCAGGGAACGCATCTCGATCCAGTGGCCCAGCAGCATGATGACCACCAGCAAGGCCAGTTCCCACCAGAAGTTCAACTCGTGATCCAGAATTCGCAGACTCGCGCCCCAGGAGGCGATGAACGCCACGGTGATCGCCAGGCCGATGAGAAGCATCATGCCGGGTTGGCGGGCGCGGAGCTCGGAAACCGCGCCGGTCAAGAACGGCCGGCCGCCCCAGACATACATCACGGTGCCCAGAATTGGGGAGACCCACCACACCCATCCGGCATCGGGGAGCTGGTAGCCCAGGAGGTCGGCGAACATGTCGTTGAAGCCCACCACTGGCACCGCCAGAACCAGCATGATCCAGAACAGCCGCCTGAACTGCCCGACGTGGTCGCCGTGGCCTGCATGACCGCCGTGGTCCTCGTGCCCGGCGTGGTGCTGGCCGGCCTGACCGTGATCGCCATGGTGGCCGGCGTGCTCGTCACGGTGTGCTGGGTCATGATCTGGACTGCCGTAATGGAAAGGCGCGTGATGATGGTCGTGACCGCCGCCATCGGAGTGCTTGTCGCCGTGATCCGTGGCGCCCGAGTGCGTGTCGGGATGGTCTCCGTGCTGCTCAGGTGTGGGTGATTCTGGCGTTCGGTGATGATCGGGTCGCGTCATCATGCTCCTTTCTTTACCCGGTATGGGTATGCGGCGGGCGGGCTTAAGGACACCCGGCTCGTCAGCCAATGGAAGCGGCCCAGTGCCGGTGGTCGTTCCCATGGTGGTTATCTGTTGTCATGTGTTCGTCTTCGGATTTGCCGGTTAATCACCCACGCCCCCGGTGGTGTCGGTGGAGCCAGCCTTAGGGCACCACGATGATCTTTCCAGCGGCGTGTCCGGTCTCCACTGCGGCAATCGCCTGATCTGCTTGATCAAGGGCGAACTGAGCGTCCACGTGGGGATCGACCAGTCCGTATTGGATGACCTCGGTGATCTTGGCCATGGCCTCATCCGTGCGTGCCAGGGCCAGGCCGCCCAGCTCGGCGGCGGTGTCTGGGTCCGCTGCGGAGATGATCCGGGTTCGGTCGGGCACCAGGTCCGCAACAGCACGCAGCGCATCGCCACCGACGAGATCAACAATCAGGTCGGGGCCGTCGGCACTCACCTGCCGCACCCGATCGGCCACCCCTGGACCGGATTCGATGAAGGTGGCACCAGTTGACTCGACGAGTTCCCGCTTGGTTGCGCTGGCCACGCCGATGACCGTGAACTCGTGCACGCGACCAATCTGGGTCGCCATCAGTCCCACTCCGCCGCCGGCGCCGAGCAGTAGCAGGGTCTGGCCAGGTTTGAGTTCAATCTGGTGGGTGGCGTCGTAGGCCGTGGCTGCGGCCACCGGGATGGTGGCCGCGTCGGCGAAGGAGATCTCCTCGGGCTTGGCCACAGTCGTGGAGGCGCGCAGCAGTGTGTGCTCGGCCATTCCACCCTGCCCGGGCGCCACCAGGCCGAGCACCTCGTCGCCCACGGCGAAGTCCTCGACCCCGTCGCCGACCTCAGTGACTACGCCGGCGGCTTCACGGCCCATCGGCGCCGGCAGGCTCCAGTGACGGCCCAGCTGGCCTTCCCGGATCTTCCAGTCCGCCGGATTTACACCGGCGGCTCGGACTTCGATGGCCAGTTCCCCGGGCCCGGGCGTTGGAACAGGCCCCTCGATCAGTTGCTGGGTCTCGGGTCCGCCGTAGCCGGTGAAGACATAAACCTTGGACATGAATCGAATCTCCTTCTGATCTGGACTGGGTGGCGCGTCGTCGACGTCCCGGGTGGGTCTTTCGTGGCGGTGGCGGTGGCGGTCAGGACCGGGGCGGTTCGTCCTCACCGGCGGCTTCGGCGGCGTCAGCCTCTTCCCGGGTGGCGAATACGGCGCCGGTAGCGTGCTCGGGTGGGCTGTAGTTGGTGTACAGCACCAGCGGCTCGTCGCCGGTGTTGCGGAAGTTGTGCTGGGCACCGGCGGGTACCGCGCACTGGTCACCGGCATCGATGGGGTGGGTGTGGCCATTGAGGTCGGCTTCGCCGGTTCCGGAGACGAAGGTCAGGATCTGATCGGTGTGTTCGTGGACCTCGTCTCCGATCTCGCCACCGGGCGGAATGGTCATCACCACGATCTGGGTGTGTTCTCCGGTCCACAGCACCTTCCGGAAGTCAGGATTATCCCTGGCCACGTCCTCGATGGTGAAATGCTCGACGTTGTCGCCAAGGGTGAAGTTCTTTTCGCTCATGGTCGGTCTCCTCTGTTTCGTGTGTTGATTTTGGTGTTCGCGTCGTTGTTTTGAGTCTTGGAGGTGCCCGGTGTCCGGGGTGGGTCCATTGCCCCGGGATGGGCGTCAGGCGGCCACCTGCTCCGCAGCTGTCCCGATGGTGCGTTCACTCTTTGGCATCGTCGTGGAGTCTCGGGTGTTTCGCAGCAGCCGCATCGCGTTGGCGATCACCACGAGCACGGAGGCTTCGTGGACGAGCATGCCGATCGACATGGTCACTCCGCCGGCGAAGACTCCGGCCAGTAGCAGCACCACGGTGATCAGGGCGATCGCGATGTTCTGCTTCATCACGTTCACGGTTCGCTTGGCCAGGCCGATGGCCTCGGGCAGCTTGAGCAGGTTGTCGCCCATCAGGGCGATGTCCGCGGTCTCCACGGCCACGGCCGAGCCTGCCGCACCCATCGCCACGCCGATGTTCGCGGTGGCGAGAGCCGGAGCGTCATTGACGCCGTCACCGACCATCGCGATCGTGTGGCCCTGGCGCTGTAGCTCGGTGACAGCGTCCAGCTTGTCCTCAGGGAGCAGGGAGGCGTGGATCTCGTCGATCCCGGTGGCTTTGCCGACGGCCTCGGCCACCAGTCGGGTGTCACCGGTGAGCATGACGACCTTCTCGACGCCGGCCCGGTGCAGTCGCGCGACCATCTCCGGTGCGTCCTGGCGGATCTGGTCCGCGACGGCGACGACGCCGATCACCCTCCCGTCAACAGCGACGATCATAGGTGTTTTCCCGGCGGCGGCCAGGTCCTGGGCGGCCTGCGCAGCCTCGGCGATGCCCGAGGCAATGCCGTACTGCTCCAGTAGCGGCGGGTTGCCGATCAGCACCTGGCGGCCATTGACGTTCGCCACGATGCCCTTGCCGGGGACCGGGGTGACGGCGCCGGGGATGCCCTGCGGGGCAACGCCCTCCTCGCGGGCGGTCTCCAGGATGGGGCGGGCCAATGGGTGTTCGGAGCCGGCCTCAGCTGCCGCGGCCCAGCGCAACACCTCCGTACGGTCGAGCGTGGAATCCAGGATGATGACGTCGGTCAGCTGCGGTTTGCCCTCGGTGAGGGTGCCGGTCTTGTCCACGGCGACCGCCGTGATCTTCGCGGAGGTCTCCAGGAACTCGCCGCCCTTGATGAGGATGCCGTTGCGCGCGGCGCGGCCGATGCCCGCCACGATGGCGACCGGGATGGAGATCACCAGGGCGCCCGGGCAGCCGATGACCAACAGGGTCAGGGCCAGCACCACGTCTCCGCTGATAAGTCCGGCCACCAGGGCCAGGACCATGACGGCGGGGGTGTACCACGTGGAGAACCGGTCGATGAAGGCCTGGGTCTTGGCCTTGGCGTCCTGAGCCTCTTCCACACGGTGGATGATGCGGGCCAAGGTGGTATCTGCGCCGATGCCAGTGGCCAGGACCTGTAGGAAGCCGCCGCGGGAGACGGTGCCGGCGAAGACCTGCCCGCCTTTAGTTTTCTCCACCGGGATGGACTCGCCGGTGATGGAGGCCTCGTCGATGGCACCGGTGCCGGAGACGACCTGGCCGTCCACGGGGACCTTCGCACCGTTCTTGACCAGGACGATCTCGCCCATTCTCACTTGCCCGGCAGGGATCTCCTGTTGCTCGCCATCGCGCACAACGATCGCGGAATCCGGGGCGACGGCGACGAGTTCGGCCAGTGCCGAGCGGGTCTTGTTCAGGGTCGCAGCTTCCAGCGCGTGGCCGATCGCGAACAGGAACGTGACCGCCGCGGCCTCCCAGAAGTTGCCGATGATGACCGCGCCGATAGCCGCAACCGACACGAGCAGGTCGATGCCGACGACCTTGGCGATCAGCGCGCGCACCGCCTTCACCACGATCCCGTAGCCGGCAACCACGGCCGCGGCGATCATGAAGACATCCCCGAGGGTGAAAGCCGCGCTGGCGTGAGTGGCGTGGGCCCCGGCGTCGAGCCACCACTGGGGGCTGACGGTGAGGTTGGCGACACCCCCGGCCAGCCACTGGATGGCGAAGGAGATGATGATGAGCACGCCGGACACGACGGGGACTGACCAGTTCCCATAGACCCATTTTTGGAGCCTGTTCACTTTCGGGTACGACCTTTCTGGGTCTCGTGCCAGCAGACCGGCAGAGTGGAATGTCGGAAGGATGTCCGCAGGCGGCCCGCGGGGGCCGTTGGCCTCAGAAGGCAGACGGTGCGGCCCTGTAGCCGGCTTTGGCGATAGCGGCGACGAGGTCATCCACGGAGATGCGCTCGGCGTCATGGTCGACCTCGATGCGGGCGGAGGCGAAGTGGACCTTCACGTTCTCGACACCCTTGAGTCGCCCGACCTGCTTCTCGATCTTCGCCACGCACGACGGGCAGGAGAATCCCTCCGCTCTCAGGACGGTGTGAGTGGTGGTGGGGGTGGAGGTGGAGGTGGCCATTGTGGACCCCTTTCGTGATGTGTTCCTTATTGGTACCTTCACGATAGGTTTGCGGCGCCCGGAACTCCTTGACATAGATCATGTTCGGTGCGCGCCTGCTACCGAGGCGTCGCTGCCGCTGCCGCTGCCGCTGTCCGGTCCCGCGGCGCCGATGCCGACTCCGGTAGACTTGCCACATGCCTGTGGATGATTTGTGCGTCAGCCGCGTGCCGATCTTCCAAGGACTCACCCGCGAGGAGCAGTTGCGGGTCGCGGAGTTCGTCCGCCCGGTGCATGTTGCCAAGGGAGAGACGGTCTATTCGCCAGGACAGTCGGTGTCGCGTCTGTTGGTGATGCACAGCGGACAGCTCAAGGTCAGCCATGCGGCGGCCAATGGCCAGGAACAAATCCTGCGCACGGTGACCGACGGTGATGTCGTGGGCGAACGGGCCTTCCTGACCGGCCACCTGCCCAATGACCTCGTCGTCGCGCTGGAAGACAGCCGGATGTGCGTCTTCGACCACACCGACCTCTCGGCCCTGCTGCGCGACTACCCTGATGTCGGTCTGCGGATGCTGCGGACTCTGTCCGACAGGCTCGCCTCCGTCGAGCGATTGCTGGCCGCCATCACCTCCAGCGATGTCAGTGCCCGCGTCGCGGCCTACTTGCTGGATCTGCCCGGCAGCATCCGAGACGGCGTGCCCACAGTGTGGCTGCCGTTGGCGAAGTACGAAATCGCCTCCTATCTGGGCACCACGCCAGAAACTCTGAGCCGACGCCTTGCCGCGCTCTCCGCCTCCGGTGTCATCGAACTCCACGGGCGTCGTGATGTCACGATTCTCGACATTGATGGGCTCGAACGCGTAGCCACACCTCGA
>NYUD01000037.1 GCA_002683825.1 Planctomycetota bacterium
GCCTCCAGGGCCTATTGGTCGTCCTCGATCTTCTTCTTCAGATTGGAAAGCCCCTGGTCGAACATGCCCCCGATCGAGCCCTCCAGGAATGGAGTCATCAGCCCGCCGACCACCGGTGGCATGAATCCGTCTGCGTCGCCTTGCATCGTCCAGGTGACCGTCGTTGTGTCGCTTTCCCGGGTATAGGTCATCGCACATTCCGCCGGGGAGCGCGTGTCCCCCATGATGAACTCCATCCGGTAGGCGATGCCGGTGCGGGCATCGCACTCGGTGATCTTCAATTCGCCGTCACCGTCCTTCGAGATCCAGCTCTGGCTCGCTCCGACCCCGGTGGTCGTTTCACCGTAGGTCGTCTCGATCGTCTCGTCTGCTTGCTCCCACGGGGTCCACTCGGGCCACTTCTTCAGATCACCGACGTAGGCATGGATGTCGGCGGGCGTGGCGTCGATCGTGATTTCCTTTTCGACCGCATAGGTGGTCGGCATCACCAGGCCCGCGACGACGACCGCAACCAGCAACGCCACCAACCCGATCAGGATTTTCTGCATGGTTCATTCCCCACAAATGTGTTGTTCAGTGGTTTCCGGCCATCGGGCGGGTTTCGTCCTGGTCGGTCGGTGCAGAGTAACGGCGGGATTGTAGGGGGAAGTTCCGGGGGTGCGAAAACGGACCGAAGGCTCTGCGGGGCTCGGTGCGGTACGATCCCTCTCGTGACTTTCCTCTCCAGACTCGTCTCCTCCCGGGCGCCGGCCCTCTTCGCGCCCTTATTGGCTTTGGGTGGCTGCGCATTTCAGCAAATCGATCCGCCCCTGTATCTCTCCACCGCAGTGGACAGGGTGTGGGTGGGGCCCGAGACGTGGGCCAACCGGCTCCAGGATTGGCGCGTGCGGGCGGGTCGGATCGAATGCATCGGCACGGAGTTGCCGATGCGGACACTGCACCGGACAACGCGCAGAATCGAGCCGGGAGATGGGTCGCTTCTCCTGGGTGTGCGGCTAGGCGTGCTCGGGCAACCTGCAGACGCGAAGCGGGCTTCGTCCGCCGGTCTGTTGATCGGAGCGGGGGCTAGCGATCTCGATTGGCGCGCTGCGACGCTGGTGCAGTCGGCACCGGGCCCGCACGGCGGGTACTACTGCGGGGTGGCGTCGGATGGCCGGCTCTTCGTGCGCGATTTCTCCGACCCCAAGGCCCCGCCGGTTTATTCGGACGGGCGCATCGAGCTGAACGAAGTCGACCTGCGCATCGAATTGTCCGAGCTGGAAGATAGCGTTGCGCTCGGCGTGGTCGCCATGGGCGCGGCGGGTGAAGAGCTCGCGCGTGTCTCGACACGGATCCGGGATGCAGACAGCCTGGCGGGATCGATCGCACTTGCCTGTGATGGGGCGGCGTTCTGGTTTGACGACTGGTTTGTCGAGGGCACCCGGGTCCGTTCCTATCCCGACCGCACGGTCGGTTCCTTGATCGGCGTTCAACACACGCTTTCCCGGGACACGCTGAAGATGACCGCCCAGCTCCTGCCGACCGGCCCCGGAGATGAAGCGTTCGTGCGCCTGGAACTTCGTGAGAAGGGGCGTTGGCGCAGGGTTGCAAGCGAAGCGATCGTCACGCCGGGTTGGACGGCCCACTTCCGCCTGGACGAGTGGCCCTCGGAGCGAGATGTCCCCTATCGCCTGACCCACCGCTTCGAAGGCGGCGAGAGTGTGATCGAGGGTACCGTGCCCCACGATCCGGTGGAGAAGGACGAGCTCGTGCTCGGCGCACTTTCCTGCAATCACAACAACCGGTTCGGCTTCGGGCGTCCCGGGTATCCATGGAGCAGCGCCGCACTTTGGTATCCGCACACCGACCTGACCGACAGGTTGAGGGTTCAAGATCCAGATCTCTTGTTCTTCGCCGGCGACCAGATCTACGAAGGATCCGGCCCTACGCGGGCGGAGAAGAGGAACCAGCCGGAACTCGACTACCTTTACAAGTGGGCGCTCTGGTGTATCGCTTTCGGTGAGCTGACGCGCGACATCCCCTGCGTCACGATTCCCGACGATCACGATGTCTATCAGGGCAACCTGTGGGGTGCCGGTGGACCCCGGACGCAGCGCGACAACAAGGGCGGGTACGTCATGCCCGCGGAGTGGGTCAAGATGGTCGAGCGCACCCAGACCAGCCATCTTCCCGATCCCTTCGATCCGACGCCCATCGAACAGGGAATCGGCGTCTACTACACCGATCTCCTCTACGGCGAGATTTCGTTCGCGATCCTCGAGGACAGAAAATTCAAGTCCGGCTGTGCGGACCTGGGCCTGGGGGGCCCGCGCCCGGATCACATCACCGACCCCGCGATCGATACGAAGAGGGCGGATCGCGAAGACAAACAACTACTGGGGGAACGCCAGCTGGCTTTCCTCGACGCGTGGGCGGGGGATTGGAGGGGTGCGAAGATGAAGGCCGTTCTCTCCCAGTCGCCCTTCGCCAACCTGGCGACCCACCACGGCCGCAATCAGGACTACCTCCGCGCCGACCTCGATTCGAACGGGTGGCCCCAGAGCGGTCGCAACCGGGCCCTGGCTGTTCTGCGCAAGTGTTTTGCGCTGCACATTGCGGGCGATCAACACCTCGCGACCCTGGTGCGCCACGGTATCGACGACTGGGACGACGCTTCCTGGAGCTTCACGATGCCGGCCATCGCCAATTTCTATGCACGCTCCTGGAAGCCCGAGGGCGAGCCCGTGGTCGCAATACCCGGCGGATTGGAATACACAGGCTCGCGCTATGACGGGTTCGGCAACCGCGTGACCGTACACGCCGTCGCCAACCCCTCTCCGACGGGGCTCCAGCCTGCGGCACTGCACGATCAAGCCCCGGGGTACGGCATCGTCCGCTTCCGAAAGCCCACACGAGAATTCGTCGTCGAGTGCTGGCCCCGCGCCGCGGATCCCGAGACCGGAAAACAGTATGCCGGTTGGCCGCGCACGATCGCTGTCGAGCGTTGATACAATCCGCGAACCAGGTGTGCTGAGACCATCGTAGAGGCCTTTCCCTGGTACGAGAAGCAGGGACGCCATCCAGCAGGCACCGGCCGTTCTCCGGTCGGCTACCGTCATCCATTCGCCTTGAGTCTCTTGAACACACTCATCTCTCTCCTGGCCGCGATCGCGACGCCCGTGGGCTTGTCGCCCGGTAACGACGACCTGGAAAGCGACAGGGTTCAACTCTTGTCGGGTAAAGAGCTTTCCGGCCATGCGGTCTACGAAGACCGCAAGCTTGTGCTCTTGCGCAAGGGCTCAAAAGTTCGCGAGATCACGCACGACAAGATCGAGTCGGTCACCAGTCGCGCGCGCGGCATTCGCACCCTGATGAAGGCGCTCGACGGCTACGACGCGTGGCGCGTTTCCGACAACGAGGCCCTGGCTCGACAGGCGGAAGAGCTGGGCTTGCAGGACGAGGCGCACAATCTCTGGTGGCGAGTGCTCGCCGTCGAACCGGAGAACGTTACTGCCCACGAGGCCCTGGGGCACAAGAGGAGCGGCAAGCGCTGGAAGGTTGTTCATGCCGGGCGCAAGGTCCGTATGGATAGTGTGCGCGAGCTGGCCCGCGACTTCGGCAAGGCGTGGGAATTTTCGACATCCCACTTCGATCTACGCACGAACCTGTCGCTGGAGCAAGCACTCGATCTCACCTTGGATCTCGAACGGCTCTACGTTGAATTCTACCGGCTCTTCGCCCACGAGCTGCGCCTGTTCGAAACGGAAGAGAGGATGCAGGTCTACATCCATTCCGACGCTTCCTCTTTTCCCGAGCAGTCCGGCGAGAGCGGGTATTTCAAAGGAGATTTGAATCGCGTGACGATCGACGCTTCCAAGGGGCTGGTGATGTACCTCGTCGTTCACGAGGTGACCCATCAGCTGATCTACAACACCGCCGTCGAGGAGCACACGCGACACGGGGCGATCCCCGGATGGGTCGACGAGGGCCTGGCTGAATACATGGCGGGTTCCTATCAGGGCATTCCCGCTCGACTGGTCATCGACACCGAGAGCCTGCGCCACTCCTGGTTCCGGGTGCAGGCCGATGCGAAGAAGCCGCTTTCCTTGTCCAGGGTGCTGAACCTCAGCGGCGGCGACTTTGCGGCAAGTTCCCACCGTCAGCTGAAGTACGCCCAAGTCTACACCCTGGTGTGTTTCTGCCTGCAGGGCCAGGAGGGGCGCTATCGCAAGGCGTTCATGCTCTTCCTGAACGGCGCCTACGACGGGAAGGGATCCTCGACCGACTTCAAGAGCGCGCTCGCGGTGAAGAAGAAGCGTTTCGAAGAGCAATGGCGCGGATACGTGCTGCAAATCGCCGGGTAAGGGTAGAGATAACTGGAAAAGCGGAGGGCGCTCGGGTACCTGGTGGAACGCTACCATGCGACGTTACTACCGTTCAGCTCTTTGCATCCTGGCACTTTCGGCTGCCTGCGGTGAGGTCGAGCGCCCGCCCTCGGGCCTGCTCATCACCCTCGATACGACCAACCCGGAGGCCCTTTCGTGCTATGGCGCCCCAGCCGGTTGGACGCCGCACCTCGATCGCCTGGCGAACGAGGGCGTGCTGTTTGAGGAGGCGCGTACCGTCGCGCCGATCACCCTGCCTGCCCACGCGTCGATGTTCACGGGCTTGACGCCCCTGCGGCACACCGTTCGCCGCAACGGTTCCATGGTCGTGCCCCCCGAGGCTCGCACTCTGGCCGAGTTGGCCAGAGAAAAGGGAATGCGCACCGCGGCATTCGTGGCCGGAGTCGTGCTCGATTCGGAATTCGGCCTCGACCAGGGGTTCGAGACCTACGTCGATCCCCAGACGCCCGCAAACGTCGAGGAACACCTCGAGGCCAGCCGGCCTGCCGGTGAGATCGTCGAGGAAGCGATCGCCTGGCTGGGGGGAGTGAGGGAGGACGAGCCGTTCTTTCTCTGGGTGCACTTCTACGATCCGCACTTTCCCTACAAGCCCCCCGGCGATTGGCTGTCGAAGGCGAAGGGCGACGCCTATCTGGCCGAGGTGGGGGCCATGGACGCGGCTCTCGGCCGTCTGCTCGAGTACATGGAAGAGCGCGGGCGGTTTGACGATACCTTCATCTGTGCGGTTGCCGATCACGGAGAAGGGCGCGGCCGCAACGGTGAAGATACGCACGGGTACTTCGTCTTCGATACGACGCTGAACGTACCCCTGATCGTGCGGCCGTTGACCGGTCAGGGAAGTGCCGGCACCCGAGTCGATTCCCCTGTCAGTGTCGTCGACGTGTTCCCCACCTTCGTGAATGCCCTGGGGCTTGGCGCTGCGGGAGACATCGACGGCGTGGATCTCCTGGCCGGTCCGCTCGCCGCGGATCGCGGCGTGTACTTCGAAAGTTACTTCGGCGTCGTCGCCTTCCACTGGAGTCAACTCGCCGGTTGGGCGGACGCCGAAGGCAAGTTCATCCACTCCAGCCAACCGGAGTTTTTTGCACTCAAGGCGGACCCCGCGGAATCGACCAACCTGTTCGGGAGCCGACCCGAGCTCGCCGAGCCCTACCGCGCCGCCGTGGAGGCCCTCTGCGCGCGTCCGCGACTCGAGCATGAACTCCTTGACGATGAGTATCTCGGCCTGATGGGTCAGATAGAGCGCTTGGGCTATGCTGGAGCTTACACCGATGAGGTGGGCGCCCCGGAGCCGCTCGAGCCTTCCACGGCTCCCAGTCCGCACGAGCGCATCCAGGTTTATTCCGACTTCACGCGTGCCCGGCGGTTGATGGTCGAAGAGGGCGACATGGCCCAGGCGGGAGCTTTGCTCGCGCGTGTCGTTCGCAGCAATCCGGCCAATCACAAGGCCCAGTTTCATCTCGGGATGTGTCTCAAGGACACGGAACGCTTCGTCGAAGCGATCGCGGCTTTTCGGGCTGCCTTGCAATATCGAGGAGGTGAGCGCATCCCCGCCGAGCTCAATCTGGCCGTCTGCTACTACAACGTGGGTCAAACGGGGTTGGCGATCGATCACCTGAAGAGCGCCCTGGAAGAAACGGTCGGTCCGCCGGGTGCGATGAAGCTCCTGATCCAATTGCTCGATCAGGCCGGACGGGAAGCCGAGGCCCAGCGCTATCGCGAGCGCCTCCGCCGGCTCTCATCGACGTAGAACTTCGTCACGGTCCCGTCCTTGAAGTTCAAAGCGGGGGCCCGGCACCTTCCGAAAAAAACCGAATTTCTGTCCGAAAGGTCGGTGCACAGCGGGCGTCGAGGAAACGGCGTCCACCACGCCGTGCCGACCGAGTACGATTCCGAGGTGAGCCGAAGACAGGGCACGGAATTGAGGGAAGGGCTTCGAGTTACGTTCGTCGAGCGCGTGAAGCGCTTCCTGAACCGGGACGTCTGGATGGCCGAGCTGGGCGGTCTGCCGGCCCTGCGAGCCGCGTGTTACAAGGTTTCGCGCGTGCTCTTCCTGGCGGCGCGCGGTTTCGTGGAGGATCGCTGTCTCTTTCGGGCCTCCGCCCTGGCGTATATCACGGTCCTTTCGCTCGTGCCCATGCTCGCCTTCTCCTTTTCCGTGGCGAAGGGGCTCGGCGCCTACGATCGGTTGATGAAGGACACGATCCAACCCTTCCTCGACCGCACGATCGGCACGGGGGGGGCTGGCGCCAGCGAGTTGCGCGGGGCGGTCGATCAGCTCCTGGACTTCGTGTCCGCAACGAACGTGGGCAGCCTGGGGTTCTTCGGCCTGGTGTTCTTGGCCTACACGGTCATCAAGCTGCTCAGCTCGATCGAGCGATCTTTCAACGACATCTGGGGCGTTTGCAAGGCGCGGAGCCTCGTGCGCAAGGTCTCGGACTATCTGTCGATGGTAGTGGTGGTGCCGATCCTTCTCGCTACAGCCACCGCGGCGACGACGGCGTTTACGAGCACGGGCTTTACCGAGTTCCTCGACCGTTCACTGGGGTTGGGGCCTGTGCGCGAGTTTGCCTTCAAGCTCATTCCCCTCGCGAGCATGTGGGTGGGCTTCGGGTTCGTGTACATCTTCATGCCCAACACGCGCACGCGTTTGCTTTCGGCTGCGATCGGGGGCGTCATGGGGGGGACGCTCTGGTACGTGGCGCAGATCCTTCATGTTCGGTTTCAGGTCGGGATGGCCAACTACAACGCCATTTACTCCGGTTTCGCAGCCATCCCGATCTTCCTCCTGTGGATCTACGTTTCCTGGGTGGCCGTGCTGTTCGGCGCCGAATTCGCTTTCGCCCACCAGAACGAGCCGGCCTATCGACAGATCGCCCGTTCCCGCTACCACGGCCAGTCGTTCAAGAGGGTGCTCGGAGTGCGAGCGGTCGTACGCGTCGCCCGGGCCTTCCTGGCGGGGCGGAGGCCCTATGGGAGCGAGGAACTCGCCGCGGAGCTCGGTGTTCCGGAACGCTCGGTCCTGGAAGTGCTCGCGCGAATGCAGAAGCAGAACATCGTCGTCGCTCTCGAAGAGGGCTTCGACTCGGGCGTGCTCCCCGCCCGAGATCTCGAGACCATTCGCCTCAAGGACGTCCTGGACGCGCTCGAGGAAAAGTCCGGTCCGGTGGACTATGCCCCCCTCGGGCCGATCGACAAGGAGCTGGATGCTCTCCTGGGGCGTTACGAGGAGGATCAGCGCAGCTCGCTCAACAACCCGACGTTGCGCGAGCTGGGGGAAAAGGCCGGAAAAGGGGCCTGCTGAACCGTGAGCGACTTCTGGCAAGGGCCCAACCAGGTGCTGCCTGGCGGGATTTCGAAACCTGGGTTAACCTCGGGTTGTCCACCCGCATGTCGTGACGGGCCGCTCACATTAAATACAACATCCTAAACTGGGGTTCGAGAACCTGATTGGCACGGTCCAGCTTTGCGCCCTGATAGACGGCTCGAAACGGTCTCTCCCGGGCTTCCGACCCTCGCGGTGACCTCCCGCTTCCGGGTGTGTCGTCTTGCCCAGCGTCTACACCCCCTTCGGAGGGCCTCATGAAGCGCACTCCCCTCATCTTTTTGTTCGCCGCTGTTCTCGCCTTTTTCGCCCCCCGGAGCTACGCGCAGGTCTCGGTTTGTTCCGGCGGTGGTTGGACGAGCGGTTCCACCCATGCTGCCGGAACGGGAAGCGACCGTCTGCTGGTCGTAGCGGTCGGCGGTGAGTCGAGCGCCCAGGGAGTGAACTCCTTCAGCGCCGTGAGTTACGGCGGGCAGGCCATGACCCGGTTCATGGCCATCGAAACGAACAACGCCGGATACTCCTTCGTCGCCACGCTCTGGCATCTGGATGAAGCGGGTATCGCCGCGGCTTCGAACTCGACCATCTCGCTGACGTTCGGGGGACTGGGTTTTGTGGACGTCGGCATCTCCGCCGTCACCTACTGCAACGTCAGCCAGACGGATCCCATAGGCAGCACGGCAACGAACCTGAGCGAGGGGCCCATCGTCGACCCGATCTCGGTGTCCATCCCGATCGCCGCAGGGAACGCAGGACTCGCTGCGGCCGGGTGCGGGAACCTGAGCCCGTTCATCTGGCGTCAGGACGTGATCCTGCGGACGAACGTCCTGGGCACCTCCAGTGCCTGGTCGACGGCGGACATGGTCAACTACGCGAGCACCGCCACCCGTACGGCGACGGCCGACTTTCAAAACAACGTCAACCGCAACGTCATCCTGTTTGCCGAGATCAATGAAGTCAGCTCGATTCCTGTGGCGAACTTCAGCGGGACACCGACGATGGGCGTCCGCCCCCTGGCCGTCAACTTCCTTGACGCGAGCACGGGCGCGGTCACGAATAGGGCCTGGACCTTCGGAGATGGTGGGACGTCCGCCGTTCAGAACCCGGTGCACACCTACAATTCGGCGGGAACCTACACGGTCAGC
>NYUD01000096.1 GCA_002683825.1 Planctomycetota bacterium
GGTGCGCGGCAGGCCGGGGCGTTCGGTGACGAGCTGACCAACGCCGCTCTCATGGCCCTGGTGGGGATGTTCGGGATCGCGCTCATCCTGCGCGCTTCCGGGTCCGTTGCCGCGTTCCTCACCGGTACACCCCAACCCACTGCTGGACCGGCGTCGGGGCTCGGAGTGCTGTTCAACCCCGGCGACCCCGCGGGCGCGCTCGACGCCACCGGGCTCAACTCGTCCGTGTACTGGATCATCACCGCGGCGATGCTCGCTGGCCTGGTCACGGCCGGGGCATGGGTGTGGATGCGGCTGCGCCGCCACTCCCGCCGGGTTGAGACCGATCCGCGCCGCCTCGCCGGCACCGCCACGGCCCATGAAGTCACCCAAACCGCCTCAGCGAAGGCGCTGCTACGCCGGGCCGGGACACTGCGCCCATCCCTCGATAAACCCGCACCCGGTGATGTCGGGTATCGGATCGGCGCGTCCAAGGGGCGCGATGTGTGGGCGAGCGTGGAGGACTCGATCCTGCTCATCGGCCCCCCGCGCTCCGGCAAGGGCCTGCACATCGTCATCCCGACGATCCTTGACGCCCCCGGCGCCGTGGTCACCACCAGCACGCGGCCGGACAACCTCACCGCCACCCTCCGCGCCCGGCAGCGTGGCGGTCGGCCGGTAGCGGTGTTCGACCCCCAACACCTCGCCGAAGGCATCCCCGCCGGAATGCGCTGGTCACCCATCCGCGGATGCGAGGACCCGCTCACGGCGATGATCCGAGCCACCGGCCTGTCCGCAGCAACCGGCCTGTCCGCCGGCGGGGTCGAATCCGGCGGCTTCTGGGAAGGCAAGACCCGCACCGCCCTCCAAGCCCTCCTACACGCCGCGGCGCTCGACCACCGGCCCCCAGCCGAGCTGTTTCGCTGGACCCTCGACCCCACCGCCGCCGCCGAAGCCGTCGCGATCCTCACCAACAACACCCAGGCAGCCACCGGGTGGGCGGACTCCCTCGGAGCGATGATCGACGCCGACCCCAAAACCAGGGATTCGATCTGGCAGGGCGTCGCCCTGGCCCTCGGCGCGCTGGCCGACCCGCGCGTCCTGGACGCTGTCTCGCCTGGACCTGGTGAGAGCTTCGACCCCGAGACCTTCATCCGCGACCGCGGCACCCTCTACCTGCTGGCCACCGGCGCCGGCACCGGCGCATCCGCCGCCCTGGTGGCCGCGTTCATCGAAGACCTCATCGAAACCGCCCGCCGGATCGCCGCCCGCTCACCCGGCGCACGCCTCGACCCGCCCCTGCTGCTTGCCCTGGATGAGATCGGCAACCTCGCCCCCCTGCCCAGCCTCCCGACGCTGATGGCTGAGGGCGGCGGCACCGGCATCACCACCCTGCCTGTGTTGCAGTCATTGGCGCAGGCGCGCGACAAATGGAACGACAACGCCGCCGGCGCGATCTGGGACGCCTCCATCGTCAAGATCATCCTCGGCGGTGCCTCCAACAGCCGCGACCTCCAAGACCTCTCCACACTCATCGGGGAGCGCGACGAGTACACCGACTCCGTCACCCTCGGCGACCACGGCACCCGCTCCAACCAACGCTCCATTCGCCGCGTCGCGATCCTGCCGCCTGACCGGATCAGAACGCTCCCGTTTGGCACTGGCGTCACCCTCCTCCGGGCCGCCCCACCCATCGTCACCGATCTACGGGCTTGGCCGTCCCGCTCCGACGCTTCCACGTTGAAGGCCGACCGAGCAGAAATCGAAGCGCTGCTGCACCGAAAGCCCTGATCCGAGCATGGGTCGCGGTGTGCACCTGCCTGACACAGCGACCACGCCCTGGTGGTCGCGACTGATCGTCAGGAGAAGGTTCAATGGCTATCCGCACGCAGCAGTCCATCTCTGGATTCATCGCCACCGATCCGCAACTCACCACCACGGAGAACGGTGACGCTCGGTTCTATGCCCGGTTCGGGCAGGAGAACTACCACCGCGAAGAGGACGGGGCGTTCACGAAGCTGGAGCCGAGCTTCAGCAATCTCGTGCTGTACCGCGCAACGGCCGAACGCGCGTATGAGCGGTTCACCAAAGGCGACAACTTCGTCGCCGAAGGCTACGCGCACGAGTACTCCTACACCCGTGACGGGCAACAGATCGAGGGCGAGGAGTTCGTGGCCAAGAAGATCGGCCACGACACCGCGCGGACCCGCTACGACGTGGACCGAACACCTCGCCGTGCAGGTGTCACCGCAGAGCGCGAGAACGTATCCCGGCAGCAGAACCGAGCGTTCGACCCGCCACAAGCCTCACCGGCTGCCGATACGCCGGTGCTGGGTCGCTGAACCGGGAGAAGCAGGATCATGAACGCCCGCACTCCACCCCCCGAGCCCGATGAGAACGACCTCGAAGACGACCTGGACGACGACTTTGGCGATGAGATGACCACCGAGTCGTTGGGCGGACCGCCGCACCCGGTGAACTGGAACCTGCTCTCCGCCCACGATCTGGAGCAAGAGTGGCTGGAGCTGAACCGGTGGGTCGACTGGCTCCGCCACACCTACGGGCTCCCCGCCGCCGTGATCCCCCCGTTCTGGCACCACCACCCCGAATTGGTCTGGGAACTATCAGCCCTGCACCTGCACTGGCTGTGCGCCTACGACCCTGAGCAGAACGGCTCCGCACCTGTCGGCTGGCACCGCGACTTCGCCGACACCAGGGCGCGGCTGCGTGACTGGGTGGCGGCATCCGGCACCCGCCTCGACCGGGACCGTGCGACCCGGCAGACCGCCTGGCCCGGCGAAACGCCCCCACCACCGGTGGAGGATGTTGTGATCACTGACCGTGACGATGAGTTCATCGACTTCGTCCGAGAGCAGGTCAGGCAGCGGCAAACCGCCGAGGACGCGTTCTTCACCACCATCGACGACGCCACCGGTGAACTCCTCGACCATCGCCCCGGTGCGCAACGTGAGCAAGGTGAGCGCTGATGGTTCGCTCCTATGCGCGCAGGACCGATCGAGTCGGCGCCGACCGGCCAGTCCGGGTCCGGTTCGACAGGCGCGAGGACATCGACACCGAGAAGGTCGCCGAAGTCCTCATCCGCCTCGCCCTGCGAGCATCCGATGACGACGCCACCGCCCAAGCAGGCAAACACCTCCGACAACTACTCACGCCCAGACGGTAGAATCAGAAGCCAACACGACGATCACGGCGTCGCTGGCACAGACCCTAAACCCCTATCGGGGGTGTTCTTTTCGAATCCTGACGTGACCGCCATCCGGCGCCCCAGACGCCCAACCCACAGTTGGGCACCTGAAAGGCGGTCACTCCATGTCTCCCATCAGTCTCCCCTCCGGCATCGACGTCGCGACACTCCGCGCACTGGCAACTGACCAGCGGCACCAGATAGCCGGGACCGGTGAGGAAGGAGCTGACGGGCTGATACCAGCGGTCACCTACCTGCGGGTCTCCACCAAGGACCAGGCCACCCGCAACGGCCTCGAAGAAGGTCTGTCCATCCCCGCCCAGCGAGAAGCCGCCCAGCGCAAGGCCGAACAGCTCGGCGCAGTCATCGTCAAGGAGTTCATCGAGCCCGGCGAGTCCGCGAAGACCGCCCGTCGCCGCGCGTTGCAGGAAATGCTCGACTACATCGCAGCTAACCCGGTCCGGTACTGCATCATCAACAAGGTCGACCGACTCGCTCGCAACCGGCTCGATGACGCGATCATCCACTCCACCCTGCGCGGGGCGAACATCACCCTGGTCTCTGTCACGGAGAACATCGACGAAACCCCCTCCGGCATGCTCATGCACGGCATCCTCGCGTCGATGGCCGAGTTCTACTCCCTCAACCTGGCCCAGGAAGTCCTCAAAGGGATGACGCAGAAAGCGTCGATCGGTGGCACGCCGACCAAAGCACCGTTGGGCTACCTGAACGTGCGCACCACAGACGCCAAAGGCCGAGAAGCCCGAGATATCGAACTGGACCCCGATCGCGCGGACTTGATCCGGTTCGCGTTCGCCGCCTACGCCACCGGCGACTGGTCCCTCTCCTCCCTCGCCCGCGAGTTGAAGACCCGCGGCCTGACGACCCGCTCCACACCCTCACAGCCGGCAAAGCCGGTCTCCACCACCGGGCTGCACAAAATCCTGACCAACCCCTACTACCAGGGCACCGTGACCTTCCGCGGCGTCACCTACGACGGCGCCCACATCCCGCTGGCCGACCCGGACAACTGGCTGCGGGTCCAGACGCAGCTCGATGCGAAGAACGCTGTCGGTGAGCGGCCTCAGAAGTACGACCACTACCTCAAGGGGAGCTTGTGCTGCTCGTGTGGCGCCAAGCTCATGATCGAACGGCCCCGGGACAAGCAAGGAGATCGCTACGAGTACTTCACCTGTTCAGGGCGGCGCAAGAAGAACGGCTGCACCCGCTCGGCGATCCTCGCCGAACGGATCGAGGACCGCGTCGAACGCGACTACGGCACCAACGGGCTCACCGACGAGGAAGCCGAGCACGTCAGCCAGGTACTGCACCAAGTGTTCGACCAGCTCGAAGCCTCCAGCGACAACGAACGCACCGTATTGACCACCCAGCGCGAGAAGCTCGATGCCGAACGCCTCAAGCTCGTCCAAGCCCACTACGCCGACGCCATCCCGCTCGACCTGCTCAAGAGCGAACAGGACCGCATCCGCACAAGCCTCGACGCCATCAACAGCCGGCTCGACAACCTCGCGAACACCTACCACAGCGCTCACGAGGGGCTCGATCAGATCGTCGATGTCCTCACCGACCTCGGTGACCTCTACAGCAAGTGCGAACCTGCTGAACGCCGCATGCTCAACCGCGCGCTGTTCAAGCGAATAGTCATCGACGAGGACGAACACGTCACGTTCGTGCCAGCAGAACCGGCGGCCGCTGTCCTCGCCCAGGAGCACGGGGGCGAGATGCCCCAACCGTCCCCGGACGCGAAACTGCCCCGCCATCAGACGGGGCAGATTTCGAATTTCTCAACTTACGTGGACCTGAGGGGACTCGAACCCCTGACCCCCTGCATGCCATGCAGGTGCGCTACCAGCTGCGCCACAGGCCCAGATCGTTTCCCGCTCCGGCGGGACAACTCGATCAGCTTACAACATGTTCCCGGTCTCTTCGAACCGTCGCCGCCCCGGGCGTGGCGCGCGATGCGACGTGGATCACTCCCCCGCCGAGGCTCCGGCAAGGACGATGGGGACGACGGGGCAGTCCTTCCACAGGCGTTCGAGCCCGTAGTACGACCGCTCCTCCTCATGGAAGACATGCGCCACGAGGTCGCCGAAATCGAGGAGGATCCAGCGGGACTCCTCGCGTCCTTCGCGCCGGAGCCGCTTGTGGCCTGCCTCGAGGAGCTTCTCCTCGATCTCATCGGCGATGGCGGCGACATTGCGCTCGCTGCGCCCGGTGACGATGAGGAAGACGTCGACGAGCGGCAGCGGATCGGACACGTCCAGGGCGACGAGGTCCTCACCGCCGGTCGCGTCCGCTGCGGCGGCGGCGATCTGGAGCATCTCCCGCGACTGTTCCGTCGCCGGCATCAGATCGCTCCCGTCACGAACGCGAGGATGAGCACGCCCACGAGGGCGAGCGCCAGGACGCCTGCGGTGATTGCCAGTGTCAGCATCAGGCGTCCACCCTTCTCGGGGGTGGGGGGCTTGATGACGTCGCCGGGCTGCTTGTGCGTGCTGATCGCGGCGCTGGCGGCGATCGGCGTCGGTGACGAATGCGCCGGCAGCTCACCGTCGACGAGCACCGCGTCCACCTCTTTGCCGTCCGCCGTCCCACGGGCGTGTCCGGTGGACCCGAACCCTTCGGGCAGGTCGTACGACCCCGTGAGGATGACCTCGCCCGTCGAGGCGACAGGCGAGGCGAGCGTCGACGGCGTCTGAGACATGATGAGCGCGTTGGGAGTGCTGACCGAGCCGCTCGACGAGCGCGTCAGAAGCTGATCGAAGGACGCCGGGGCCCCCGCAGCCTCCTGCACGCCCCCGGCGAGGAGCCCTGCGCCGAGAGCCGGGTTCACCACGGGCCGCTCGGCCTCGTCCGCGACCTCCCGGCCCGCCACGTCCTCTGCCTGTGCATCCGAACCCTCGGGGACAGAGGCGACGATGGGCGTCGGCTCCCCGAGGGCGGGGTCGACCGGCGCCGCGGTCCACACGGGCTGCTCCGCCGCTGTGGTGTGCTGAGCAGCCACCTCCGGTGTGATCACCGGTACCGAGGCAGTGCGGATCTTCTCCTGCTGGCGCGCCTGCCGGCGCGTGAGCGGCGCCTCACCGAGGTTCACACTCGAGTCGGGAGCCGGCGCCGGCGACACATCGGTCGGGGGGGCCGGCCGGGGCAGACGCGGCTTCGGCGAGGCGACCGCTGCGGCATGCTCGGGCGCGGCGTCGTCGGTGTCGGCTGCGGCATGGGCGTCGGCGTCCGGGGGTGTCACGACGGGCGTCGAGCCGGTGTTGCGGATCTCCCGCAGCTGACGGCGGGTCAGCGGCTTGTCCGCGGGGTGCTCGGGTGTGCTCATTCCATGCTCCGGTAGAGGTGATGCTTCGCAATGTATTGGACAACCCCGTCGGGGACGAGGTACCACACCGGGTGACCTCGACGAACCCGGTCTCGACAGTCCGTCGACGAGATCGACAGCGCGGGGATCTCCAGCTGGCTCACGTTCTCCGACGGCAGTCCCTCGGTGCTCAGCACGTGGCCGGGACGGGAGACGGCGACGAAGTGGGCGAGTTGCCACAGTTCATCATGGTCCCGCCAACTGAGAATCTGCGCCACGGCGTCGGCGCCGCTGATGAAGTACAGCTCCGCACCCGGTCTCTCCGCCTGCAGATCGCGCAGTGTGTCGATGGTGTAGGTCGGGCCGGCCCGGTCCACGTCGACGCGGCTCACGGTGAATTGCGGGTTCGATGCCGTCGCGATGACGGTCATCAGATAGCGATGCTCGCTGGAGGTCACGCTCTGCTTCTGCCAGGGGCGTCCGGTCGGAACGAAGACGACTTCATCGAGGTCGAAGGACTGCGCCACTTCGCTGGCCGCGACGAGGTGCCCGTGGTGGATGGGATCGAACGTCCCGCCCATCACTCCGATCCGAGGGGCTCGCGCCGTGGACATGCAGCGGGCCTAGTGCCCGTGTCCCGCCTTCTGAACGTCGTTCGCGTGCGCCTTCGCGTAGGCCTCCGCCTTATGTGCGTGGCGGTTCGCCACGTTACGATACGACGCGGTCACGAGCGCCAGCAGACCGAAGACGGCCAGGGCCACCGCACCGTACCAGAAGGTCTCGAGCGCGACGTTGCCGTGGTGCTCGGTCTCCTCCGCCGCGAGGATGACGATCTCAGCCAGTGTCATTCGTGCTCCGTTTCGGGTGGGCCCGGGATGTCCGGACGCCGACCAGTCTATTTGGGATCAGGCTCGGACGTGGCCTTCGCCCCGCCCGATCCACTTCACGCTCGTGAGCTCGGCCAGGCCCATCGGCCCTCGGGCGTGCAGCTTCTGCGTCGAGATGCCGACTTCTGCACCGAAGCCGTACTCTCCGCCGTCGGTGAAGCGCGTCGACGCGTTGAGCATCACCGCCGCGGAGTCGACCTCGGCGAGGAAGCGCTCGGCCGATGCCGGGTCATCGGTGATGATCGCCTCGGTGTGGTGCGTCGAGTAGGTTCGGATGTGCGTCAGCGCCTCGTCGATCCCGTCGACGAC
>NYUD01000038.1 GCA_002683825.1 Planctomycetota bacterium
AACAGGTGGTCAGACGACCTTTTCCTACGGGCTGGAAGTCCGGATCCCCTATCCCACCTACCGGCGCGAGGCGAACGAGGTCTCGACGATCAAAAAGCTCACCGTCGAGGTGTTCTACCAGCCGGAGTTTGGCGCTGCCGTCGAACCCCTGCCGCGGGCGGTCGTCACCACGACACTGGTGGAGGCAGGCACTCCGATGGACCAGGAAAAGCACGGCCCTGCACCGTCGCCGCCCTCTTTCCCCCCGGGCGGTGGGGAGCACGAGGTCGACGACTTCGGCGGACCCAGCGGGGGTAGCCCGGGTATCGGTTCCCTGGTCAACGTTCCGGTCTCCTTCGGGGTGACGGGGGATCAAACGGGAGCGGTCTACCAGTTTCGATTCCGCTTGCTGGGGGCTGCCGACGAACAGATCGGCCCTGCCCTCATCGAGTACTTCTCCGACGACGAGGGCACCTCTCAACAACTCGAAGTCGAAAATTCACCCTGGCTCGAACCGGACAACGGGTTTGGCTTTCATCGACGTGGGGGAGTCGGAAGTGCCTGTTGGCCCTGTTTCTGACCTCGGCGTCCCAGGAAGAGATAGCCCAAGAGGATGAGCCCGAGGGGAGCGGCGGCGACGATCCACCAGGCGGCGTTCTCTTCCCCGGGGAGTGGTGGCAGGTGCTCGTGGCCTGCGCCATAGAGCCGGACCGATAGAAGCTGGATGGGGTGGACGCCGCCCACCCGGGACGCGATCGTCTGCGCGCGAGCACTGCGTAGCGCCTCGGCCGGTGTGTCTCCGGCCCGGATGCGTTCGTGAAAGCCAAGATGCAGCGAAAGCCCGGCGCGAAACTCCAGATCCAGCGATCCCAGAAGTACGTTTCGTGCACCGGCCTTGAGGAAGGCGGCGCCGAGGTGCGTTCGCCCGTCGTCACCCACGCGCACGTTCCCGCGACCGGCTCCACAGGCGATCAGTGAAACGAGCGGTGGAACGGACATGGCCTCGATGTCCTCCGCCCACAAAAGATCTCCGCCGGCCAACAGGAGCCCGGCCGGCTGCGGGCGTTCGGGTGAATAGAGCCCGTGGGCGATGAAGGAGAGGGCGGATGCGTCCTCCAGCCCGGCTCCGGCGAGTTTGTCCTCGCGCGCTTCAGGACCGTACCAGAGGCGCGCGCTGCCGTACAAACTGCTGAGCGCGTCCACGTGGTCCTCGTCGAACGGGATCGGTTCCAGACGATCGAAAGGCGGCGGCGCCCCGCGCGTATCCGTCGAATAGACAATCTCGATGCCGGGGGCGGGGGGGGCGGCGTTGGAGAGCCGGCGCGTCAGCCAAACACCGATCGGGAGCGAGGGGATGTGACTGATCGCCTTTTGTGTGCCGATCGGTTCTCCGTCCAAGAGCAACGCATCGAAGGCGAAGATGCCCGCGCCTTCGGCCCCCACGACCACGATCTCGGTCCAGGTCCGAAGGGTCTGGGCGAGGTCAGAAGGCAAGAGCAGAGCGCTCGCCCCGCGGACGGCCTCCTCAAAGGCACTGTCCGATCGGGTGAGCCCGGCACTCAGGTCGAAGGCCGCCTCGCTGAGCGCTGCCTGGGTGCGGCTCAGTCGGTACTCGCCGGCGAGCTTGTGCACCTTCACATCGTTCTGCGACAGCGTGAAGACGAAGCTCTGTTCGCGGCCCAGGGAGAACAGGACGGCCCCGGCTCCCGGCCCCAGGAGTTCGTGCTGAACGTCCGCTAGGTCGACGCCGCTCTCCAGGAGCGTCCGCGTCAGCGTACCGAGGGATTGAACGCGCAGGAGATCCTCCAGTGCGGGGCGCACTCCCTTCGAGAGCCGGAGCGCCAGCACCTCATTCAGAAACTGGGCTCGCCATGGGGTCTGGAGAAAACCGATGCCGTCCGGTGCGATCGGCGCCTCCGCCCAGCTCTTCAGAAAACGCTCGAAGATCTCGTTCGATTCCGCCTCCGCCTGCGCGACGCGCGCAGGGCTTGCGGACACACGCGCAGCGCGCCATTCGGTGGCCTTGAGGGCCAAGAGTGTGCGGCCGCCGTCCTTCGCCGATGGTCCCCAGCCGGCGCTGCGCTCCCGAGCTGCCTCGATCCAGGCGTCGGCCTCTTCCAGCTCTTTTTCGTCCAGCATGGTGGCGGCGAGAAGCAGCTCGGCCCCGAAGGCCTCGAACTCGTGGGCACCGGGGGCCGTTGCAATACCGACCAGCATCTCGAACGCCTCCCCGGGCTCCCTGTGCCCCAGTCGCTCCTCTTCCAGAAACGCGCGTGCAACCGTGAAGGAGATGTTGGCCCGTTCCGATGTCCGACCCCGTGCCCAGAAAGGATGGGCCTGCGCCTCGCGCCACAGGCGCTCGAGCTCCCGGAAGCGCTTCGTCGAAAACGCCAGGCGGATATGGTTGTCAAGCGCTCCCCACCACAGGCTGGGTTCGCCGGTCTCGAGAGCGCGCTCTTCGTGTTCGTCAAAGTTCCTGGCTGCGAGCTCGGTTCGACCCAGCTCGAAGTAGAGCTGTCCGGCCATGTCGAACCACGTACCCACGGCGATGGCGCGCAGATCCTCCGCCGGAAGCGGAGCCTCGAAGGGGTCGCTGTCCTCGCCGAAGAGACCGATCCGAGCCTCTTCGAGGTGTTCGGCGGAGGTCGTCCATTCGCCCGCGTGGCGCGTGATTTCGGCGAGTTCGATGTGAAGCCAGCATGCGAACGTCTCTTCGCGGGGGATCTCCGCAAGCTCACCCAGGGCGTGCTCGAGCAGGGTTCGCGCAGTCCACACGTGACCCGCATCCCGCAGGGCCATACTCACGTGCCAGGCGTGCTTCGCGACGGGGAGCCGTGGGACGTCGCGCACCTGCAGCGCCACGCGATAGTCGGTCACGGAACGCGCCCAGTCGATCGGAACCGAAGTGTCCACCCGTAACCGTTCTCGAAGTTCAGCGGCGACGTCGTGCACCCTGTCGGCGGAGCCGAGGGCCGGATCCTTCAACTCGGCCAGCCTGGCAGCCAGCGGATCCCCGATCTGCGCCTGCCCGGGCGTCCACCGAGCCGACACCAGAAGCGTCGTCAGCGCCGCGAAGAAGATGCGGAGCCACTCGCCAGTGGCGCCGCGCGTGCGTCCGCGGTCAGGGCGTAGACTCTCCAGGCGATTTCGTCGCATCGATCGAGCGCCGCCAGCTCGTCCGGCGTCGGCGTGTAGGATGCCTTGCTCAGGCCTTCGATGCGCAGGATTTCGCTACCCGCGGACTCGACGACCAGGCGGTAGCTGCCCCCGGGGGGCAGGTCGAATACGCTCCAGCGGAATTCCCCGAAGGTCCGGACGGGGCCCGACGGCTCGAGGTCCGAGATGCCCTTGTTTCCGAGCAAGAGCGGATCGTCGCGCGCGACTTCCCATCCGCCCCCTGCGACCCACAGGGCGGCCCCTATGAGCACCAGAAGGCCCGCCGCCATTTGCCATGCCGGGAAGCTAAAGCGCGGGACGCGCGCGGGCCTTTGGAGGGTACGGCTTTGAAAGAAAGCACGGACCTTTTCGCGGTCCCGGGCGTCCTTCTCCGTCGGCTCGGACCGCATCACCGACTGGACGAGTTCGCGCTCCCCGGCGGCGAGCTCGGCATAGGCACGCCGGGTGCGAAGCCAATCCCGGGCCCGTTCCAGGCCCTGCCGATCGTCACCGTAGAGGGCCCCGAGCTCCGGACCCTCGGGATCCCAGTCCCTGTCTCCGGCCTGCAAGAGCAGTTCCTCTTCCTTCCTGTTGCGATCTTCCTTCGTCACGAGCGCACCCTCCTCCATTCGGGATCGAGCGCCTCGCGCAGGCGATCGATCGCTCGGTAATAACGGGTCTTGACGGTGCCCAACGGTTCCGAGCGCGAGCTGGCGATCTCCTGGAAGGATTTCTGATCGAAGTGTCTTGCGCGAACGATCGCGGCGGAGATGTTGTCCAGCTGGTTCAACCTCGCATGCAAGGAGACGGGATCGATCGATGTCTCCTCGGGGGGGGCCTTCGCCGTGAGTTCGGCAGGATCGGGCTCGAGTTGGCCTCCCCGGCGACGCTTTTTCTCGAACGCCTTTAGGATTTCGTTGCGTCCGAAGCGGAAGGCCCATGTCTCGAGGGCCGCGCGACCTTCGAAGCCCCCGAGCTTGATCCAGATCGCCGTCAGGGTCTCCTGGGTCACGTCGTCCAGCTCGTGTTCGTCCAGGGACCCCCCCAGCCGCCGGTGCCCCTCGCGGACCAGCCGCGGCACGCAGGCCATACGCTCGATGAAGGCTTCCATCGCGTCGGCCTCGCCTGCCAGGACCTCGCGCGTGAGGCGTAGGTCCATGGGGTGGGACGGTGGAGAGGGCATCCCCACAGGAGAACAACAACGGGGCGACGTGAAAAGGTCGAGCGGCCAGACATTCGAAACCATGGCGGCACATAGGCCCGAAGAGAGGGCGGCAGGTCTCAGATTCCGGCTCGAAAATTGCGGAATCTGAGAATCCGCTTTCGGTTCACCTCGTCCATCGGTTGGAATTCGCTCGACCCACGATGCAGACCTACAAGCGCCAGTTCATCGAATTCCTCATCCGCACGGGCGCCCTGACCTTCGGTGATTTCGAGACCAAGAGCGGCCGCCGTACACCCTATTTCATCAACCTCGGCAACGTCCGTCGCGGCCCCCAGATCCTCGAGCTGGCCCGCTTCTATGCCGCGGCCATTTGCGACCAGGTCCCGGGCGGCTACGACGTTCTCTTCGGTCCGGCCTACAAGGCCATCCCCCTGGTCTGTACCACCGCCCTGATCCTCGCTTCGGAGCACGGGGTGGACGTGCCCTTTTCCTTCGACCGCAAGGAGGCGAAGGACCACGGCGAGGGCGGCCGCCTGGTGGGCCACGTGCCGGCGGAGGGCGAGCGGGTGCTGATCCTCGAGGATGTGACGACGGCCGGGACCTCGATCCGCCAGGCGGTGGCCCTGCTTTCGGACACGGCTCGGATCGAGCTGGCCGGATTGGTCGTTGCGATCGATCGGATGGAGCGGGGCCTGGGAGAAAAATCCGCCCTCTGTGAACTGGCGGAGGAGTTCTCCATGTTCACCTGCGCCATCGTCACGATCGACGAGGTCGTCGAGGTACTGGCGAGCCGGGAAATCGACGGGCGGGCTCTCCTCGACGGGGAGCTCCTGGAACGAATTCGCCGTTATCGCGCGCAATACGGCGCCTGAAAGAATTCTCCTTGGGCCTGGAGAAAACCCGCATCTCGGGTCGATAAGGGGGGAGGAGCTGAGAGAGAGCAGGATTCTTGGCCACTGGGGCTTTTGCTCCGCCGTCCGATCAGGCATCCTCTTCTCGTTACGGCTCGTCACCTGGTGCCTCGCCCCGGAGGCGATCGCCCGTACGACGCCCGGATGCGCCACGCCTCTCTTCGGAGAGGGCCGCGGGGACGGCCCCGAAGTGCCACTGGATGCATCCGGGAGAGCTTCCAGCCCATCTGGATCTTTAATCACTCGCTTCCGGCGATCTGGCAGCGGCCTCCCCCGTCTCTTTGCGACGGCTTTTGTCCCTAGACGAAAGAACGACTCTCTTGGCCTCTAAAAAAGCGACCAAGTCCTCGCACCGCTCTTCGACCAAGAGTGCCCCCTTCGGGGCGGGTGCGATCGACACTCCGAACTCGAAAGACGCCGACGCGGCCCAAGCGCCGAAGCGTGCGGCGAAGAGGAAGAGTTCCAAGACCACGAAGAAGAAAAAGGTGAACGCCCGCCGAACGGGGACCGCGAAGGCCGGAGAGCCCGAGACTCCGAAGGCCGAGAAGGTACCCGCTGCATCCAGGAAGAAGGCTGGCGAAGCCACGAAGGCGACAGGGTCTGGCGCGTCTTCGAGCAACGGCACGCTCGGGGAGGCCGAACCGAGGTCGCGCTCCCGCGTGCGAAAGCGTAGCGAAGAGGAGGTCAGGGAGACTCCCTCCCGGGAAAGGAAGCCCCGTGAGCGGACACGCAGCCGGCGCGAACCCGAGGAAACCTCTGCGGCCCCGCTGTCCTTCGACGAACCCGACCCGCGGCGCGAGCGGCAGGAACCCGCGCAACAGGGGCCGCAATCCGGTGGACAGAGCGATGCCCAGCCGTCCCAGCAAGGAGGCGAGCGTCGCTCCGCCCGTGCCGAAAAGCGTCGTCGCTGGCAGGAGCGTCGCAGGCAGAAACGCCGCCAGCGGCGCGATGGGGGAGACACCCAGCAGGCTCCCGCTGCGGCACAGCGCCAAGGACGTTCCCGCCCGAAGAGCACGCACCAAAGCGTTCGCGGACGCTCCGCAGTTGAGCGTCGCGAGGTGGAGGGGTTGTTGGTGCTCGAACAAGCCAGCCACGGCCATCTGCGCGAACGTTCGCGTGGTTATCTACCGTCCAAAGAGGACGTGCACGTCCCGCCGCGCCTGGTCCAGAAGTTGGGCCTGCGTGACGGCGCCCTCGTCAAGGGCAGCGTGCGTCGCGGACAGGGGCGTAGCAAGTGGGAACTCCATGACGTCGAAACGGTCGACGGCAAGAACCCCCAGGAGGTTTGCAACCTGCCCGCCTTCAAGAGCCTGACCAGCATCGACCCCGACTTCCACTACGCCGTCGGCGATGGCAGCGAGGAAGTCTCTTTGATGGTGGTCGATCTCCTCTGCCCCGTCGGGCGCGGGCAGCGTGGATTGATCGTGGCGCCGCCCCGATCCGGCAAGACCATCCTGTTGCAGCAGTTTGCGAAGGCGGTCGAGAAGATCTATCCCGAGGTGAATCTGATGGTCCTCTTGGTGGACGAGCGTCCCGAAGAGGCCACCGAATGGACGCGTTCGCTGGAGAATGGCCAGGTCTTCGTAAGCACGAACGACGAGATGGCCAAGAAGCACGTCGAGCTGTGCGAAGTCGTCTGGCGTCGCTGCAAGCGTATGGTCGAGCTGGGCGAGGACGTGATCCTGCTCCTGGATTCAATCACGCGTATGGGCCGCGCATACAACAACGTCAAGGGCAACTCCGGCAAGACGATGTCGGGCGGTATCGACTCGCGAGCCCTCGAACGGCCGAAGCAGTTCTTCGGTGCGGCACGGAACACGGAGACGGCGGGATCTCTGACGATTCTTGCGACCGCGCTGATCGAGACTGGCAGCCAGATGGACCGTGTGATCTTCGAGGAGTTCAAGGGCACGGGCAACATGGAGTTGGTGTTGTCACGCAAGCTCTCCGATCGCCGGATCTTTCCCTCCATCGACATCGAAAAGACAGGTACGCGCAAGGAGGAGAAATTGCACTCCAAACTGCGCATGCACCGCGTCACCGTCCTGCGCCGCGTGCTCACGCGCATGCACTGGGCAGAGGCGATGGAGCTTCTGGTTACGAAGCTGGACGACGTCGAGAAAATCGACGACTTTCTATCGCGCTTCGACGTTGACCCCGAAGACTGACTCCCCGCGCCACCGCATGATGAGCTCTCGAAGGAGGGGCGGGTGATTCGCGTGCGCGGAATCGAGAAGCGCTACGGCAGCACCCGTGCGCTTCGGGGGGTTTCTTTCGAAATAGAGCGCGGTGAGGTGGTGGGCTTTCTCGGTCCGAACGGAGCGGGCAAGTCGACCACTCTGCGCTGCCTGGCCGGCTTTCTGCGTCCCGATGGGGGCGAGATCGAGGTCGCCGGACGGCGGGTGGATCCGGACGATCCCGAGTCGCGGACGGTCCTGGGGTATCTGCCGGAGACGACCCCGCTCTACCGGCGCATGCGCGTGTTGGACTACCTCGACTACGTCGGGCGTGTCCGTGGGATGCGGCGTCGCGAGCGTAATCAGGCGATCGGACGCGTCGTTTCCGACTGCGATCTGCACGGCTATGAGCACCGGCGCATCGCCCATCTTTCCAGGGGCTACCGCCAGCGCGTGGGGCTGGCCCAGGCGCTGCTCGCCGATCCGGAGGTCTTGCTCCTGGACGAGCCCACAAGTGGCCTGGATCCGGCGGAGATCGCGCGCATCCGCGACCTGATTCACCAGTTGGGCGAGACCAAGACGGTCTTGCTTTCGACGCATATTCTGCCCGAGGTGCAGGAGAGTGCCCGGCGCGTGCTGATTCTCGCCGAAGGCCGGCTGGTAGCCGACGGAACGCCGGTCGATCTGGCCAGACGGCGCTCGGTGGAGTTGCACTGCACGTTTCGCGGTCCGGAGGTCGAGGTGCAGTCGGTTCTCTCCGCCCTGGACACGGTCGCCGGCGTTCGGCTTCTCGGCGGGGACGACGACGGTCGGTTCCGATTGGCGCTTTCCGTGACCGAGCGCTTCCAGGCGGCCGAGGCCGTTTCGAACGCCGCCCGGGAGCACGGCTGGTCGCTTCTGGAATTGCACCACGAACTTCCCAGCCTGGAACGCGTGTTTCTGGCGGTCACTTCCAGTGAAGAGGTATCTCTCGCGGAGTCGGAGGCTAGCGGGGAGCGATGAGAGGGGCCGTAGCCATCTTTCGGCGCGAGTTCGCCGGCACCCTGGACTCGCCTGTCGCCTGGGTGGCGTTCGCGATCTTCGTGCTCTGCCTGCACACCGCGTTCTACTTTCTCGGCTATCCCATCGGCCAACATCAGCAGCCCGCGCTCTGGGCGGGACGGGTTGCGACGCTCGACGCGCTCTTTGCCTGGCTGCCTTTGTTCTTCAGCATCATGGCGCCGGCGCTGACCATGGGCAGCTGGGCCGAGGAGCGCCGCTCGGGCACCGATGAGCTCCTGTTGACGCAGCCGATTTCCCTCGGGTCCATCGTCCTCGGCAAATTTCTGTCGGCCTGGGCGTTGCTCACGGTGATCACGGCCATCGCCGTGTTTGCAGCCGCCGGACTCGTCACGTCCATCGGGCCGCTCGATTGGGGCACCGTCTTCGGAGGTGTCGTCGGCGCCATCCTCCTGGCCGGTGTCTCGATCGCCATCGGTCTGGTCGCCTCCGCGCTCACCCAGGAACAGTTGGTGGCGTTTCTCGCCGGTGCGCTGGTTCTTTCCTCGCTCTGGAGCGCCGGACTCTTCGTGCGTGTCGTGCCCGGACCTCTCGCGGAGGTGCTCTGGTATGCGAGCCCCTCGCTGCACTTTCTCGAGAGCGGAGCGCGCGGCCTCTTCGATGCGCGGGACCTCGTCTACTACGGTCTCTTCATGGCCTGCGCGTTGCTCTTGAACAAGGTCGTCATGGAGGGCCGGCGATGGGACTAGGAGAAAACGGATCGCGACGTGCTTGGCTCCTCAACGCGTGGTTGACGGCCGGACTTTGCGCCGGGCTCTTGGTGGTAGGCAATCGGTGGGCCCGCAGGCAGCTGAACCTGCGGGTCGATCTGTCGGAGGATCAGCTCTACGCACCCAGTCCCGTCGGGCGGCGGCTCCTTTCGGAGCTGAAGGATGTGCTGAAGGTGCGCGCCTACTTCACCGGCCGCTCGCGGCTGGGACCGGTGCAGATCGCCAAGCGCCGCCTTATCGACCAGCTTCTGGAATTCGAGGATGCAGCAGGGGGGCGTATAGACCTCTCCTTCGTGGATCCCAACGAATCCTCCGAGGCGCGTGCGGAGGCGACCGAGCTCGGCATTCAGCCCTATCCGATGAGCGCGGTTCAGGGAACCTCCCAGGTCACCCAGGATACCTGGCTGGGCCTTTGTATGCGCTACCGCGGGCGCGAACGGGTCGTGCCCTTCGTGTTGCCCCAGGGCTTCGAGTACTCGTTCTTGACCTCGTTGCAGAACTTGAAGCGCGACGAGGATCCGGTGGTCGGTTTTGTGACCGGAACCGGGCGCGGCGACCCGGATGGGTTCGCCGGTGCGCGGGCCCTTTTGGAGCGCCAGTACCGCTTGCGCGAGGTTCTCGATCTCTCCATCGGCGAGATGGTTCCCGAGGATGTTTCGGTCCTGGTCGTCGCGCGTCCGCGCGAGCTCCCCGTACGAGCGGCCTTTGCCATCGATCAATTTCTGCAACGGGGCGGCCGTGCGCTCTTTCTGTGCGACCGTGCGGAGGTCGACCTCCGCCAACGCGCAGTGACCACCTACGCGACCGGGCTCGAGCCCCTACTGTCTGCCTGGGGCGTGCGTTTGACGCCCCAATTGGTCTGGGATCAACGCTATCCGAATGTACTGCGCGGTCGGCGCAGCATTCAGCTGGAGGGCCGCGAACGAAAGATGCAGGCGGAGAGCATCCCCTATCCCTTCTGGCCCAAGATCACCCTCGAGGGGCTCGACCGCGAGAACCCTGTCACGGCCCGCGTCGCGGGCGCGGACTTTTTCTGGACCCAAGCCCTCGAGCGCGATGCGCCCATCGCCGCTGCGACTTACGAGGAGTTGGTTTCCTCCTCGAAGGAGTCCTGGCTCATCGAACCGTCAAAGGCTCTGGATCTCGCCCCCGATTTCCTTGAGGCCCAGGCCTTTTCCCTGGCAGCCCGCGGTGGGGGAGCGCCGCGCGTGCTCGCGGCGAGTCTGTCGGGTCGCCTGCCCTCCGCCTTCGAGGCCGGGGCCCCCGTACCGATGGATCCGGTCGAGGAAGCGCTCCACCAGGCCGCGGTGGAGCGGGCCCTTCAGGAGGGCCTTGAGCTTCCCCGGCGACAAGTCCGGGCGACCCACGAGACCGTCCGTTCGGGACAAGAGGAAACCCAGGTCGTGCTCTTCGGCGATGCCGATTGGATCACCGACGGCGACTACTCTTCGCTCCAAAACCAGCTTCTGTTCGTCAACCTGATCGATTGGCTCGCGCTCGAGCAGGACCTTCTGGCCCTGCGTTCCCGCCTGCCGCAGGAGCGGGAGATCGACGACTTCCTGCGGGAGGAGCGGGAAGCCCTGGGGCTTCTTGGGCTGCGGTCCGGCTCGGGCCCGAGCCCGGAATTCGCCGAGCTGGAAGCAAGAGCCCAAACCCGGGCTGCGCGTCGGCGTCACGTGCGCATGTTCTTGGCCAGCGGGGGAGCGCTCGCTGCCGGGCTCCTGCTCTATGGGATGTGGTTTTTCTTGTCCGCCAGAAGAGTTGCGGCGCGATGAAGATCCACAGACGCAACCGGGTTCTTCTGGCCCTCGTCGTTCTCTGTCTGGGGCTGGATTGGCTCATGCGGCCGCAGGAAGCTCCCGCGCAGGAACGGACACCGGTCTTTCCCCAGCTCGATCCACGCCGCGCCGTACGCGTGCTGCTCGAGGGAGCGGAAGGCGAAGAGGTCGCCGCGGTCGAGCTCGTGCGAAACGGCGAGGAATGGAAAGTCGCTTCGTTGTACGACTTTCCGGCCCACGCCTGGATCGTCGAGGATCTCCTGGCGCGTTTGCGTGGCCTGAGTCACAACGACCTGGTTTCGAACGACCCCGAGGCTTTCAAGCTCTTCGGCTTCGATGGATCCGAGCGCCGACTGCGCATCGAGGACGAGCACGGAAAGCTCCTGGCGCAATCTACCGTGGCGCGCGGTCCCGAGGAGAGAGGGAGCCATGTCCGCCCAATGGGAGTCGATGAGGTCTACCGTGCCCCGGCCTTGCGCTACCTCGACCTGAACCCCGAGCGCTACGTGCAGGCCGACCTGGTGGACTTCGATCCCGCCCAGCTAGAGGGTTTGGAATTGGAATTCGCCCCGGAGCAGGCGCTCGCACACGTCGAGCGAATGCAGGACGGTCGTTGGCGCAAGTCGAACGGAGAGCTTCTATCACCGGCCAAGGTCGACCCGCTGATCGCCTGGTCCTCGCACCTCTACCTGCTGAGCGTGGCCGCCGGCGAGCCCGACCCCCAACACGGTCTGTCCGGGGGGGGCTGGGCGCGTCTGCGCCTGATCCTCCAGGACGGCGAGTGCGAGCTCATCATCGGCCATGCCGTGCCCGCCGAGCAGGGCGGCCTGGGAGAGCGTTACGCCACGAATCTAACCTGGGAAACCCCCTGGGTGGTCACCGTGAGCGCTCTGACCGCCGAGCGCCTCAGCCGCCTCGCGCAGGCTCTGGCGCACTGATTTGGAGGGACCGGGTGGGGGAAGCGCGTGCTCAGTAAGAGAACGCAAAGCCGGCGGCTGAGAGTGTGGGGGACTGACCGGTTTCGATGTTGTTGAAGAACGTGAAGCGCACCTGGAAGTAGCGCGACCCATCGAGGTCGGTGAGCTCGTCGCGCCACACGTTTTCACCCGGGAAGACGATCTCACCCGTGAGCGGGTCTCCATAGGCATCGAGGGCACTGGCGTCGAAGGGCTCATTCGTCGCGCCCTGAAATCCTACGGCTGACCGGTACTCGAGCAGGACCGATGTGCCGGGGGGATGGGCGCTCGGCGCCGGCTCGACAATCGCAGGTGCATAGAGCGGACTAAGCGTTCCGGTGTCGAACCACATGGTGTGCGCCCGACTGATACGCACGACGATGTCCAGTTGTCCGACATAGTAGACCGGGTCCTCCGCAGGGGTCCCGGAGCCGGGCGGTGAACCGTTGGGATTGAAGCCACCATGAGGAAAGTCCTCGAAGTCCGGATTCACGAGCACCGCATCGCCTGCAGGGTTGTAGCCGCCGCTGGAGAACACGCGGAATATGGGGCGGCAATACCTGTGTAGTGCGACCGAAACGTCGAGCGAGTTAAGGCCCAGCCCGGCAGAACTCGGGAAACAACGGACCTCCCAGAGCAGCGGCAGTCCCACCGTGGGGACCTGTCCCTCTTGAGCGAACGAACCGGGCTCCTCCTCGATCGGGGTGGGCGGTTTGGTCTCGCGCTCGATCGGAACCCCGACTCCCAGAGCTCCCCCGACGGCCAAGATCGAGGTGTCACGCCAGGTATAGGTCACCAGCGGGCCACCGCCGCGATTCCAGGGGAACGGTATCAGGGGTGTTCCGTTCCCGTTGACGTAGAGGTCGGAGGGGTCGATCCGATAGCCGAGCTCGTGCGAATGAACGATCTTCTGGGCGGTGCCTTCGAGGATGTTGTCGGTGTAGGGGAAAATGGAGGGATAGAGACCCGATGTGGGGTGGAAGGGTCCGTTAGCCGCCGTTCCGAATTCATCGGGCATTTGATCGGCATGGGAAACCCGCATTTCGAAGCGGTCGAAGAAATCCGCGATGACCGAACCGCTGGTGGGGGACCAGGACATGCCGGCCACATCGACGTTGTAGCGGCTCTCATCCCCGACCCTCCACCCCATGTCGCAGTAGCGCCACACGGTCATCAGCTTGCTGCCAAGGGCCGACAACGGAGTCTGCAAGCCGGGAGCGAAGGCCGACATGATCGAGGGAATCGGGTTTCCGCGGTCGGCTGGAACGCTGCCGAAGCTGACGTTGCGTGGACGAATGATTCCTTGCTCGGTGTTCAGAAAGACCTGACCCCTGAAGTCCGGAACCCCGATCGGCAGCACCTCGTCGATCGAGGAAAAGCGCAAGGGGATGCCGCCGTTGGAGAACGGAGGGCCATCGGGATCGAGACGGAAATGCATGCGGCTCGGCGTAACCTGCAAGCGGTTGCCCGCCAGGTCCGTGACGCCCTTAGCCCCCCCCATGACTTCGACGAAGAAATTGATCCCGGTCTGGTTGCTCAGCGGTAGGAGGGGAACCAGTCGGACCTCCTTGAAATCGGATCCCAAGACCAGTTTCGAGATCACGATGTCTTGCGCCGGAATCGGATCGGAAGGGGATAGGCTGTTGTTGATGATACGCAACGTCTCAAACGCGCCCAGTGATCCCGGAAGCATGGGTTCGCTGAAACGAATCGAGATCCCGACGTTGGAGGAGATGTCATAGGATGGCGGCGTGCCCGGCGCCGGGTCGAAGCGTGCCCAGCAGGCGGGATCGAGCTGTTGAGAAATAAAGTATGGCGTCACCAGGTTCGCAGCGCCGGCAAGCAAAGCCGGGATGAACAGCGGTTGCACCTCCTGCAAGGTCGCACGAACGCCGGGCACAAGCCCATCCGGATCGGGTGCGGTGGCGATCGACTTGAGTTCGAGGACGCTGTTTCCTGCGTCGATGACGTCACCCGCTTTCGGGGTGACCTGGCAACTGCTGGAAAAGGTCAGGTCGAGAACAAAATCAAAGCCGGGGCGACCGGTGGGATCCTGCGCCACGGCGGTCAGGTGGATGGGAAACGAGCCCAGGAGTTGGGGTGGACTCAAGTCGAACAGGAAGCCGCGATTGAGAGACTCCACATTGCCCGATCGCATGGCTCGGACAAGGGGCTGGGTCGGTAGGAGGAAATCGGCGGGCGGACTGATCTGTGGCGAAGGGGACGCACCGCTGAGGTTTGTCAGGATGCGGAACTGGCCGCTATTGAAGTCCTTGCGAGAGGGGATGCGGAGCGCGACGTTCGGGTCGTCCGAAATGGTCTCCGAAGCGGGCAATCCGAGGGGGTTGACGGCGATGGCGTAGGGCGACCTATCGGCTTCCTTCTCGGATACGCTCATGTCGACCACTACCCGCGTGGCGTGGAACTCCCCGCCCGCGACCCCGCCGTAGTTGGCATCGAAGAAGATTCTTGCGCCGAATGGGATGTTGGGCCGATACCCGGTGGATATGCGAACGAGCTGGGGGAGTTCGACGGCGAGCGCAGGATCGTCGTCGAGCAGGTCGTCGAAGCGTAGAACCAGGGCAGCGTTGCGAGGGATTGGCGAGAAGGGCGGTGACGACGAGCCATCGTCGCTTTTGGGATGGATCGGCGGTAGCCCGGTGGTTGCGGATCTCAACAACGTGGAGAAGGTTTCCCCTGCCACCGGAGGATCGCCCCGACGTCGTTTGATGATCATCCGCGTGCGCTGGGTCAGGGGATTCGTGGACAGCGCGTAGTTCAACCCGTCCGAGAGAATGTCCTGGCGGATGACCAGATCGAGGAAGAGCGGCAGGTCGCTCGCGGTGCCGGAAGCGTCGATGTCGAATACGTCGGCCAGCCTTCCCCAGCTCAGGTCACTCAGGGCCAGCTCGCTCCCCTGGCCGGCCTTGTTCGGGTCCACGAAGTAGAGCCCGCCCGAGGGCTTCTCACGCAGGCTTCCGACGCTGGACCCCGAGGCATCGACGCCTGTAGAACCGGCGCCGCCACATGCCTGCAAAGTAAAGGCGACGACGAGCGCGCCACACCGCGGGATCGATGACATCTGAATAAGGGCTGAGGCTGCGAGTAACGACCTTCCACGGTCCTTACCATCCAAGGTTAGCAAAGGGAATCGGCCAGAGAACGGGAACCCCGTTTCTCGCTACTGCAACAGCCCCTCCCGGCGTGTCGGCGAACGGCTTTTCCCGAGTTGGGCGCGGCCGGGGGGGCAAGAAGTTCTATTCGATACCAGGAACGGCGCTTCCTTCCGTGATGACCAGGAGCTTTTGGGTGGGCAGATCGTGAAATTCCTGGACTCCGCCGCCGGGCCAGGTCACGTCGAGTCGGCGGATGGTGTCGTCGCTACCCACTCCGAAGTGGACGACCGGGTCCCTGGAGGAGGCGTATCCCGTCCCCCGCCGGACCTCCCGCAGACGGGTGCCCGAATCGGTTCGGATCCGAAGCAATGCGCCGATCCCCTCACGGTTGCTGGTGACGCCTCGGAGTCGAATTCGCACCCAACGATTCCAGTTGTCCGTAGCGTTTTCGAGCAAGGTCGGCGGTGCGCCTTCGTTGACGATGAAGACGTCCAGATCGCCGTCGCCGTCGTAGTCCGCAACCGCCGTTCCGCGGCTGCTCCTGGGCGTCGCCAAGCCCCGGCCCAAGAACTGCGTGACTTCCTGGAACCTGCCGTTTGCCGTGCCGCGAAACAGTTGGTTCTGCTGGCGGTAGGCGGTGTTCGTGTTCTCCCCATCGGCCTGTGGATAGACGTGACCGTTGGCCACGAACAGGTCCAGGTAGCCGTCGTTGTCGAAGTCGGCGAACTCCGTTCCCCAGCCCAGCGAATAGACGCTTGTGTGCAAGAGACCCGCAAGGGCGGAAACGTCACGGAAGAAGCTCCCGGATTCGTTCCTGTAGAGCGTGTTGTAGTCGTCCGAAAAATTCGTGACGAAAAGGTCTTGGTCACCGTCGTTGTCGTAGTCTCCGAAGGCGACTCCCATTCCCGCCTGCTCTTGTCCATCCTCACTGTGCCCCACTCCGGAAACGATTGCCACTTCGGCGAACGTTCCATCAGCCTGGTTTTGGAACAGGAAATTCGGGCTGGAGTCGTTGGCGACGTAGATATCGGCGTCCCCATCGGCGTCATAGTCCCCGAAGACGACCCCCAGGCCGTAGCCGACTTCGCCATCGACACCCGCTTGCGCGGAGACGTCCACGAAGTTGCCGGAACCGTCGTTCGAATACAGCCCGTCGGGCTGGGCAGACAACCCATCGGGGCCACAGTAGACCGGATGGGCGTACCAGTGGCACGGTTTGCCCCCGTTGGGGGGAGAGGCGGGATCGAATTTCAGGTAGTTGGCGACATAGAGATCGAGATCCCCGTCGTTGTCGTGGTCTCCAAAGGCGCAGCTGGTGCTCATGCGCTCGTCTGCGACCGCGGATTTCACGGCCCCGTCCGTGAACGAGTCACCGACGTTTAGGTAGAGACGGTTGCGACCGAAGTTGGAGACGTAGAGGTCGCAGTCGCCGTCGTTGTCGACATCGCCGACCGCACAACCGATGCCCCAGCGCTCGTCCGCCACCCCCGTCTCTTCGGCGACATCCTTGAAGCCTCCTTCGCCGTCGTTGCGATACATCTGATTGGCGGGCCTCTTTCCTCCGGTGGGAGGGTCGAGCCTGGAGCCATTGACGACATAGAGGTCCAGATCGCCGTCCCCATCGAAGTCGAGCCAGCCCGCGCCGCTCCCGAGGCTTTCGAGAATGTAGCGGTTCTCGAAGGAGCCGCAGACGTTCTCGACGGTCAGCCCGAGGTCCCGTGCGACGTCGATGAATCGCACGTTGCTCAATTTTCCTCCATCCGTCTCTCCATTTGCCCGTTCGCCCGAAGAGGAGGACGGGTTACAGCACAGGGAGACACACGCCAAGCCCATGACCCACGGGTGCGGAGCTGAGCGGCCGACTACCGAGTTCGACATGGACCCCTGTCAGAGGCGAGGGCTTCCGGAGGGGGCTTGATCCAACAGGGCCTGACCCGTTCGGGAGAAGCCGACCTTCAAGAAAAGGGACCCCGCTTCTCGAGCCTCACCGGCCGTGAATTCTCGAATGGCCTGGGCCGCATCGATCGCGCGGACCGCCTCTTGCTCGCGTTTCAAGCCGGCGAGAGCAAGTGCACTGTGATAGGCAACGTCAAAATGTTGCGGCGCCAACTCACGAGCACGTCGGTAGAGCGCGAGAGCTTCCCGATACTTTTCCTGGCCGGCGTGCACGCGGCCGACGCCGATGTAGCCGCACGTTGCTCCGGAATCCAGATCGAGCGCCTTCTGAAAGGCGCCCAAGGCCTTGCGCCAGTTTCTACGCCGTAGCCACTCCTCGCCGGCAAGACATTGACTTGCGGCAGTCCCGGCGATTTCCAGCTGCCCGAGCCGGTCGCGCCTTGCAGCCAGTTCCTTGAAGAGTTGCAGGTGCTCCTGCCCTTCGGTTTCTTTCCCCCTGCGAACGAGTAGCTGTCCCAGATGAAGGTGTGCCTCGGGGGATTCCGAGTGGTCGCCGAGCGTTTCGAGGAAGATCTTTTCGGCGTCTTCGAAGCGCTCCATAGCCATCCAGGTTCGGCCGAGTTCGATGCGTGCGGCTGGCCCTTTCGGATTGCAACGGATCGCCTGGGTCAGCTCCGTTTCCGCTTCCGACAGCCGCCCCAGATATTTTCGTAGAACGAGTCCTGCTTGATAGCGGGGCTTCCAATCGTCGGGACTCAGTTCCGCCTGGCGCCGGAAGCAATCGACAACCTCTTCCGTGCGACCGAGACGCTCGTAGGTGAGTCCCAGTTGAGCCAGGGAGGCCAGATGATCCGGCTTCAAGTCCAGCTCGGCTTCAAAGCAAGTGGCGGCGTTCTGGTCTTTCGCCGCGCCCAGGTAGATCGTTCCCAGCGTGAAATTCACTCCCAGGGCGCGCGGGTGGTCGCGCCTGCAGTCCTTCAACAGGGAGGTCGCCTCATCGAAGCGCCCAGCGCCGGCTAGAGCGCGAGCCTCCAGGAGCAGGGGCTTGGGTTTCGGCTCGAGTTCGGAGTGGGAGGGCGAACACCCTTGCATCCAAAGCAATCCCAGCGCACCCAACCAAGAGAACTTACCCATCAACAAGACCTGCCGACCTCCTTTCCGCGATCTACACGTATTCAGCGGACCAAAGGTCCACTTTAGCAGGAGCGCGAGTCGTTTGCCGTCGATTTCCTGAAAGGCCCGCCGGAGAAGCAGGCAAAATGCAATGGTCCAGGGCTACGACCCCGCGTCGACCCTGGCGAAGTAAAAAAATAGTCCCAGGGACGTGAAGCCATCTTCATAGTCGCCCCGGATCAAGCGCTGGCGAACCCGAACACTATCCTGAACGCGAACTAGAATTCGTTCCATTGGATCGGGGCTGGGTGATTCGGCTTGCACGCAGTCGTAGGCGACGAAGAGTTCAGCCTGGTGAGCGCTGATACCGTTGGTCGGATAGAAGCCGGCCATGCGTTCCAAGCGCCCCGGACGGTAGCCCGTCTCCTCGCGCAACTCGCGCACCGCCGCTTGCTCGGCGCTCTCCCCTTTGTCGATGCGGCCCGCTGGAATTTCCCAGTGCGTCTTGCCGTGGGGGTGGCGAAACTGCCACAACATGACGATCGAGCCATCCGGAAGTACGGGAACGATCGCGACTGCGTTCGAAACCTCGAAGACGAAATACTCCTGGAGTCGATCCGCCTCGACTTCGAGCACGTCCCGACGCAGGGAGCACCAAAGGGAGTCATAGATCCTCTCGGTCGAACGGACCTTGAACGGCTCGAACGGCGGAGGGTCGCCCGTGAATGTCACCGGCAGCTCGGTGTGTCGTCGGTTGAAGGCCAGAGTTCGCGCCAGTTCGTGCGCCGGTTCCCGTTATCGTCGGTCTCCTGGCCGTTCAGGTTCTGCAACATGGAGGGTGAAACCTGCAGGGATTCGAGCGCCGTTTCAGAAAGTGCTTTGCCCGCGGCCTCAACGATCGCCTCGGCATGGAGGTTCTGATAGCGGAACACCTGATCGGGCCGGCCGCACTTGCTGAAGCGACGGACCGCCAGGGTGATCTGCTTGACACCGACGATGGAGCCGATGTTGTCGACCAGTCCTGCTTCCCCGTCACAGATGGCGACGCAGGGGACGCGACGGCCGGCAATGCTGACGAGACCGGCGGCACTGTCCCCGGCGCCTTGCACCGCGTGCAGGTTTCCGGTGATCTCCATGGTTTTGCGCAGGTGGCGGTAGTTCGATTGTTCGCCCAGGATGCCGAGCAGTAGCTCGGGTGATGAGATGACGATGATGTTTGCGAAGACTCCGCGCTCGAGCAGTGTTTGCGATGCCTCTAGCGCTTCCGTCGTGAGGGAGCCCATCGAAAAAATGTGGACGACATTGTCACCGGGTTCGTAGCCGGCGTAGCCGCGCCAGTCGACGAGGTAGTATGCGCCGGCCAGAACGTCCAGACGCAGCGCTGCGAGGATGTCCTCGTCCGACTTGGGCGGTACCGTCGCTTCGTCGACAGCGGATCCCCACTCGTCTCCGGCGCCGGCCGGTTTGAGAGGCGCTCTTGCATTCGTCTTGAAGCGAGCCTGCGTGCGTAAATTGTCGAGCAGGAGCCTCTGTTCGATGGCCCGCGTCACGGCCCGGATCAAGACGCCTCGCCGGCCGTCGTTTTCGTCCAGCATGTGACGCTGAATCGCATCCGCCAGGATCCAGTCCATCTCGAGCGCGAAGCAGGGCTCCCAGGTGATCAGGTTCGGGATCTGGATGTCCGACTTCCAGCTGTGTTGCGCGCCTTCGGGGGACAGGGTGACCCCCGAGGGCGTTCCGATGATCACGAACTCACTGCCCCAGTACAGGTTGTAATAGAGCTGGTCGAGGGCGCGCTTCACGAAGAAGTCGTACACGGTCATGATCGGGAAGCTGGGATTGCCCGTGTAGTGGGCCATCTTCCCGAAGGAGCCCGCGGCCGACATGCAGTTGGCCTCGGCGATCTCGAAACGGATGTGTCGTGTCCACGGCTCGGAGTGCGACATCAATTCAGGGTGCCGTGCCTTGAACTCTCCCTCCTTCTGTTCCTCTGGCGTTCCGGGGCCGTAGACTCGGCGATCGAGCACCGGCGCGATATTGGTGGAGGTTCCTACATCCGGCGACATCGTCAGGACGAAGTCCGCGACGGACGCCCAGCGCTTCTCGTCCGGGGATAGCGGTTTCTTCTTCGTGCCACCGATGCCCGGGCCTCCCTCATTACTGGTTGAAATCCGTACCAGCTTGGCGGCGATCTGGCCCCACATCCACTGTGTGTGCACGCTGGGATACAGGGACATGTCGATGTCCAGCGTATCCGGGAGCCCTCCTGCATCTTCTACGGCACGGCGGGCGGCCTGGCGTTTTTCGCGACGCTTGTGCCGCGAGGCCATGATGAGTCCACGAAAGTGTCGCCCGCGCTCCTTGAGATAGGCCCCCGCTTCACTGGTTTCCGGGAAGAGCTCGTAGGGCTCGTTTTTCGTCAGGCCGTGGCGTTCGAGAATGCCCTCGACCTCCGGGCCCTCCGGGAGAGACGAGTGGTTCGAGGGATCCGCGAAGCACTTCATGCCGAAGCCCTTGATCGTGTGAACGATCAAGAGGTAGGGCACGCAGGGGTCCGCTTTCGCCAGTGTCAGGGCATTGATGAGTTTCCCCATGTCGTGGCCGCCAACGTCGCAGAAGGCTCTCAGCACATCCTCGTCGGAAAGTCCCTTGAGGAAGCGATGGGCTTCACTTGAGTGTTGCTTGGCCAGCGTGCGGCAGACCAGCGCGTCGTACTTGAAGAGCGCCAGCTGATACTCGTAGTCCGAAAGTGTGTTTTCGAACAGATCCCGCAACGACTCACCGCCCTTGCGCTCGAACAGCTCGTCGCGGAAAGAGCCGTGCCGAACCTGCATCACTTGCCACCCGTTAGCGAGGGCCGTGCGCTCGATGCGATCGCAGTCGCGGGAGTGCAGGCCCTTGGAGTTGGGAATGCGTGTTCCGTCGAGGTTCTGGCGGTTGTAGTCGATGATCCAGGTGACGTTGCCCAGCAGGCGTTCGGACACGTCGGGCATCGCTTCGAGCAACGAACCCTCGCGGAATTCGGAATCGCCGATCAAGGACCAGAAGTGCGACCCGGGAACCTCCATGCCGTGGTCCTCCATGTAGCGGTGTGCCAGGGCCAGATAGACGGAGACGACGGGTGGGATCCCGACCGAACCGGAAGGGAGGTAGTGAAAGGAATCCGGGTCCGAGCGAGCGTGGTAGCTCTGGAATACGTCGGTCCGGTCGGGCTCGGGGAACATGCGCAGGCGGCTCATGACCTTCTTGGCCTCGTCGGCCGTGAACCAGGAGCCGTCTTCGCTTCCGTCCTCGCGACGGAAGAGTCCCATCAGGTGATGGTAGGCATGGTCCATCGGTGCCCCGTGCGGCTTGCAGCACACGTAGTCATGGGGTTCACGCACGGCCAGGTGCAGGGCCCCCAGGATGTGCAGGGCGCTGGCGCAGGCTGCGGGGTGGCCTCCGACCTTGGGATCCCCCGGGCGTTTGTCCGCGCGGTGGTTGGCCTCCCAGATCATGTGAACCATCTGGGCGAAGGCACGATCGGCGATGCTGCTGAGCATGGCCGGATCCAGGCTGGGCTTCGTAGCGGTAGGGGTCATGGTTTCCATTCCGGCGAGCGAGGGATCTCCCTGCAAAGTGTCCCGGGGGCCCGAGCGGCGTCGCACTTGCGGTACGACGTGGATGAGACGTGGCCGGTCGTCCGGACTGCGACCGGCGAACGCGGATACGGGATCCTAGCGCAAGAGGGATCCGAACCCGATTCCCATAACCGCTTTTATGCAACTCGCTTACAGCACCTTGGTGGATTCGAGGGGGGCCGGCTCGATCCACGATGCCTGGTAATTGTGCGGATTCGGACTTCCGTGCTGGAACCGGGGCTTCGCACACTCGATTCTGGAGCCCTGGGGCCCCGGACGGATTACGCAGTTCGGGGAACGCCGTGAATGACGCGGTCCGCCCTTGCGTAGGCCCATTCTTGCTATGACTCAACCCGACGATCCTCTTCCCTCCTCCTGGCCTCCTGAAGATCGACCCGACCGCCGGAAAGTGGCCCGTGCCCGTCGGCCTGGTTCCAACATGCAAAAAATCCCTCCCCAGGGCCTCGCCCTGATCGCCATCTTTGGCTTCGCACTCATCCTGGTGGCTGTTCTGGCGATCACCGGCAGACTCGGGGTTGCGCAGATCGCCGACCACCAGGTGGCCGTGCTCGTCAACTACATTAGCGGTGAGAAAGAGGTGATCGCTAGACCCGGCTTCAAGCTGTATCTGCCCTTTGTGCGCGAGATCTACCTGTTCGACCGCTCGTCCCAGGAGTTCACGATGCAGGGGGACAAGTACATGGGCGACAACCACGTCCCGCGCCTGACCGTCCGCGCGAACGACGGCTCCAACTTCTGGTTTGACGAACTCACGATTCTCTTCGAACTGATCCCGGGGGAAGCGGCTCAATTGCTCGAGGATTCGGGACCCGGGGATGGTTTCAAGAAGAACTGGATCAAGGCCTACGCCCGCTCCGTTTTGCGTGATGAGTTCGGTCGCTATTCGGCGGTCGAGGCTGCTGACCCCACGCAGTACACCGCCGCTGCGGGCAAGTCGCGCGATCGGTTGAACGAACTGCTTGCGTCCCACGGACTGCGCGTCACGCGCATCATCACACCCAAGCCCAAGTTCGATGACGAATACGAAGAGGCCATCGAGCGTCGCAAGGAAGCCAACCAAGAGGTCGAGCGATTGCGGGCCAAGGAACAGCAGCTAGAGCAGGAGAGAGAGCAGCGGCTAGCCGCCGTTGAGAAGGAAAAGGAAATCGAGATGCAGGCTCTGACCGGCGACCTGCGTAAGGCGCTTCTCGCTGCTGAGGAAAATGCCATCGAGATGCAGCGCACGGCCGATGCCTATGCTATCGGGAAGTTAAAGGACGGTGAGGGCGAGCGCGAACAGCTGCTGGCAATGGCCCGCGGCCTCGAAGCCAAGTACACCAAGGAGGCAGAGGGGTTGCAGAAGCGCGTAGAGGCGCTCGAGCAAAGGGGCCGGGTCGTCGTGCGGGAGGCCCTGATCAAAAAGCTTCTCAACGTGAAGTTCACCATGCTGCCCTACAGCAGAGATCCCGAACCCCGGCGGATCGAGCACGTACAAAGCTCCTCGACGGTCGCCACGCGTCTCGACGAACAAGCCTACGAAGGGGGGAAATAGCCGTGCGTTTTCTGAAAATCACAGTTGCATTCGTTCTCCTGTTCGCCCTCGCTCTCGTGCTCTCCGCCGTGTTGATCGAGACGGTTCCTCCTTCCAAGATCGGCGTGAAACAGAACCAATGGGGTGGATCCGGCGTCATCGAGACTGACTACCCGACGGGCTTTCACATCGGAATCACCGGCGTTCACAAGTGGTACCAGCTCGAGCGGCGTACGCACTTTCTGACCTTTGCGGACAGCCGCGCGCGCCGTTCGTTCGGTCAGGAGCGGCCCTCGCTCGAGATGCGCACCAGTGATGGCAACACCGCCAGAGTCGATGCCACCGTGACCTACCGTATCAAGGAAGGGGAAGGGCACTTGTTGGTGGCCGCCGGTCTGCGGGACGTGTACCCCGACCGTGTGTTCACCACGGTGGAGAGTGTCCTGCGCGAAAAACTCGCGCGGCTGACCTCGGAGGACTTTTATTCGACCGACTTGCGGTTGCAGCAGGCAGAGGAAACCATGCCGGAGCTGACGGAAGCTCTGGCGGGACTCCACGTCGAACCCGAGAGTCTCTTGATCCGCGCGGTGCGCTTCCCCGATGGGTACGAGGAGCGGCTTCAGGAGAAGCAGTTGACCTACCAGCGAAAACTCCTGGCGGTCGCTCAACGCAAGGTGGAAGAGCAGTTGCTGCGCACCGGCAGCATGGAAAAGGAGATCGAGGCGGCCGAGAAAGAACGTCGCGGCACCTGGGACAAGGAACTCCAACGCATGCGGTCCGACAATGATGTCGCGATTGCCGTGATCCGGGGGGATGCGGAAAAGTACCAAAAAACGGTCACAGCCAACGCAGATGCGGATTGGGAAACGATGATCGCTGAAGGCAAGCTGGCGCTCGACACGTCCGAAGCCCTGCGCAACGAACTTCGGAACAAGGCCCTGGACACCACCGGTGGAGCGATCTTCCTGGCCCAGAAGGCTGCGGAGAATCTCCACATCGAGCACGTGACGTTGAACTCCAACGACCCCAACGTGCCGTCCATCATCGACATTCCGGCGCTGGTCGAGCTCTTGGTGGGAAGGAAACCTCGTTAGCCACTACCGAACGCCTTGCTCATGAGCGTTCTTTCCTTCCAGGATATCGACAAGAGTTATGGAGACACCGTCGCCCTGGTCGGTGTCTCGCTCGATGTTGCCGAGGGTGAGGTCTTCGGTTTGCTCGGTCCCAACGGTGCGGGCAAGACTTCGCTCATCCGCATCCTCATGGACATCGTTCGGCCCGATCGGGGCTCGATCCACCTGTTCGGACACGAACGGTCCAAAGGGGACCTCGATCGCGTGGCGTACCTTCCGGAGGAGCGCGGCCTCTACAGCAAGCGCAAGGTGCTCGAGATCATGGTGTACTTCGCCAGCCTGAAGGGGCTCTCGCGCGTGGAGGCCCGCGAACGCTCGGAGCGCTGGCTAGATCGTTTCGGGTTGGCCCACACGGCGAACTGGGTCGTCGAACGGCTCAGCAAGGGTATGGGGCAGAAGGTGCAGATCGCCTCCACCTTGCTCACGAACCCACCCCTGGTCGTCCTGGACGAGCCCTTTTCCGGGCTCGATCCCATCAACGTGCGCCTGGTTCAGGAGATCATCCAGGAGCGTCGTATTGCCGGCCTCACGACCCTGCTCTCCACGCACCAGATGAACCAGGTCGAGACCCTGTGCGATCGCGTGGCCTTGATCCACCGGGGCGTGCGCGTGATGTACGGGACGCTCGACGAGGTTCGACGAGAACACTCCTCTGCGGAGGTGCGGACCGTCTTCGACGGCGATCCGCCGGAGCTCAGGACGGCCCGCGGCCACCGTCGAGGCAGTGCCGACGACTGGATCTTCGAGCTCGTTCCAGAGGCCGATCCGTCCGACCTTCTGGCCGAACTCGTCTCGCGAGGGTTGCGTGTTCGACATTTCGAACGGCGCCTGGCCCCCATGGAGGACATCTTCGTGAACGTCGTCGGCGAGCCTGTCGCCGGCGAAGAGGTCGAATCGTGACTCGCTATCGGAAAGTAGGCGTCGTTCTCTGGTTCGAGTTCTGGGGAACGGTTCGCCGTAAGGCCTACCTGATCACGACCTTCGGGATGCCCGTGTTCCTGTTGATGTACCTCGGCTTCTTCGGGTACATCTCAACCGTCGGCGAACGTTTGCAGGAAGACCGGCCGCGCATCTTCGGTGTGGTCGATCAGGCGGGCGTCACGAAATTGGGTTCGGACATGGTCGTTTCGAATCCCGACCTGCCACCGGACGTCGCGCTACTGCTTCAGGCCTCAGGACCGTCGCCGGCCCTCGACGGCATACTCGGAGTTGCCGGAAAGACCGTGTTCCGCCCCATGGAAGAACGGGAAGGCGCCATTCAGGCCATCGCGGACGGCGACATTCAGGGGCTCTTCGTCTTGCCCAGGGACTACGTTGCGACCGGCAGCGTCGAAGTCCTCGTGCCCGACGAAGTCGACTGGAAGGTCGGCGATACGCAACGGGCCTTCGGCCGCCTTCTGAGCGAACACATCCTGCAGGATCGCATCGAACCCGAACTTGCCGAGCGCGTTCGCGCGCCCTTCGCCAAGCCAACCGAGTGGACCGTGACGCGCGAAGGGGAGCTGCGTCCGCGCAACAACGTTGCCCAGGGCATCAAGCTGATCGTGCCCATCGTCTTTTCGATGCTGCTCTTTCTTTCGATCATGATGACCTCGGGCTATTTGCTTCAGGGCACGGCGGCGGAGAAGGAGAACAAGGTCGTCGAAGTGTTGTTGTCCTCGGTCAACCCCGAGGAGCTCCTGCTCGGCAAACTATTTGGCCTGGGGTTTGCCGGGATGATCCAGATCGGCGTTTGGTTCGCCATGGTGGTGCTCGCCGGCCTCGTTGCGGCCGGTACGCTGGAGGCCTATGGGGTCGAGGTACCCTGGCTTTCCATCACCCTTTCCCTGGCCTTCTTCCCCGCCGCCTACCTGCTTGTCGGCAGCCTCATACTCGGCACGGGAGCTCTGGGCGGATCGCTGAAGGAGTCGAACCAGTTGAGCGCGATCTGGACGCTTCCGAGCGCCGCCCCGTTGATGCTCCTGGGCATCCTGATGTCGACGCCCCACGGAACCCTGGCCCAGGTCCTGACCTGGATCCCTCTGACCACGTCGGCCACTCTGATTTTCCGCACCGCGATCGATGCTTCGCAGGTTGCCTGGTGGGAGATCGTCGGGCCCTTTCTTCTGCTTCTCGCCAGCATTCGGTTCTCCCTCGCGGTCGGTGCCCGCCTGTACCGGATCGGGATCCTGCGTAGCGGCTCGAGGCCGAAACTACGGGAGATCCTCCGACAGGCCCGCCTGAGCACCTGAGCGGATTCCGAGAACCGGCGGCGCATCGGCTCAGGATCCCGTGGGCTCGTATTCAGGCCGGACCGGGGGGTGGTCGATGGACGTTGCCAATGGACGCTCTGCGCGAACACTCCGTACGCCTCGGGGGGATCCGAGCTCGAATCGCACCCGGCGAAACCGAGTCCATCCCCGATCGCCCCTGGGAGCGCTCCTTCGAGGAGTGGGAAGCCCTCGAGCCGAGGCGGCGCTACGCGCGTCACTGGCGGACGCCGTTCCTTTATGCGGTCACCCTGGCCCTGACGCCCCTGGCTCTTCTGGTCGGAATTCCCGTGGCGCTGATCATCCTCCTCGGGCAGCGGAATCTCGACAAGATTCTCTTCAAGCAGGAGCGCGTCGGTCGCCGCGGTCGGCTGTTCACCGTCTTCAAGTTCCGCACCATGCGCGGCGGCGCGGACGCGGATATTACGGACGCGGAGCGCGTCACGACCTTCGGTCGCCTGTTGCGGAACACGCACCTGGATGAAGTACCGCAGTTCATCAATGTTCTACGCGGTGACATGTGTCTGATCGGCCCGCGACCCGAGATGAGTTCCATCGAGAGCTGGGCTGCAAAGAGCATTCCGGGTTTCTCCGAGCGCCTCGTGCTGTCTCCGGGCATCACCGGCTGGGCGCAGATTACCCAGGGTTATGCCGCGGACGGGGACGCGGAGGCATACAGCCGCAAGCTGAGCATGAACCGCGCGTATCGTGAGCGACTCTCTTTCCGTATGGACCTCGAGATCTTGATTCGCACGGTCCTGTGGATGCTGCTGCGTCGCGGGTGGCGGCCGGAGGGCTTCTTCGAGACCAAGATTCAGGCCACGTCAGGGACAGGACAACCGGCGCCCTAGGCTCGCGCTGCGAGTTCCGCCTCCAGACGCTCTCGATAGGCTGCGACCATTCCTTCGAAGGAAAAGCGTTCCGCCGCGCGGGCCCGATTGGCCCGCCCCAGTTTCTTGTGATCGCTTTCCAAGAGGCGAGAGATGGCTCGTGCGAGCGATGGAGCATCGAGCTGGCAGCAGAATTCGCGCTGCTCCGCGGGCAGTATCTCCCGTACGTCGCCCACGTCCGTCGAGACGACCGCCAGTCCGGAGGCCATCGCTTCGAGCAGGGCGATGGGCATCTGTTCGGTGTCGGAGGACAACGCGAAAAGATCCATCGTGCGGTAGTCCTCGGCCGGATTTTCACGATGGCCGACCAGATGGACGCGCGAGCGCAGGCCGAGACGCTCGACGGCTGCCTCGACGTTTTCACGCTCCGCCCCATCCCCCAGCATGAGGACGTGCAGTGCTCGGGCGCATTCCACGTCGGCCACGGCCTCGATCAAGCGCACGGGATTCTTCTCCCCGCGCAGGTGTCCGACGCTGCCGATGACGATGGCGTCTCTCGGGATGCCCAGTCGTTCGCGCCGGGATGCGTTGCCGTCGGCTGGTTGGAAGTTCTCGACCCGGATGCTGTTAGGAATCCAGTGCACCCGCTGTGCATCCAGCTGCCAGAGCTCGGTTGCGATCCGGAAGAGGGTGTTTGAGGGAACGATGACGTCCCTTCCCCGAAGAACCAGGCGCCGCGCCCAGATTCGTCGCTTCTTGAAGCCACCCAGCTCGTCGGGTCGAAAGCCGTCCTCGTGATGGAGCGTTCCGTGCCTACCGCCCAGGCGCGCCGCCATCAGGGCTTCGATCGCACCCCAGTTGTAGGTCAGCACGAGATCGGGTTGCACTTCACCCAAGAGGCGTCGAATGCGGCGCACCGTTCTCAGGCTTCCCCCACGTTCCGGAGCAGGGAGGACGTGGCAGTCGACCTCTGGAGGAAGAAGCGAGCGCGCGTCTTCGCGTCCGTCCATCGCCACGATCGAGTGGCGGAAGTCCGCACCCAGGGCTCCGATCAGCTGGGCCGTTCGTACCTGCGGCCCGCCCGCGACGAAGGTCGAGAAGATGTGCAGAAGGTGGGCGCTCACCTCACTCCGTCTTCGGGGGCAGCATGGCTTTCAGGAGGTCGTCCGCGTCGTCGTTCGGCGTCCACCCCAGAACGTTGCGCGCCGTGCGGCAGGCGAGGGCGGGATACATCGAACGGCTCTTGAGGTCGCGGAAGCTCGGGAATGACGCATCTCGGCGTCCGCCGACGCGTTTCACGATCCACTTGCCGATCTCCATGAGCTGCGAGAGCCAGAACGGACGCGGGTGGAAGTGGAAGTCGCGTCCGGTCTCCTGAGCGAGTCGCGCGATGAGCTCGGGCGGCGTCAGCGGCTGGCGGCTGGAGAGGTTGAGACACTTCCCGGCGAGCTCATCCCCCTCGTGATCGGCGAGGCGGGCGAGCGCATCGGCGACATCGTCCGCCAGGACCAGCGGCGTCGGGCGCCGGCCAAGACCCCAGCCGACACAGTGGTTGTCGCGCACCCAGAGCCCCAGGCCCGAGTGCTGCAGGGGCGTGCCGTGTCCGACCACGACAGCCGGCCGCACGATCGTGACCGGGAGTCCGCGTTCGGTGTGAAGTCGCAGGAGCTCCTTTTCCGCCGCGATCTTACCCCGCGCATAGAGCGGCCGTTTTTCGGGCTGGGGGTCGCAATCCTCTGAATCCTCCAGAAGCTCGGTGCCGCAGTCGTGTCCGAGGTAGAGAGCGGCGGTGGACGACACGTAGATGAAACGCTGGACGCCCTCCTCGAGGGCGGCCTCGGCGAAGGCCCGCGTGCCCTCGACCATCGCGCGTTCGACCTCCTCCCAGGTGTCCCCGCCGCCGGTCGCCAGGTGCACCACCGTGTGCGCGCCGCGGATCGCGTTGCGCAGCGCGTCGATGTCGGTCAGGTTCGCCTCTGCGAAGCGGATGCGACCGGAGCGCACGCCGTTTTCTATCTCGGGCGCCAGGCCGCTGCGGCGCCTGCAGATCGCGGTTACAGGAAGATCGTGGGCGGTGAGCGCAGCCAGGGTCTTGCGGCCGATAAAGCCCGTGGCTCCCAGCACACAGACCTCACGCGCCCGCGCGGGTCTTGCTTCGGCCTCCAGAGGAGCGGGCGGCGTATAGGAGGGCAGATCCGCCACGCACGCATCGCACCACGCCAGGACGTCGCGGGCGTGGTCGGCGTGGGCCGGGGGCAACTCGCCCCGGCGGTAGGCTCCGTGGAAGGCACGAATGGAACCGCGCATCCCCGCATAGAAGGCGTCCTCGCGCCGGCCGAGACCCAGGGTCTGGCGCAGGTAGTCCAGGAGGTTCTTGCGGGCGCTGAGGCGTAGGCCCGCCCCGCGTCTCCATCCGGCGAGGAAAGAATTCCAGAAATCGAGCCACTTGCTCTTGCGCTCTTCGGAGAAGAGCGAGTGATGAAGGTCCGCCTCCAGCGCTCCGTCCGTTCCGATCACGCGCAGGCTCTGTTGCGTGAAGTCCTGACCGAAGGCCATGTAGAGTTCGGCGGTCCCTCGCTCGCCTTTGCCGGCCACCAGCCACCGATCGACGAAGGCTTGCCCCGGATTCAGCTCGCGCTGACCCAGCAGCGTGACATCGACGGCCTTCGGCGCGCCGATCAGGACGGTGATCTGCGAGAAGGGGTGGGGGGCTTGCTCGAAGACGATGTTGCGCGGTTCGCGGAACATCCAGTGCGTGTAGTCGCCCGCGTCGAGCTGACGCAGGGGGACGCTCAGGGTTGCCTGTACGTGTTCGATGCGACCGATCGCTCCCTGTCGAACGCGGTTGAGAATGGACTGAAACGCGGGGTGAAAAAGGGCGTTATGATTTGCCGCCAGGAGCAATCCCTTTTCGGCCGCCAGCTCGGCCAGGAGAGCGACATCGACCGAGCTCAAGGCCAGCGGCTTTTCGAGGAGGACGGATATGCCCTTTTCCAGGAGTTCGCGACCCACGTTCGTATGCTGATCCGGAGGAACGACGACGTGGGCGACGTCGATCCCTTCGGGGTCGAGCTCGGCGAGTGAAGCGAGGGCCTGTTCGACGTCGAAGCGCCGGGCCAGGTTGCGCGCCCGATCCAGATCGCGGTCCACGATCGCGTGGACCTCGACACCGGCGAGTTCCGTGAGGACCTCGAGGTGATAGGCCGCGATGTAGCCCGCACCCACGACCGCGACGCGGGTCGAACGTCCCTCGGGACGCTTCCTGCGCGGGGGCGTCGTGGTTTCGGCGGAGGGGAACCGGATGGGGTTGGTCTCTGTGATCGACACGAAGCGCGAGTCGGCGAAAAAGCCACTTTACTTTAGGAAAGGACAGGACCCAAGGCGCGGGGGAAGTGCGCCGAAAGGCAGGCAGGCCGGGTCGGGAGCAGGATTACCCCCCCCCTCCAACCTCGGGTTCCTCGTTCCGGAGCCCTTGCAAGGCACGAAATGGCGGATCGAGCAAAAAACTTCCCGGGCCTTCCTGCCGGGCTTAAGCCCCGGCCCCCGGGGCTCCGATAGAGCCCACATCTCCTCCTTCTTTGGGCCCGAGCCTTACCTCCGGGTGAGGATTTCGGGCCCTTTTTTCGTCGGCTGTGTGCGTGCTTCGAAGGGTTTGGACGGTAAGATCGGAGGTTTCAACCTGCCTCTCCAGACTCGATACGAATGAGTGCGAACCGCGAGCGGATCCGCGAAGCTCTGACCTTCGACGACGTCCTGCTCGTCCCCTGCCGTTCCGAATTCCTGCCGAGCGATGTCGACCTGAAGACGCGCTTTTCCAGGAATGTCCCGCTTTCGATCCCGGTCTCCTCGGCGGCCATGGACACGGTCACGGAATGGAAACTGGCGGTCCATCTGGCGCGCGAAGGGGGCATCGGCGTCATCCACAGAAACCTCTCCACCGCGGACCAGATCCGCGAGGTCGACAAGGTCAAACGCTCGGCCAACGGTGTCATCCTGGACCCCGTTACGCTCCAGCCCCAGGCCACGATGGAGCAGGCGCGTGCGATCATGTCGCACCACAACATCTCCGGCCTGCCGATCGTCGAAGGCGAGAGTGTGGTCGGCATCCTGACGCGCCGCGATTGCCGTTTTCAAACCTCCGACGACACACCGGTCGCCCAGGTCATGACGAGCGGCGGGCTCGTGACCGCACCGCCGGGAACATCGCTCGAGGACGCGCGTGAGCTCTTGTTTCGTAACAAGGTCGAGAAACTGATCATCTGTGACGACAACGACAAGCTGTGCGGCCTCATCACGATGAAGGACCTCGACATGCTCGAGGCCTTTCCGGACTCGGCCACCGATGCGCGCGGTCGGCTGCGTGTCGCAGCTGCTGTCGGCGTGAAAGATGGAGAGCGCGCAGAAGGCCTCGTCGAAGCCGGTGCCGATGTCCTTGTGGTCGATACGGCCCATGGCCACAGCCAGAACGTCATCGACAGCGTGCGCGAGCTGAAACGCGCGTTTGAAGTGGACGTGGTGGCGGGCAACGTCGCCACGCCGGAAGCCGCCAGGGAGCTGGTCGATGCCGGCGCGGACGGCATCAAGGTCGGCATCGGCCCCGGTTCGATCTGCACGACGCGGATTGTCGCGGGTGTCGGCGTGCCGCAGTTCACCGCGGTCAGCGAGATCGCCCGAGAGCTCGAAGGCAGCGACGTACCCATCATCTCGGACGGCGGTGTGCGCTTTTCCGGAGACCTCGTCAAGGCGCTGGCCGCGGGAGCCTCCGGCGTCATGATCGGCAGCCTGTTTGCCGGCGTCGAAGAGAGTCCGGGCGAAACGATTATCTACAAGGGACGCACCTTCAAGGTCGTGCGCGGCATGGGGTCGTTGGGAGCCATGGTCGAAGGCGGCAAGGAACGCTATCGCCAGGCCCACGTCGATGACGCCAAGAAACTGGTGCCCGAGGGCATCGAAGGCATGGTGCCCTTCAAGGGCAAACTATCGGAATTCGTGTATCAGCTGGTCGGGGGTGTTCGTGCAGGGATGGGGTACTGCGGTGCGGGCACGATCCCCGCCCTCTGGAAGGTGGCCCGGTTCTGTCGTGTGACCGCAGCGGGCCAGCGGGAGAGTCATCCCCACGACGTGATGATCACCAAGGAATCCCCGAACTACTTCCAGGAATGAGCTCTCGCCCATGAGCTCCGCGGCCCGGGGTATCCTCGTCGTCGATTTCGGCGCCCAGTACTCACAGCTGATCGCGCGACGCGTGCGCGAGGCCAACGTCTGGTCCGAGATCGCTCCAGCGGACAAGGCGCTAAAAAGGGCGCGTTCGATGAACCTGGGAGGCATCATCCTTTCGGGTGGCCCGGCCTCGGTGTACGAAGAAGGCGCTCCGGCGCTGCAGCTCGAACTCCTGGAACTCGGCGTGCCGGTACTGGGCATCTGCTTTGGCCAGCAGGTTCTTGTTCAGGCCCTTGGCGGTGTGGTCGAAGCCTCCGACCTGCGCGAGTTCGGTCGGACCTCGGTGCGCATCGTGAATTCGTCGGGTCTTTTTGAAGGCATGGACGGGCGCACCGTGGTCTGGATGAGTCATGGCGACAAGGTCACCCGGCTGCCCGAAGGCTTCGAGATCCACGCGAGCTCGAACGACTGCCCGTTCGCCGCCGTGGCGGCGCCGGAGCGCGGCTTCTTTGGTGTTCAGTTCCATCCCGAGGTCGCCCACACGGTCCGCGGCCGCGAAATCATCGAGAACTTCGTCTGGCGTGTGTGCGAGATTCAGGAAGACTGGACGCCCGAGTCCATCGCGGAACGCGAGATCGAGAAGATTCGTGAACAGGTAGGGGACAAGGGCGAGATCATCCTCGGCCTCTCCGGCGGTGTGGACAGCTCCGTCGCGGCGGTGATCGCTCACCGGGCCGTCGGCGATCGGGTGCACGCCATCTTCGTTGACAACGGTCTCTTGCGCCACGGAGAGCGCGAAGGGCTTGCACGCACCTTCGGCCAGCACTTCAAGATCGACCTGACGATGGTCGATGCCTCGGAGCGCTTTCTAGCCAGCCTGAAGGGCGTGAGCGACCCTGAAGAGAAGCGCAAGCGCATCGGCCACGATTTCATCGAGGTTTTTCGCAAGGAAGCGGCGCGCTTCGAGCGGGCCGAATTCCTGGGTCAAGGCACGCTCTATCCCGACGTCATCGAATCGGTCGCAGCCCACGGCGGCAATACCGCGGTCATCAAGAGCCACCACAACGTCGGCGGCCTGCCCGACGATCTCGAACTCGAACTCGTCGAGCCCCTGCGGGAACTTTTCAAGGACGAGGTGCGCGCCATCGGCCGCCACCTGGGCCTTGACGCAGAACTCATCGAGCGCCAACCCTTCCCCGGTCCGGGGCTCGCGGTTCGCTGTCTCGGCGAGGTCACGCCCGAACGCCTGGCGGTCCTGCGGGCGGCCGACCACATCGTCACCAGCGAGATCGAAGCTGCCGGGGCGCACAAGGGCCTGTGGCAGTACTTCGCCGTGCTCCTTCCGGTCCGCTCGGTCGGCGTGATGGGGGACGCTCGCACCTACGAAGAGGCCTGCGCGATTCGCATCGTCGAGTCGGAGGACGCGATGACTGCGGACTGGGTGCAGCTCCCCAGGGAACTGCTCGAGCGCATCTCGGGCCGCATCATCAACGAGGTGCGCGGGATCAACCGCGTGGTCCTGGACATCAGCTCCAAGCCGCCGGCCACGATCGAGTGGGAGTAGGTGCACCTTCGGCGGGGTCTCTTGCGAGTGGTTGAGTGAGGAACGATGAGACCGGGATGCCTGGCCCGCGGGAATCCCACGAGCCTTGAGAAGATCGTCCCCGGCCTCCACGGAGCATCGTGGCTCCTCATCCGCGTGTCCGTTTTTTTGGGGGAGGATCACGGCGATGGCTATCGCAATGCTTTCCAGGGTCGAACGAGGACCGGTGGCGTCCTCCCGGTAAGCCTTTCACGTTCGAGAAAAGGGATAGGGACTCGGGTTCTTCCGCCATGGGTGCCGATAGCGGAAACGATTATGCTCCGGTCCCGTTTCTTCGGAGAGTATTCGCTAGTGATCCCCATGAGACTCGCCGTCACACTTACCGCTCTCTTCTTATTCGGCTGCAACCAGGGTGCGTCCACGCGCTTCATCATCCCGGCGCTTCCCGATACCCGACCCTTGGAACTGGCCGAGTTGTTCGAAGCCGAATATCCCCTCTCGATCCAGTTCTCGAACTCACCGCCCCTGGATCCGTTATGGGCCGCCTTCGAGGGCGATATGACCATGGTCTTTCGCGAGCCTGCCCTGGACGGCGGACCCTTCGTCGACCTGGCGATCCAGCAGGGACTGGGCGGACTCGAGCCGAACTGCATGGGTGCCGCGGGCGTCGGTCCCTACGACTATGACGTCCTCGATGGGGCGATGATGACCGACATCGACCTGGGCGATGACAACACCACGGTGATCCACATCGAGGGAACGATCGAAAAAGAGTTCTTTCTTGAGCGCCTTCCCGACGTCGTCGAGGTGCTGCCCGATGAGACGGTCACGGTGGTCGAGTATGTAGTGCTCTTTCGAATCATTGGCTCCGGAACGTGGTCCTTTAGCGTGCTCGACGGTACATGCCCGGCCCTCCCGGGGCCCAACGGCGGTCCTTGGACCATGGAGGTCGTGGAGACCCTAGCGGAGCCGGGGGACGAGGGTGAGGGAGAGGGTGAGGGTGAGGGCGAAACCCCATTCACTCTCCTGGGGGTTCAACACGTCGTAGTCTTCGGCGATGGTGGCGATCTGGTCGGCGAGGTCACGACGGAGTTCTTGAGCGAGCCTCCCAGGGATTGATCCGGGGCCGGGTGCAGCTCCCGGAGGAACTGCACGAGCGTATCTCGGGCCGCATCATCAACGAGGTGCGCGGGATCGACCGCGTGGTCCTGGACATCAGCTCCAGGCCGCCGGCCAAGATCGAGTGGGAGTCGGGACGCTGCAGGCGGGCTCACTTGCGAGGGGTTGACGGGGTAGATCTCCACGATCCCGCAAGAACCTTGCAACCTCGTATGCGACTCTGAGGAGTTCCGAGGGGGAGCGCGACGGGCCCCAGACATCCGCCTGGGCGAGTCCCTGGGGAGTCGGCAAGACCCATCTGCCAGGTTGGGAAATTTTGTGTACAGTGAAGTTGAGCGCCGCGTCCCAGGAGAGTCAGAGAGGCTGCGGTTGACCGACATTCCGGGTTGACCAGGCGCGGAGCGCTGAATACGAAAAAGGAAGACGTCAAAGCAGTTACGATCGATGGGCACTCTTGCTGCACCCACCCTTATTTCGCTCGTTTCCGGAGCGCTACAAACGATCGATTCGGCTCTTCCGTGCCAGGAATTGTGGAAGATCTGGAAGTTCTCCGGCGGGCTTTCGAGGTAGGTGCTCTCGCATCCCGACGGGAGATCATCATGGGCATGCAACGTTTTTTTGTGGCGCGCCTTTTTTTGGTGGGCCTGCTCGCGCAATCCGCCCTCGGTCAGGGGGCCATCGAGCACAGGAAGTTCCCACCCCTGAAGGGACCCTATGTAAAACTGACCGACAACTTTCGCGACCACACGAACTTCAACGTCGAGACGGTGCGTGGGATGGCGTCCGCTCGCGACGGGACTTTCTACGCGATCAACACCCATGGCAGCATGCTCGTCTGGTTTGCCGATGGGAATCCGGAACCGGCGGGGAACTGGGGCACCCTGAACAACCCGGTGTCCCTGGCCGTCTTTGACCAGCTGGCCTTCGTGGTGGGGGGGACGACCCATGCGCTGGCCGTCCATGACCGATTTACCGGCGAAATCCTCAGTGTCGTATCGCTTCCGAGCGAGCCGGGGGATCTGGTCATCGACGAGACGACCAGCATCGCCTACATCTGTTCCCAGGCGGAGAATGTCGTCGTTGCCCTTGACGTGAGCGACCCCTACGGCATCCGGGAAATCGAACGCCACGTTGTTCCGGGGGAGGCGCCGCGCTTCTTGAACCTCGACACCCATCCGGTTTCCGGTGAGCGCGTCCTGATCGTCGCACCCATGTTGTCGGGCAACAACACCGTTCCGCGGCGGGGCCGATCGGGTGTTCACGTCACGCTCGAGGCTGCGACCGGTGACATCTACAACGTCAGTGGACTGGAGAATGGAGGTCTGCCGGACGAGGATCTGATCGTTCTGCCGCTGGTCGGTGGGGTCCGGCCTGCGCAGCTCTCCTCGGGACGGGAAGCGGGGACCTTGATGTTGGAGCATGCGCGCAACCCCTTGACGGGCGAGTACTGGGCTCTGACGGTCGATCTGCACAACGACATTGCGGGCCAACGCGGTGAGTCCGAACTGCGCGGCATTTTCGCGACCAACGCGCTGTCGATCTTCGCTCCCGACGCGCTGAGCGCTCCGCGGGATCTGCCCGACCGGATCATCGATCTGGACGATGAGGATCCCTTCACCGCGGGGCCGCAGTACTCGGCTTCCTCGGCCGTTTCGTTCCCCTACGCACTGACCTTCGTCCCGGAGACGAGCTCAACTCTGGGGGGGTGGGGATTCATCGCGAGCTCCACCGGTGACCGAGTCGCCGTTCTCGATCCGAACGGGAACCGTTTAGGAACCCTGCCGCTGCCTGCAGGGGCGATCCCCCGCGATCTCATCGTCGACGAAATGGCAACCTCTCTCGGCGTCTATTGCTGGGGGACCAACGAGATCCTCGTCTTCTTACTTGCCGATCTCACGCATCCGCCGATCGTGCTTGCACTGGGCGTCGATCCCACGCCCGCGTCCGTCAAGGCGGGACGCGCGATCTTCTACGACGCGGACCCTTCGCTTGACGGTCACGTGACGTGTGCGAGCTGTCATGTCGCCGGAGGTTCGGACCTCTTGGCCTGGAAGCTCTCGGGGCTGGATGACGACCAGAAGGACATCATGGTCACCCAGAGCCTGATCGGCATTCAGGATACTCCCGGGTACCACTGGCGCGAGGAGCGCTCGGTGCGCGAATTCAACGGGGCTTTCGTGGGGTTGTTGGGACACGACGAGCCTCTCGACGAATCTCCAGGCAGCGAACTCGACAACTTCGTGGACTTCTTGTTCTCGCTGCAACCCCATGCGAACCACGAGCAGAGTCGTCGGCGTGTTCTGGACGATGCCATCACGCCCCAGGTCTTCCGCAACGGCCTCTCCGGTTCGGCGGTGCGCGGTCAGGATGTTTTTCTCTTCCCTACCGTCCTCGAACGGCCGTGCGGCGCCTGTCACCTCCCCCCGAGCGGCACCGCCGGTGTGTCGGTCGCCGATGGCGCATTGGCTCTTCCGCGCGCTCAGACCTTCGGTGTCGCGCATCTGCGGCAGTTGAACCACCGGGACCAGGACATCGTCGTGCTCTCGGATCCGATTCTGGGCCCCGATGATGTCGAGATTGCGCGCGGAGGTTTCGGCCTGCTGCACTCGGGTGTCGTTCCCGACATCCTCGCCTTCGCGCAGGGCTTCAAGGCATTCACGCCGCAGCAGCACGCGGACATGGCCGCCTACATGCACCAGTACGATCAAGGCACCGCGCCGGCGGTTCACGTTGCGATCCAACTGGACGTACAGGGCACCGAAGTCGCCGAGGAGCGCATCCGGGACCTGCTCCTGCGACAAGCGAGGCGAGGATGGATCGACGTCGTCGCCACGGGGCGCACGACCGTCCAGGGGCAACCCCGGGAACTACGCTGGCTCTATCGTCCCGGGCCCGGTGGAAACGAGGGCGTCTTCGAACCGGATGGGATCAGCGCGCCGAACCTGACGCTCGCGCAGCTCTCCCTCTTGGCCCAGGCGGGAATTGCCAACTATGTCTTCCTCGGCCTTCCTCCGGGCAACGGCGAAATGTGGGCGCACGACCGGGATGGCGATGGGCTGGGCAGGCAAGCAGAGGCCTCTCTCGGAACCGACCCCGAGATGACCGATACCGACGGCGACACCTTTCCGGATGGCTACGAGGTCCTGCATGGGAGCGACCCCTTGGTCGCGAATGCATCTGTGAACGACACGACCCCGCCCGTCGTTGCGCCGGGCTTTCCCTGGCTCGACCACACGGCGGCCACTTTCGCCAAGTTCTTCATCGAATGTGACGAGCCGGTGCGTTTGGCCGTCGAAGCTTCGGTTGCCGGCGGTCCCACGCACCAAACGATGGTCCGTCAGCCTGCGCGACGACATACGGTCGTCATTCAGGGGCTCGATCGTTCTTTCGACGGCGGGGTGCAGAATCGCTACGTCGCCACGATACGCGCCATCGATTTGAGCGGTAACGAAACGGTGAGTCAGCTGGAGTTTGAGATGCTCGAAGCCTGCAGAGGAATCGAAGCGCTGGTCGTCAATGACCTCCAATGGGTGCGTACCACGCCGATGGGAAACACGCTCGATGCGACGGCCGAGATCTTGGTCGAGTTCGAACGCGACGCCCCCTTCCAGCTTCCGGCTCCGGGCCAGGTGGTTGTCGCCCAGGTGTTCTACCGCACGGACCCCATCGATCCGTGGCGGCTCGTCTCGAACGTGAACTCGACCCAGCTGCGACAGGACTTCGATATTCGCACGATAGAGGAGGATGGGGCCATCACCGTTCAGGAGTACAACGTCCTGCCGGGTCCGTTCCTGCTCTCGCCGCCGACGGACGCACAGGGGCGCACCCTGATCACCTTCAACGTCCCTGACCCGGGCGTGCCCCCCGGCGGAGCGCTCGAGCTGCGTCTCGGGATCCAGGCGGTCCTGGAGCGATCCCCTGGACACACTCCGGCCGTGCCGGTCTTCGAGTACTCTTCCATCGAGGTCTGGAGCATGCCGGCGACCGCCTCGGAGCACAGGGGCGTCGAGTTCGCGTTCTGACCGGCCGAACCTGCTTGGCAGCCTTTCGAGCCCGTGCTAGCCTCATTCCGGGACCTTCGTGGACACGCTCTTCCCTACTCGAGTCGGCCTCGTCGCCGGCGTGATCCTCAGCGGCTGCAGCGAGTCCGTGCAGACCAGCGGCAGCGGTCCCTTCGACGCCCGTTCCTACCGGACGATCCGGGTCGCCCACCTCGATGATTCGAAGCTGGATTGGGTCGAGGTGCCCGAGGCGGATCCCGAGGATGGGGGGCGGTTTCGCGAGGTCGAGCTGTCGACCTTCGGGACGGAGGAACTCCTGAGCGGTGCGACGGCGGCGATGCGCACGATCGCCAGCCGGATTCTCTTCGACGAGATGAAGGGCATCGGGCACTTTTTCGCCGACGGTTTCCAGGGCCCGTCCCTGGACGGCCGATCCAGCACGCTCGAGCGGACCGCCTTTCTCAATGGGTTCCGGGAATACCTTTCCGGCTTCGATCGGATCCGCGATCTGGGGTTCAAGGAACTCTCCGTGGAAAGGGCCGAGGGGGACGACGTTCACCTTCGACTCGAGGTCAAGCTCTCCGTTCTGGGGCGGAGCGGTTCCGCCATGCGTCACGCTGTACTGCGCTTCCCGGCGGTCGTCGCTCCGGTCGAGGGTTACTGGCGCTTTCTACGCTGGGGCAACGTGTCCATCGATGACAGGCGCGGGTCGGAGATTCACTTTCTCGAAAGAACGAAGGAGGTCGGCCTGCGGGCTCATTTCGAGGACCGCGTGCGGATTCCCGGCGAGAACATCGCAGCGCTGCTCTACGTCAACGGCGGCCTGGTCCTCACGGATACCGATGGAGACGGGGATCTCGACATCTACGTCACCCGCCTGGGGGCGAATTTCCATTTCAAGAACGACGGCAAGGGGCGCTTCGACAATGTAGCCAAGGAGGATGGAAGCGCGGATGAGGGGCATGGCCACGGAGCCCTTTTTGTCGAACTGGATGGGGATGGCGATCTCGACCTCGTGGTTGCGAACAACGCCTTGATGACGCCTGAGTTCCCCACCACGGTGCTCTGGAACGAGGGCGAGCGGTTCGAGGCGGATGGCGGGCTCGGCGACGTGTCCGGCTATGGAACCGCCGTGGCTGGCGCGGACTACGACAACGACGGCGACCTGGACGTGTTCGTCGGGCGCTACGGAGACGCTGCGCAGGAGCACTCCTACAGCACGGCACGCAACGCTCCTCCCGATCTGCTCTTCCAAAACGACGGCGAGCGCAGGTTGCGCGACGCCGCCGCAGCTGCGGGAATCCACAACACCGGTTGGACCCTGGCCGCGACCTTCGGGGACTACGACGTCGACGGTGACCAGGATCTGTACATCAGCAACGATTTCGGGATCAACGAGCTGTACAAGAATCGGGGTGATGGAACGTTCGAAGAGGTCGCGCACCTCCTGGGGGCGGCGGATCTGGGCAACGGGATGGGAGCCAATTGGGTCGACCACGACCGGGACGGCGACTTCGATCTATACTCGGTCAACATGTACTCGACAGCCGGCAAACGCGTGCTGGAGGCTCAGCTCGAACAGCTCAGCGGTGAGACGATCGACGGTCTGAAGAAGATGGCGGGGGGGAACACCATGCTGCGCAACGACGGCGGCACCTTCGTGGACGTCTCGGCCGATGTGGGCTGCCGGGACGCAGGCTGGGCCTGGGGGACGGAGTTCTTCGACTACGACTCGGACGGCGATCTCGACATGTTGATCGCCAACGGCTACTGGTCGTCGAAACGCCGGCGGGACTTGTGAAGCTGCTACTGGCGCCTCGTGCAGGTGCAGGAGACCGATGAAAAGCTTGCCCTCGAAAACATCGAAGTCCTGACCAACGTGCAGGATGAGATTCAGGCTGCGACCGGCCGTCCGAACATGCGTTCGCTTTCCTTATCGGGCTACGAACGAAACCTCCTGGGTCGCAACGACGGTGGCGGTCGCTTCGAAAATATCGCCTCGCTGGTGGGGATCGACACCGTTCTGGACAGCCGTAGCGTCGTCAGTGGCGACATCGATGGGGACGGGGATCTCGATCTGGTGCTGAGAAATTTCACCAACCCGAGGCTCCTGTACATGGAGAACGTGTATCCGCAGCCCGGGAACTACCTGCGTGTGCGTCTGGAGGGGGAGGCCGGGAATCCGACGGGCATCGGGGCGCAGGTGCGCCTGGAAGCGAACGGATGGATTCAGGAGCAGGCTGTCACGGCGGGAGCCGGATTCATGACCCAGCATCCGAGCGTTTTGCACTACGGGTTGGGCGAACACACGGGCGTTGAGCGGGTTGTCGTGCGCTGGCCCGACGGGACCGAGAGCGTGGTGGACTCGCCCGAGCTCGGACGCGAGCTGGTGGTTCGGCGATGACAAAAAAAAGAGCGGAGGCTTCCGATAGAAGCCTCCGCTCGAAAGTCGTTTCGATCCGAGCCTAGAGCCCGAAAAGTTCCGAGCGCGCGCCGGTGATGAGGTTGCGCTGCACGACGATGCGGGAATTCAGCTGTTCCACGTTCTTGGCGATGGCGGACAGGCGTGCCTTGGCCTTGTCGCATCGAATCGTCGTGACGAGGGAAGCGAGGGCGACCTTTTTATTTTCTTCGTCGCAGCAATCGTCGCTGTCGTCTTGATCGCAGCAATCACCCTCGGCGGAGGCCTTCTGGACCAGGTTTGCGGAGCAATCGGTGTCGCCCGTTGAAGCGATCACGACGGCGGCGTCTTTCGTTCGCGAAGAGCAGGACCCTTCTCCTTTCGTCGCCGCGACGAGCTTCTTCGAGGCGGCGGTAATCGGGCACTCTCCAGCGCCCTCGACGCATTCCTCTTTTCCCGCGTTCGAGACGAGTTGTGCGGACTGTTCGGAAGCGGAGCACTTGTCTCCATCCTCGGCGATGACGGCTTTCGCCTGGGACGCACATTGCCCGCCCGCTTTCTCCTGGGTGTTGGCGACGCGCCTGGCCTTCGCACCGAAAGGCAAGTCCTCGGCGAATTCACCGACCGAGTTGCCGCAGGAGGTCTTACCGTTTGCGGCGAGGGCCGTAGTGACTTTCTTCGAAGAGCATGTCGAGCCGTTCCCGGAGCTCGCCAGGATCCCGGCCGTCTTCTCCGAGCAAGCGCCTTCGGTGGCGGCTGTCTTGTCGCCTGAGCACTGGGCGGGCGAGGCGAGCGTGAGTTTCGCGCCGGCGGTCTCTTCGGTGGAGAGGATCGAACGGCGCGAGGCGATCTGCAGGCGTACCGAGGCGAGTTCCGCTTCGAGGGCGGCCAGCTCGGCCTTCACGAAGGCGAGCTGGGCTTCCGAGCGCAGGACGCGCGCCTTGGTGTAGGCCGCACCGAGCGCGAATGTGTCGCTGTCAGCGAGGACGCTCTCGCCGGCCTGCTTCGCCTCATCGCAAGCCACGGCTGCCTCGTCGCAGGACTCGGCAGCGTCGTCACAGGCCTGGGCGCCTCCTGCCGGGCACTCCTGAGACGCGAGAATGGCGGGACACAGAATCAGGAAAAGGGGGAGGAGAAGTCGCTTCATGGAAGTGGGCTGTGCTGAGGTGGGGGTCGTGGGTGATGTTGTTGGACGGGATAGGGATCCACTCTGTACGACCAAAGGATAGGTCGAGAATGCCGTAAGGTGTGGTAGGGGAAGCGTAAATCCGTTCGGCTCGGTGCGGGGAGATCCCGCTGCCCCCTCGAGGTCGGGGCATCCCGAGAAATCCATTCTGTTCGAGGCACGATTCCGTCGGGAACCCACGACGGGTTGAGGGGTTAGGATGGCCGGCCTCCTCCATTTCTCCCTTTCCGGAGCCCGAGGAACCGCGGAGGGGTCCTCCCGGCGCCCTGGGCGGGTGGGGCCCAGGGGGGGGATTCTTGCTGGCTCATTTCCCGGACCGACGAACATGACCGAACGATTCACCCGGCGTACCGCCCTCACCTACGCAGGTGCCCTGGGGGGCCTGGCCGCTTCCGGATGCCTCGCGAACCGACCGGTGCGCCACGTCAGCGGCCGGCTGCGACACGCGTGCATCGGGGTCGGGGGCATGGGTCGCGCGGATGCGGAGCAGATCGCCTCCCATCCCGAAGTCGACATCGTCGCCCTCTGCGATGTGGATCAGGATCTGCTCGATCGGGCCAAGGAGCTCTACCCGGAGGCCCGCACCTACAGGGACTGGCGCGCGCTCCTGGAAGATGAGGCCGGCAACATCGACTCGGTCAACGTGACGACCCCCGACCACATGCATGCGGTCATTACCCTTTCGGCCTTGGCGGAGCAAAAGCATGTCTACTGTCAAAAACCGCTGACGCGCACCGTGGCCGAAGCCCGTGCCGTGGCGGCCGCAGCCAGACGCACGCCGGTCGTCACCCAGATGGGGATTCAAAACCGTTCGAAAGCCCCCTACCGCTCCGCGCTCCAGCTCTTTCGGGAGAACCACATCGGCAAGATCCACCAGGTCCACGTGTGGTCCGATCGACCGGCCGGCTGGTGGCCCCAGGGGGTCGGCCGACCGGAGGGCAGCGATCCGGTGCCGGACGATTTGGCGTGGGATCTCTGGCTCGGCGTCGCGCCCGGACGACCGTTCAAGGAGAAGGCCTACCACCCCTTCGTCTGGCGCGGGTGGGAGGATTTCGGAACCGGGGCCCAGGGCGATATGGCCTGCCATCTGATGGATCCGGCCTTCTGGTTTCTCGGGCTCGGGGCTCCCACGCGCATTCGTTCCGAGGGACCGCCCCCCAATGGCGAGACCTATCCCCTCTGGTCGACGGTGCACTACGAGTTCGAGCCGAACGAGCACACGACCCGCGGGCCGCTGCTTTTTACCTGGTACGACGGGGGACGCAAGCCACCGCGTTCACTGCTGGCGGACCTGGGTGTTTCGGAGCCATCCCCCCCCGCCCCCGAAGCCGAAACACAAACAGAAGTCGAGGCACAAGTCGGAGCCGAGGCAGCCGCCGAGGTCAGACCCACCGTCGTTCCCGCCAATGGTTGCCTCTTCGTCGGAACCGAAGGAGCTCTTCTGGCCGACCCCTACGCTCCGCCGCAGCTCTTGGCGGCGGACAGGTTCGCGCATGTCGAGATTCCCGAGGGCCAGGCCGTGAACCACTGGCATCAGTGGGTCGATGCCTGCCGCGGACAAGCCCTCGCCAGCGCCCCCTTCGAATACTCGGCGCACCTGACCGAGGTCGCCCTGCTCGGAAACGTCGCGCTGCGCTTTCCCCACGAGACGCTCGTATGGAACGCGAAGCGGATGCGCTTTCCCGATCGTCCGGCGGCGAATCGCTTCCTCTCCTCGACTCCGCGCCAGGGCTGGGGCTAGGTCCTGACGCCCCCGCCCCGCCGAGCTACCTCTTGCGCATCAGGGCGCGCGTGATGGCCGGGCCTGCGATTCCGCCGGCCGTCAGGAGCATCACCAGGGCGATGAGAAGCTTCAGGGCTCCCTGCCATCCGCCCGGAAGCCCGGCCCAGACGAACAGGCCACCCAGTACGCCGAAGATCCCCAGTCCCGATAGCAGGATCCAGCCCTCGCGAAAGAACAGCCGCAGGTCCCGGTGGGCGTGACGGTGGTCGGGATCGAGTACCCAGCCGCGCGGGAGAGCGGCGCGGATCTCGCGCGCCGTGGGGGCGGGCCCCTTCTCCTTCCAGTTCTCGAGGTCGATCAGGCGTTCGATGGGGACGTGCTCGGCGTCCATCTGGGGCTGGCGCGGTTCGCTCATCCTGCAGCGTCTTCGATCAGGCGCAGGAGCGTGTCGCGGACCTCCTTGGGGTTGGCTTTGCCTTGCGAAGCCTTCATCACGGGGCCGACCAGGGCGCCCAGGGCCTTGAGCTTGCCGTCCCTGACCTGGGCTGCGACATCCTCGCGACCCAGGAGCGCCGTGCGGCACAAGGCCTCGATCGCGGAGGGGTCGCTGATCTGTTCCAGACCCAGCTCACCCACGAGCGTGGCAGCATCCTTCCCGCTCTCGAGCATCGAACCCAGCACCTCGCGTCCCGCGCTGCGGTGGATCGTTCCCTCCTGCACGAGTCGGACCAGATCCGCGAGGCCCTTCGCCGAGAGCCTCCCATCCTCCAGCTCGAGATCGCGCTCGCCGAGCGCGCGCATCAGGTCGTTGGTGATCCAGTTGGCCAGGTCCTTGGCCGCCACCCCCAGGGCCAGCGTGCCCTCGAAGAGGTCCGCCACAGACCGATCGGCGCAGAGCACCTGAGCATCGTATTCCGACAGGCCCAGCTCTCCCTGGAACCGGCTTCGTCGTGCGGCCGGAAGCTCCACCAGCAGGGTGCGCTGGTCTTCGATCCAATCCCGCGCCAGCACCAGGGGGGGAAGATCCGGTTCCGGAAAGTAGCGATAATCCTCGGCGTTTTCCTTCGATCGCATGGTGCTCGTTTCGCGCCGATCGGGGTTCCAGGCCCGCGTTTCCTGAACGACGCGCCCCCCGCCTTCAAGCACCTCTGTCTGACGGGCGATCTCGTGTTCGATCGCCCCGCCCACGTGGCGAATCGAATTCAGGTTCTTGACCTCGACCTTGACGCCGAAGGGCGTGTTCGGGTGGTGGATCGAGACGTTGACGTCGCAGCGCAGGCTCCCCTTCTCCATGTCGCCGTCCGACACGCGCGTGTAGCGCAGGATTTCGCGCAGAGCTACGAGGAACGCCTTGGCCTCTTCCGACGACGACAGATCCGGTTCGGTCACCATCTCGATCAGCGGAACCCCGGCGCGGTTCAGATCGACCAGCGTGCGCGAGCCCCGGTCGTGGATCGCCTTGCCGGCATCCTCTTCCATGTGGATGCGTTCGAAGCGCACCCGCGACCCATCCGGCAACGCCACGCCGCCTCCCAGCGCCAGGGGCCTGTCGTACTGGGAGATTTGGTAGCCCTTCGGCAGGTCGCAGTAGAAGTAGTTCTTGCGCGCAAAGACGCTGTGTTCACTCACCTCCGCGTCGAGGGCCAGACAGGCGCGTACGGCGTGTTTGACCGCTCCCTGATTCAGAACGGGCAAGGCGCCCGGCTGGGCGCTGCAGACCACGCACGTGTGCGTGTTCGGCTCTTCACCGAAGGTGTTCGCACAGCCGCAGAAGAGCTTGGTGGCCGTGGCCAGCTGACAGTGGACCTCGAGCCCGATGACCGGTTCCCACGTGTTGTCCATGGACGGGCTCATGGGGAGGTGATCGTAGGGGGGCCTTGCCAGGCGTCGCCGGTTTCTTCGAAAAGCCGCGCGCTTTCCAGACAGAACGCATCGGCGCCCCGCGCAGCGGTGAACTGAAGCCCGACGGGAAGTCGGACGCCGGCCTCCTCGACCGTGCCGCAGGGCACGCTGACCGCAGGCAGGCCGGCCAGGCTGGCCGGGACCGTCATGACGTCGGAAGCGTACATCGCGAGCGGATCGCGCGTCCGTTCCCCCAGGCGGAAGGCGGGCGTGGGGGAGGTCGGCGAGACGATCAGGTCGAGGGATGCGAAGGCGCGGGCGAACTCCGCACCCATCGCACGGCGTGTTTCGAGGGCTTTCTCGTACCACGCTTCGCGATAGCCCTCCGAGAGAACGTAGGTTCCAAGCAGGATGCGGCGCTTCACTTCCGCGCCGAAGCCCCGGGCACGCGAGCTGGCCATCATGCCCGCGAGCGATCCATCGCCCTCGACGCGCCGTCCGTAGCGCACCCCCTCGAAACGGGCCAGGTTCGACGAAGCCTCGGCCGTGGCGATGACGTAGTAGGTGGGGATGGCCAGCTCGCTCCTTTGCAGTTCGAACTCCACCAGCTCGGCCCCGGCGGCCCGCAGCCGTTCGAACCCTTCTTCGACGCGATCCCGCACACCCCGGTGAACCCCCGCGCCGGAGAATGCCTGACGGTGCATCCCGATGCGAAGTCCTCGCAAGCTGGTGTTCTCGGGTGGGGCGGGGGGGGTGGCGATCGAGGTCGCGTCCCGCGGATCCTTTCCCTCGGAGCCCTGCAGGACCTCGAGCGCGAGCTCGAGATCCCCGGCGCTGCGGGCGAGGGGGCCGACCTGATCCAGGGACGAGCCGAAGGCGACGAGGCCGAAGCGCGAAAGCCGGCCGTAGGTCGGTTTGAAGCCGCTGACGCCGCACAGGGCGGCGGGTTGTCGAACGGACCCTCCGGTGTCGGAGCCCAGAGCCAGCGGTACGTAGCCCGCTGCGACCGCCGCCGCGCACCCGCTCGAGGAACCGCCCGGTGCGCGTTGCAGATCCCAGGGGTTCTTCGAGCTCGCGAAGGCCGAATTCTCTCCGGAGGATCCCATGGCGAACTCGTCCATGTGGGCACATCCGATCAACACGGCATCCGCATCGAGCGCGCGCTGGATCACGGTCGCGTTGTAGGGCGGGCGGTAGCCCTCGAGGAGGCGACTGCCGCAGTTGGTCTCCCAACCCTCGACGCACAGGTTGGACTTCACGACCAGGGGTACGCCGAAGAGGGTTCCCAGCTCGTCTGCGCGCTTGCGTTTCGCCTCGAGCTCGTCGGCCCGCCGCCGCGCGCCCTCGCGATCGACGAAGGCCATGGCCTGAAGGTCTCCATCGAATCGATCGATGCGGCCGAACACCTCGTCCAGGGTCACATGCAGGGAGCGGGAACCCGCACGGCTTTCATCGCGCACCTCGCGCGCGGAGGCGAGGTTCAAGCAGGACCCCCGATCGTCTTGGGCACACCGTAGAAGTTCTCGATGCGCTCCGGGGCGTTGCAGAGGAGCCGGTCCGGAGCGAGCGAAGGGGTTGCGGTATCCTGCCGTCCTGCGCCGGGTGCTGCGATCGTTTCGGGCGGCTCTTCGTCGAGCTGAGCTTGCTCCAGCTCTTGAAAAGCCTCGAGGATGCGTTCGAGGTGGGGGGCGGTGGCTCGAACCTCTTCGGGGGCGAGGTTCAGCCGCGAGAGTTCGCCCAGCCGTCGGACCAGGGCTTGCGGGTCGGGATTCTCGGCGCTTTCGGCAGGGGTGGTGGACATGGGGAGGATTCTATCCGGTGGGGAGGGTCCGACTCGAGGGCCCGGGAGAGCCCGCGGACGCCCCACGGATGGCCGGGAGGGCGGGAGACTTGTCCAGCGGGTGGCCCTGGCGTACCGTTCCGCCATGGTCGTGCCCGTCACAACCCTGGCCGAGGCCCCGAGCGAGGCCATCGGAGTCGGTTTGCTCCTCGCGTCGGTCGGCGGCTTCCTCCTCGCAAATTCGATCGTCTTCCGCCACCCACGCACGCTCCTGGCCGAATTTTTCGGCGGCAGGCGAGGCAAGTTGACTTCGATCCGCGGCTACATCTTTCACCGACTGCAGATCCACCTGGGCTTCTTCTTTCTGCTGCTCGGATTCGGCTTCCAGTTGTACGGCCACTACGACTCGAGCGCCGCGGTTGCGGTCGCCGTCGAGGGCTCGAGCTTTCCGCTCTCCTGGGTTGGAGCCGTCCTGCTCGCCGTGGGAACCCTCGAGGTCACCGGCTGGTGGCTGTCCCACGCGCTCTTCCGGCGCTACCTGCGCGACTATTTCCGGGAAAACCCGCCCGACCTCGAGGCGGACATGGCCCTGACTCAGGAGCTGGGGGAGCTCTTCGGAATCCCCTCGACCGGCGACGACACGGTGCAGGGCTACCTCGTGCGCGTGCGTGCCAAGATCGGTTTGAGTGGCGCGAGGCCCCTTCCGGCGCGCCCCGCCATGGAGGTCGTGCCCTTCCGCGGGATGGGACCTGAAGAGGGACTCGTCTAGCGGTAACCGGAGCGGCTCCGGGACGGTCTTCTCCGCGTGAGCGATTCATGGTCGTGCGCGGCCGGTGCGTTTCTGCGCGCCCTTTTGGACGCGGTCTTTCCCAATCTCTGTCCCCTTTGTCGAGGGGCGGCGGAGGACGGTTTCGGATGCGCCCGGCATCGGCTGATCTTCGATGCTCAGAAAGGGCCGGGCGGGGCGCGCTGCGGGCGCTGCTCGTGCACGCTGCCGGAGCCGATCCCCGCCGGCACGCTGTGCGCCTCGTGCCGACTCCATGGTTCCACGCCGCCCATTCGCGCGTTGTTCGACTACCACTGCGACCGCGCATCGCGGGAGTGGATCCTGGCCTTCAAGCACCGCGCCCGCCCCGATCTGAAGGAGCCCCTCGGCGAAGCCCTGGCGAGGCGTTTCCTCGCTCTGGAAGAGGAACCGGGGCGTGCCGTGTTGCTCGGCCTGCCCGCCCATCCGCTGCGACGCTTCGAGCGGGGCTACGACCAGGCCCGGCTCCTGGCTGAGAGCGTGGGCAAGAGCGCCGGTGTGCGGAGCGTACCGGCCCTGCGCCGCACCCGCTGGACCTACCCCCAGGGCGCTCCCGGTTCCCGTTCGCGCGAAGCCAACGTCCGCGGAGCCTTTCGCCTCGTCGAGCGCTACCGAAGCGCCGTTGCCGACGCGCGCGTGTGGTTGATCGACGATGTGGTCGTTTCGGGAGCGAGCGCCCAGGCCTGTCGGGAGGCCCTCAGGGGCGTTCCCCTGCAGTCCTTCACCGTCCTGGCCCTGGCGCGGGCGGATCGGCGTCGCCCTGGACGCTTGACGGGAGCCGGGTCGGGAGCGGAAATGAACGGGTGAAGACCCTCCTGGTCGAACCCTTCGGCGGCATGGCCGGCGACATGTTCCTCGCGGCCCTCTGCGACCTGGGCTGCGAAGCGTTCGCGCCGGCCGGGCTCGAGCGTTTCGCCCGCTCGCTCGTCCCCGAGGCCCTGGAGATCGAGGTGTCGGAGGTTTTGCGGGCAGGAATTCGTTCGACGTTGTTGACCGTGCGCACGCCGGAGAGTCAGACACCCCCGCAGCGACACCTGAAGGATCTGCTGGAGCTTCTGGAGCGCTGCGAGCTCTCGCCCACGGGCAAGGAGCGTGCGGGGCGAGTGTTGCGTCGCCTCGGCCAGGCCGAGGCGCGCATCCACGGCGTTTCCCTCGAGCGCGTTCACCTTCACGAGGTCGGAGCGGTCGACACGCTGGTCGATGTCGCCGGTGCGGTCTTTGCGCTCGAGGTCCTGGGGGTCGAACGCGTTCTGGCCACGGCGCCCTTTGTCGGCGGTGGAACGCTTCACTGCGAACACGGCGAACTCCCCGTTCCCGCCCCGGCCACGGCCGCGCTCCTGAAAGGTCGCCAGGTTCGTATCGGGCCGGGAGGAGAACGCTGCACGCCGACGGCGGCGGCGCTGCTGGTGGAGTTGAGCGATGCCCTGGAGGGGACACTGGACCTGGAAGCCGAAGCGATCGGCTATGGCGCGGGCTCGCGCGAGCCTGCCGAGGGACCGCCGAACCTCTTGCGGGTCACGCTCGGCACCGAGGTTGCCCGAGGGACTCGGCAGAGCGGCCGACGGATCGGCGAAGTCTGGCTGATCGAGTGCAATCTCGACGATGTCAGCGGAGAGGAGCTGGGCTTTCTCCTCGGCGAGTTGCGCGCCGGCGGTGCACTCGAAACCTGGAGTGTGCCCGTGCAGATGAAGAAGGATCGCCCCGGAGCCATCGTGTCCGCCCTCTGTCGACGGGACCAGCGGGAGGCGCTGGAGGAGATTCTCTTCACCCACAGCCCCACCCTGGGCGTGCGCTGGTGTCGACGGGAACGAACCGAGAGCGAGCGCGAAGAGGTATGCGTCTCCCTCGAGACCCGGGCCGGGGCGGGCGAGGTGCACGTGAAGGTTCGCCGGCACTCGCAAGGCGCGCCGACGCGGTTGGACATCTCGCCCGAGTACGACGATCTCGCCAGACTCGCGAAGCGGAGTGGAGTTTCCCTGCGCGAACTCGAGTCCCAGGCGATCGAACTGGTGCGTCGGCGCTACGACTGAGCGAAGCTCGTCAGGCCCTCGGACAGATTCCGTAGCCCCTGGCTCAGGACATCCGCCTCCACACCGAAGCCGATGCGCAGGTATCCGCCAGCACCGAAAAACTCGCCCGGTACGACGTCCACCGCGTGCTGGAGGGCGAGGTGTTCGGAGAGGGCGTGGGTGTCGCGCACGTTCTCGATGGCCACGAAGGCGGAGATGCCGTAGGGCGGAACCCGCCCGTGCACGCGCTCCTCGTTCTCGAGCCATTCGCGAAACACCGGCTTGCTTTCGCGCTCGACTCGATGCAGGCGTTCCTCGAAGACCTGCAGCCGCTTCAGGGCATGCAGGCCCGCGCGCAGAGACGAGGTCGGGTTGTCGACGCTGACCAGGTACTGACGGTCGAGGAAGTGCTTGCGTTCGCGCGCCACCCCTTCGCCCAGCACCAGCCAGCCGATGCGGAGCGGGCCCAGACCGTAGGCCTTGGTCAGGCTGCCCAGGGAGATTGCGTTGGGTGCCAACCGCGCCGCGTAGTAGCGCTTCTCGGGCGGTGCGAACTCCATGTAGGTCTCGTTCGAGATCAAGAGGCCGTCGGTTCCGGAGGCGAGCTGCGCCAGTTCCAAGAGGGACTCGGGCCCCGCCAGGGCGCCCGTTGGATTGTGGGGATTGCAGACGAACAGGTGTGCCGGGGGCCGGCGTGCGTACAGGGCGCGCGAGACGGCGTCCGGCGCCAGGGCCCAGCCCTCCTCGAGACGTCGCTCGATGGGCGTCTGCGAGCGGGCGTAGAGTTCGGCGAGGGCGCGGAAAGGGTTGTAGCTGGGGGTTTCGGTGACGACGTGGCTTTCGGGAAAGCAGACGCCGGCGGCCAGATGCAGGGCCCCCGTGGCCCCGCCGGTCACGATCACGCGCTCCGGTTCGACCCCCACGTGCCGGGCGATCTGAGCTTCGACCCGGGGGAGCCATTCCAGGGGGGGATCGAGATCGGCCACGGGGTCGGCGGGGAGCTGCAGTAGCTCGGCCGAGGCCGTCGGCATACCCGATTGGGACAGCCCGTGGGGCGTGCGGAGCGCCTTCTCACGGGCCCAGAACATGTAGGGGAAGAGAGGCTCGGTCATATCGATCGGTAGTGGGGCGGCGTCCGGGGAGTGGGATGGACCCTACCGATCCAGGATCCATGCGGGAACTCCCAATGAGTGCCGTTGAAGTAGGTGGGGGCACGACTACCATGGGGTTCTCGAATCGGTCGGCCCCCCGGATGCACCGAGAGCCCGGGAGGCAGCAGGAAGTACCGAACCCACCCGGACGAGCCACCTAGATGAACTTCGCATCCAACGCCCTCTTCACGCTCCTCGCCTGTTCCTTCCTCGCACCCGCAGCCTTCGCGCAGGAGAAGGACCAGGCGCCCTTGCGTTTCTGTCGGGTCAGCGACAGTGCGGCCAGGATCTACAACCTTCCGGACGTCAAGGGGAAGGTCATCGCCAAGCCGGCACCGAAGTCCATCGTCGCCGTCCACCGCGAACACGGCGCGGGCTGGTTGGAAGTCGAGGTCCCCGGTGGGTTCGCCGTCTGGGTGTACGGCCGCTACCTGAAGCCCACAGCCACCCCCGGTATCTACGAGGTGACGGGCAATGCCGTCAACCTGCGTCCCGAGCCCAATAGTGACGTCACGAGTTTCCCATTGCGCCAGCGCTTGCAGTCGCGCGATCAGGTCGCGGTGATCAGACAGTTCGAGCCGGACGAGCCCATGGAGGAAACCTGGGTGTGCGTCTGGTCGCCGCCGGGCGTGCGCGGACTCATGCCCGCCGATCAGGTCGAGAACCTCTCCGACCAGGAGGACGGCCACGCGCTCTGGAGTTTCGCCCTCGCGAGCGCCGGTACGGAGGCGCCGAAGTTCCTGGCGCCCCGGGACCGCATCGTCCAGCAGGGGAAAGCCGACAGGGCAGAAGAAGCCCTGAAGCAGGCGCGCCAAGAGCTCGATGTCGAGGCGGGGAAGCCGACCCCGGACTACGGTCGGGTGCGTTCCGCCCTCGAGGCCGTGGCGAAGGAGGCGAGCGGCAGTCCCGTGGCGGTCGAGGCCAACGTCGAATTGCAGCGCCTGGGCCAGCTCGAGGAGACGTTGGCCGTGAAGGAGGAGTTGTACCGTGAACGCGAGCGCCGTCGGCTCGAAGCGCTCGATGCCCAGAGACGAGTTTGGGAACGTAGCCGCCGGCTGGACCCCTTGCGCGAGGTTTTTGTCGCCCGCGGTGTTCTCGAGCGGCAGGTGGGAAGCACTGGCGACGAACGCTACTTCTTGCACTACGGTGGCGAAACCCGTGCGGAGCTCTTGTGCTCGTCGAGACGGTATGACTTCTCGCGCTTCGACTCCTACGAGATCGGGGTCAAGGGAGCGAGCGCCGGCGAACTCGAGCCGGGAGTCGATCGCATCGACGTCGCTCGCCTGGAGGTCATCAGGCGTAGGTAGGGCGGAGTTGTCCTCTTGAAGCGCTTTCTGCGCAGATTCCTCAACTTCCTGCGGGGACTGGCGCCGCGTACGCGTCCCCTGTGCGACACGTGTCGTTACGACTACGGGGACGCCTGCAATCGGCCCGAGCGCCCGAACGCGATGAAGTGTCCGGACTACCACGGACGGTAGTGCGTTGCCGTACTACCCCTGGGCCCGCACGATCCGTGCGCGCAAGGGTTGCATGCTGCCCGCTTGAATCGCCTCGCGGAAGTCCTCGAACAGCCGGTGAAAGAAGCGCACGTTGTGCAGCGTCAGCAGGATGGCTGCGAGCATTTCGCCGCTGGTCGCAAGGTGGCGTAGATAACCCCGGGAGTGGTGCGTGCACGTGACGCAATCACAGTCCGGGTCCAGCGGCGAGTCGTCGGTTCGAAAGCGGCGATTGCGCAGGTTGAGGCGGCCGAGCGACGTGAAGGCCTGGTGGTTTCTGCCGTGGCGGGTGGGCGTCACGCAGTCGAAGAGGTCGACTCCCTTTTCGATGGCGTCAAAGAAATCGATGGGTTGGCCGATGCCCATCAGGTAACGGGGCCGGTCCGCCGGGAGATAGGGTGCTGAATGGGCCAGGGCGGCGCGCATGCTCGCGCGGTCCTCGCCGACGCTGACACCACCGATCGCGTAGCCCGCGAGGTCGTGGGACACGCTGGCCTCCACCGAGGCCCGGCGCAGGTCCTCGAAGACACCGCCCTGGACGATTCCGAAGAGCGCCTGGCCCCGATCCGTGCCACCGCGCTCGCGAAAGTGCCGCACGCAACGCTCCAACCACCGTTGGGTGCGCTGGGTGGACGCCTCGACCCCCGCCCGGTCGGTGGGATCGGAGGGGCAGTGGTCGAAGGCCATGATCACGTCGCCACCCAGGTCGAGCTGGAGATCCACGACCCCCTCGGGCTCGAGCCGAAGCGGCGAGCCATCCACGATCGAGCGCAGCGTGACCCCGTCCTCATCGGTGGCGGAGAGGTGTCCCAGGCTGAAGACCTGGTAGCCGCCCGAGTCGGTCAGAATCGGGCCGTCCCAGCCCATGAAGCGATGCAGCCCGCCGAGTTCGCGGACCACCTCGGCTCCTGGGCGGAGGGCGAGGTGGTAGGTGTTGGCGAGCAGCATCGTGGTGCCGATCGCGCGCAGCTCCGCGGGCTGGAGTCCCTTCACGCTGGCGCGCGTCCCGACCGGCATGAAGGCCGGCGTGGGGATGACGCCGTGGGGGGTGGTGAATGCGCCCGTTCGCGCCAACGAGTCCGTGGCACGCCCCTTCTCTTCGAACGTGAAGCTCACTTCTTTGGCCGGCGGGTTCGTGATCTTCAATCGACGAACAAGCTCTCTCGACCCGGACGATCCTGCACGGGGAGCCCGATCGCGCCTCGACCCTTTTCGGTGACCCGTCGCCCGCGCGCCGTCTTCTGGATGAAGCCCTTGCGCAGGAGGTGGGGCTCGAAGACGTCCTCGATCGTGTCCTCGCTCTCGCCGATCGCCGCGGCGACGGTCTTGAGGCCGAGGGGGTCGGGATCGGCTTGGGCGAGACAGGCGAGGATGCGCCGGTCCATCTCCTCGAGACCGTTGGCGTCGACGCCGAGCCGCGCGAGCGCTTCAGAGGCGACCCGGGCATCCACGCTTCGGACCTCCTGGACCTGGGCCAGATCGCGGACGCGGCGCAGGAAGCGGTTGGCGACCCGAGGTGTACCCCGGCTTCTTTCCGCGACGAGGACGGCCGCATCGGGGGTCAGTTCGACCTCCAGGATCTTCGCGGAACGGGCGAGGATCTCGACCAGGTCCTCGGTGGGGTAGGAGGAGAGCCGTTCGAGGAGTCCGAAGCGACCGCGGAAGGGCGCGGACAGGAGGCCCTCGCGGGTGGTGGCGCCGACGAGGGTGAAGCGCTTCAGGGTCAAGGGCAGGACCCGGGCGTTCGGCCCCTGGTCCAGGGTGAAATCGACCGTGAAGTCCTCCATGGCCGTGTAGAGGTATTCCTCGACAGCGGCAGGGATGCGGTGCACCTCGTCGATGAAGAGGACGTCGCCGGTGCCCAGTTGCGTCAGGATGCCGATCAGGTCCTTCGGCCGATCCAGGGCGGGGCCGGCGGTGGCATGCAGGGTGACGCCCAGCTCGCCCGCGAGGATGCGGGCGAGGGAGGTCTTGCCCAGGCCGGGAGGGCCGGAGAAGAGTACGTGCTCGAGGGCCTCACTGCGGCCCTGGGCCGCCTGGAGGGCGATCCTGAGGTTGCCCACCACCCGGGCCTGTCCGACGAACTCCGCCAGACCCCTCGGGCGCAACTCGTTCTCATACTCCTGCTCGCGGGGTTCGGCAGTTTTGGCGGTCAGGCCCTTCGGGACATCCGCGAAGGCCTGGCGGTTGAGGAGAGGGTCGGAGGTGCACACCTCCGGATAGACTAGCCCCTGAGGGGCAACGTTCCACCTTCCTTGACAGGCCCGGCCCCCCGCATAGACTGGCGTCGGCCCTGTTTGTGGCTCCCGTGTGGCGCCTCGGACCCGTTCTCCGGACGGGCGGTGCAACAGCGCACACGCTCGCTCTCTCGAGATCGCGCATGCGGGCCCATGGAAAGCAGAGTATGCCCTGATGAGCCTCCGTAACCTACTAATTGTCAAGGGGTAACGGTTGTACCTCAGGTTGCCTCCGGCCGCTGGCACAGCGCTTGCAAATACCTCCGTACTCCAGCTCCTCGGCCAGCGGCCCCGCGTCGGACGTTCTCGGCGGTCGGTCCCTCGGAGTCGGGAGGCTGATCGCCAGCACGTGATCCAAAGGAAGAACTCAAGAAGCCCTGCCATGAATCTCCGTTCGACCCTGCCCCTTCTCGGTCTCGGCGTGTTCTTTCTTTCCGCCTGTGGCAGCTCGACTTCGACGACACAAAGCGTCTTCGAGATCACGGAGGCCTCCAATGGTTTCGGGCGACTCCTGCCCTACACCATCCCCGTCGCCAACAGCCTGGGGTTGCCGACCGCGGAAGTGATCGAGATTCGCAATATCGAGGATTTGCTCGACAACCTGACCCCGGCCAATCCGATCAATGCGCCGACCGAATGGCGGACCACAGCGATCCTGCCCAACAACGTCTCGGGCAATCACTTCATCTACGTGCGCTTCAACCGGAACCTCGACGTGGCCTCGATCCTGAGCGGCGCCGGGGGCAGCAACACGCTGCTGGGGAGCATCGGAGTCATACGGGTGATCGACCCGAGCACGGTCGAGCCCCTGTCCGGTATCGGCTTCGTAGGTGGCCGGACCTTCGGTCCCGGTCTGGATCCCGATAGCCCCGGTGACCTGCTCCTCGAAAGGTGGGTTTCACGCTCGCCCCAGGGCGCGCTCACGGCCGAGGACTTGGACGGTGCCGAGCCCGGTCTGGGCTTCCCCGGAACCCAGGGTGGATTCGCCGGCGACAGCGTCCTGGTCGACAACAACACATTTGTGTTCGTGGCGGATACCGATGGGGACCTCACCACCCACGAGACCTTTCCGGACAACGCCCAGATCCAGTTACGGATCGGCACCAGCGTTCTCTCCATCGGCGGCGAGAACCTGGCCGAGACGGGACTCGCCGCCTCGACCGTCGGACCCGATCAGGTCGGCCCCGAAGTCCAGGTCTCCGGCTCTTTGCAGACGCCGCTCACGATCCCCAGCGACGGGGACATCGACGTCGATCCGAGGACAAGCATCGAGATCACCTTCACCGAACCCATTCAGTTGCTCACGGTCGGCAGCCTGGACGACGGGACGCCACCCAGCGTCACCGGGGCCGTCCTGCTGGAGTTCGGGCCCTCGACGGGAAAGGTCGGCGTGCCTTTCCACGTGCGGCCCTTTTCGATGCTGGACCTCTCGCGCCTGGAGTTGACCCCGGTCTTCCCCTTCCCGGGTTCGGGCCCCGTGCTCCCTGGCTCCGAGATGGATTGCGGAGGTTTCTCCGTCATCGACCTGAAGGTGAACACGGCCCAGTTCCAGGATCTGTGTGGGAACGCCAACACCCTGGCGCCGGGCGCGAGCTTCACGACGGGCACCGGGTCGGGGCTCGTCAACGCTCCGATCACGCCCGAGGCGATTTACATCGGGCGTAGGGGCTCGAATCCGGGGATCTCGATCATCGACCTGAACGGATTCGGGGGCGGTACGGGAAACCCGACCTACGACCAGGAGACGCCCATCGTCCAGGGCAGCACCAACTATCCAAACAACCCCAACGTCGCCCTACAGGGTGCGGCTCTCATACCTCCGCTCGCCCGGGGCACCTGTACGTTCAACGGCGGGTCCCAGGGGCCGATGACGTTGACCCGCGACTCGAACCTGAACACTCTTCTGGCGACCTTTCCGGTGCTCGAATCGATCGAAGACATGGCGATCGGGCACTCCCTGGACATGACGTTCAACAACGCCTCCCCCTTCGGATGTCAGGCCGGTGGAGGAAACATCTGTGCCCTGACCGGTCTCAAGCGGGTGTTCGTGGCTTTCGGTACCGCGGGCACCCTCACGCAGTCCGCTGCCGCCATTGCATCCTTGACCATCATCGGTGCCGAAAACCTCGCGTCCTTTGCACCGCACCCCAATCCTCCGCCGATCGTCTTCCCGCCGCTCTGCACCTCGCCCTTCATCGCGAGTCAGGAACCGACATCGGTCGATTCGACGGTCGCATCATCGAACCAGCTCGTGCCGGGCAGCAATCGATTCGGCGACCCCTCGATCAACCAGCCGCCGCAGAACATCCTGGCGGCGGTCCAGACCGCTTTCTTCCGCGGGCCGAGTCCGCCCTGGCCCCAGGCGTCCCAGTGCAACGCCATAGGCGCGGGGGCCCTGCAAACCGTCTGGTACAACATGCGCCAGCAAATCGGCCAGTTTCTCTACGTGGTCGACCGCGTGGGGGGCGAGGTCGTGGTGCTGAACTCGAACCGCTTTACGTTGATCGATCGCATTCGCCTGCCGGACCCGACGTCCCTGGCCATGTCGCCCAACCTGGATCTCCTGGCGGTGACCAATCAAAGGGCCGACCTCGTTTCGTTCATCAACATCAACCCGGGCTCGGCCCGCTTTCACGAAGTGGTGCGCACCACCCGCGTTGGGACCGGTCCAACGGGCATTGCCTGGGATCCGGGCAACGAGGACATTTTCGTCTGCAACCAAGGCGGGGGTACGGTGTCGATTTTGTCGGCCTTCACGCTCAATGTTCGCAAGACCCTTCTCAACCAGATTTCGTCGCCGATCGACGTGGCCATCACGCCGCGCCAGTTCGGCTTCGGCCTCAACCGCGGTGTCTACTTCGCCTACATTCTGAACCAGAACGGCCGGGTGGCCTTCTTCGAATCGGGACCAGACGGTGTCAATGGTTTCGGCTTCGACGACGTGATCGCCACCTTCCCGATGGTCTTCAATCGGCCGAAGGCCATTCAGCCCTCGTTGTCGGAGCTCAACTCGGCGGTCTGGATCGCGCACGAGAATCCGCTGGACCTCGAGGGCAACCAGACCGGACAGTCAGGTGGTGCCATCTCCCTGGTGGGTGTCACAGGAGGGATCTCGGGAATCATCCCGTTGACCTTCGGCGCATTCTTCGATCCCTCGCTGCGGGATCTCGAGATCGGCATTCGGGCCGCCACCGGCGAGGGTTCCCTGGGTCTTTCGGGGGTGCCGGTCGACATCGCCTACGACAACCTCGTCAACAATAGCGCCCTGGCCAATTTTTCCTCGCCGTTTTCCTCCGGATCGCCATTGCCTTACAACGGCAAGTCCATCGTCAAGGCCGGCGGGCTTCAAGCGGAGTTTCCGCAGTTCATGTTCCTTCCGATCCCCGGAGAAGGTCTCGTCGATGTGATCGAATTCGAGACAGGTACGCTCCGGCGCTTCGACACGAACGTGTTCGAGTCCGGGGTTCAGTCCTTGAGCGTTCCCAACGCTAACATCGTGGTCGACTACTTCCGTCAGTAATCTCCCCTGGCTCATCCAGCTTTCGTCATGCTGCACTCGAAGACACTCGTCGCCATTGCGCTCGGTTCCTTCCTCCTTGCCTCCTGTGGGGCCGGGGCGAACGCAACCACCAATCCGGATGGAACCAACGAGGGCGGCGGCATGACGCTGCTCGGGGTTTCGAATGGTTTTGGGGGGCTTCTGCCGCACCGAATCGCGGTTGTTGGTCCGGGCGGAATGCCGTCCTCGGCGATCATCGACATTACCGAGATCGATGACCTGCTCTCGAACCTCACGCCGACGAATTTGATCATGCCGGTGACGGAATGGCCCGTCGAGACGATCCTTCCCAGCAACATTCAGGGCAACCACTTCATCTACGCGCGCTTCAGCCAAGACATCGATGTCGAGTCGGTGTTGAACAAGTCGGTCGCCGCTGGGGTGGACAACAACCTGACGGGGAGCATTTCGGTTCTGATGGTCGATGCCCTGCTCGGCGTGACCGTGCCCGTGCGCGGCGTCGGTTTTGTGGGCGGGAAGACCTACGGTCCGACGGTCGACCCGGACAATCCGACGGCATACCTGCTGGAAGAGTGGGTCCGCGGGTTGCCCGGCCAGGGGGCGAATGCCGCCCAGGCGGTCAACGGTCAATTCCCCGGGAGAGGTTTTCCGGGAACCCCCCTCCCCGACGGTAGCGAAGCCGGATTCAACGGTGCGGGAGATCTGGTGCGTGACAATGTGTTTTGCTTTGTCGTCGACGCCGATGGCGATCTCTCGACCTATGAGTCCTTCCCCGCCGGCCTTCAGATTCAGCTGAAGATCTCCGATGCCGTGTTTTCGCAAATCGGCATGGGCTTGGCCGAGCCGGCACTCGCCTCCTCGACCGTCGGTGCCGACATGACTCCGCCCGAGGTCATGGTGGCTGGGGCGAGCCAGGTACCGATCATTCTCCCTGGTAACGGGGAGATCGACGTCGATCCCGAGACGTTCGTCGAGGTGACGTTCACCGAACCGTTGCAGCTCCTGAGCGTGGGGGCCCTCGACGACGGTACTCCGCCGGCGCTCTCGGCCTCGGTCATCCTGCAGTTCGGACCGTCGACCAACCAGGTGAACGTGCCCTTCAGCGTGATGCCGCTCTCGGTCTACGACCTCAGCCGCTACCAGCTACGTCCGACTTACGGCTTCCCCGGTTCGGATCCCCAGACATCGGGTGCGGGTTGCCAGTCCTACTCCGAGGTGCGCGTGATCGTGAACCCCGGCCAGTTGCGGGACCTGGTGGGGAACGTCAATACGCTGGCCCCTTCGACTAGCTTCGTGACTCGTGCCGGTTCGGGGCTGGTCAATGCGCCTGTCTGTCCGGACACGATCTACGTCGGTCGTGGGGGCAGTCAACAAGCGATCTCCGTGATCGACCTGAACGGTTTCGGTCAGGGTACGGGCAACCCCACCTACGCGGGTATATTTGACCCCATCGTTCAGGGCAACTCGAACTTCCCGAATAACCCGAACCTAGTTGGCCAGGGGGCGACCATGTGCCCGCCCCTCAGTCCAGGGACCTGCACCTTCGACGGCGGTTCTTCCGGCGTGTTTACGCTGGTGCGAGACAGCGCCCTGGACGATACGGTCACCGGGTTTCCTACGCTCGAAACGGTGGGGGACATGGTGCTCGGGCACGCGCTCGATTCCTCCTTCAACAACGCCCAACCGTTCGGCTGTCAGGCCGGCGGCGGCAACATCTGTGCGGCTTCGGGTCTCAAGGCCGTCACCCTGATCACCGGCGGACCGACCACGGTGCTCCCGGTGAACGAGAACCCGTTCGTCCCGCCCTTCAAGTTCGTGATCGGTGCGGAGAACCTGGTTTCCTGGGCGCCGCACCCGAACCCGCCGAAGATCATTTTCCCGCCCCTCTGTTCGTCTCCTTTCATCCAGGGGCAGGAGCCTTCGGCGGTGGACAACATCATCCCACTGGCGGCGGGCGGCAAGGGGCTGACCAACCTGCTGACGCCGGGGCCGTTCCCCCTGGGGTTGCCCGAGATCAAGCTCCCCCCCCAGGGCCTCTTGGCCCTCGAACAGAATAACTTTTTCGAAGGCCCCTCGGTGGGGGCGACGAACCTGGCGGCGTGCAGGACATACATGATACGCCAGCAGATCGGCCAGTTCCTTTACGTGGTCGACCGCGCGGTGGGTGAGGTTGTCGTGTTCAACTCGAACAACTTTCGGATCATCGACCGGATCCGAACGCCGGACCCGACGCGGATCGCCATCTCGCCGAACCTGAACTTTCTCGTCGTCACGAATCAGCGTGCCGATCAGGTGTCGTTCATCGATGTCGACCCCGGTTCGACGACGTTCCACGAAATCGTCAAGACGACCATGGTAGGGTCCGGTCCGACGGAGGTCGTATGGGAGAGTTCGAACGAGGACATCTTCGTTTGCAACGAAGGCGACGGGACGGTCACGATCGTTTCCTCCTTCAACCTGGAATCCCGGAAGATCCTGCGCAACCAGATCAGCCATCCGATCGCGGTCGTGACCACACCTCGCCAGACCAGCTTCGGCTTTTTCCGCGGCGTCTACTTCGCCTACATCCTCAACCAGGATGGGCGGGTTGCCATCTTTGAGTCCGGACCGGACGGAATCAACGGAATCGGCTTCGACGATGTCATCACCACCCTTCCTTTCACCTTTTTTCGTCCGAAGACGATCCAGCCCGATCTCACCTCCCTCACTTCGGCTATTTGGGTTGTGCATGAGAACCCGGTGGATCAGGACGGTCTGCCCATCGGTGTCGGAGGCGCGGTTTCCAACGTCGGTATCTCCGGAGGGAATATCGGTCCGGCTCCGCTGGACCCCGGCATTTTCGGCAACCCTCAGGCACGAGACCTCGAGTACGGCGTGTTCTACTCGCTCGGCGAGGGCCCCGAGGGTCTCTCCGGTATTCCGGTCGATATCGCCTTCGACAATCAGCGTAACCTGACCGCGCTCAACAACTTCGCCACGCAATTTGCGCCCGGCATCAACATCTCGATCAACGGCAAGAGCCAGGTGAAGGTCAACTCCGTGGGCGTTACCGTTCCGGTCTCCGCGCCCCAGTTCATGTTCCTTGCGGTTCCCTCACCGGGGGTGGTCGATGTGTTCAACATCGGCTCGGGAACGATCGAACGGACGGATACGAATCCGTTCGAACCGGGGACGCAGAGCATTCCCGTGTCGAACGTGAACTCGTTGATGGACTATTTCCGGCCCTAGTTCGCCTGGACCCCAGGTCGCTGGCTGCAAGCCCAAGGAGATGTAGCCACGGGGGGACGTACCAGCGGATCGGCCACATCTCTTTGCGGTGCGTGCCGGCTTGGGTAAAAGAGCCCCATGCGGGACGCGCGCAAAGTCCGTTCGATGTTTGCTCGGATCGCCGGGCGCTACGACCTCCTCAATCGGTTTCTGTCCGTCGGAATCGACCGGCGCTGGCGTCGCCGGCTCATCGATCGGGTCGGTGATCTCAAGGGGGTCCGCGCGGTGGATGCCTGCTGTGGTACGGGCGACCTGACCCTGGCCCTGGAGAAGCGCGGTGCCCGGGTCGTCGGTGTGGACTTCACGCCGGAGATGCTGGCCCAGGCCCGCTTCAAGGGGGCACGCAGTCGGGGTGGTCAGCTTTTTGTCCACGGCGATGCGCTCGCGCTTCCCCTTCGAGATGGGCAGGCCGACATTTCCACGGTTGCCTTCGGCATTCGCAACGTCGCTGATCGGGCGCTCGGGTTCGCTGAGCTGGCTCGGGTCGTGCGGCCCGGGGGGCGGGTGTTCGTGCTGGAGTTCAGCATGCCGCACGGGAGGATCCTTGGAACCCTCTATCGTTTCTATTTCACTCGCATTCTGCCGCGCATCGGCGGTTGGATCTCCGGCTCGCCGGAGGCGTATCGCTACCTGCCCGACACCGTGCTCGAATGGCCCACGCCCGCTGAACTCGCGCTCGAAATGGAGGCCGCAGGGCTCGAGCGGTGCGGCTATCAGCTTCTCACCGGAGGTATCGCCTGCATCTCATTCGGAAGGGTCCCTGAGCCGTCATGACGAGGGCTGTCGAGATCGAATTCCGGGATTCGCTTCTTCTGCCGCAGCCCGCCCTTGCACCGGGTTTTCTGGCGTGCCTGGTGCTTTTCTTTTTCTACGAACTCGGTCTCGCGCTGGAGGGGGAGAACGGTGGCCGCAATCTTGCCGAGTACGCGCTCAGTCAGATCTTCTCCCCCCTCGGATCCAAGGTGCGTTTCGTTCGCTGGGGAATCCTCCTGGCCGCCGCTGCCTTCGCCTACCACTGCATCCGGCGCGGCGGGATCCAGCTTCGGGTTGCGCTCATGCGAACGATCGGAGAGGGGCTTCTCGCCGGCGTTCTTCTGGGGCCCTTCCTGATGGCGCTCTTGAGCACTTTCGATGCCTGGCCCGGTGAACTCGACGTCGACCCGATGACGACCGCTCCGCCCCTGGCGAGCACGCTGCGGCTTGTCGGCTCGGCGGCCTGGGAGGAGGTGGTCTTTCGACTCGGTTGCTATTCGATCCTCTTCCTCGCCGTGGCTCGCCTGGGCCGCTTCTTCGGTTTTGGCCGACCCCTCTCCCTCGCCGTGGCGGACATCTCGGGGCTCGTGGGATCGTCCCTGATTTTCGCCTCTTTTCACCTGGGGGTTTTTCAGCGTTGGATCGAGCAGGATGGCGAGGCGGTCCCCTCGACGGGGTTTCTGTGGCGCCTCGTCGCGGGGCTGCTCTTGGCCGGGCTCTACCGCTGGCGCGGCCTGGGGGTGGCCGCCTGGGCACACGGGCTCTTCAATCTCGGGCTTACCCTGGGTACGGGACCTGGGGTGTTCCGCTGAGGGAAGTACCTGTGGCACGATGTGCACCATGGCGCGCTACTTCATGGGCATCACCGGTGCGAGCGGGCACCCCTACTCCCTGCGGCTCCTCGAAGCACTGATCGCGACCGGCAATCAGGTGGATCTTTCGATCACCGCCGCGGGGTGCAAGGTCCTCTTGCACGAGGTCGGGCTCGTGCCGACAGAGGAAGCTCTCCTCGGGGCCCTTCGCGAACGTCTGGGGGCGCTGGACGAAAACGTGCTGCGCCTTTTTCCCGAAGAGGCCGTGGAGGCCCCGGCTTGCTCCGGAACGGCGGGGTTGGAAGCCGTCGTGATCTGTCCCTGCAGCATGGGCACGTTGGCGCGCGTGGCGGGAGGCCTTTCCTCGAATCTGGTCGAGCGAGCGGCGGACGTGGCTCTGAAGGAAGGGCGGCCCTTGATCCTTGTCCCGCGGGAAACACCTCTGTCGCAGATCCATCTCGAGAACATGTTGAAGCTGGCGCGGGTGGGCGCAATCTGTCTGCCGGCGGCTCCGGGCTTCTATCACCACCCGCGTTCTATTGAGGACCTGGTCGATCACGTCGTCGGCAAGGTTCTGGATCGACTCGGAATCCGAGCCGTCTGGAGCGGCGCAAAACGCTGGAGTGGAAGACTGACTCCGCCGGCGGAGGGTGCGGGCTGATGGCGTTGCGCCCGTGGTTCTCGCTGGTCAAGTTCAGCCATTCGGTCTTTGCCTTGCCGTTCGCGTTGACCAGCGCATGGTTGGCGGCGGGAGGGCTGCCCGATGTGCGCGTGATCGGTTGGATCGTCGTCTGCGGCGTCAGTGCGCGTACGGCGGCCATGGCCTTCAATCGTTGGTTGGACCGCGGCATCGATGCTCGAAATCCCCGCACGCAGAATCGTGAGCTACCCAGCGGTGTGTTGCAGCCGGAAGCGGTGATGGCGGTGGTCGTTGCATCCTCCGTCCTTTTCATCGCCGGGGCCTTCGCGCTGAATCCCCTGGCGGGCAAGCTGTCCTTCCCGGTGCTTTTCGTGCTGCTCTTCTACAGCACCGTGAAGCGATTCCATTGGTCCGCCCACGGGGTTCTCGGGCTGGCTCTGGGGCTTTCGCCCCTGGGGGCCTGGGTCGCCGTGCGCGGCGATCTCGAGGGCAACCTGGCGCCGCCCCTGCTTCTGGCCGTGGCCGTGTGGACCTGGGTCTTCGGGTTCGACCTCATCTACGCAGCGCAGGATGCGGAGTTCGATCGCAAGGCGCGGCTGCACTCGATTCCCGCGCGTTTCGGTGTGGCCTTCAGCCTCAGACTCTCCAGCGTTCTTCACGTGGGCACCGTTGTCTTCCTCGCGTTGCTCGCGTGGCAGGGGGGCCTCGGTTGGATCTTCTTGGCTGCACTCGCCGTGGCAGCGTGTCTGCTCCTCTGGCAGCATAGGATCGTTTCTCCGACCGATCTCTCCCGGGCGGACGTCGCGTTTTTTACCCTCAACGGCTGGGTGGGGGTCGGGCTTTTCCTGGGTACCGTACTCGACTTCGCCGCCCGCCAACCGCTTGTCTGATGGCCGCACGAAAGAGCCGAGAGCCCGATCCGCCCGAACAGCTTCGCGAACTACAGCGCTCGCTGAGTTCAGGTGTGAAGCGCGGCTATGTCTTTCGTGGTGAAGAGCGCTACTTCCGCGAAGAGGCCCTGGCGCACGTGCGTGCGGCAGCCGTTGCCGAAGGTGTCGAGATTTGCGCCCACGATGGGGAGGTGAGCTCGAAGGATTTCCACCTGTCGACCTTGATCGATGACCTCTCCGGCGGGGGGCTCTTCGCCGCTCGGCGGTTGATTCTCATTCGCAACGCGGGGGCCCATCTCAAGAAGGTCGCCACGAAGTCCAGTCCCTTGGCGCGCGCGATCGCCGCCTTCGTTTCCAGTCCGGAGAATGCGGGGGTCGTTTGTCTTTCGGAGCCCTCGATACGAGCGGATCACGAGACGGTCAAGACGATCAAGAAGGTCGGAGGCGCGGTCCTTTCGCTGCGCAAGCTGTGGGACAGTCCGCCTCCCTGGAACCCGGATCCGCGCCAGGCGGAGGTCTGCCGGTGGGCTCTGGCGCGCGCGCATGAACTCGGCGTGCGCCTGAATCCAGAAGCGGCGGTTTATATCTGTGCCGCGACCTCGGGCGACCTCTTTGCCATCGACGATGAGCTGGAGCGTTTGCGCAGCGCACCGGCCGGCGAACTGCGAGCGATCGTCGAATGGAACGCCGCGGCAGCCCCGTGGACCGTGGCCGAACATCTGGCGGCGGGCGACCTCCGGTGCGCTCTCGCGGGCATAGAGACGCTCTTTCGCGGTGGTTTTCAGGAGAAAAGTGGCCGGCGCCTGCTCGATTCCACCGCCCTCGCCACCATGCTGAGCGCATCCCTGCAGCGCAGCGTGCGCCAGGGCCTGCACCTGACCCAGAGCATGGCGGGCGGGGCCTCGGAACAGGACGCGCTCGAGAAGGCCGGCGTGCGCGGGGCCCCGACGACCGTCAAGGCCATCCTCGCCCGTGCGCAGCGCCGGAGCCCCGAGGGCTGGGCGGCACTTCTCGAGGCGACGGCGGACCTCGAGCGCCGTGCAAAATTCGGTGCCGGCGTCGCTGCGAATGATTTTGTGGTCTTTGCGCTGCGCTGGGCCGTCGAGCCAGCCCTCGCCAGGCGCTAACATTCGCGGGAATGAGTTCCCCGAAAGAACCCTCCTCCGATCCGAGCGATTACCAGGCGGGCAGGCCCAGGATCGCCGAGCTTTCCGAAATCGTTCGCAACCAAATTGCGGCCGGTGAGGTCGTCGAACGTCCCGCATCCATCGTCAAAGAGCTCGTCGAGAACGCGCTCGATGCGGGGGCGCAGGAGATTCGCGTCGAGCTTTTCGAGGGGGGGGCGCGGCTGGTTCGCGTGAGCGATGACGGGTGTGGCATGGGGCCCGAGGACCTGGCCCTGGCCTTCACCTCGCACGCGACGAGCAAGCTCCAAAGCGTCGACGACCTGGAGCACATCGCGAGTCTGGGGTTTCGGGGAGAGGCCCTGGCTTCGGTCGGTTCGGTCGCTCGATGTCAGATCCTGACGCGCCGTCCGGGCGAAGAGGAGGGACATGCGATCGAGAACGAGGGCGGCCGGATTTCCGCGGTGGGGACGGCCGGGGCTTCCGTGGGAACGACGGTCGAGGTACGCGACCTGTTCTTCAACACACCGGCGCGGCGCCGCTTCTTGAAGACGACGCGCACGGAACTCGGACGTTGTCTGGACATCCTGCAACGGCTCGCCCTCGCCCACGTCGGCGTGGGGTTCATCGTGACCCACGATCGAGGGCGGGTATTCGACATCGAAGCCCAGATGGACCTCGGCCAACGGGTGCGTCGTCTGTTCGGCAGGGATCTCGCGGACGCGCTCGTTCCGGTCGACGCGTCGGATGGAACGACACGCCTGAAAGGCCTCGTGGCTCCGCCCCGTCTGTCGCGCGGAGATACCTCGCGCCAGATGTGGTTTCTCAACGGACGCTCCCTGCGCGACAAGCTGCTCGTCAGCGTCCTGCGTCAGGCCCACCACGGCTTTCAGGTGGAGCGTCGGCATCCGGTGGCGTTTCTCTTGCTCTCGGTCGATCCACACAGCGTGGATGTGAACGTTCATCCGATGAAGTCCGAGGTGCGCTTCCGCGAGCAGCGCCGGCTTTTCGGATTTCTTGTTGGAGCGCTGCGGGAGGCCGTGGCGAGGACCGACATGGCCACTCCGGGCGAGCACATGCTGCAACGGGTGGAACGGCGTGGCGAGTGGAAGCCGGCCCAGCTTCCCGATCCGGGAAAACTCGAAACGACGCCTCGCCCGTTCGTGTCCGCCGAGCGGGGGCGGGAGAGAATGACCCCCTACGAACTTCCCACTCCGCACACGGAAGGCAGCCCGGATGCGGTTTCCCAGGAGGTCGCCACGGGTCCTCCCGGACTCGCCGAGGTCCTGTCCGACCAAGGGGGCTGGGGGGAGACGGACGATCTGCGGGGGCCTTTTTTGCAGGTGGCCAAGACCTACCTGATTCGATCCCTTCCCGACGGTTTCGAGATCGTCGATCAGCACGCGTTGCACGAGCGGCTCACGTTCGAGGGGCTCAAGAAGCAGGTTGCAGAGAGTCGCATCGAGGTCCAGCGCTACCTGGTTCCACAACTTGTCGAACTTTCGCGCTCCGAGGTCACCCTCCTGGGCGAGCATCTCGAAGCGCTCGCCGCCATCGGTATCGAGCTGGAGGTTTTTGGCGAAACGACGGTCGCCGTGCAGGGCTTGCCCGCGTTGATGCGACGGCCGGATTCCGATGAGATCGTGCGTGACGCGGTTCGACTGTGCTCTCGCGGCGGACCGCCCCCGGACGCCGGCGATTTTCTGGATGACCTGCTGCACAACATGGCCTGCCGTTCTTCGATCATGGCCGGCGATGAGCTGGGACAAGAGGAAATCCATGCCTTGCTGCAGAGCGCGACGAAGGTCGCCCACGATCAAACCTGTCCCCACGGCCGGCCGACCCGCGTGCGTTTCCGGTTGTCGGACCTGGAAAAAGCCTTCCACCGCAAGTAATCGACGAGTTACCCCTCCGGCCGGAAGTCCTCGACCTTCAGGTCGGGCCTCAGATCCGCCTCGGTGATCCAGACCTCCTGGGCGGGCTCTTGCTCGAAAGCGGTGCCTGTCCCGTCGAGGGAGTGAACCGCCAGCTCGAATGGAATGTGGAAGCCGTCCTGTTCGCGGTACGCGTAGAGACGCAGGAGGATCGCCTGCTTGGATCGCCTCCCCCCTCCGGAGACCGTGCGAATGATGGCGACTTCCGGGGCCCAGGCGTGCTCTTCGTCTCTGGGGCGTAGTCCCAGATCGACCCGGTAGGTGGTCCGGGGCTCGCGCGCGTCGTTCGATCCGAACAGCGCGAAGTCAGGACTGGTGACGGAAAGCCAGGTCAGCTTGCGGTAGCGCCGGCCGATCGCGGGACTCGCCTCCTCGGGAGGTTCGGTGAGCAGGGCGATGCGATCGATCCTCAGGTGCTTGGGATCGGAGAGCGCGAGGTAGTTCTTGGCCAGTGCGGCCATCTCCTCGATCGATTCGCGGTCGGACTGATAGTCGCGCGTCTTGAGCCAGATGACCTCATCGTTCTCCCTCATCCAGTACTCTTTGCTGCGCAGACCGAAGCGCCCCAGTTCGCGATCCTTCGAGAAACGGAAGCGCAGGCAATCGGGAGCCAGGTAGTGGTAGGAGATCCGGCCCTCGTTCCGCCGAGAACCCTCGCGGATCTTGGTTTGCGCATCCAGCCGGAAGGCGGTCACGGGCCTCGCATCGCCCAGACTCGCCTGGCAGAGCTCCCTCCAGGTCGCCCGCGTCATGGGAGTGGCCTGGGCCAGGGCCTTCTCATTCGGTGAAACCTGGGGCTCTTGAAATCCAAGAAGTGCGGCCAGGAGCCATCCATTGAGCAGTAAGGAGCAAACCATCATGACGTGCAGACTACACTGGCGGTTTCCATACGAAGCGTACTTTGGAGAAAGAGCAAGAACTGTGTTTCCTGATCGGTCCCACGGCCGCGGGGAAAAGCGATTGGGCCCTCGAGCTGGCGGAGGGGGTCGGGGGGGCGATCTGTTCGCTGGATTCCATGCTCGTTTACCGGGGGATGGACATCGGCACGGCGAAACCATCGCCCGCCGACCGGGCGCGGGTACCGCACTATTGCATCGATCGGGTCGAGCCTCCCGAGCGCTACGATGCCCGGCGCTACCTCGAGGACGTGGCCGAGGCCCAGGAGGACGCCCGCGCCGCGGGGCGCAGGCTGTTGTTCGTGGGCGGGACGGGGTTCTATCTCAAACTCCTCATCCACGGGCTCTTCGACGGTCCGCCTGCGGATCCGGTGTTGCGAGAGAGCCTGAAGGAGCGGGCGAGGAACGAGGGCTTTCAAGCCCTGGTCGCCGAGCTCGCGCGGGTGGATCCGGTGGCCGCCGAACGCATCCACTCCAACGACCAGAAGCGGGTGCTGCGCGCCCTGGAGGTCTTTCACCAGACCGGACATCCGCTGAGCGAGCACCAGCGCGAATGGGGCGGTCAGGGAGAACGCCGCCCGACACCGCACCGCATCGTCGGCGTGCAACGTCCCGCGGAGGTGCTCGAAGAACGCATCCGCGGGCGGACGAGTCGCATGCTGGCTGCCGGTTGGAGCGACGAGGTGGCCCGCATTCGAGACACCTGCGGTTTCGGTCCCACCTCGATCCAGGCGCTGGGATATCGCGAGGTGCTGGCCCTGCTGGAGGGCGAGCTGGATCGTCGCGAGTGCGAGGAGAAGATCGCCCTGCGAACGCGACAGTTCGCGCGACGTCAGCGCACGTGGTGGCGATCCTTCGACGTCCAATGGATCGATCCCACACAGAGGGGCGGAATCGAGCGCGCGCGCGAGTCGCTGGGTTGGTAGGCCCGGCCTACCGGAGGGCCCGCGGGCACCTAGCGGTTCTTGACCGTGAACTCTGCGGGAGTGGGCACATGGGGCTGGTACGTGCTCCACTTGCCCTTCCAGGTGTCGGTGAAACCTGCCCCGAATTCCGCACCGACCAAGATCGAGGCCAGGACCGATTCCAACGGAATCGGAACGAACGCACCGGATAGGGCCAGGATCGTTCCACCCATGACGAGACCCTCGACGTGGATGTAGTTGGGCAGGTCCGGTACCAGGCTCTGATTGCGGCGTGAGGCGTAGAACCCGGGATCGTCGGCCTGCATCGGGTTCTTGGGGTTGTTGTTGAGGAAATGGCGCCTCAGGGTGAGGTTGATGTCCTTTTTCTGCCCGTACTGGAAGCTCGGAAAGTCCCCGTCGAGGTCCTCCCTGTAGCCCGTCAGGTGACGGAAAACCCGCGGCCCGACGCTTTCGATGTTCCAGTGGTTGTCCAGTTCAGGGGAGCTGCTTTGGCAGCCGACCGCGGTGAGGACGACGGACCCTAGAAGAAGGCGGAGGCGTGTGGACATGGATTGAGGGGGTGGCTTTCGGGAGCCTGTACGATTCCGGGGAAAGGTCCCTGAGGAGAGACGATTGCAGCAGAGTCTAGTTGCAGGTACGAAAGGGGTCAACATGGTGAACGATCGAGAGAATTACCGCTCGCCCCGAGGGATTCGCGACATCCTGCCCGAGGAGGGGGTCCTCTGGCGCCACCTCGAGGCCACCGCTGCCCGCCTGGCCCGCCTGAGGGGCTATCGCGAGATCCGACCGGCGTTGCTCGAGGAGACGCGCCTATTTACCCGCTCGGTGGGCGAAGTAACCGACATCGTCCAGAAGGAGATGTTCACACTCCAGAAAGGCAAGAACTCCATTTCACTTCGGCCGGAGGGAACCGCCGGGATCGTCCGGGCCTACCTCGAGGCGGGCTATGCCAAGACCGCGCCGGTCCAGCGCTTCTACCACACGGGGCCGATGTTTCGCTACGAACGGCCGGCCAAGGGGCGCGAGCGGATGTTCACGCAGTTTGACATCGAGGCCCTGGGCAGTCTGGATCCCAGGCTCGATGCTGAGGTCGTGCACATCGCCGCCTCGTTCTTCGAGGCGCTCGGTCTGCGCGGGCTCGAGATTCGCATCAACTCGATGGGTGATGGAGAGGACCGCGATCGTTACCGCGAGGCGTTGCGCACCTTTATCGCCCCGACGATCGAGCGACACTGCGACCTTTGCAAGGAGCGCTTTCAGAGAAACGTCATGCGCGTTTTGGACTGCAAGAATCAGCAGTGCCAGGAGCTCCATGAAGGAGCGCCGCCCATCCTGGAGTTCCTTTCGCCCGAGAACTCCGAACACTTCGAATCCGTACAGCTGGCCCTCCGAGAACTGGGGCGCCGGGTGGTCGTGGATCCAGGCATCGTTCGTGGGTTGGACTACTACACGCGGACCGTGTTCGAGCTACACCTGCCATCGCTCGGACCGCGGAGTGCGCTCTGTGGCGGGGGCAGGTACGACCATCTCATCCAGGAACTCGGTGGACCGGATCTGGGCGCCGTAGGTTGTGCCGTCGGGTTCTCGCCCACCCTGATTGCCCTCGACGAAACCGGGATCGAGCTGGGCTTGGTCGGGGAGAGCGCCCAGGTCTATGTCGCGGCGCTCGGGGAAGGGCAAGCTCAGGACGTCTTCAGCGTGGCGGAGACCCTGCGTCAGGCGGGCTTCTCGGCGATCTATGACGTCGAGGACCGTAGAACGTTGAAATCCCAGCTGAAGGCGGCCGGCAAGGGAGGGCATCGGTTCTGTGTCCTCGTCGGGGGCGAGGAGAAAGAGCGCGGCAACGTTCAGCTCAAGGACCTCGACGCCAGCGAGCAGCACGAATTGACGCTCGAGGAGGTCGTGGATTTTCTCGGCAAGCAGTCCCGGGTGTGATGGGGGATCCAGAGACCTCGCCGTCCCTGTCACGACGGGCCGTGGACGCGGCCAGGCTGGGGATCTTTGGCGGGTCCTTCGATCCGCCCCACGCAGGGCACCTCTACCTGGCCGCCGAGGCGCGTGCCTCGTTCGAGCTGGATCACGTCCTCTTCGTCCCTGCGGCGCGTCCACCCCACAAGCTGGAGCGGCGGCTGGCGAGCGGGAAGGACCGCTGCGCCATGCTGGAGATCCTCTTGGACGGCCGGAGCGAGTTTTCGATCTGGAACGGCGAGCTGGCTCGCTCGGGACCCTCCTACGCGCTGGACACGGTGCACGAATTGATGCGGGCCCGGACGGGGAAGGGGGGGGAGCTCTTTCTCTTGATCGGCGCCGACAACCTCGAGGGGTTCGCCCGCTGGCACGGGGTGGAGGAGCTCGTCTGTCTGACCCAGCCCGTCGTCTGCGTGCGTTCGGGTAGTTGCTTCGAGCCCGAGAGTCTCGCGCTCCTGTCCGATTCCGCCCGCGCGAAGCTGCGCGCAGGGCGACTGGAGGTCACCCCCTTCGAGGCCAGTTCGTCCAAGCTGCGCCGAGCCCTTCGGGCCGGTCGCGACCCGGGTCCGGGGCTGCCGTCCAAACTCCTGGAATACCTCAGGAGCCGGGACATCTACTGAGCCACGACCATGGCCACGTTGCCCCCGTTCGATCCGCGTCTGGCGCTGGTTTTTCTTTTCGCCCTCTGCGCGACGCCGCTTCTGGCGCGCCTCGCGTTGCGCCGGCGCTGGGCGGACGACCCCGGGACCGTCACGGCAAAGGAGCGCGCGCGCAAACTACAGAGGCGGGCCGTGCCCACGGTCGGTGGCCCGATCCTCCTCGTCTGCGGAATCGGTTTTCTTCTCGCCCGCCACTGGGGGCAGGAGTGGGGGGGGATGGCGACCTCGGAGACGGCCTGGGTGCGAGCCTGCACGCCCTCCCCCGTGACCCTCGCGATCGTTCTGGCCCTGGCCTTCGCCGTCGGCTGGTGGGACGATCGCCGTGGGCTCTCTCCCGCAAGGAAGCTTCTCTGGCAGGGGGTCGCGTTGAGCCCGTTCGTCCTTGCGGCCGCGTTTTCGGGGAAAGGGATGGGGCCGGCCTGTGCCCTCTTCTCCCTGGGACTCGTTTCGCTCAATGCCCTGAACACGTTCGACAACGCCGACGGCGCCCTGGCCACCCTCGGCATCGCCGGTTTCTCCCTCTCCCTACCCCCGGTGGCCATGGCCTTCTCGGGGTTCGTCCCCTGGAACCTCGATGCCCGCCGGCGCGGCGACGGGGGCCCCACGGCCTATCTCGGGGACGCGGGGGCTTTCACCGCCGGGGCGCTGGTCCTGGCCACCCCCCATGCCTGGGCTCTCTTGTGGATCCCGCTCCTGGACCTGGGGCGGCTCTCCTGGGTGCGAACCCGTGCGGGCAGCCGGCCCTGGATCGGAGATCGCCGTCACCTGGCCCACCGGTTGTCCGGTGCAGGGCTCTCGGCGCTCGCGGTGGCGGGGCTACAGGTCGCCTGTGCCGTGCCGGCCCTCTGGGGCTGGATCGCGGCCCTGAACGGCGAGCGAGCGGGCCCGGCCCTCGTCGGATGCGTCGCCAGCCTGGTCCTCTTTCTGGCCCTGCTTTCGAGGACGTCGCCACCCGGCGCTTGCCCGCAGGTGAAACGGGCAGAATAATCTCGCGCTCGGCCCCCCCCCTGAGCCCGCGGCAACGGGTTCGGGCGGCGCGCCTCCCACGTTGAGCTATCCCCTGACCGCCATCCTGTCGGATCTCCATGGCAATGCCCCCGCCCTGGAGCGTGCCCTCGACGACGCGCTCGAGCGCGGCGTCGAGCGCTTCGTCTGTCTCGGCGACGTGATCGGGTATGGTGCCAGTCCCCGACACAACCTGAACACCGTGATGGACCTGTGCGTGGAAGAACCGCGGCCGCCCGAGGGGTTCGGGCCCCTCAAGCCCGGGTTCTGTCTACAGGGCAATCACGAGTACGCCCTTCTGAACACGGCCGAGGACTTCAACCCCAAGGCCCGGGCCGCCATCGAATGGACGCGTGATGAGCTCAACCGCGACGAGGACACGAAGCGGCGCTACGCCTACTGGGATTTTCTCGGCGAGCTCGAGCCCGCCACCGACGACGGGCGTGCGATGTTCGCCCACGGCACCCCGCGCGATGCGGTGCGCGAGTATCTGCTCCCGCGCGACATCACCGACGACGCGAAGATGGGCGCCCTTTTCTCCAAGATGACCTCGACCGTTTGCTTCGTCGGGCACAGTCACGTGCCGGCGGTCTACTTCGAGGATCGTCGGCTCTTCCGCCCGCAGGGCACCCAGGGTCCGTTCGAACTGGCCGACTCCGAAAGCGTGCGCGTGATCGTGAACGTCGGCTCGATCGGTCAACCGCGAGACGGTGACAGGCGCCTCTCGTACGTGTTGTTCGACGGCAATGAGCTGACCTTCATCCGCCTGGAATACGCCGTGGAAGAGGCCGCCAGCGCGATCCACAACGTTCCGGAACTTCCCGACTACCTCGGCGACCGCCTGCTCCTCGGGCGTTGAGCTCGCGGATCCCCATCCCCGCCGTTCCCCACCCGTGAAACGCCTTCCCCTAGCGCTGTTCCTGTCCTTTCTCGTCCTCCTTGCGTGGGCGCGCATTTTCGCACCGGATCCGCCGCCGGAGCCGCCGGTGACCGGTCTCCCCCCGGTCGATGTCGCGCATACCCCGAAGGATTCGACCGAGCCGCAGGTGAACGAGCCCGCCGCGATCGCTGCGGACGCCGAACGCACGCTCGAGCTTTTCGTGGGCGTGCCCGGGGAGCCGGGGTACTACCGCGCGGTCTTCTCCAATCGCGGAGCCCGCCTGTGCAGTCTGGAATTCGGCGACTACTTCCGCAGGGTCGGTTTGACGGAAGAGGAAAAGGCCGATCACTCGAACTGGATGGCGCTGCTCGAGCCGATCGCGACACGGGGCGGCGAGCTCGGTTCGCTCCTGTGGGAGACAGGGCTTTCCTCGGAGGGCCTGTCGGACGAGCCCCTGGGGGAGGTCTTGTGGGTGATGGAGGAGCTGAAGGCCCCCGAGTCGGGGGTGCGCTTCACCTACAGTCCGCCGGGCGGCGGTGTGGTCTTTGAAAAGCGCATTCGCTTTCCGGAGTACACCTGGAACATCGACGTTCAGCTGGGGCTTCAGAACAAGACGGCAGGCCAGGAGGGGCCGCGTACCTTCCTGTTCACGCCCGCCGGCTGCGTGCCCCCGGAAATGGACGACCGCTTCTATCTCGAACCCCAGGGCTTCGTCCTGGGGTGGGATCGTTCGGACGATGAGTACGAGATCGACTTCGTCAGGGCGCCCGGGCTTTCGAAGAGCGGCGTCCTGGACAACGTGCCCATGCCGGTCCTCGGGGTCGGTGTGCACAACAAGTACTTCGCGTTCGTGATGCGTGATGCTGACACGGAGACGAGCGCGACCATCGGCGGCGCCCGCTACGAACCCGTGGTCGAGGTCGAGACCGAACGCGAGATGGTCCTGCTTGAGATTCCCCTTTCCCTCCGGCTGCCGGCGCAGGGTGAGAGTCGCACGTGGGACTACGTGATCTACGCCGGGCCCAAGGAAGACGAGGCCTTCGTCGGGGACTACGACGCCCACCGCCGGGTGCTCGATGCGGACCTGCGGATGAAGTTTCTCTTCGACTTCACCTTCATCGCCAACGGCCTGCTCTTCGTCCTGCGCTTATTCCACGGCCTGGTCGGCAACTGGGGCGTGGCGATCATCCTGCTCACGCTCTGTGTGCGGGTTGCGCTCTTTCCCCTGAACCGCCGCTCGCAAACGGCGATGGCGCGCTATCAGACGAAGATGAAGCGCGTCACGCCGAAGATGGAGGAGATCAAGAAGCTCCACGCCGACGACCCGCAAAAACAGCGCGAAGCTCAGGCGCGCTTGATGCAGGAGGAAGGCGCCTTTCCGCCACTCGGTGGGTGCCTGCCGATCTTCTTTCAGATGCCCATCTTCATCGGGCTCTTCTCCGCCCTGCGCACCTCCTCCGATCTGCGCCACCAGCCCTTCGCCTTGTGGATCGACGACCTCTCACGTCCCGACGAGCTCATGTATCTCGGCTGGGACGTGCCGATCATCGGGTTGGAGTACCTGAACCTGCTGCCGATCCTGATGGTGGTCCTGTGGATCCTGCAGCAACGCGGCATGCCCCAGCCGACGGACGAGCAGCAGGCGCGCATGCAGAAGATGATGATGTTCATGCCGATCATGTTCGGCTTCCTTCTGTACAACTACGCGGCCGGCCTCTCGCTCTACATGATCACCAGTTCGGGCCTCGGCATCTTCGAGCAGAAGGTCATCAAGAAGGTCTGGCCCGTCGACTCCACGGAGGCCGCGCCGAAGAAGGCGGGCGGTTGCGGTCCCTTCAGCGGGTTGCTGCAGAACCTGGCCGAGAAGCAGAAGGAGCAGATGAAGCGTATGCAGGCTGCGAAGGACGAACAGAGGCGCAAGCAGGCTCGGCAGAAGTACCGCCGCAAGAGGTGAACGACACCATCGCCGCGATTTCCTCGCCGTCGGGAGCGGCCCATCGAGGGGTCGTGCGCGTTTCCGGCCCCCGGGCGAGCGAGCTTCTTCGGCGAACCGTCCCCGAGTTCTTGCGCGGGTGCAAACCGGGAGAGCTCCTGCGGGGCGCGTATCGCGGTCGCTTCCGCGATGGGCGCGGCACCCAACCGGTCCTCGTGCTTTGCATGCCCGGGCCGCGCTCGTACACCCGCGAGGATGTCGTCGAGTTCCACCTGCCGGGTTGCGAGCCGCTGCTGCAGTGCGCGCTCCGCCACCTGCTCTCCTGCGGCGCACGCGCCGCCGTGCCGGGCGAGTTCACGCGCCGCGCTTTTCTCAACGGACGCATCGATCTCTCGCGCGCAGAGGGGGTCCTGGCCCTGGTCGAAGCGAGCGACGACGCGGAACGGCGTGCGGCGATCGCTCTTCTCAGCGGAGGGTTGGGGACCCGTGTCGCCGGCGTGCGCGACGGCCTGGCGGAGCTTTGCAGCCTGTGCGAGGCGGGGCTCGACTTCGAGGGGGGCGACACCGGTTCGGTGTCGTACGCCGAGCTGGAAACGCGCCTGGATGCGCTTCGCGAAGAGCTTTGCAGGACCCTGCAGTTCGAGGTCCGGCGCCAACCGCCGGGCGCCCTGGCGCGTGTGGTCCTGGTGGGCGAGCCCAACGCGGGCAAGAGCACCCTGTTCAACGCGCTGGGGGGTGAGAACGCCCTGACCAGCCGGCACGCGGGAACGACGCGCGACCTGCTCTTTGCGCTGTGGAGCCTGCCGGCGCTGGCGGGAGGGGGTTGTCGGCTGTGCGATACACCGGGCCTGGACGTCGAGAGCGAGGGTGTGGCTCGTCTGGCCCAGGAGCGGGCGCAGAAGGAAGTGGCGAGCGCGGACCTTCTGATCGTGGTGGTGGATGGGCGCCTGGGGTTCGCCGATGGGGCGCTCCCGGACTTGCCGGCGGAAACCCCCCGGGTCTGGGTCTGGAACCAGCGCGATCGGGCCGGGGAGCCGCCCTCCGAGGACAGGCCGTGGGTGGCGGTCTCGGCCCTGGAACGGACCGGGCTCGACGCGCTGGGGGAGCGGGTGGGCCGCGAGCTGGCTTCCTGGGGCCTGGGGGAGGGGCCTCCCTCCAGCGCAGACGTGGGGCGCCTTCTCTTCGCCCGCCACCGGCGTGCCCTCGAGGTCTCCGCCCTGGAGCTCTCGGGGGCCCAGGACGCCCTGACCCGGCGCCTGCCCCTGGATCTGGTGGCCCAGAACCTGCGCCAGGGACTGGAAGCGCTGGATGACCTGGAGGGAAGGACGACCGCCGAGGACCTTCTGGATCGGATCTTTTCCCGGTTTTGTCTCGGAAAGTAGGGTCCTGCGGAGCCTTTCCGGTTCCAACCCCAAGCACTAGCGTATTCAATGCCCCGCACCCGGTTGACACACAACATCTTGAGTGCTCTTCTTGGAACCTCCGCAGGCTGAGGGGCCCTAGATCCCGAAGGCGCACCTTTCGCAACCATGAAATGCCCCCGCTGCAAGGCCGACAAAGACCGCGTCGTCGATTCGCGGTCTTCCGCGGACCGCGTCGCAATTCGACGCCGGCGCGAATGCCTGGAGTGTTTTCTACGTTACACGACCTACGAGCGCATCGAGAACACCCCCCTGAGGGTGGTCAAGAAGAACTCCGAGCGCGTGCGGTTCGACAGGGAGCGAATCCTTTCCGGAATGGTTCGTGCCTGCGAGAAGCTCGATGTGATGGTGGCCGACCTCGAGGAGGCGACCGCGCACATCGAGATCCGCTGTCACGAGGAGTACGACCGTGAGGTTCCTTCGGCGGTCATCGGAAATCTGGTGATGGAGGAGTTGAAGAAACTCAACCAGGTGGCCTATGTGCGCTTCGCCAGCGTCTACCGCGAGTTCAAGGACGTATCGCAGTTCCTCGACGAGCTCAAGCCCATCCTGGAAGGCAGGAACTCGAACGACTAGCGCCATGACGAAGCACACGCGAGGGAGGTCGGGGGGGCGCAAGTCCCGGAAGATCGAGCGCGTACGCAAGCGCGACGGCCGTTGCGTGCCCTTCCAACCGGAGAAGATCGAGGTCGCCATTCGCGCCGCCCTGGGGGCGGTGGGCGAACCGGATGACGCCTTCGCTGCGGAGCTGGCCGGGGTGGTCGAACTCTCCCTGGCCGAACGCGTCAAGAAGCGCCTGGCGAGGGGGTCGCGGGCCTCGGCCGCGGAGAAGGCGCCCGATCGCCACCACTCGCCCGAGGGCGACGTGCCCACCATCGAGGAGATTCAGGACCTCGTGGAGCGCGCTCTGATGGAGCTCGGACGACCGCGTGTCGCCAAGGCCTACATTCTCTACCGCGACCGCCGCTCCCGCATCCGCGAAGCCGTGCGTGTCCACCGCTCCGAAGCCCTGCACGCGCGGATTCGTGTCCGGGAAAACGAGGGGGTTTCGTTCTGGAGCAAGGGCCGCATCGTGGCCGTCCTGATGGAGGAGGCCGAGCTTTCCCGCGAGGCCTCGGAAGAGGTGGCCTCGTCCGTCGAACACCGCGTGTTCGATTCCGGCGCCAGGTGCATCACGACCGGATGGATCCGCGAACTCGTCGCGGCGGAGCTCTTCGAGCGCGGCTGGATCCGGGCCCTTTCGGCGACCCGCGTCGTGGGTCTCGCGCGCTGCGATCTCGAGCGCGCCTTGAGCGGCTCGAGCCTGGACCCCTGGCACGGGCCCGAACCGCTCTCCCGACGAGGCGCGACCGCGGCTGCAGGCACGCCCGCTTTCCGACGCTCAGCCCGCGACGTCGGCGCCCGGTTGTCCGGCGAGCTGCTGCGGCGTTTCGTTCTCGAGGACGTCTTGTTCCAGGGGGCCAGCGAGCTGCACCGTTCGGGGGATCTACACATCGTCGGTCTCGAGCATCCCCAGATGCCGCTCTCTCTCTGCGCTCCCGCGGAGCTTCTTGCGGGCAGCGATCGTTCGGTCGCGGGTGCGTTCGACCTGATGAGCGCCGCCGGCGAACTGGCGCGCGAGGTGGCCGAGATCCTCGTCCTGGAACGGCCGGCGCGTCTTCTGGAGCCGCTTCTGAACGAAGCGGGGAATCGCAGCCTGGAGATGTGGCTGCGCGGCCTGACGGCGATCTCGAAGTCCTCAGGAACGCGCATCGCCCTCGGTTCGTGCAGCGATGCTCCCACGAGCTTGACCGCCGGTGTGATCGAAGTGCTCGCCGATCGTGCCGGCGACCCCGCCTGCCCATGGTTGTTGCTCGAAGGTTCCGAGATCGAAGAGCTCCTCGGATTCCGTCCCGACCTGGTCGATGTCGTCGAGTGCCTCTTCGCTCAGGGCCTGCTCCGCACCGTCTGGGGTAGTTCCCAGGAGACCTATGCGGGTCCCGGTTGTCACCGCTTCGGTCGCGAGCCGGGCGTGCTTTCCTGCGGCGGAGCGATCGCCCTGAACCTGCCGCGCCTGGCGCGCCGCGCAGGCCCCTGGCGCGAGGGAATGGTTCTGAGCGGATTGGCGGAGCTCGTCGGTGCTTCGATCGAACTCGCCCGGGATCTGGCCCGGCTACAGGACGAGATCGCGCGTCCGCCTGCAGGGTTGCACACGCGCCGTGCCTTCGCCCTCGTTCCGGTCGGTTTGCGCGAAGCCCTCGGCGTGCTGGGGGACGGCGCTTTCGATCCCGAGGTCGGTGCGCGCCTGGTCGGTATGCTTTCGGAAGCGGCCAAACGCTTCACCGCACAGGGTGCGACCGACATCATCGGCGTCGACCCCTGTTCGCTTTTCGCCCACGACGCGGCGTTGCGCTTTGCGTGGCTCGACGCACGGAAACGGCGGGCCGGCGGCCACCAGGGGTGGCTCTTCGAGGATGCGGAATACCACCGCGACCGACCGCGGCCCTATACCACGGCGATTCGCATCTCTCCATTCGTGACCCCGGCGGGCATGTATTCCGACGGCGTGGGGGGGGCAGGAGTGTCCAGCGGTCGCGCCGAGGCCGAGGTTTCGAAGACCCTCTCGGCAGGTTCGTTTTCCCTGGTCGGCCTGCCGTCGACCGAAAGCAGAAGCGTTCATCCCCACATCGATGTGTGGCGTCGCTTCGAAGAGCGACGCCGGGAGTTCCTCGGTGGGGCGGTCGTCGATCTTTTCCCCGCGGGCCCCGTCGCGCCTGCGGGGCAATCCTCCTCCCCGGAGTCTTCGGATGTCTCGGGGATCCCCCTCTCCTCCGGGTCGAAACCTTCCAGCCTTCGTCCCCTCGGCTGAAGCCCGCGTTCTCTCCGCATGCGCCTCAAGCGACTCGAACTGTTCGGTTTCAAGTCCTTCGCCGATCGTACCGTCCTCGACTACGGCCAGCTCCTGGTCGGTATCGTCGGTCCGAACGGGTGCGGGAAGAGCAACGTGGTCGACGCCGTGCGCTGGGTGCTTGGCGAGACGCGCCCGACCTCGATGCGCGGCGGCGAGATGACCGACGTCATCTTCAAGGGCTCCTCCTCGCGCCCGCCGCTGGCCGTGGCCGAGGTCACCCTCGTGCTCGACAACACGGACGCCACCATCGAAGGACGTGGCGTCGAGGTCGCCCTGACACGGCGCGTCTATCGTTCGGGTGAAGGCGAGTACCTGATCGATGCCGAGCGCGTGCGTCTGAGGGACGTGCGCGAGATCCTCTATGGCACCGGTCTGGGTAGCCGCGGGTACAGCGTGCTCGAGCAGGGCAAGATCGATGCCATTCTGTCGGCCAACCCGACCGAACGTCGCTCGATCTTCGAGGAGGCGGCCGGGATCAGCCGCTATCGCCAGCGGAAGAAGGAAAGCGAGTCGCGGCTGGACCGTGTCGATGCGGATCTACTGCGGGTCGACGATGTGCTGCGCGAGCTCGAGCGCCGCAAGCGTTCGCTGAAGATTCAAGCGGGCAAGGCGGAGCGCCATCGCGAAGCCCGCGAGCGCTACTCGACCGAGGGCTTGCGCCTCGCCTGCCACCAGGCCGGGGTCGCCAAGGTTCGCCGCGGGGAGCTGTCGGAAGTTGTCGCCCGCGAGGAGGCCCAGGGGGAAGGGATCCGCGAGCGCCGTAACTCCGCGGAGTCCGGTCTGGATACTCGCGAGAAGGAGCAGGAAGCGCTCGCCTCCGAGGTCGAACGTACGTCCCGGGAAGCGGCCGAAGCGGGGGGCGAGCTGCGCGCCCTCGACGAACGTCGTACCCAGCTCGGCGCGCGTATCGACGCCTGGAACCACGCTGCCGCGGAGGAGGGAAAGCGCTCCGATGAGCTCGAGCGCAAGCAGCAGGAAAGGAGCACCGAACTCGCTGCGTTCGAGGCCGAGATCCAGAGCCTGACCCGGAAAAAGGAAAGCTCGACCCAACGCGTCGGAGCCCTCGAGGCCGAGGTCGCGACCCTCAGTGCACAACTGAAGACCTGTCACGAGGTTCTCGAAACGCAGAACGATAGCTGCCTGGGACTGCTCTCGGAAAAAACGAAAAAGGAAAACCACGTCGAGCACCTGACGCAGTCGCTGCCCCCTCTGGAGGAGCGCACCCGGCGCGCCGAAAAGCGTCGCGACGAACACAGGACGGAAGCGCAGGCGGCCCGACGCGAGGAAGGGGAAGCGAGCGCAGCCCTGATCTCGCTTCAGGAAAAACAGAGCGAACTGGAGGAGCAACGTACGTTGCTGCAGGGTGAGCTCGAAGGCCTCGATGCGCGCCACGGCGAGTTCGAATCCCAGGCCGGCGAGAAGGGGCTGGAGATCGCGCGGCTGCAGAGTCGCGTCGAGGCTCTTTGCGATTGGGAGCAGGAGCGCGCCGGACTCGAAGCCGGTGCACGCGCCCTGTTCTTCGAGCTGGGAGAGGGCCGTGGCCCAAAGGGCGTCTCGCCCGAGCGCATCGCGGGGCTCTTCGCCGATCACCTACATCCCGATACCGACGCGGCGCGCGCGATCGACGCGGCGCTCGGGGCCCGGGCTCAGGCCCTGGTCGTCGGACGCCAGGACGACGCGGAACGCATCGTCGCCTGGTTGAAGGAGCGCGCCGACGGACGCGTTTCGCTCGTTTTCGGTTCCGGTCCCCGGAGCGGCGGCGAGGCGCCCGCCGAAGCGCCCCTCGAGCTGCTTTCCCAGCCCGATGTCCTGGGCCCGTTGCCCCAGTTCGCTCGCCCCGAACCGGGCTTCGAGCGGCTGACGGACGGGCTCCTGGGGGACGTCATTCTGGTGCGCGGTCTGTACCGTGCGCGCGAGCTGTCGGCGGCCTATCCGGCCTGGCGCTTCGTCACCCCCGAAGGGGATCTGGTCGATGTCGCAGGCGAGATCGCGGGCCACGTCGAGGTCGCCCAGGGTCCCGTCGGCCGACGTTCGTTCGCGGCGTCGCTCGAAGAGGAGCGCCACTCCCTGGAGGACGATCTGGCACGGACCAAGGCGGAGCTCGACCGACTCGCCACGGACCGCTCTCGACATTCCGGTCGGCTGGTCGAGTTGGACCAGGCCATCTTCGAATTGAGCGAAGAGCGCTCCCTCGTGCGGGCTGCGGCGGAAACGCATCGCGCGCGCTGGGAGGAACTGGAACGTGTCCTGGCACAGACCGAACGGGAGTGCGAGGAGCTCGCGCGCGAGTGCGAAGGCCTGATCGAGCGCAGCGCCGACCTGGCCCGCACGCTCGAGGAAATCGAGCAACACCTCGTCCTGGAACGACGCCGTCTCGAGGAACTGGAACTCGAACGGGCGACACTGGAGGGGGACCGAGGGGCCCGCGCCAAGGAGGAGGCGGAGGCGCGACTCGAGGAGGCGAGCCATGCCGAGCGCCTGGACGGGGCGTGCCGTCAGCGCGCCTCCGCGGCCCGCGCCGCCGAGGAAACCCGGACCGAGCTCGACCGGACGCGGGGGCTCTCGCAAGAACATCACCAAAGCGCGGAGGAGGGTGAGGAACTCATCGTCCAGCTACTCGGCGAACGGGACTCCTGGTTGGCGAAGAAGGGCGAGCTGGAAGAGCGGCTCGCCGCGCTGCGCGAGCGCGAACGCTCGGGGCGTCAGGGCATCGAGGGTTTGCGGGATCAGCGTGAAGATCTGACCCGCGAACTGGAAAAGTGCCTGGCAGGGCTCAGCGAACGTCGCCTGGAACTACAGCGCGTCGAACTCGAGGGGGAGGAGGTCGCCCGGCGCGCCTGCGAGGAGTTCGAGATCGTCGTCGATGAGTGGCTCCTGGAGGTGGCTCCGGACAGGGAGCTCGCCGATCCGATCCTCTTGCAGGCGCTCGAGAACAGTGTGCGCGAAACCAAGGACAGCCTGGACAGGCTGGGGCCCATCAATCCGGATTCCCTCGAGGAGCTGGATGGGGTCGAGGAACGGCTTCATTTCCTGGGGAGTCAGCGAGCCGACCTCGAGGGCGCCAGGCGGTCGCTCCACAGCACGCTCAAGAAGCTCAACGACGAAAGCGAGCGACGCTTCGTCGAGTCTTTCGAGGAGGTCCGCCGGCATTTCCAGGTGCTCTTCCGCCAGCTTTTCGGGGGCGGCAAGGCCGATATCCGGCTGATGGACGGCGTCGAAGTTCTGGAGGCCGGAATCGAGATCACGGCACGGCCCCCCGGGCGGGAGAGCCTGCCCATCACCCTTCTTTCGGGGGGGCAGCGCACGCTGACGGCCCTGGCGCTGCTTTTTGCAGTCTTCCGGACCCATCCGAGCCCCTTCTGCATCCTGGATGAGGTCGACGCGGCACTGGACGACGCCAACATCGCGCGCTTCCTGACGTTATTGGATCACACCGTCGAGGGGACCCAGTTCGTTATCGTGACCCACAACAAGGGCACCATGGCGGCCTGCGGGCTCCTCTACGGGGTTACCATGGCGGTGCGGGGAGTATCTCGTGTCGTCAGTGTTCAGTTGGATGAGGTGGACGAGATCGTTCCCCAGCTCCGCAGTGCAGATGCGAAGGAGAGGCCCGGCCCCAAGACAGATGGCGCGGAAAAAAACGGTCAAGGTTCTGGCGAGAAGAACCCCGAGTTGGCCGAAAAGGGCTCCGATGGAGCGCTGCCGGGGAACCACGAGGAGGACGGGAGCGATGGCGTTGCGCAAGAGCTGGCCGAGGTTCGCTCCTAGGAGTTTTTCCCTCGCCGTTCTTCCGTTGCTCGGCTCCCTGGGCTCCGCTCCGGTGGGCCAGGAGGGGGTCTCGGCTCCCCCGAAGGATCCGAGCGCGGATGACGCCAACCTGAACGTCGCCGAACAGGAAGTGCAGCCCTCCGAGGCGACGACTGCGGACCCCGAGCTTGCCCGCTATCACGTTCTCGGCGACGCCCGGGTGCTGCTCGACGACTGGCGCGCCAGCGGATTGCTCGAGCCGATCGAGCTCGGTCCCAGCCACGGCGGGCGCGAGCTCTTTGCGGTCCAGTTCGGCGGGGCCGGCCCACGGCCGCTCTCCGACCGCAGCACGATCTTCTTGGTGGGCGGGATCGACGGCATTTCGATGTCGGGTTCCGAGACCGTGATCACCCTGGTGGGCGACCTCTTGAAGGCCGTCGACCGGTTGCCCTCCGAGATCTCGTTCGTCGCGATTCCCTGGGCCAATCCCGATGGGCTCGCGCACTGGGAGGCCAGCGGCTGCGGTGGCGGGCGCAACGACCGTGCGATCGACGACGATCGCGACGGACGGGTGGACGAGGACGGGGCGGAGGACATCGACGGCGACGGGGTCGTGCTCGAGATGTTGATCGAGGACCATCGCGGGGCCTGGGCCTATGGTCCCGACGGTCGCATTCTCCTGCCGGCCCGCCAAGGTCAGGCTCCGCGCTTCCGACGCACGCGCGAGGGGGAAGACTCCGATGGCGACGGGCGCTACAACGAGGACGAAAAGGGCGGCGTCGTCATCGATCACAATTTCCCCGTCCACTGGCGGGGGCCCTGGAGCGGTGTCGCTTCCGGTGTCTGGCCGCTTTCGGAGGAAGCGACGAGGTCCCTGGTCGACCTGGCGCGCCGCCGGCACTGCGCCGTCTTTCTCGCCTTTCAGGGCAACCACGGCACCCTGGCTTCACCCGGCGGAGTCGAGCCCGCCCGGAGCTTCGTCCAGTCCTCCGACGATCCGGCGTATCGCTTTCTGCTCGAGAGCTTTCGCGAGACCACGGGGCGCGAACAGCCCTCGCTCCCCACGCAGCGCCAGGCGCGCGGCAGCGATCGCTCCGGAACCGCGGTCGATTGGTTCTACGCTGCGCTGGGTGCGCTGGCGGCGGAAATCGCGGTCTGGGGCCCCTGGCCCCTCGCCTCGGAGGAGGGTGAGGGTGGCCCGCTTCTCCCGGGGAACTCCGAGCTGGCCTGGGTCCGTTTCTTCGATGAGACGCGCGGGGGCATGGGCTTCGTCAACTGGCAACCGCTGGATCTCGAGGGCGGTCAGAAGGCCCTGATCGGCGGCTGGGCGAGCAATACGCGCTTCAATCCCGAACCTCAAGCGCTGGAAGAGCTCTCCCGGGGGATGGATGAGTTCTGTATCGCCCTGGCCAATGCCATGCCCAAGCTCCAATTCGAAGTGATCTCGCGCGAACGGAGGGAAGGCGTGGGGCATCTGACGGCCCGTGTTCGAAACCTCGCCATCCTCCCCAGTGGGGTCGGGCCCGGCGACCCTTCCTTCGGCACGACGGTCACGGTCTTGCTTCCAACCGGAGTCGAGCTTCTCGCCGGTGAGGAGACCGTCTCCCTGGGCCACATCCCCGGAAAGGGAACCAGCGAGGAGCTCTCCTGGCTCTTCTTGGCCCCGGAGGGAACCCTGTTTCGCTTCCGGGTCGAGTCCCCGTGGTCGCCACCCGTCGAATTCGAGGAGCGCTGGTGATCTTCGAGTCGTTCCTAGCGCTGACGGCCCTCGGGGGTGTGTCGATCCAGGAGGAGGACAGCGAGGGTTCCGCTGGGGTCGTCCAGGAGGAATCCCCCCCGGCCCCGGATCCGCCGGCGCCCGGGAACGAAAGCCACGAACCCCGACCAGCGTCGTCGGTGGGCCTCGCGGTCGATGCCCTGCGCGCGATCGAGGCCGACCATCCCGACCTTGCCCGACTCGAACGCCTCGGCCTCACGCGCGCAGGCCAGGAGATCCCGCTCCTGGTCCTCACGGATCTTACGACCCCCTCTTCGATGACGCGTCCGGCGATCCTGTTCGTCGAGGAGAGCGGCCTTTCGCCGGAGGCGGCCATGGCTCTCGTGATGCTGGCGCGTCGAGTGGTCGAGGGCGCTGCCGCCGACGAGCGCCTCCTTCGCGTCCTGCGAAACTGTGCGATTCTCATCGCTCCCCTCACCGATCCCGATGCCCTGTCTCCCGACGGTGGGTCTGCGACCGAGGTTGCGCCCGGTGGGTCCGCCGGGGTGAGCTTCGCCCGCAACTTCCCGGTGGGGTGGAAGCCCGAGACCCTGATCGAGGGGGGCGGAATCGTTCCGCTTTCCGCGCCCAAGACGCTGCTCTTCGCCCAGCTCCTCCAGGAGGAGAAACGGCTCGCCGTCGTCTGTGGAGTCTCTCCGGCCTACCGCCCCGGGACCCCCTATCCAGGCTCTGAGCTCCCCGCCGTGGATCGCGAGACCTACTCCGAACTTTCCCGGATCGCCCGGCGCCCGGCGCTTGTGCCCTGGTCCCTTCTGCATTCCCCTGGCGGGAGTTTTCTCGACTACGCCTACCAGGCCCACGGCATCTACGCCCTCGCTCTGCCGTTCGCCTCAGCTCCGCCCGACGGATCCCCGCAGGAGTCCTGGGTCGATCGCACCCTCGAGACGCTCATCGCCCTGGGCGAGAGAATCCCACGCCTGGCTCTTCATGCCTTCGCTCCGAGACGCCTCGGTCCGGGCCTCTGGCAGCTGGACCTCGTGCTTCGGAACGAGTCGGTCCTGCCGACCCTTTCCTCCCTGGCCGGCACCCACCGAATCCCGGGCCAGATCGAGTTGACGCTCGAGGGCGCCACCCTGGTTGCCAGCGCGATTTCAGACCCTGTACCGTCGAGCGGCGAGGCCGTTTTCGATGGGACTTCCCTTCACGCGATGAGCTACGACCCCGGGGCGGGCCTGGGAACGCTCGTCGGGGGGGAGGGTGTTCACATTCGCCTGATCGTTTCCGGCGAAAGCGAGCACACGTTGGCCGTTCAGGTGATGGCGGCGAGGGGGGGCGTGGCGGAGGTGAAGATACTTCTCCTGGAGGAGGGTGAAAGGGCCGCGGCGGGGGAGGAATAAAGGGCTCCGACCTCCTCGTTGCGCCAGACGCTGAGATCGCCGTGCCCAGCGCCCATCCCCGCGAGGCCGAGCCGCGCTTGCGGGCTCATCCCTTCTCTTCCGACCCCCGGTTCAGACTTCGGTAGTACACCGCCCGATCTCCCCCCAACTCCTTCGCCTTGCGCAGGGCCATTTCGGCGTTGTCGCGGATCGCCTCCAGGGAGTCCACGTCGGTCCCGTTGTAGGTTTCGAAGCCGATGCTCGTGCTGATCTGGATGCTGGCGGCCGTTCCCTCATGGGGGCCTGTCAGAGCCGCGATTCGCTCGCGCAAGCGGTTCACGACCGCCACCGCGGCCACCTTGGCGGTGTAGGGCAACACCACCGCGAACTCATCGCCTCCGAGGCGGCCGGCCACATCTTCGGTGCGCAGGCTCTTTCGAATGACCTCGCCCACGCGTGTGATCAGCCGGTCACCGACCGTATGGTCGTAGATCTTGTTGATCTGGCCGAACTTGTCCAGGTCCATCAGCACGAAGCACAGCTCCTGCTTGTGGCGTTTCGCGGCGGCAAAGTGTTCGCTCAGCCGTTCCTGGAAGGCCAGGGGGCGTAGAAGCTCGGTGCGATCGTCGTGGACCGCTCGGTGCCGCAGCTCTTCCATCTCCTTTTGCATCCTGCCGTAACCGAGTAGCTGACCGAGACGGACCGTGAACTCCTGGACCGTGGCGTCGCGGTGGACGAGATCCCAGGGGTGGGGTCCCAGTCCTTCCTCCAGCCGGCGCGGCAAGAGCGAGTTGTCGCGGTCCCAGATGATGAGGAAGGGGCACGCGTCGGTGCCATCGTCTCTACGAGTCCCGGTGAGGGCCGCCAGCTCCGCCGCGGCTCCCCGTGTCAGGGGGTCGAGGACGACCAGATGGGGATCCTCCTTGGCGATGCTTTCGACGGACTCCCGCAGGGAGCGGGTGATGCGCACCTCAAGGCCCTCCCTGAGCGCTTCGAAGCGCGTCTCGATACCCGCTCCGCGGTGGTCGCAGACGAGGATCCTTTGGGGAGGGGTCGTCATGGAGGCGAAGCGTGCCCCGTCGGGGGCGGGGGCGGTCCTGGGAAAGCGATCTCTTTCTTCGTGGGCGGTTTGAAAAATAAAGGCCGGTCTGGAAGAAAAGGGGGCGAAAGGCGGAGTAGGAACAAACTGCCCCCATCACAGACAATCATACCAAGTTGCTTTGACGGATGCCGGTGAGGCTCGGGGGTTCCGGCGGAACTTGCGAGGGTGCTTGGTCCTGGAGTCGGCCGGCGCTACAATCCGGCCTGCCCTTGATCGTGCTCCGTCGGTCCGTGCGGGGAGGGGAAATCCCCCGATCCCGTCCCTTCGGCGCAGCGCGGTAGGGGGTTGCGTGCCTTGCTGGGCGTTTTACAGTGAAAGCTCCGCTCGCCACGGGCGCCAAGAATTCGGATCCCAGGACGCCTCACTGGGGGAACTTTTTGAGGATCCGAATTCGATGGGCTCGGGGTTGGGCGATGGGGTTTTTCTCGTTCCGGTCCTGTGTTTGGACCTCCTTCTCATTCCTCCATGGAACAACTTTCCATCCAACAACTGATCGACGCCGGAGTGCACTTCGGATGCCGCGTATCGCGGTGGAATCCGAAGATGGCCCCGTACATCCTCGGGCGTCGAAGCCTGGTCCACGTGATCGATCTGCGTCAGACGGTTCGGGGCCTGATCCGCGCGCAGAACTTTCTTTACCACCTCGTCTCCGAGGGTCAGCAGATCCTGTGGGTCGGCACCAAGCGTCAGATCAAGGGCGTCATCCACGACGCCGGTCAGCGCACCGGCATGCCGACCGTCACCGAACGCTGGATCGGGGGCACGCTGACCAACTTCAGTGTGATCCGCAGTCGCTTGCGTCGTCTCGAGGAGCTCGAGTCGATGGAAGAAAGCGGTTCGGTCAGCCAGTACTCGAAGAAGGTCATCGCCTCGTTGCGGCGCGAGCACCGAAAGATCAGCCGCAACCTCTCCGGTATTCGCGAGATGAGCGGTATTCCCGGCGCGATGGTCGTCGTCGACCCCGGCCGCGAATACAACGCCGTGCGCGAAGCCAACAAGATGGGGCTCGCCGTCATCGGTCTGCTCGACACCGATTGCAGCACCGATGGTGTGGACATCGTCATCCCGGGTAATGATGACGCCCTGCGTTCCGTACGCCTTCTGGTGGAATCGCTCGCTCGATCCATCGAGGAAGGCGCCTCGGCCCATCGCGACCGCATGGCCAGCACGGGTGCGGCCGAGCGTTCGAGCGATGAGGTGTCCGGCGACGAGCCGCGGCCGACCCGCGGGCGCAGCCTGAAGCGTCCGGCCAAGTCGGAGGAGGCTTCACTCGTCGATTCCTTGCCCGAGGCGGGCACCGGATCAGGAGATCCCGAAGGGAGCCCCGAGGCTGGCGCCACCGAGAACGACGCGACGAAAGAGGGCGAGAAGGACGTAGCCCCCTCCGTCGTGACGGACTAGCCCGGAGCTTTTCCAGCAGAACCAGGACCGAAAGAACCCCTTTCGGCGGATCGGGCAAAGGCCTCGCGAAGGGGGGTGTTTGCTCGGGACGACCGATCTCCAAGAACGATAGAACGATGCAAATTACGGCCAAGATGGTGCGCGACCTGCGCGAGCGAACCGGCGCACCGATGATGGACTGCAAGAAAGCGCTCTCAGCCGCCGACGGCGATGTGAATGGCGCCGAGGACCACCTGCGCAAGCAGGGCCTCAAGTCGGCTGCAAAGAAAAAGGACCGCGAGACCGCCGAGGGTCGCGTGTTCGCGGCGATCGGCGGGGAAAGCCGGCGCGGCCACATGGTGGGCGTCGCCTGCGAGACGGATTTTCTCGCCAAGTCGGACGGTTTCGTCGAGTTCGTTTCGCAACTCTCCAACCACGTCAACAACCTCGACCCCGACGGGGTCGATGACGGCCAGCGTCCGCTGCAACAGCAGAACTGGCAAGGTGAGGGCAAGCCGGTCGGCGAGGTGATCCAGGAGCAGGTGGGTACCTTCGGCGAGAACATTCGCGTGACGCAGATGGTGCGCCTCGAGAACGGTTCCGGTCGGGTAGGCGCCTACGTGCACCATGACCACAAGCAGGGAGCCATCGTCTCGGTCACGACCGAGGCTGCCCCCGACAAGGCCGGGGAAGCCCTCAAGGCGCTCTGCCAGCACATCGTGGTGTTCTCCCCTTCCTACGCGAATCGGGCGGATGTTCCGGAGGACGCGTTGGAACGCGAGAGAGAGGTCGTCGCCGACTCCGATGAGGTCAAGTCGAAGCCCGAGAACATCCGGGACAAGATCATCGAGGGCAAGCTCTCCAAGTTCTATGCCGGTTGCGTCCTCACACAGCAGCCGTGGATTCACGACGACAAGCAGAGCGTTCAGAAGGCACTCGAACAGGAGCTGGGCAAGGGATCCAGGATCGAATCCTACGTCCGGGTCCGGTTGGGCTGAGCGGATGTCCTCACCTGGAGCCGATTCCAAGTCGTACAGGCGCGTCCTGTTGAAGCTCTCGGGGGAGGCCCTTGGCCATCCTGAAAACGGACAGGGAATCGACTCGGGTGCCGTGAGCCTCCTGGCGCGGCAGCTCGCCCGCGTGTCGCGCATGGGGGTCGAACTGGCGCTCGTCTGCGGCGGCGGCAACATCCTGCGGGGCGCGAATTTTCGCTCCAGCGGAATGCACCGTGCCAGCGCCGACTACATGGGCATGCTGGGGACCATCATCAACGGTCTGGCCCTTTCCCATGCCATCGAGGAAGAGGGGGTGGAGAGCCGGGTGCTCACCGCCCTCGAGGTCCGTCAGGTCGCCGAGCCCTTCGTCCGGCGCCGGGCCCTGGCGCACCTCGAGAAGGGGCGCGTCATCATCTTGGCCGGCGGTACCGGCAACCCTTTTTTCACCACGGATACGGCTGCGGCGTTGCGCGCTAGTGAGCTGGGCTGTGAAGTGTTGCTGAAGGGGACCAAGGTCGATGGTGTCTACAATGCCGATCCCGAGAAGGATCCGAAGGCCGAGAGGTTTGAAGAGCTCAAGTACATGGATGTTCTCCGCGAACGACTGAATGTGATGGATGGCACATCGATCACACTCTGTATGGAAAGCAACCTTCCCGTGGTGGTCTTCGACGCTTTCGTGGAAGGCAACATCGAGCGAGTGGTCCAGGGCGAGAAGCTGGGAACGCTTATCCGGAGCTAAAGCGCTATGTCCTATGCAGCGGTCAAGACAGAAGGCCAGGAACGTTTCGACAAGACCCTCTCGCACCTGAGGGATCAGCTGAAACGTATTCGCACGGGGCGGGCGACCACCGCCCTGGTGGACAATATCCGGGTCGACTACTACGGGACGATGACCCCCGTCAACCAGCTCGCGTCGGTCTCGATCCCCGAGCCTCGTCAGATCATCATCAAGCCCTTCGATGGATCGATTCTCAAGGAATTATCGAAGGCGGTCATGCAGTCCGACCTCGGAAGCGCTCCTCAGAGCGACGGCAAGCTCCTTCGCTTGACCTTGCCGCCGCTCTCGGGCGAGCAGCGTCAAAAGTACTCGGCCAAGGTCAAGGACATGTGTGAAGAGGCCCGGGTGGCCCTGCGCAACACTCGCCGTGATCTCAACAAGCAGTCCGACGCCATGCAGAAGTCGGGCGAGCTTACCGAGGACGACAACAAGAAGCTCCACGGCGATATCCAGACCCTCCTCAAGGACTTCGAAGGGCAAATCGACGAGACCTTGAAGCACAAGGTTTCCGAGATCGAAGAGGTCTAGGCCTACAGGAAGTTTCACCGGCGGCGAGGATCCGCTATATTTCGCCTCCTGCCCGGGACGGCAGGCAACGACCCAGGAAGGGCGCATAGCTCAGTAGGTAGAGCAACTGGCTTTTAACCAGTAGGTCCCAGGTTCGATCCCTGGTGCGCTCACCACTCCAGCGAAGGAATGGTGAGTTCGACTAGGTCGCCTCGTTCGCGGCTTTTCGCTCGCCTGCTTTCATCCCCGGCGGCTTTCCCTGGCAGATGGCTTCCACCTCGTCGACCTCCTTCGGAATGGCCGCGCTCAGGATTTCGTGACCCCCGGCCGTCACCAGGATGTCGTCCTCGATGCGCACTCCGATGCCGCGCCACCTCGCCTCGACGGTCGAATCGTCAGCGGCGATGTAGAGGCCGGGCTCGACCGTCGCCACCATGCCCGGTTCGAACTTGCGGTCGGTTCCAGCGTGGTAGTAGGAGCCGCATTCGTGCACGTCGAGGCCCAGCCAGTGTCCGGTCTTGTGCATGTAGAAGCGATAATAGTCCTCGCTCTGAAGCTCCTTCTCCAGGGGCCCGGCCAACAGCCCTAGCTCGATCAGTCCGAGCACCAGGATCTCGACCGCGCAATCGTGAATCTGGACGAACGTGTTTCCGGGTCGGACCAGCTCGATGGCCTCCTTCTGTGCCCGCAGGACGAGTTCGTAGATCGCCTTCTGTTCCGGCGAAAAGCGACCTGACACGGGGATCGTGCGCGTGACATCGGTGGCGTAGAAGTTCCACTCGCAGCCCGAGTCGATCAGAAGCAACTCACCGTCGACCAGCGCCTTGTCGTTCTCGATGTAGTGCAGGATGCAGGCATTCTCGCCGCCCGCGACGATGTTGTTGTAGGCCGCACCCGTACTGCCGTTGCGTCGGAAGGTGTAATCCAGAAGTGCGTCGATCTCCGACTCGTTTCTGCCGGGCTCCACCGCCTGCATGGCGGCGATGTGCGCCTCGGCGCTGATCCAGGAAGCCCGGCGCATTTCGGCGACCTCCGCCTCATCCTTGACGAGTCGCAGCTCGTGCAAGGAAGCCTCCGGGTCGAGCCATTCCGTCGGCGTGAGCTTGCCGGACTTTCTATGGGCCTGCTGCAGCTCGCTCACCATCTCCGTCAGGAGCCGATCCCGGTCCGGATCATTCCCCATGCGATGCACGATGCGCTGGTGACCGACCAGGAGCTCGGGCAGCCGGTCCCAGAACTCACCGATGGCATGGGCTGCGTCGACCCCCAGTTCTTTACAGGCGCGCTCGACGCCGAGCCGGCGTCCGGTCCAGGACTCCGCCTTCGCATCGCGCTCGCGCAGGAACAGGACGGCCTTCTGTTCGGCGGCTTCGGGCAACAGGACGAGGATCGAGTCGGGTTCGCGGAAGCCCGTCAGGTAGTAGAAGTCGCTGATGGGTCGGAAGCGGTATTCGCAATCGGCGTTGCGTGTTTTCAGGCCGCCCGAAGGGACGATGCAGGCGGCTTCTTGCGACCGAAGAAGTTCGAGCAACCTTCGGCGGTGTTCGCGAAACATACGTTCAACCTACCAGATATTCCGGCGCCGTAGTTACCTCGCCAGCGCCCAACCCTCTGCGAGGGAGATCATCGATCGGAACTTGTGCTCGAAGGCGATCCGGTCCTCACCGTTCCCCAACCGCAATTGAATCGGTTCGAAGAATGCGGCTTCCCCGACCTTCGCTCTTCGCAGGAGCGTGCAGGGGCGATGAAAGAGCTCTTCGAGGGCTTCGCAGAACCGTGCGAGGCGCGGATCCTCCACACCCCCATGCACGATCGTGAGCGGTGCGTGCAAGCCCGAGAGGTCCCGGGGACGAGGCGCGGGCCAGCGCTCCTCGCGCGGGCGGAAGCGACCCCACACCGCAAAGGTGCGCCCGTCCTCGCTGGAATCCAGACGAATCGTGACCGGCGCCAGGGGGTCTTCGACACGCTCCCAGTCCGCGTAGAGCAGCGCGATCGTCACGCCCGGCGGGACGGGAGGCAAGAGGCGCAGCTCGACGGGGGCACCCTCCAGGTGGGTCAGATCGACCTGGACCCCGTCCGCTTCGATCACGACCTGCAAGCGGATGGATGCCTCGGCGATGCGCACGTTCTGGATGGAGGCGGGGCGACCGACCAGAGCTCCAAGGCCTGCTGTGTGCCCGGGTTTTCCCGGAGGTAGGGCCGGTTGGAGAAGGACCCCCTTCGGGAGCGTGTCGCGGCCCAGATCGGCCGGGCTGACTCCCGGCAGAAACAGGGGCAGCAGGGCGAGCTTCGCGGCGGGATCGTCCACGGCCGTCAGGTGTTCCCAGGCGTCGCCATCGCGCTTCTGAAGTCGCGCCAGTCTCGCCAGCTGGGCGCGGCGGATCGGGTCGTTCCCACGCGCCTCCGCACGGACGAGCTCGACCCAGCGGCGCCAGGGAGGCTCTTCGTTCCAGGGGTGAGCTTCCCCGGCCCCACGCGAAACCTCCGTGGCCCATCTCGGCCAGGCTTCCGTACTCCCGTGGGGCTGCTCCGGAGCCCCTCCGATCTTCTCAAAGGCCTCGGCCACGGGGCCCGGCGGGAGCGTGAGGCGACCCCCCAGGAGCTCCACCTGGGCGCCGGCGGCGCTCCGTGCGCTCAAGAGGGCGACCAGAATCCAGGGAGACGGGCCCAGCAGTCGCGGCAGGTCGATCATGTGGGGGAGAGCTTAGCCCACCGCCGGCCGAGACCAACACTTTGGGCGGGACCTCGGCGAGCTACACTGGCGGGCGCTTCGACCCCGAGACCCTCCGTGGAGACGCGCGTGATCGACAAGGAACTGCTCGCCATCCTAGCCTGCCCGGATACCCGCCAGCCCCTCGCTCTGGCCGGGAGCGACGTGATCGAACGTATCAACGCCGCCATCAGCGCGGGAACGCAGAAGAACGTGGGCGGTGCGCTCGTCGACACGGCGCTGGAAGCCGGGCTCGTGCGCGAGGACGGCGCTCGGGTCTACCCGATTCGAGACGGCATTCCCGTGCTCTTGAGCGAAGAAGGCCTCCCCGTTTCGAGCTGAGACGGCCCCTTCTTTCCATGCGCTTCGAACATCCCGAGCATCCCGGACGCGCGGTGCGCCTGGCGTACTGTTCCAATCTGCATCCCGCCGAGGACCTCGACGGTTTCCTGGAGGGGCTGCGCACGATCACCCTGCCCCTGCGCGAACGGCTGGCCGTCGGGGGCAGCTTCGGTGTGGGGCCCTGGTTGCCCGCCGCCCTTGCGATGGAGTTGACCGCCGACGAGGGGTCGCCCGATCTGAGCCGCTTCGTCGAGTTCTTTGCCGAGAACGAGCTGAATCCCTTCACCTTCAACGCCTTTCCCTTCGGGGGCTTTCACCTGCCGGGTCTGAAGGAGGGCGTCTTTCGTCCCACCTGGGCCGAGCCCGAGCGCCTGGCCTTCACGATCTCGGTCGCGCAAATCGCCCGGTGTTTGCGCGAGGCGTGCGGTGGTGACGGGCCTTGTGGCCACCTCTCGATCAGCACCCACTGCGGAGGCTTCGGCGCGACGGTGCGCGAAGAACACCGGGAGAAGATCTACGAGAACTTCGCCCTGCTCGCGTTGAACCTCTCCAGGCTGGAAGAGGAAACCGGCGATCGCATCGTCTGTGCCCTGGAGCCGGAACCCCGCTCCGTCGCGAACGACACGGGGGCCCTGAGGGCGATCCACGAAGGCATCCTCGCCGTTGCGCCCGAGGTGATCGGCGGCGGCCGGTCCCGTCGGCCCGGCTCCCCCGAGGACGTCGTGCGTCGGCACATCGGCACTTGCCTCGACGCGTGCCACGCGGCCGTCGAGTTCGAGCCGCCGCAGGCCGCCTTCCTCGGAGCCACCAGAGCAGGGCTGCCCCTGGGCAAGCTCCAGTTCTCCAGCGCCCTGGCCCTCGCAAGGCCTGACGAGAACGTCCTGGCGCGGGAGCGTTTCTTCGCCCTCGACGAGGAGGTCTACCTCCACCAGGTCACCGGCCGGCGCGGTGAAGAGTACGCCCGGGCCGACGATCTGGATCGGCTGGCGGAGGCCTTTGCCGCGGGCGATCCCGACTGGCGTGCTTGCGACGAGTGGCGCTGCCACTTCCACGTTCCGGTCGATCTCGACCTCGGTGAGGCCCAGGGCCTGCGCACGACGCAGCCCGAAGCCGACGCCACGCTGCGGGCCGCCCTGGACGCCCCGGATCGCTGGGGCTGCATGGAACTGCACCTCGAGATCGAGACCTATACCTGGAACGTTCTCGACCCGACGCTGCGCGGTTCGGGCTCGCTCCTGGAAGGTCTGGAGCGCGAGTATCGCCATGTCCTGGATCTCCTCGATGCGAACGGCTGGAAGCTCACCTGAGGAGCTTCCAGACCCCGTGGGATTTCCCCGAACCCGCGTTGACACCCCCCGACCCCCTCAGTAACGTTCGCCCCCCTCGGCGCCGACCTGGTGGCGCACCGAGTGGCCCCCTCGTCTAGTCAGGCCTAGGACACCAGGTTTTCATCCTGGCGACAGGGGTTCA
>NYUD01000008.1 GCA_002683825.1 Planctomycetota bacterium
CGCGTGTCGGATGCTTGTGCTGCCGTGTTCGGTTCGCTCATTTGGGCGTCTTCTTCCCTAACCTTGCCCGCCGAAGGTCCGCGATGGTGCGAGCGCCGGTGCAGAACATGCTAATCCGGAGTTCCTCGATGGTGCGCTTGATCCGAGCAACCACCTTCTCCGGCGATTCTACGGCGGCCTCCAAGAAGGGGTAGGCCGCACCCACCACGTCGGCGCCCAGGGCTATCGCCTTGGCCGTATCGAGTCCAGTTCTGATGCCCCCGCTCCCGATTACCGTGACTCCGGGAATGCTCGCCAGGGCCTGGACGCTGTCCGGTGTCGGCACCCCCCAGTCCGCGAAGAGCTCGCCGAGGGAGGGATCATTCGCCCTTTGGGCCTCGATCCGGGCCCAGGAGGTCCCGCCGAGGCCGGCCGTGTCGAGATAACGGACCCCGCGCTCTGCGAGCGCGCGGCCGACGTCCTCGGAGAGCCCGCAGCCGATCTCCTTCACGATCACGGGGACGGAGAGGTCGCGGGCGGTGTCCCCAATTCGCTCCAGGAGCCCCGAGAAATCACACTGCCCCTCCGGCTGGATCGCCTCCTGGAGCGGGTTCAGGTGCAGCGCGAGGGCGTCCGCTCCGATCATGCTGACGCAGGCCTCGCACTCGGCGATCCCGAAGCCGTAGTTCAACTGGACGGCTCCGAGGTTGCCGATGAGCGGGACGGTCGGCGCCTGCTCCCGGACCTGGAACGTGCGGGCCTGGGTCGCGTCTTCGAGCGCTTTGCGCTGGGATCCAAGCCCGATCGCTACCTGGCACTCCTCAGCCGCGATGGCGAGGTTCTTGTTTATCCGGCTCGCCGCGCCGGTCCCGCCAGTCATGCATGAGATGAGGAGAGGAGCCCGCAGCGTACGGCCGAGGAAGGTGACCGAGGTGTCGATGTCTGCGCGGTCGAGTTCAGGCAGCGCGACGTGCTCGAACGCCCAGTCGTCCCACACGCTATGGGCCGATTGCATACGCTTCTCAAGCGCCAGCCGGATGTGCTCGGCCTTCCGGTCGCGCTCGAGGAGTTCAGATTCGTGTTTTGCGCCCATGGCGTCGTCGCAAAGCCTTATGGCAGCGTAGTTTCAGTAATACCCGTAGGTTAGTCCTGAATCAATGGCCACGCAGGGCCCTCTCTGCTTCCACTTTGCCTTGCAAAGGCGCCCCGTGAAAGCTCAACCTGTCCATATCTTGCCATGAACGGGGCCGGGGACAGGGGTTTCGAGTTCCCCGGTCGGTGGAACCGTACCGCTGGGGTTAGTTGCGTCGGTGCCCCAGGTATCCGATGAGCCCGGCCAGGATCTCGTGTCCCGGGCCAGCGAGCCGCGTGGCGACGCCGTCGAGGGCTGCCTGCGCAATCCCGAGGCGCTGGTCGATCATCTCCTGAATCGCTGCCCGCGCGCCCAATTCTTCTATGAGTGCGCAGGCATCGGCGGCTTGCTCGGCCGTCAGCTCGCGGTTGCCCAGCGCGCCTTGCAGCGCGCCTCTCTGGGCGGGGGAGGCCGCCTGCATTGCGTGGTGGATGATGAACGTGAGTTTCCCCTCGATGAGGTCGTCGCCGACCGGCTTGCCCACCGCTGACGGGTCTCCGAACATCCCCAGCAGATCGTCTCGGAGCTGGAAGGCCTCACCCAGCGCGCCACCGTAGGTGGAGAGGGCCTCGAAGATGTCGTCCTCCGCACCGGCGAGCATCGCGCCGAGCTGGAGTGGTCGTTCGACCGTGTAGCACCCGGATTTCAGTCGGAGGACGCGCGCCAGGTCGGCGGCGCTCGCGGTCCGCCGCGCTGCGACACGCATCTCGAGGTGCTGTCCCCAGATGACCTCCTCGCACATCCCGAAGAACAGAGCGCTGAGCCGTCGCGCTCGCTCGGCCTCGAGCCCAGCCAGGGCCATGTGGGCAGCCTCGCTTGACCACGAACCGGCGAGGTCGCCGGCGAGGATGCCTACGGACCGTCCGTAGTCGTGAGCGTCCCCGTGCCACCGCCGGTGGATGTGGAGTTCCGAGAATTCCACGTGAGCGGTCGACTCGCCGCGCCGCTTCTCTGCGTGGTCCATGATGTCGTCGTGGACGAGCAGGTAGGTGTGGAGCAGCTCGCAGGCGATGGCGAGGAGCATCGCGCGGTCTTCCTCTTCACCTCCGCAGGCGAGATGGCTGAACCAAACGATCGCCGGGCGAATGCGCTTGCCGCCGGACTCCACGAGCCTCGCGACGGTGTCGACGAGTTCGATCCCCTCCGTATCGCTCTCCACCGCTCGCTTGCGTCGGTTTGTGATCCAGCGCCCGAGCGTCTTGTCGCACTCCCCGCGAAACGCATCGAGCGACTGATGGAAGGCGGATTCGGGCATCGGGCTTTTGATAGCACATCGGCGCCGAAAGGGTAGCCGGCGACGTAGGGAGCCCGTTTGAAGCGTGCCCGAGCGTCGACCTCGCCTTGGCCGCCGGGGCGACCTCATTCGCACGGATTTATCCCATCTTCACCAAGCGAGAGTAGTCTCTCCCGCACATGGATCTCCGTCGTCGTGTCGTGAGCGAGGGTGTCGGTACCGCGGGGCTGCTCCTCGCGGTTGTGGGCTCCGGGATCGCGGTCTCCCGTATCGCGGACGGAGATGCTCTCGCGCTGCTCATTCACGCCCTCGTTGTCGGGGTCACGCTCATCGCGCTCATCCTCGGTCTCGCGCGGTGGTCGACACACTTCAACCCGGCGGTGACCTTCGCGCTCTGGCGCGCGGGCGCGGTGCCGGGGGGCGACGTGCCGCCGCTGATCGGGGCGCAGCTTGTCGGCGCGTTCACGGGCGTGTTGCTGGCGAACGTCATGTTCGGGGAATCCTGGATGGCGCTCGGCGACACGACGCGGTCCGGCTTGGGCCTGTGGGTCGGGGAGGCCGTCGCGACGTTTGGACTCGTGCTCCTGATCAGGGGCTGCGCCCACCGGAGCCCGGAGGTGGTGGCGTACGCCGTCGGCCTGTTCATCACCGGCGCGATCTGGTTCACGTCGTCCGATGCGTTCGCGAATCCCGCCGTCACGATAGGTCGCGCGGCCACCGACACGTGGTGCGCGATTCGCCCGGTCGATGTCCCTGGATTCGTCGTTGCTCAGCTCGTCGGCGCGATCCTGGCGACGAGGTTGGCGTCTTGGCTCGACGCGGGAGTGCTTCCGTCGGAAGCGGGGCCCTGACCGTGAAGACCTACATCTTCGCCTGCGTCCACAACGCTGGTCGGTCTCAGATGGCGGCGGCGTTCTTCAACCTCGCCGCGGACCCGCATCGCGCGCGGGCGATCTCCGCCGGCACCGAGCCGGCGGCGGGTGTCCACCCGGAGGTCCTCATAGCCATGGCCGCGTGCGACGTGGATCTGTCGGGCGTGGCGCCACAATTGTTGACCGCGGACCTCGCCAGGGACGCGGCGGCGCTGGTCACCATGGGGTGCGGGGAGCGTTGTCCGAGCGTCCCCGGGCTCCGCGTCGAGGACTGGGCGCTCGCCGATCCCAAGGGGCTCTCGCAGGACGCGGTGACGGAGATCCGGAACGAGATCCGCCAACGGGTGGCCTCGTTCGTCACCCGCGAGGGTGTCGGGTAACCGGTCGCCCGCTCCGGTCTAACCGGAGGACCCTGTGGAGATGCCGTACGATCTCCCCCTCATGAAACGGGGTGCGGAGATTGAGGTGCTCATCGACCGGCTCGATCGGAAGGGCCGCGGCACCGGCTCCGTGGACGGCCGGACGATGGCGGTGCGGGGCGGGCTGCCGGGCCAGGTCGTGCGGGTCAGGGTCACGAGGCGCCGTCGGCTGGAGGGATACGTACTCGAGGTCGTGACGCGATCACCCCACGAGGTGGACGCCCGCTGCCCTCACAGCGGGTCCTGTGGAGGCTGCGCGTTCCAACAACTGGCTTATCCTGTGCAGTTGACGGCCCTCCGTGAGCAGGTCGGGAACGCGTTCGCTGCCGCCGGACTTGAGGTGGTGGTGCCCGAGGTCATCGGCTGTGATCCCCCGTTCGGCTACCGCAACAAGATGGACTTCACCTTCGGCGCGACGCGCTGGGTCGAGGTCGGCGAGCCGGAGGGCGTGGAGCGGGACTTCGCGCTCGGTATGCATGTCTCCGGACGATTCGACCGCGTGCTCGACATCCAGTCGTGCGCGCTGCACTTCGACGAGGCCGACGGGTTGCTCACGTCGGCGCGCGAGGTCGCACGCGCGCACGGGTTGCCGCCGTGGGATGTGCTCCGACACACGGGCTTGCTCCGTCACCTCGTCCTGAGGAAGGGGTTCGGGACCGGCGAGATCATGGTGGATCTGGTGACGTCGGAAGACGCAGGGCCGTCCGTTGATCGTTGGGCTGAGGCCATGCTGGAGAGACATCCGGAGGTGACCACCCTGGTGCAGAACGTCAATACACGGCCGGCTTCTGTGGCGTTTGGCGAGCGGGAACGGGTCATTCACGGACCCGGGGTGATCACGGAGCGGATCGGTGACTTGGCCTTCAATATCTCGGCGAACAGCTTTTTCCAGACCAATAGTCGGCAGGCGGCGGTCCTGTTTTCTCTCGTCTCCGAGCTCGCCGCCCCCACCGGAGATGAGGTCGTGTGGGACCTCTACTGCGGGACGGGGGCCTTGTCCCTCGCGGCGGCTCGGACAGCTCGCGAGGTTTGGGGATTTGAGCTCGTCGATGCGGCTGTCGCGGACGCCAGGGGGAACGCCGCGCTCAACGACCTGTCCAATGTGCACTTCATCGCCGGGGACGTGCTCGCGTCATTGGGTGAGGGCGTGAGCCTGGACGCTCCGCCCCCTGACCTCGCCATCGTTGATCCACCGCGCGCCGGGTTGCACCCCAAGGTGCTGTCCGGGCTGCTCCGCCTGGCGCCGCCTCGCATCGTGTACGTCTCGTGCAACATCCATGCGAGCGCGCCGCAGATCGCGACGCTGGTGGCCGAGGGCGGCTACGACGTCGAGTGCGTGCGACCTGTCGACATGTTCCCGCACACGCCACACGTCGAGTGCGTCGTCGCCTTGCGACGCTAAGATCCCGACCATGGGGATGGGGATGGGGAGCTGCGCGGCCTGCGACCGCGAGTACGACCTGCGGGTGTTGCGCTCCGCTCGGGATCTGGATCTCGTCGTGGCCGATGGGCTGCGTGAGCATGCGCGGGACCTCGGCGACGAGGACACGGTGTGCCCGGTCTGCGTCGGTGCCTGCGTCGGTGACGATGGGTTTCACGATCGTATTCAGGCATCCTGGCCGTTGGACGCCGAGGCGGTCTACGGCGTCCTGCCGGTCCCCTTGCGCCTGCACGCCAATCCGCACTATCGGGGCCGCGGCGTTTGCATCGCGTTCCTCGACTCCGGGTTCCATGCGCACCCCGACCTCGTGGCCCGGAGAAATCGCATCCGTGCCTATGTCGACGCGACGACGCAGGACATCGTCGAGCACCCTTCGGTGGAGCCCGCTGGGGCGCTCTCGTGGCACGGGCTGATGACGACCTCCGTGGCCGCGGGCGACGGTTCCTGTTCCGGCGGCCGCTATCGGGCGCTCGCATCGGAGGCCGATCTCGTCCTCGTGAAGATCAGCGATCCGGACGGGGGCGTCCACGACGAAGGCATCGCGCGTGGGCTCTCGTGGGTGCGTAGGAACCATCGCCGTCTCGGGATCCGTGTCGTGAACCTGTCGGTCGGAGGTGACGAGGAGCAGAGCCTGCGGGAGAGCGCCGTCGATCAGTTGGTCACCGCGCTCGTGCGTGAGGGGGTCACCGTCGTCGCGGCGGCTGGTAACGCGGGTAAGCGCCGACTGGTGCCGCCCGCAAGCGCGCCGGCGGCTATCACCGTCGGCGGCCTCGACGATCAGAACCTCATGGGACCGGCGGCATACCGAATCTGGAACTCGAACTATGGGCCGACGGTCGATGGGGTCGGGAAGCCGGAGCTGGTGGCGCCCTCCATATGGGTCGCGGCGCCGATCCTCCCGGGGACCGATCAGGAACCTCAGGCCGAGGCCTTGGATCGCCTGGCGAACGCTTCAGCGGCGGAGGTGGCTGGGCTCTTTCGTCGTCTCGGTGAGGTGGCCGGTTTGCATTCGGGGTTCAGCCGCCGTCGTCCCGAGGTCATCGCGTCCGCGGCTCGTCGTTTGCAGATCAAGCAGCAGTACCTGGAGGCTGCGTACAAGCGCGTCGAAGGGACCTCGTTCGCGGCGCCCATCGTCTCATCGACGGCGGCAGTCATGCTCGAGGCGAACCCCGGGCTCACACCCCACCGGCTCAAGCGGATCCTGCTGGACACGGCGGAATTGGTCCCGGGGGTCGAGCCCGAGCGTCAGGGGCGCGGCGTCGTCGACCCACGGGAGGCGGTGGCGCGGGCCCTCCGTGACCCCGGCGGTGTCCTCAAGGGGTTGCCGCTGTCGCCGACGCCTTCTGGCGGAGGAGTGCGCGTGATCTTCGCCCCCCGGGATCGCGGCGCGGTCGCCGTCGTCGGAGACTTCAACGACTGGGACCCGGCCGCCCATCCGCTGCGTTCATTGCGGAGCGGGGTGGTCGTTGCCGACATCGCTTCGGTGCCGGATGGCAGTCGATACCAGCTGCTCCTGGAGGACGGAGCCCTGGTGGAAGACCCGGAAAACCCGCGCCGCGTCCCCGATGGGTTCGGCGAATGGGCGTCACGGTTTTGAGATGGCGATGGTGTCGAGCATGAACTGGGGTCGGCCTCGATACAGGCTGACCACGCCCGATATCAAGATGATGTCGCCGGGATGGCTGCGGATGGCGTGGCCTTCGAAGTCGTTCACCGGCCCGACGATCGCGAAGTCGTTGTTCTTGCGGTGACCGATGTACTGAATGCCGCGCGTCCCGGTTTCCCGGAATTGCCCCGGGCTCCCGGCGACGGTCACCTTGCGTCCGCTCATCTTCTTGAGACGCTCCCATTCGGCGTCTTCGCCCAGGATGACGAGCTCGGATCCCATGACCTGCTTGAGGCGTGTCAGGCGCTGGAAGGCGTGGTCCCGTTCGTTCCACCATGCGATCCGCGCGACGTAGTCCGGATAGCGATGGAACGGCGGGGGATCGGCCCAGATGCCACGACCCCGAGCCCGTGCTTCAGCTTCCGCCGCAAGGAACGCCCCGTGGTAGCGCGCGGACCGCCCGTACTTCTTGAAGTACGGGCTGTAGCCCTGGCGTACGACCTCGACGTTGTAGTTGATCAGCCCGTGGTCCCGTTCCACCAGGACGTGGACGAGGTGGCGTTCGAAGTAGCCGAGCTTGCGGCTAGGGTCGTCGTACTCGAGCCGGACGGCGGTGACGTCGCTGAAGAACTCCTGCGCGAAGCGCTTGGCTGCCTCGCCCATGGGCGTCGCATATTTGGGCGGCCGGTCGCTCGTCGATCCGGCGTTCATGGTCTTGAGGTACTCGTCCCAGTTACGACTGGCGAGCGCGCGCCGAGCGTCGTCGCGGAACGTCTCCTCCGTGTCGATCCCGATCAGCCGGAGGCTGGGTCGCAGGCCGTCGACTCGAATGGTGTCTCCGTCGACGACAGGGGGCTGTGATGTAGAGAGCTGAAACACGCCGAGCTCCACGGACGGATCGGTGGAAGGTGCGGGGGTGGATGCCGGGACGTCATCGACCGACGTGTTCTCCTGGCAAGCCGGCGTCGCGATGGCGGCCAGGCAGAGCAGGACGGTGGGGAGGCTTTGGGGAGCGCGCATGTCCCGCATGATAGTCCGTCTGCCCCGGACGTCAGCGAGCTGGAGGGCCACTCGCGAGCACGAGGCCGCTCCGGGAGAGCAGGTCGGAGAGCATGCGGTAGGTGAGGCCCCAGAGGAGCCACTCCGGTCCTTCGTCGGCTGGGAGTCGTACGCCAGGCAGTCGTCGCGGTCCCGCGGGGGTCGCGATCTCATGCCGGATCCCGTAGGCGGGGTCCACGAGGGTAGCGAGAGGAACCCAGCGAGCGGCCGCGACCTCATGGTTGGTCACCAGAGGGCTGGCGGCATCAAGGGCGAAGACCAAGGGGTGGACCAGCAGCCCGGTCGCAACCCCACCCCGGATGGCCTCTATCGGAGGGCAAGCGCCGACGAAGTGAGTGGGTCCCAGCGATAGGCCGACCTCCTCCCGCGTCTCGCGACAGGCCGTGGCGAGGACCGTTGAGTCGGCAGGGTCGCGGCGGCCACCTGGTAGCCCTATGTGTCCGGACCACGGGTCGAGCGGGTGTTCGGCTCGTTTGATGAGGAGCAGGCAGGGGGCTCCGTTTTCGTCTGGCGCGAAGCATGCCGCGACGGCTGCCTCGGGGGCCTCCATCGGTTCCGGAGCGCCTTGGCTGAGGCCTCGGAACGAGGCCAGGAGAGCCTGATGATCGGGTGCTGGAGGGGAGTTCATGAAGGGTCGGGGGCCGCCATTCGGTGCACGAGCGTAACCGTTGGCTCCAGAAGTCTATGGGTACGAGGGGGGCGAGATGTGGTTGGCCCTCCGCTGACTTCTCCATGCAGCAATTCGTTCGCACCGTGGCCGCCGCTTTGACGGTGGACGAGGGCTCTGTTGAGGACGGGATCGGGATTCTCCTCGAGGCTGTTCGCGGCGCCGTCGTGGCTGACGACTGGCGGGCCCTGGTCAACTCCATCCCTCAGGCCCCAGAGATACTGGACTTCGGTCGTCGTCGCACCCGCTCGACGTGCATCATCGGCCCCCCACCCCAGAACCCGGTTGGCCTCGAGGCGGCGCTGCGGACACTTGGATTCGGCGGCTGTCGCGCGGATCTCCTGGCGAGCTTCACCATTCGTTTCCTCAGCAAGCGTCTCGGAGAGGAGTGGCGCGAGCGTGCCCTGCTTCGCCTGCCGGCGCTCGCTGGGCGAGATGTCGACGGATAGGATGGGTCGCATGCCACGCTTTCGCGGACCGCGTCTTCCGTTGCTGCTCTTCCTGCTGGGCCTGGCGGCCTGTCGGGGTAGCCCTCCATACCCGGTGATCCCCGAGGGCGAGAACCCGGCGCGTTGGGCTCAGGCCGTGGCGCGGTTTGAGGAGCGGGATCGGGAAGCTCCGCCACCGCCTGGAGGTGTGGTGTTCGTGGGCAGTTCCAGCATCGTGCTGTGGCGGAGTCTCACGCAGGATATGGCGCCGCTCCCGGTGATCCAGCGAGGGTTCGGTGGGTCCCGGCTGTTCGACGCGATCTACTACGCGGATCGGTTGGTGTCGGTCCACGATCCCAGCGTGGTCGTGGTGTTCTCCGGCACCAATGACATCAGGCGGACCAGCGCCAAGACGGCGGTGGAAGTGCGGGACCTGTTTCGCCGGCTGACGCGACGGATGCGCAGAGACGATCCCAAGCTGACGATCTGCTACATCTCCATTACCCCGACCCAGGCTCGAGCCAACCGCATACCGGTGGTTCGGCAAGCCAACCGGTTGATCCGTGCCGATTGCCAGCGGGACGATCGCATGGAGTTCATCGACGCCGCCAGTCCCCTGATGGACTCCAAAGGGGAGCCTGATCCCCGTTGGTTCATGAAGGATGGGCTGCACCTGAATGCTGACGGGTACGCGGTGTGGACGAGGTGTATTCGCCCCGTGGTCTTGCGGTGCTACCGCGAGGCGACCGGGGTGGATCTTGGACCGGTTGGCTGTCCCGGCCCGGTGCCTCCTCTCGCCGTGACCGAGGGGTAGGTCCGGATTCGGGGGCCGTGGATATGGTTTCGCCGCCTTCGTGGCCGTTCGCCGTGTGAGTTTCCCGTGCGGCTCCACCCCCCGGTGGGTTGAGAGCTCACGGCCATCACCTTAACTTTGGGCCATGCGCCTCCTTCTCCTTGCCCCCCTCATCGCCTGTGCGAGCTTGGCCGGCTGTGGCCAGAGCGACGCCGTCATCGGTGTCTGGTCGTTCGATCTGGAAGCGTCGGTCGGACTCCTCGAGCCTGAGCTCGCTCGTGTGGCGCCGGGGGCTGCGCGAGCGGGTCTTCGGACCGACGCGCTCGAGATCCTCAAGACGGCGCTGGGTGACCTTGATGTCTCTCTCGAGCTCAAGGATGGCGGCGATGCAGAGTTTTCAGGCAAGGGCCGCGGGGTCGACCGTCCTTTCAAGGGCGAGTGGACGTTCGACGACCGGAAGAACGAACTGATCGTTACGGGACAAGGTAGCCGTCAGCGCTACCTCCTTGACGGCGATGTTCTTCACTACCTCGTCGAGGTCTCCGAGGGCAGCAAGACCCGCACGCTCCGGCTCGTGATGAAGCGCGGCTCCTAGAACACACCAGCTCCGAAACCACCCTTTTCGTCGCCGTCGCCGTCGCCGTCGTCGCCGTCGTCGCCGTCGTCGCCGTCGTCGCCGTCGTCGTCATCGTCATCGTCGTCGCCGTCGTCGTCATC
>NYUD01000039.1 GCA_002683825.1 Planctomycetota bacterium
AAGTCGAGCAGGGGCGAAAGCCGGCCAAAGTGATCCTATGGTCCCGAGTGGAAGGGCCATGGCTTAACGGATAGAAGCTACCCCGGGGATAACAGGCTGATCTTCCCCAAGAGTCCATATCGACGGGATGGTTTGGCACCTCGATGTCGGCTCGTCGCATCCTGGGGCTGTAGGAGGTCCCAAGGGTTTGGCTGTTCGCCAATTAAAGCGGCACGTGAGCTGGGTTTAGACCGTCGTGAGACAGGTCGGTCCCTATCTGGTGTGGGTGTAGGATGACTGAGGAGGTATTCCCCTAGTACGAGAGGATTGGGGAGTACGGCCCTCTGGTGCTCCAGTTATCACGCTAGTGGTACAGCTGGGTAGCTAAGGTCGGAACGGATAAGCGCTGAATGCATCTAAGCGCGAAGCCTTCTCCAAGACGAGTCATCCCATGAGTCCCCTGAGAGACCATCAGGTTGATAGGCCGGCGGTGCAAGTACGGCAACGTACTCAGCTTACCGGTACTAATCGGACGATCGGCTTAACCACCTTTTTCCACGTCCGTCCAGGCTTCGGCCCGGGCGTCCATGGAAAAAGGAGTTCTGACATGGGCTCCATACGGATCGCAACGCTGTAGTAACCATTCCACCTTCTCTATCAAGTCCGGGCCGTGTGCCTTCTCTGACGCACGTAGAAGGAACACGCCCGGCAGGCATTCCCGGTGACTATAGGGGTCTGGCCATACCCGTTCCCATTCCGAACACGGTCGTCAAGCAGACCTCGCCGATGATATTGCTTCGCGCGAGAAAGTAGGTATCACCGGGGTTTCACAACCCCGTCGAGCATTCGTTCGGCGGGGTTTTTTCGTGGGCTCGCCGGACGGCCGGCGGAGGCTGTAGGCTTACTGAAAGCGGCTCTTGGCCCTTGGAGAGAAGAATCCGCGAAAGTACGAGCCGTAGGCGAGGACCAGGAAGAGTTCGAGACCCACGAGAATGTAGGCGATCTTCCCGTTTTGCGGGTCGTCTAGGAAGACGTGAAAGCAGACGAAGTTCACCAGGAGAGGCGCCATCAGAACCAGCGCGAGCGGTACGAACGCACCCAAAAGAAGGAGTAGGCCGCACAGAACTTCGATACCGTTTACGAGCGGGAACAGGTAAATCGAATCGCCGAGGGCGTGCAAGAAGCTGAGGGCGTCCGCCGGGTGTTCGCCGGGGACTTCCATGAACTCGAGGAAGCCGTTGAGGCCCAAGACGAAGAGCGGTAGCCCCATGCAAAAGCGGGCGATGAGAACGACCTTTTTCATCTCGAGTTCGTGATCCGCAGGGGTCCGGTGCGCGACCCGTTCTCAACAGCTTTGATAAAGCGCAGCGGCGTGTCAAAGTTGCTCCACGGAGAAGCAGCCAAACCCGGACAATGGCCGGCATTTCTCGGGTGGAACCGTGAGCCTGCCTCTTTCATCCGGAGTTCAAGTGCAACCTCTGGACCCGGTGCTTGTCCTTTTTTCGTGGTTCATCCGTCCGTCGCCTGCATTCGGTTGGGCTCGAGACTTCTCCTTGCGTGTGCCCAAGCGGGATGGGACGGGGCGCGCGGTGGACGTTCATCTCACGGGGGGATCGTCGAGGGTCGGAGCTATCCGGCACCGGGGGAACCTACACGTCGCGGGGGAGACGAGCTACGGGATCACCGGACCCAAGCTCGCCCTTTCCACATCGAGCTCCCGACCAGGGATGGACCGGGCTGCCCTTGAAATTGGGAAGGAATAGCTCGGGTCCCCTCTCACGGGATCGTTGGAATTGGTCGATGGAGGGGGAGGAACCTGTTTACCCCCCCCTGAGGCCCCTCCATGTTCCTCACCGCCTGGCGTCAGCATTGGTCGCTCACAAAAGACCCCTTTGCATGCGAGGATGCTGACAAGGATCTCGTTCTGAGCGAGATGACCCAGACCGCCGTGCATTCGGCCTTCGACCGGGTCTTCGGCGATCCACGATCACCGGCTCCGGGCATCGTCTTCGGTGAGAAGGGGAGCGGGAAGAGCGGCATGCGCATCGCCATGCGCCGGCGACTGGACGAGTTCAAGGAGGAACGGATTTTGACCTCCGAATACGTCGATTTCGACGTCTACCTCGAGCGTTTCCGTAGTGCGGTCGGTGTTGGCGAGGATCCACGGGCGGTCGGCCGGGCCGTGTCCAAGCACTGGACCCTCTCCGATCATCTCGACGCGATGCTGTCCCTGGGCGTCACGCGGATGGTCGACGACCTGTTGAACCGCGAAGATTCCCATGTGAGGCTTTCCAAGCGCCATCAGATCGACCTGTTGCTGCTCACGGCCCTGTACCACGATTCGCGGGAACGCACGGTAGGCGAGGCCTGGGAGACCCTCATCCACCGTCTCGGCTTTCGCACCCCCGGGGGACTCGCCGCCGGCGCGCTGCGTTGGTTGATGACGACTCTGGGCGCCTTCTTCCTGATGGGTCCGTTTCTCGGCCGCATGCAGGACGTCGACGTTGGCCCGGGCTGGCTTTGGACCGGAGCCGGTTTCCTGGCGCTGGCCTTTGTCTGGACCCCCCACGTGTGGAATCGCCGCAAGCTGGAACGCACCGCTCGCTCGGTCTCCATTCGCCTCCTGGGACGTGATTCCGCCCTTCTATCCGGTTTTCTCGGCCGCCTGTCCGAGGGCGAACGCAATCGCTTCGTTCTTCCCACCGGTACCGATGAACGTCAACGCTACGACCTCCTGGAACGTTTCGGTTCGCTTCGAAAATCACTCGGCTACGGCTCGTGGTACGTCCTTGTCGACCGGATCGACGAACCCTCCGCCCTCTCTGCCCATCCTGACGGAGCCCGCCGCTTCGCCGAGACATTGCTCGATCACAAGCTCCTACAGCTTCCGGGATTGGCGTTGAAGCTCTTCCTGCCGATCGAACTCGACCGCATCCACCGATCCGCGACACCCGAACAGCTGAAGCGGATGCGCCTCGACAAATCAAACCTGGTGGAAACGCTCGATTGGACGGGTCAGGAGCTGGTGGAGATCGCCAGCTATCGCATCCGCGTCTGCTCAGGCAAGGAGTTCACCGACGCTGGCAAAGCCCGCACGCTGTGGGAGTTCTTCGCCGAGGATCTCGACCACGACTACGTCCGCGAGACCCTCACGCGGCTCAGCACACCGCGCTACATGCTTGGATTCCTCGCCCACGCCTTTCGGGAATACGCCCGCAATCTGCCCAGCGACCTGCCTTCCGAGGATCGCCGCTGGCGCATGCCGCGTGCGCATTTCGACATGATTCGCGAAAGGTGGCTCGATCGCACCGAGGTCCTGCGGCGGACATTGAACGCAGCCTGATCGCGCGCCCCATACGGTTCGTAAATCCTCCCCGGCAAGGGCGTTTCTTTCGCTCTTCCATTTCGGTATCCGTAAGGCATGTCGATCGCGACAGCCACACGGGGCCGGACCCAGGGCGGGGCATTGTCCGTGTCTCTGGAGGGACGACTCGACGTCCGGACCACGGGCCGGGTCTGGCGTGAGACCGAGGAACTCATCGACAAAGAGCCGCTAGCGCCCCTCGTGCTCGATGTTTCCAAACTCAAATACCTGGACGGAGCAGGTGTGGCTCTCCTGATGCACCTGCAGCTGCGCCAGGAGCGCGCCGGGCTGCACTTCGATATCGTTGGATTGACGCTCGAGCACGCGCGCCTTTTCGAGTTGTATGAATCCGGAGCCAAGAAGGAATTGCCGCCCGAGCCCCCGCCCCGGAGCGGGGTCGAACAGATCGGCCGCTACGGGGTGGCTTTTCTGGCCGACCTGGCTGAGATGACTCGCTTTGTCGGCGAGCTGGCCAGCGCCCTCGCCAATGCGATCCGCCACCCGCGCACCGTTCGCTGGCGCGAGACCCTGCGGGCCGCCGAATCCTGTGGAGCCGACGCCGTTCCGATCGTGGCCCTGATCGTGTTCCTGATCGGAGCGATCCTCGCCTATCAGGGGGCGATCGCTCTTCAGAAGTTCGGCGCGGAGATCTTCGTCGCGGATCTCGTTGCCCTCTCCCTTGTGCGCGAAATCGGGCCCCTGATGACCGCGATCGTTCTGACCGGACGTTCGGGTTCGGCCTTTGCAGCCGAGATCGGGACGATGAAAGTTCGGGAAGAGATCGATGCGCTTTCGACCATGGGGCTTTCGCCAACGCGGTTCCTCGTGATTCCGCGAGTCCTGGCCGCTGTTTGGACCACGCCGCTCCTGGTGGTCTTGGCCAATTTTTGCGGGTTGATCGGTGGGGCGGTCGTCTATCTGTCCCTGGGCTTTTCGATGACCTCTTATGTCAATCAGGTCAGCTCTACGATCGATCTCAGCGATTTTCTGGGCGGGCTTTTCAAGGCCTTCTGCTTCGGTATCGTCGTGGCCGCCATCGGCTGTATCCGTGGTCTTCAAACCGGTTCGGGTGCCAGCGCCGTTGGGATTTCGACCACGCGTGCGGTGGTCACAGGAATCACGCTCATCGTGATCGGTGACGGTATCTTCTCGGTGGCCTTCTACTATCTGGGCATCTGACCCCGCCGGCATGAGTCTCGCACCCGCCATACGCCTCGAGAATGTCAGCCTCGGCTACGGTTCAAACGTGGTGTTGCGGGACGTGAACTTCGACGTTCGTCAGGGGGAGGTCCTGGTCCTTCTCGGCGGATCGGGGTGCGGAAAGAGTACGCTCTTGAAACACATGATCGGTCTCCATGCCCCATTCACCGGGCGGATTCTGATCCACGGCCGCGACCTGGTCAGCGCCCGGGGCGAGGAGCGCAATGAGATCCTGCGATCCTTCGGAGTGATGTACCAAATGGGCGCGCTATTCGGCTCGATGACGCTGCTCGAGAACGTACTCTTGCCTCTCGAGGAGTTCACCGACCTGCCCCGCGAAGCGATGGAGGCGGTCGCCCACATGAAGCTCGAACTGGTCGGCCTGGGCCACGTGCTCCACCACCTCCCGGACGAGATCAGCGGGGGGATGCAAAAACGGGCCGCCATCGCCCGCGCGATGGCCCTGGACCCCTCCATTCTCTTCTTGGACGAGCCCTCGGCGGGATTGGACCCCGCAACCTCCGCCGAGGTTGACCACCTGATTCGGATGCTGAAACTACACCTGGGGATCACCTTCGTCATCGTGACTCACGAACTCGCCAGTATCTACGCCATCTCCGATCGCGCGATCTTCCTGGACCGCGAGACCGGGACGATCGTCGCCACGGGAAGTCCGGCCGACCTTCGAGACCATTCCAAGATCCCCGGGATTCGTGCCTTCTTCCGCCGGCAGTCCGAAGCCGTGGCCTATCGGAGTACGTCATGACGCAGGACGTCCACTACTTCCGGGTCGGCTTGTTCGTTCTGGGAACGGTAGCTTTGAGCTTCGCTGCGGTCATCTGGATGGGAGCGACTTCCGTCTTCGAACGCTCGGCTCTGGTCGAGACGTGTTTCGATGAGTCGGTACAGGGGCTCGATATCGGGGCTCCGGTCAAGTTTCGGGGTATCGAAATAGGTTCCGTCGTGGCGATCGAGAGTGCCGACGACATCTACAAGAGCGAGCTATCGGAAAAGGAGCTGGAGGAATTCGGACGCTACATCGTCGTCACGATGCGCATCACTGCGTCACAGTTCTTCGAGGAAGAAACCAGCCGTCTTAAACAAAAACGTATCGACGCTGCGGTCGAACGTGGCTACCGGATGCGCTTGAACCTACTCGGGCTCAGTGGGCAGGTCTTCATCAACGCCGACTTTGTCGATCCGGCGCTATGGCCGCTTCTCGAATTGAGTTGGCGTCCGCGGTATTCCTATGTTCCGTCCGCCCCCAGTTCGTTGCCCCGGATCGTCGAGTCGGCTGGCAACTTCTTCTCTTCCCTTGAATCGAGCGAGCTGGTCTACAACCTCGATCGTCTTCTGGCCACGCTCGAGGAGCGTTTGAGAGCATCCGACATCCCGGGGCTCATCAGCGCGGCCTCCGATGCGGCGGAGAGCTTCACGCAGACCTCGACCGATCTGAATCGCTTGCTGGGGAATCCGGCGCTTCAAGAGGTACCGGGCGAGATCGCCGCCGCCTCCGCTGCGATGCGTAACCTCACGGTCGAATTCGAACGTGATTTTCCGCTCCTGCTCGACAACCTGCGGGCGGTCGCTTTACGCATGCAGGAGTTCGTGGAAAGCGAACACCTGCGTGGGATCGTCGTCAACACCGAAGCCCTCTCGTCCGACCTTCACCTGCTTGCCCAGGACTTGCCGCCCGTTTTGGACGATCTGCAGCGCGTGTTGCGGCGCGTCGACCGGTTGGTCGCGGGCGCCGAAGGGAGTTCGGAGGGCATCCTTCAGGATCTGCGCCGCATGGTGCGGCATCTGGGGAGGCTCACCTCTGATCTACGCGGTAACCCTTCCCAGAGCATTTTTGGTGATCCCCCTGCCCCGCGGAGATAGACGTCGATGCAAAGCGCTGGTTCCCTTCGATTTCCCCGGTCCCCTCTGCTTTTCGTGGTGTTGCTGGCCGCGGGCATGAACGCCTGCCTGGATCTCTCCAGGGGATACGTCGAGAGATGCCAATACGCCCTGGAGGTCCGACGCGACCCCTCTCCCGATTCGAATGGGGCTCCCCTGAGCACCGCTGTCCTGGGCGTCCGTCCCTTTGTGGCGGGCCCGGGCCTGGACGGTCCGGGCCTGGTCTATCGGGTCGCCGAGGCGCGCTATGAGTCCGACTTCTACCACGAGTTCTTCGTACCGCCGTCCGACTTCGTAACCACGGCTTTGCGCCGCTGGATGGCGGACGCGGGCCTGTTTCAGGCGGTCGTCGAGCCTGGGGCCTTGACCGAAACGGACTATGTGATCGATGGTTGTGTCAGTCGGCTCCTGGGTGACTACCGGGATCGTCCCGAGGCCCAACTCGAGCTTCAGATCTTCCTCACGCACTTCGGCGAAAAAGGCCCCGAGATCGCATTCCATCGGGAGTACACCGAAATCGAGCCGCTTCGCGAGAAGGACCCTGAAGAACTCGTGGCCGCGTTCCGCCGGGCGCTCGCTCGCATCCTGTCGCGCTGCGAGTCGGACCTGCGGACGTTGCTTGCCGAGGCTGGCTAGTCTAGCCGAGGAAGCAACCGGGGCCGGGGGCGGTCGCGTCGAGATCGAGTTCGATCGTTTCGGTGGTTCGGAGAGACTTCCGTTGCACGTGTACCTGGAGGTCGCCCTTCTGGGCGTCGTCGGGCGGATCGAGCGTCAAGACGATGGCCGTAGTACCCAGGAGGGTTGCCTTTTGGCGGTGCATCTTTGTGGTCGAGTCTTCACTCGTCACGAGCAGAGAAGGGTTCCACTGCGCCGCCTTGCCCTTGAACTCGAAGGCGTACTCGTCAGGCTCTTTTCCAACGGAGAGGAGCACCATATTGGTCTTCCCGGGAGCAAAGCGCAGAGCCTGGGCCCGGCAACAGCTCGAGGTCGTTTCCGACCCGATGCAAACGCGAATGCCGCCGGCCCACTGTGGACTCTTGCGCCCCAGGAGTTCGAACGGATCGAGGGGGAGCGAGCAGGCCCACAGTTCTGTGGTGACGGTTTCGTTGCAGGCTCGATTCCAAAGCCGGCCGAGGTTGGGTATGCGATCCAGTCGGGACGCCCGATCGGCGGCTCCGCGAAGAATCTGGACCGGTAGACTTCTATGGCTGGGTTGGGCGCGAAAGACCTCCGTTGCTACCGTCAGCGTACGGCGGGGCAGAATCGCCGGTAACCGCAAAGGGGACAGGTGTTGCCAGCTCAAGTGGGCGCCAATCGGTGCGGCGTCGAGGTTGAGCAGCTGTGGCTTGGAAGGGGCTCCGCCGCGGTTGTGGACCGCGACTTCGATGCGCACTCGTCCGGGCGCAACTCCGAAGAATTCAATCCAGGCGGATTCGACGCGCAGCTCAGCAGAACTCCGCTGAGTGTGCCCAAGGGTAGGGGGGAGGATGGGCATCGGAAAAGGGGGGGTGAGGGTGAGGGGGGAACAGAGATCCTAGCAGGAAAAACGCAACGCAAAGTTTCGATATGCCAGTTCGCAAAAAAAAAGGAGACCGGTGATACCGGCCTCCTCGTCTCTCTTTCAACGGTGTGCCGGGGCCTTTTCGACCCCGGTGGTTTCTTGGGTTTGGAATCGTCTTATCTTGATTTTCTGATTCCAAGAAAAGGCGTTCCTTGCTCGGATTCTGTCGAGCTCGGATCCCGTCGGTGCTCGTTGGTTCAGTACCGGCGTAGAACACCGATGACCACTCCACGGATCTGCACCTCGTCCACGAAGATCGGCTGGAGTTGAGCATTGGCGGGCTGTAGACGGATCCGACCGTCGGGGTCGTGATAGAAGCGCTTCAGGGTCACTTCCTCTTCGGGGAGGACCGCCACGACCGTCTCCCCGTTGTGGGCCGTACTGCGCTGTTCGACCACGACCAGATCTCCGTCGCGGATCGAATCTTCGATCATCGAGTCCCCCTGGACCCGGAGCACGTAAACGTCCTTGCCGGGGGGCACAAAATCCCCGAAGTCCAGGATCTCGGGGTCTTCGAGAGCCGCGATCGGGGCACCCGCCGCGATCGTCCCCAGGATGGGGACCTGGATCGCCTCGCGTAGCACCTCCTTTTCCTGCTCCACGAGCCTCAGGGCCCTGCTGACGCCCCGTGCGGAGCGCTGGACGACCCCTTTGCGTTCGAGCTCGCTGACGTGGCCGAAGATCGTCACCCGGCTGAGGCCGAAGTGCCTGGCGATCTCATCGAGGGTGGGACTGATCGCCTGTTCCTCGATGTATTGTCTGACGAATTCGAGGATATCTCGCTGGCGACGGGTGAGGGGCGGGTGGGCGTTCATTTCAGAGGAGGAAGGTGGTGGCGATCAGTCCGAAGAAGAACAGGTAGGAGCGCAGGTCGGAGGGCGAGGTCAGGAGGGGGCCGAGGGGGTTCGAAGGGCCCGGGGCGTGGGGGTCGATGCCGAAGCAGGAACGGGTCGCGCGCAGGGCCGAGATCGTACGGGGGGCGAGCGGTGCCATGGGAGAGGCCTCGTCGGTTGGGGTCGAGGGCTTGGGGAGGGGAGGAGTCGGGTTCCAGCGGGGCTGGCCTGGGGGGGGGTCGGCGAGGCCCCGACTGGAAACCCGAACAAGACCCGAATCTTAGTCTGGCTTTCGACCCGAACAAGTCCCGAACCGATATTCTTGATCCCGGACTCCCTAACTTCCCGTTTTCCACTGGCTTAGGCTCTTCCCCGTGGCCCCTCCCAGGCCCCCCTGCTCAGGCGTAGCCCGCCGGTTTAGAATCCGCTGTCGTATTGAGCGACCACCACCGACTCGACCTCGACGGCCGTCTTCTCTCCGTCGATTCCCGCCGGGTTCCGCACTATCGCTTCGACCTCCTCATCGTCGGCGGTGGTGCGGGCGGCGCCTCCGCCGCGCTTGCAGCCGCGGAGGCGGGGGCGGAGGTTGCGCTCCTGGTCAAGGGCGACCGCGAGGAGACGAACACGCTCCACGCCCAGGGCGGTGTCGCCGCGGTTCTCGATCGTGCGGATTCCTTTGCCGAGCACATCGCCGACACGATGGAGGTCGGTTGCGGACTGGCCGAGCGCGAGGTCGTGGAGTTCGTCGTGCGTGCAGGACCGGCGGCGATCGACCGGCTCGATCGTCTCGGGGCGCGTTTCGATCGTCGGGGGGATGGAACCATCGAGCTGTCGCGGGAAGGGGGGCACACGCGGCCGCGCGTCGTGCACGCGCGCGGCGACGCGACGGGGCGCGAGATCCAGGGCACGTTGAATACCGCGCTGCGCCACCACCCCCGGATCACGACCTTCACCGAGACGTTTGTCGTCGACTTGCTCTGTGCCGGGGATGGAGCGGTCGTAGGCGTCCTGGCGCTGCGACCCGGCGGCGAGTCGGCCGTTTTCTCGGCGCGCTCGACCGTTCTCGCCACGGGCGGTGCGGGACAGCTCTACCGCGAGACGACCAACCCCGCCATCGCTACAGGCGACGGGATCGCGATCGCGTTTCGCGCGGGAGCCTCCGTGCGGGACCTCGAGTTCTTCCAGTTCCATCCGACACTGCTTTACATCGCGGGCGCGGCGCGGGTCTTGATCAGCGAGGTCGTGCGCGGCGCCGGTGGAATCCTGCGCGATCGTGACGGCGTGCGATTCATGCCGAGCTTTCACGAGAAGGCCGAACTCGCCCCGCGCGATGTCGTCAGTCGCGCCGTCTTTCGGCGCATGGTCGAGACCAAGGACACCAACACCTATCTCGATCTCTCCGAAGTGGAGAAGGACCCCCACGTGCTCTTCCCCGGTATCTCGCGCGTGTGTCGCTTCTTCGGCATCGATATCGCGCGCGACCCCGTGCCCGTGCGGCCGGGAGCACACTACATGGTCGGCGGACTCGCCGTCGACATCGACGGGCGCACGGATGTCGACGGTCTCTGGGCGGTCGGCGAATGCGCCAGCTCAGGGCTGCACGGGGCGAACCGGATGGGCTCGAACTCGCTGCTCGAAGGACTGGTTTTGGGGCATCGCGCGGGCCTTTCCGCCGCGGAGGAAGCGCGGTTGCACGGCCGCGAGTTGCGCGAGTGGATCGTACGGCCTCCCCGTGAACGCTCCGCGCCGCCGGCCGGTGTCAACGTCAACGTGCAGGATGTTACGTACTCCCTGAAGTCGGTGCTGTGGCGCCAGCTGGGCATCGAGCGCAAACGAGCCGACATGGAGGACGCGCTGTCGCGCATCCGCCTGTGGACGCGCGCGGTGAGCGAGCTCGCTCGCCCGGAGCCGCGCACGTTCGAGCTCTTGAACATGCTGAGCGTGGCCCACCTCTCGGCGGTTTCGGCTTTGCATCGCACCGAATCGCGCGGCGTGCACTACCGTACGGACTTTCCCGAGAGGTCCCCCGAACCCGTGACCCATACGCTGCTGCGCCCGTGCTTCGAGGACGCCCGCATTCAGCGGGTCGAGGTGAAGAGCATTCAGGTCGCTTCCGGGGCCGTGCCGCTGCGTTCATGAGCCGTCAACCCGAAAGAACCCAACCGCCGAGCGAACGCTTCCTGGTTTGCGGTGTTCTCTTTCCGGATCAGCCGGACGAAGCCGGTGGTCCTCTTTCGGAGGCGCGCGGACTGGTGCAGGCGGCCGGCGCCGAGGTCGTGGGGGCCCAGGGTGGGCCCCTGATCCAGCGGCGCAAGAGACCCGACTCCTCGACCATGCTGGGCAAGGGCAAGGTGGCCGAGGTCAAGGAAGCCATGGAGCGTCACCGGCCCGACGCGATCCTCGTCGACAACGACCTTTCACCGGGCCAGGTCCGTAACCTCGAGAAGGCCTGGGACAAGCGCGTGGTCGATCGTTCCGAGTTGATCCTCGATATCTTTGCGACGCGCGCGCGCACCGCTCAGTCGCGTATTCAGGTCGAGTTGGCGCAGATGGAGTACCTGCGTCCGCGCCTGCGCCGCATGTGGACGCACCTCGAACGGACCGAAGGCGCCATCGGAACGCGGGGCCCCGGGGAGACGCAGCTGGAGACGGATCGCCGCCTACTCGGGAAACGGATCAGCGATCTCAAAGCTCGGTTGGCCGGGATCGAGAGGCATCGCCAGCTTCAGAGCCAGATCCGCGATGATCTCTTTACCATCGGGCTGGTCGGCTATACGAACGTCGGCAAATCGACCCTGCTGAATCGTCTGACGGGGGCGGACGAACTGGTCGCCGACATGCCCTTTGCCACACTCGATACGCGCACGAGGAAGTGGAAGCTCCTGGATGGCCGCATCGTGTTGCTTTCCGATACGGTCGGCTTTCTTCAGCGTTTGCCGCACCACCTGGTGGCCTCTTTCCACGCCACCTTGGAGGAAGCGTTGAGCGTCGATCTGCTCCTGCACGTCGTCGACGGTTCCCACGCCGATGCCTCGGTGCAAATGGCGGCGGTCGAAGAAACCCTCGGCGGTCTGACCAATCGCGAGGCTGACGTCGTCGTTCTGAACAAGGTCGATCGGGTGGGGGATCCGATTTCACTGCAGATTCTCCGCGAAGGTCGTCGGCAAGAGATCGTGCACCTCTCCGCACACACCGGGGAGGGACTGGATCTCCTGGATCGCGTGATCTCCAACCGGCTCGACGCGCGTTCGTGTGTCGTTTCGGTCTCCGTTTCCCTGGCGGACGGAAAGAGCGCGGCGGCGCTGCGCAACGCCGGTATGGTGCTTTCCGAACACACGACCGAGGATGAAAGGCTCATCCTCAAGCTGCGCCTGGCGGAGCGCCTCCTGGGTAACTTGCAGCGGATGCTCGGTGTTGCGGCGGAGTTCAAGGTGCTGGAGCCCGTACGCGAGCGCTACTATGTAGACGAAATGAACGCGTGATGGGTCGGCGCCCGTTATGCTGTGTGCCCTTCAGTTTCGCCTCGAAGAATCGCCCATGAAGATCATGAACATCGGCCTTGCGCTCGCTCTCTGGACCACCTCTTTCACCCCCTCCGTCATCGCGGCCCAGGCCCCTGCGGACGCCCTGACGCCGCTGCAGGTGGCGACGACCCAGCAGGTGGTCGCCGCTGAAATCTCACCGGACGGAAAGCACGTGGCCTACGTTCTTTCCATTCCGCGCACCCCCTGGGAGGAGGAGGACGGCTCCTCGCGCACGCAGCTCCACGTACTCGACAACGACAGCGGGGAGACCTTCGCATTCGTGACCGCGGAGAGCGGTGTCGGTTCCGTGCGCTGGACGCCCGACGGTCGGGGCATCGCGTTTCTCGCCAAGCGGGGTGATGACGAGCACTCCTGTCTCTATGTGATTCCCCTGCGCGGTGGCGAATCCCGCCGCGCAGCGAAGTTCGAGGATCGCAGCATCAGTGGCTACGCGTTTTCCCCGGACGGAACCCAGGTTGCGTTGAGGGCGACTCCGCCCGAAAGCGAGGCGCGCGAAAAAGAAAAGAAGAAGGGTTTCAAGCAGGAGATCTACGAAGAAGATTGGCGTGCGGGCGAGCTGTGGATCGCCACTCCGTTCGACGAAGAGGTCGAAGCGCGCCTCGTCCCGGTCGACGGTCACGTCAGCGACATGGTGTGGGCACCGGACAACCGCCGCATCGCGCTGGCGGTTGCGCCGACCGCTTTGGTGGATGACAGTTACATGAAAAAGCGCGTGCGGGTCGTCGACACCCAGAGTGGGAAGGTGACCTGCCGGGTCAACAACGGGGGCAAGCTGGGGCACTTCGCCTGGCGGCCCGACGGTTCCGGCCTGGCGATTCTGGCCGCACACGACGAGCACGACGGCGCTGCGAATCGCCTGCTCTTCGCTTCGACTTCGGGTGCGGAAAGCCGGCCCGTCGAGATGTTGGGCGTGCGCGAGCGCGACGAGCACGGGGTGAGCTGGATCGGCGAGGATAGCATCCTCGTGCTGGGCAGCCAGGGCGCCTGGTCCACCCTGGACACGTTCCGTGTCGAGGACGGAAAGGCGGTCGATCGTCAGGCGCTGCTGCCCCTCGAGGGGCCGGTCTGGTTCTCCTTTTCGGTCTCAAAAGACGGCGCCCAGGCCGCGCTGGTCGGTTCCTCGCCGGAGCACCCGCTCGAGCTCTACACCCTCGACCTCAGGACCCGGGAGCTCGCGCGTCGAACGCACTCCAACCCCTGGCTCGACTCGCTCCGTCTCGCCCGTCAGGAAGTCATTAGCTACAAGGCCCGCGACGGCCTCGTGATCGAGGGTGTGCTGATACACCCGCGAGAGAAACGCGGAGCCGGACCGCTGATCGTCTGCGTGCACGGCGGACCCGAGTCCCACCTGCCCAACGGTTGGTTGACGCGCTACGCCTACCCCGGCCAGGTCGCTGCAGCAAACGGCTATTCCGTCTTCTATCCCAACTACCGCGGCAGCACCGGCCGCGGCCTGGCCTACCTCAAGGCGAGCCAAGGCGATCCTGCAGGCAAGGAGTTCGACGACATCGTCGACGGCGTCGACCACCTGATCGAAATCGGAATCGCCGATCGCGATCGGGTCGGTGTTACCGGCGGATCCTACGGCGGCTACGCGACGGCCTGGTGCTCGTCCTATTACTCGAAGCGCTTCGCCGCAGGTGTCATGTTCGTCGGCATCAGCAACAAGATCTCCAAGGTAGGGACGACCGACATCGCCGACGAGGAGTACTACGTCCACGCCCTGAAACGCCCCTGGGACAACTGGGACTTCTTCCTGAAGCGCAGCCCGATCTACTACGCCGACCAGGGCGAAACCCCGCTCCTGATCCTGCACGGCAAGGAGGATCCGCGTGTGGATCCCGGACAATCACGGGAGATGTATCGGCACCTGAAGCTGCGCGGCCAGGCGCCTGTGAGACTCGTGCACTACCCCGGAGAAGGACACGGCAACCGCAAGGCCGCAGCTCGGTTCGATTACAACCTGCGGGCGCTGCGGTGGTTCGATCACTACCTGAAGGGCGGTGGCGGAGAGATGCCCGGATGGGAACTCGAGTACGACCTGCATCTCGGGAAGGGTGAGGTCGAGGAGGAGGCGCAAGGAATCTAGTTCGAGGAAGGCGTGTTTCCTGCTTTTCCGGGCATTCCCTCGCCCGGAAGCCGGACGACCCCTGACCACCGTAACGCCCTATATCCGCCTCCCGATCGCCTGAGCCACCCTCCCCAGCTCCAGCATCATCGCATCGAAGCCATCCGGCGTGAGGCTCTGCTCTCCATCCGACAAGGCAGCCTTCGGATCCGGATGCACCTCCACGATCAATCCATCCGCCCCCGCCGCAAGTGCAGCCCGAGCCAGACTCCCCACCAATCGCCGAATCCCCGTCCCGTGGCTCGGGTCCGCAATGACGGGCAGGTGGGAACGCTCCTGCAACAACGGGATCGCCGCCAGATCCAGGGTGTTGCGGGTCTCTTGCGAAAAGGTCCGAATCCCGCGCTCACACAGACAGACATCGGGCGTTCCAGCATCCAGTACGTACTCCGCCGCCAGCAACAACTCATCGAGCGTCGCTACCATGCCGCGCTTCAAGAGCACCGGTCGTCCCACCTCCCCCGCGGCCTGCAACAGCCGGAAGTTTTGCATGTTACGCGCGCCGACCTGGAGCATGTCCGCGTACTCCGCGACCGTTTCGACATCCTCAGGGGCGACAACCTCCGTCACGATAGGCAATCCGTTTGCCTTTCCGGCCTCGGCCAGGAGCTTCAGGCCCTCCAGACCCAGGCCCTGAAAACTGTACGGAGACGTCCGTGGCTTGAAGGCGCCACCGCGCAGGATGCGCGCACCACGCTGCGCGACGATCTCGGCGATGGTGAAGATTTGCTCTTCGCTCTCGACCGCACAAGGACCGGCCATCACACACACTCGATCACCACCGATCTCGACATCGGCGACGGCGACGATGCTTTTTTTCGGATGGAGTTCGCGGGAAGCGAGGGCGTAGGGCGCCTTGACGTTGCGCACCTCTTCGACGCCCGGCAGAGCACCGAGTTCCCGGGCGATCGCAACTGCGTTCGACCCCAGGATGCCGACCCACTCGCGACCGTCGGTACGATCGAGGTGGACGCGGAGTCCGCGTTCTTCGATGAGAGAGACCACCTGCGCTTTCTCACGCAGGCTGCAGGCGGGATTCAGGATGGCGATCATTGTGAATTGCAGCCGGGGCCACGGAATTCTTGCAGAAAAGGGCGGGGATCTTCGCCTGCCGAGAGCCTTTCGACCAGAGCCGTTCCGACAACCGCCCCGTGGGCGTGCCCGAGGAGGGCCTGGACCTGGTCCGGCTCGCGCAGTCCGAACCCGGCGCAGATCGGCAGCCCGCACACCGACCCTACCCGATCCAGGTAGGCGTGGATGGATTCGGCCTCGGCCCTGGCTCCGGTCGTCCCCTTGCGGGTGACCGCGTAGAGGAAACCGCGCGTGGCGGCACTGAGTTTGGCGATGCGTTCGGTGGGTGTGAGCGGCGTCACGAGCTGGATCAACGCCAGGCCGCTCGCGTCCGCCGGCTCGCGTAGTTCGAGGCTTTCCTCGAGCGGCAAGTCGGGCACGATCAAGCCGTCGAAGCCCGCCTCGACGAGCTCTTTACACACCCGTTCGGCGCCGCGCGCAAGCAGCGGATTCAGGTAGCTCATCAGTACGAAGCACGCCTCGCTTGCCGCGCGCGCTTCCTTCACCGCGCCCAGGGCGTGGTCGAGGTTCGCACCACCGGCCAGGGCCTTGCGGGCAGCCTCGGCGATCACCGGACCGTCGGCGGTGGGGTCGGTAAACGGCAGGCCTACCTCGACCACGTCCGCCTCGTTCGCGACCTGCAAGAGCGTTCGGGCGAAACCGTCGAGCGTGGGGTGACCGGCAATGACGTAGGGCATCAAGGCGATGCGCCCCTCGCTCGCAGCGGAGCGGATGCGCGTTTCGAGCCGCCTGGCGCCGCTCATGCTCCCGGCCCTCCGTTCGCCTGCATGAGGATGCCGAGGTCTTTGTCTCCGCGGCCCGAGCAACCGATCAGGATCAGCTCCCCGGGGTTTTCTTCTGCGAGTCTCCTGGCTCCGGCGAAGGCATGTGCCGACTCGAGCGCCGGTAGGATGCCCTCGGTCTTCGCACACTCGGCGAGCGCAGCGAGCGCCTCCTCGTCGCTGGCCGAATGGTACCGGGCGCGACCGCTCTCCAGGAGATAGGCATGTTCGGGTCCCACGCCCGGGTAATCCAGACCGGCGGAGATCGAGTGGGTCTCCATGATCTGCCCCTCGCTGTCCTGCAGGAGGTAGCTCTTCGTGCCATGCAGCACACCCGTGCTTCCGCGCGTCAAGGTCGAACCGTGTTCTCCCATGGCCATTCCCCGGCCACCGGCCTCGATGCCGTGCAGTTCGACGCCCTCATCGTTTCGGAATGCGTGAAAGAGTCCGATCGCATTCGAGCCACCGCCCACGCAGGCGACGACCTTGTCGGGCAAACGCCCGCTCGCCTCGTACAACTGCGCACGTGCCTCCAATCCGATGACCGATTGAAGCTCGCGCACCAGGTAGGGGTAGGGGTGGGGCCCCACAGCCGACCCCAGGAGGTAGTAAGTGCCTTCCGGATCGTGGGACCAATCACGAAGCGCCTCGTCGATCGCTGCGCGCAGCGTCGCATCGCCGCTTTCGACAGAGTGCACCTCCGCGCCGAAGAGCTGCATGCGGGCCACGTTCGGCGCCTGTCGTGCAACATCGATCGAGCCCATGTAGACGGTGCAGGGCAATCCCAGTCGCGCGCAGGCCGCGGCGGTCGCCACGCCGTGCTGTCCCGCGCCGGTTTCGGCCACGATGCGCCGCACTCCCATCGATCGGGCCAGCAGGGCCTGGCCCAACGCGTTGTTGATCTTGTGGGCTCCGGTGTGGGCTTGATCCTCACGCTTCAGCCACAGCTCGCCCCCCCAGCGCTCACCCAATCGTCGCGCCGGTGTCAGCGGCGTCGGGCGGCCGATCCAGCAGCTTGCTTCCGCCTGGAGTTTCGCCTGAAACAGGGGTTCATGCAGACGCTCGTCGACCGCCTGCTGCAGGCGTGCGAGCGCCGGGATCAGGATCTCGGGGACGTAGGTTCCACCGAAGCTTCCGTAGCGACCGTTTGCGTCGGGCCACTCATTCACAGGGGGGTTGGTCCGCTGCCCTTGTTTTTCGATCACGGCGGCGGCTCTTCCGTGGTTTGTGCCGGGAGAACGAAGGCTTCGTGCGCCTGTCGAACGAAGTCCTGAATTTTCTCGGGATCCTTGAGACCCCGTTCCGATTCCACACCCGAACTCGTGTCGACCGCGATGGGCCGCACGAGGCGGATCAGCTCGGCGACGTTTGCGGGCGTCAATCCGCCGGCGAGCACGATCGGGTGGGAGCGCGCCGTACGTTGTGCCCGCTCGAGATCCACGGGAACACCGGAGCCTCCCCCGGACGGTCCATCGAGAACGAGTGCGCCACGCAACGAGCCCGGCTTCCAATCCGACACCACACCCTCGGCCCTTTGCTCCAGGTCGTCCCCGTCGCGCAGAACGGTGAGCGCGAACATGCCCTTCGCCATGGGCTCGACCGGCGAGCCGAGTTCGGCCTGGACGGCATCGAAGCCGAGTTCGAAGGCCGCCTCCAGTTCCTCCCGTGTGGCCTGTGCGAAGACCGCGATCTTCTCGATCGTGTCCGGGACGAGCGCCAGGAGTTCGCGTGCCGTCTCGCAGGAGACCTGTCGAACGGATGGGGCCAGGACGAACCCCACGGCATCCGCACCGGCATCTACGGCGGCGCGCGTCGCCTCGGGACTCGTCAATCCGCAGATCTTCACGAGCACGGGGCGGCCTCCTGGTGACCGCGCCGGCCCTCCTCGAGCATGGCGCGCGCGAGCGCAGCGGGATCGTCCGCGCGCATCAGGGCCGTGCCGACCAGCGCCACCGCGTAGCCGGCCCTGGCGATCTCTGCGGCGTCCTGGGGCGTTTCCAGCCCGCTCTCAGCCACTCCCGGGTAACCCGCCGGTAGGTGGGGAGCGATCCGAAAGAGCGTTTGCTTTTCGACCGCCAGCGTGACGAGGTTGCGGGCGTTGATGCCTACGAGCGTGCATGCCTTGGCGTCGACGGTCTCCAGCGCGCGCGAAGTACGTTCGAGATCCTCGCGATCGAAGGCTTCGACCAGGACGAACATCCCGAGACCGTGGGCCGTTTCGAAAAGCGCTGCAAGTTCGTCGTCGGCGAGCATGCGCGTGATCAGGAGCACGCCCGCGGCCCCGGCGACCCGGGCTTCGAGCACCTGTACGGGATCCACCAGGAAGTCCTTGCGCAGCACGGGTACGGAAACCGATCGCGCCGCTTGCTCCAGGTGCGCCAGGGAACCGCCGAAGCGTTCGGGCTCCGTCAGGACCGAGATGGCAGCGGCACCGGCCTCCTCGTAGAGGACAGCTCGTCGCGCCGCTTCGGGGGCGGAGGCGTTGCCGGATCCACGCAGGGCGCCGGCCGAGGGTGAGGCGAACTTGACCTCGCAGATCAGGTCGAAGCCTCGTTCGTGGGGTCGAAACCCCGGTGGTGCTTCCCGTACGAGGGCGAGCGCGCGCCAATCCTCGAGCCCGCGCTCCGCGAGCGCCTTTTGCGCGCGCTCGCGCGAAGCGGCTTCCATCGCTCCCAGGAAATCCGCGCGGTTCGCTCTCACTTCAGGATCGATCCTGTCCGACGAGGCCGTTCAGGTAGGCCAGCGCGCGTCCGTCTTCCAGCGGGGCGCTCGCCGCGCGGAACGCTGCTTTCGGGTCGCGCTCTTTTCCGGTCAAGAGCAACACCAGGGCGGTGTTCAACGCCACCGCATCGAACAGCGGGCCCTTCTCGCCACCGAAGATGCGCAGACAGAGCTCGACGTTTTCCCGCGCATCACCGCCCAGGAGATCCTCGGGCTTGCAGCGCTCCACGCCGAAGCTGCGGGGATCGAGCACCCCTTCCTCGATCTCCTCGCCTTGCACCTGGACACACAGGAATTCACCCACGGGGGTCGCTTCATCCCAGCCGGGCTCGCCGTGGATGCAGAAGGCGCGCTCGACTCCGAGACCTGAGAGTGCCCGGGCCATCTGCCGTGCGACCTGGGGATCGAAGGCACCGATCAACTGATGCGATGGGCGCGCCGGGTTGACCAGGGGCCCCAGCACGTTGAAGACCGTGCGCACGCCCAGGGCGCGACGCACAGGGGCGACCGCGGCTGTAGCAGGGTGGAAGGTCGGAGCGAACAGGAAGACGAAGCCGAGTTTTTCGAGCCTTTTCGTCGCGTCGTCGGGGCTCGTGGCGAAGCTCACTCCGAGGGCCTCGAAGAGGTCCGCGCTGCCACAGTCGCTGGAGACCGAACGGTTGCCGTGCTTGGCCACGGGGATCCCGAGGGCGGCGACGAGGATCGCCGCGGCGCTGGAGATGTTGAAGCTCCTGGACCCGTCGCCGCCGGTGCCGCAGGTATCGGCCAGGGCCGCCGGTCGCGAGCGCAGGGGGCCTTGCCCCAGCTCGAGCATGCCGCGCACGAAACCGCACAGCTCGTCGGCGCTTTCGCCCTTGGAGCGCAGGGCGATCAAGAATCCCGCCTTGAGGGCGTCGTTTTCATCGCTATCGGTGAGCGCGTACATCGAGAGGCGCGCCTCTTCCGGGGAGAGATCTTCACCGTCGAGCAAGTGCTCCACCAGCTTGCGGAGGTCGAGCTTGTTCGAGGCGCCTTTCAGGATAGCGGGGCTCGTCACGCGGATGTCTCCTTTCGTGTCGGAGGGCCGGCGGTTCGTGCAACCGGGGGTCGCAACAGGAAACGCTCCAGCATAAGAACCCCCTGGGGCGTCAAAACGCTTTCGGGATGAAACTGGAGACCTTCGTGGGGAAGCTCGGTGTGACGGATGCCCATGATCTCGCCCGCTCGCGTATAGGAAGAGACCGTGAGCTCGCTCGGCAACCCCTCCTCGGCCACGATCAGGGAGTGGTAACGCCCGACCTCGAGCGGGTTGGAGAGGCCCCGGTACAGCCCGCGGCCGTCGTGGAAGATCCGCTCCGCCTTGCCATGGATGGGCCTTTCCGCCCGCTCGATCCGGGCGCCGAAGCTCGCCGCCAGGGCCTGGTGTCCCAGGCACACTCCCAGGATCGGAACGCGCTCGAGGAAGGCCTGGATCATCGCCATGGAGTTTCCGGCCCGCTCCGGCGTACCGGGTCCGGGCGAGATCAAGAGGTGCGTCGGCTCCAGGGCGAGGGCTCTCCCTACGTCGAGCTCATCGTTGCGATGGACGAGGGTTTCCGCCTCCAGGCCGCGCAGCGCTTGCACGAGGTTGAAGGTGAACGAGTCGTAGTTGTCGATGACGAGAATGCGCTTCCGCCCCATGGCTAAAGCCCCTCCGCCGCGAGCTCGAGAGCCGCGCGCAGTGCGCCGCCCTTGTTGAGCACCTCGTCGTACTCGGCCTCCGCTCGGCTGTCGGCCACGATCCCCGCTCCGGCCTGAAAGCGATAGCCGCCGTTCTCGAAGAACAACGTGCGGATGCAAATGGCCTGATCCATCACGCCGCCGTGTCCGAAGTAGCCCACCGTTCCGGCGTAAAAACCGCGTGATTGCGGCTCAAACTCATCGATCAGTTCCATCGCGCGGACCTTCGGTGCTCCGACGACCGTTCCCGCGGGAAAGCACGAGGCGAAGAGGTCGAACATGTCGAACCCCTCTTCGAGCATTCCGGTCACGCCGCTGACCAGGTGCATGACGTGGCTGTAGCGCTGGATTTCGCGGTAGGGCTCGACCGCGATGGTGTGGGGTCGGGCGACCCGGCCCAGGTCGTTGCGCGCGAGGTCGACCAGCATGACGTGCTCGGCGGCCTCCTTGGGGTCGGCACACAGCTCGTCGGCCATCCGCAGATCCTCTTCCTCGTCGGCTCCCCGCGGTCGTGTCCCGGCGATGGGCTGGAGCGCGGCGTGCCCGGCCTCCAGTCGGACCAGGGCTTCCGGCGAGGCTCCGACGATGGCCTGGTCGTCGAATTCGAAGAGAAACATGTAAGGGGAAGGGTTCAGAAGGCGCAGAGCGCGGTAGACCTCGAGCGGGGGGAGGTCGGTGGTGCCGGCAAACGCGCTGGAGAGGACCAGCTGATACACCTCGCCCGAGGCGATGGCCTCCTTGACGTCGGCGACGCGCTCGACGAACCGATCCCGCCCCGGCGAAGCGGCAGGGGGAGTCCAGTGGGAGTTCCTGTGGGGCTCGGGAGTGGGGCCGCGCAGGGCCTCCATGACCTCTCGCCGCAACGCCTGGCGCTCCCCGTCGGGGGCGCTCGAGAGCAGCGCACAGGCGCGCTTTCTGTGGTCGAAGACCAGGACCGCATCGGGGGCCAGGTAACGCACTTCGGGGGCGTCGTCCCCGGGTCCGCCGCTCTCCTCATCGGGCGCGTCCCGCCGCCGCACCCGTTCGAGCCGGTGGGCGAAGGGATAGCCGGTGACGCCAAAGAGCCCACCCGTGAAGGCCAGCTCTGGGATCTCGGGCTCGAGGACCGGGGCTGCGGCGAGCGCTCCCCGCAGCAGCGTCAGGCATTCCGAGCGGTTCTCGGGGACGTGGGCTTTTTGTCCGAAGACCGAGCAGGAGGACGGGGACAAGAGGACCTCCTTCGCCTGGCCGAACCCGAGGAAGGAGTAGCGCCCCTGTCGTTCGGCGCCGTCGACGCTCTCCAGGAGGAACCGCGGTCGCAGGTGCCTGAGTTTCAGGTAGGCCGAGACCGGCGTGTCCAGGTCGGCGGGGATGTCGAAGGGAGCTTGCATGGAGAGGTGCGGATAGAAATAGAACCGTCGGGGGCCGAGAGAAGGTACGAAAAAACCCGCCCCCGGGAGACCGAAGAGGTGGGTTGGTCGCGCTGCGTCTGGAAACCGCTTGGTGTGGCGTCACCTCTTCGGCGGGGCGCCAAAGCCGCTCGCGGTGGAAGGTGGAGCCTGCGATCACGCTCATAGGCTCCAGCGTGGGCGCAGGAGCCGTTCGCCGAAGGGGTGGGAGACACCGACTTTTGCTTCTTTCCCAAAGATCCTTTTTATCCCTGGGGATTTCGCGACCGTTGTACGAATAGACAGTGGGTCGCGCACCGAAGTTCACGGTGTTCATGGAACTTCGGTCCACCGCGCTCCGTCTCCCTCCCCGGAGAGGGAATTACCCCCCCCATGAAAAATTCCCAGGGCTCGGCCAGAGATTCAGCAGGAACCGGACCTACCGACTCCGGAGGGAATCTATCCGACGGCTCCGAGAGCGAATCGGATAGGGATGACGAAGTTCTCAGCGATGATGAGCTCGATCGGGTCTCCGCCCCCTCGAAGAGCGGGGAACCGAACACTGCCGGAGGCGCTCGGAGCGAGCGCCTCCATCGCAGCTGGATCGTGAAGAATGCCGAACAGGAGATTCAAGACTCCGACGGCTCCTGAACGAATCGAGACGAGAAAAGCGGCCCGGCCGGTGGAGTCCACCGACCGGGCCGCGATTTTTTTGGAGCCGGGCGCGTGGGATGCTCGCTAGGCCTTGGCGACGAGCAGATCCTCGTCTTCCTTGCCGCTTCTCTTCGGTGGCGAGGAGCTCGGCTGGCGGCCCTTGCGGCTCTCGAGCCAGAGCAGGATGGGGTTGGCGATGAAGATCGTCGAATAGGTCCCCGAGATGACGCCGATCATCATGGCGAACGAAAAGCTCTCGAGGACGTTGCCCGTTCCGAAGTTGAAGACGAAGAGCACCGCGACTGCGATGAAGGTCGTGAACGAGGTCAGGATCGTGCGCGAAAGCGTCTGGTTGACCGAATCCTTCAGGACGCCCTCCAGCGGGCCCTTGCTGCGCGGCAGGTTCTCGCGGATGCGGTCGAAGATGACGATGGTGTCGTTCAGCGAGTAACCGATGATCGTCAGGAAGGCCGCGATCATGGGCAGGCTGATCTCTCCATTGACGATCCCCAGGTAGTTGGCCAGGGTCAGGGCACCCAGGGTGATCAAGACGTCGTGCGTCAGGGCGGCGACCGCCGCCCAGCCATAGCTGTACTCCGCGAAACGCACCCGGATGTACATGACGATCACGAAGAGGCTGATCAAGAGCGCCTGAACGGCCTTGTTGCGCAGCTCTTCGACGACCTGGGGACCGACCTGGCTGTAGGATGCGATCGCGGAAGAGAGGACGAACTCTTCCTGGTTCGAGTCCTTCTTGCCGACAAACACGTTCTCGATGGATTGCTTGAGCTCGCCCGTGCTGCGGCCGGTGGCGACCTCGGCCTGGAAATCGTAGGTGTGCTTGCTCTTGCCGTCGGAGACCGTGGGGTCTTTCAAACCTATCGTGCGCAGGTGCTCTTCGATGTCGGTCTTGACGTGATCGCCGTTGAAGATGATCGTTCCCGAAGCGGTCGTGCCGTTCAGTTCGATATGAACCGCATCGGCGAGAAGCACGTCCTCGAGGCTCTCGCGCAGAGTCGCTTGCAGCCCTCTGCCCTGGCCGATCTCCGTTTCCTCGGCCACCGTCTTCACCGTGACGCGGAAGCGGTTGAACAGACCGCCACCCTGGGCGGAGTTCTGGACCGTGCTGACCTCCGAGAATTTACCGACGTCGGGGATGGCCTTTACCCTGCTGCGAATGCTGTCGATGTCCTGAGGTTTTTCCGTGACGAGCTGCGCCTCGACACCGCCGGTGAAGTCGATCCCCAGGCGGTCCATGTCGGGCGTCATGAGGAAGCCTGTGAGGCCAAGCACGATCAACAGAACCGAGCCGGCCATCGCCAGCTTGGCCTTGGACAGGAAGTCGAAGTTGGCCTTCACCATCCAGGTTCCGACCCGGTAGTTCTTGGAACCCCTTTCGATGGAGAAGTGCACCAGGAGGCGCGTGATCACGAGCGCCGCGAAGACGGACGTGATGATGCCGACCATCAGCGTGGCTGCGAAACCCCGCACGGGACCGGTCCCTACATGGTAGAGGATCAGCGCGGTAAGGAAGGTCGTGATGTTGGCGTCGAGGATGGCGGAAAGAGCCTTGTCGAAGCCCGCCTTGGCCGATTGTCGCGCGTTGCGGCCCTTGTCAGCCTCCTCCCGTATGCGGTCGAAGATCAGGATGTTCGCATCGACCGCCATACCGACGGTCAGGATCAGACCGGCGATGCCGGGCAGCGTGAGCGTGGCGTCGAGGAACGACAGGCCGCCCATCAGGAGCACGAAGTTCGCCACCAGCGCAATCGCGGCGAACAGCCCCAGGCGCCGGTAGTAGACGACCATGAAGACCAGGACCAAGAGCAGAGCCAGAATGCCCGAGTAGTATCCGCGCCGCACGTAGTCATCGCCCAGGGTGGCACCGACGCGCTCGTCGGACTCAAGTGTCGGCCGCAGCTTCAAGGAGCCCGCGCGCAGAACCGTCATCGCGTTGCGTACGTCTTCGGACGTGAAGTTGCCGCGGATGATGCCGCCGCCGTAGAGCTTTTCCTGGATCGTCGGCGCCGACGTGATCTCGTCGTTCAGGACGATCGCCATGCGGCGCTCTTTGTTTTCCCCGGTGAAGCTCGCGAACTCCTGTACGCGCTCGGGCCTGATCGCAAAACCGACCGCGGGGAAGCCGATCTGGTCCTGGCTGGGGTAGACGCGCGAGAGATCATCGCCGCGGAAGTCGTACTTCTCCTCGGTCGGGAGCAGCAGGATGTTCTTGCGGTCGAATTCGGACCGCAGGTCTCCATCGACGGCAGCCTGGGGGTACCAGATTAACCCGGACGTTGGACCTTCCTCGCCGCCGACGTGGTTGAAGGAAATCAGCGGCGTGCCTTTGGGCTGAGTGTCGTACCAGGCTTGCAGCTTCTGGGACTCGGTCTCGAGGTCCGTACCCAGCGTCTGCAGGTCGGTCGGCTGGTCCGCGATGATGAGGAAGTGCAGTTCGCCCAGATTCTCGATCGCGGCGCGGATGGAGTCGCCGAAGATGAGCGTGACCCGTGCGTCGGTGTCGTGAGGCGCGAGGGTGGAGGCGCCGTGTTGGCGTTGACAGCGCAGTAGCCGGTTGCGGCTCTTGGCCTCGTAGCGGATGTGTTCGTCGTCGATGGCGACGATCCCCGACTCCGGAAAGCCCGAGGCGTCCGAGATCTCTATTTCGGTCACGTCCTGTCGGTCTGGAATGCCGACCTTCAGGGTCGACTCGGCTCGCACGTTGCCGCCGCCGACGTCCCCCGGCAACTGGATGACGATCTGGTCCTGACCGCTCCGGCGGATCCCTACATCCCTGGTCCCATCGGGGTCGAGGCGCGTGCGCAGGATCGAGATCGTCTGCGCCAGGACCTGGTTACGATCCTCGCTGGCATCGATCTGTCCCTCATCCACCGCCTTGTCGAAGTCGAAACGGTAGACCAGTCGTGTGCCTCCCTTCAGATCCAACCCGAGGTTGAATGCGGGGTTCTTGACGAGCAGGAACCCCAGCGACACGAAGAGGAGCGTGAGGATCAGGATGACCTTGCGGCCGGGATGTTCGAACATGGGAGGTGTTTCGTTGGGTCGTTCGGCGGCCTGGGAGGGTTCGCTCGCGTTCGAAGGGGGGGGCTAGACCTCGACGGCCGCGGGCTCCGGGTCGGCGTTTTCGTCTGCGGCTTCCGCAGCCGCCGTGTTCTCGGTCCTGGCTGCCTGGGCATGCCCCGCTTCTTCGATCGCCTTGTGGCGTCGGGCTTTTTCGCCGACGAGCTCCTGGACCCGGGTCTGCTTGCCGACCCGATCGCGGAGGTAATAGAGGCGCGCGCGGCGCACCTTGCCCCGGCGTGTGATCTCCACGTCCTTCACCCGCGGACCGTGCAGGGGGAAGATCCGTTCGACGCCCTCACCCTGCACGATGCGGCGCACCACGATGCTCTTGGCGATTCCCCGCCCCTGGATGGCGAGAATCGTGCCCATGAAGATCTGTACACGCTCCTTGTCGCCTTCCTTGATCAGGTAGTGAACGCGAACGGTGTCGCCGACGTGGCAGGCGGGGAGCCTATCTTTCCCAAGCTCGTTACCGATTTCATCCAAAAGGCTCATGATCCCTGGTCCTCGCAGTCGTTTTTTCGTTCGTTCGTCTGTTCGTTCGTCAGGTCCGGTCGGCGATCGAGCGTGCGCTCGGTGCGCCGTTTCGCTCGCCAGGCATCGATCCGTACGTGGTCGCCGCCCGTGAGCACGTCGGGCACCTCCCGCCCACGCCACACGCGCGGTCGCGTGTAGTGGGGGTGGTCGAGGCCCTCCGCTTCGAACGACTCCGTTTCCGCCGAACGCTCATCCCCCAGGACGCCGGGCAAGAGGCGGCTGATGGCCTCTGTAACACACAGCGCGGGGAGTTCGCCTCCGCTGAGAACGAAATCGCCGATCGAGATGTCATCCCACTCCAACTCTTCCCGGATCCGCTCGTCGAAGCCTTCGTAGCGGCCGCAACAGAGAAGAATGCGATCCTTTTCGACCAACCGCCGGGCCTTTTCCTGTCGGAAAGGAACACCGTCGGGGGTGAGCAGAATCTTGTGGAAGGCCCCGTAGCGCCTCTCCAACCATCCGACACAGTCGAAGATCGGTTCGGGCTTCAGGACCATTCCGGGGCCCCCGCCGAAGGGTCGGTCGTCGACGGAGCGGTGCCGGTCTCGTGTGAAGTCCCGGAAGTCCACCAGACGCACCACGAGCGCACCCTTGGCCTGGGCGATGCCGAGAATGCTCGTCCCCAGGTAGGGTTGGAGCGCCTCGGGAAACAGGGTCAGGATGCAGAGAAGCACGGCCGGGGGGATCCCGGAAAAAGGGGGAGCAGGGTATGGAAGGTGCATCGGCGGGTCAAGCGGACATCGAGCCCGGCCGCCCAATTGTGGGACCGAGATCCGGGGCGGGCGGATCTTGCCAAGTCCGGGCCGGACCCCGATCCTAGTGGCCATGTTCACCGGACTGATAGAGGCGCTTTGCGCGGTGGAGGACTTCGAGCCACGCGGTAAAGGCGCCCGGCTCGTGCTCGCACGCCCCGAGTTTTCCGCCGATCGGCGGCCCTGGGAGCCCGAAATGGGGGAGAGCATCGCCGTTTCGGGGTGCTGTCTGACCCTGACGGAGCTCGAGGAAGGCGCTCGACCGGTCTTCGACCTGACGGCGGAGACCCTGGCCCGGACGTGGTTTTCGAGCGTCCGGCCCGGGGTTCTGGTGAACCTCGAGCGCTCCCTCACCCTGTCGGACCGGCTGGGGGGCCACCTGGTTTCCGGCCACGTCGACGGCCTGGGGCACCTGCTGGCCAGGGCGGACGTCGGAGACGGCGGCGCGGTCTACACCTTCGAGGTGTCGCCAGGCTTCGAGCGCTACCTGATCGAGAAGGGCAGCGTGTCGATCGACGGGATCAGCCTCACGGTCGTGGAGCCGAAAGAGCGCCACTTCGATGTGGCGCTGATCCCCGAAACCCTGGAGCGCACCAACCTCGGCCCCGCCGAAGTCGGTCAGGCCTTCCACCTCGAGGCCGACGCGATCGGCAAGTGGGTCGAGCGGCTGGTCTCGCCGCACGGCTGAGCCGGATCGAGGTGGGGCTGTGGGATGAAGAGCTCGCTCCCCATGAAGGAGCGGTGGTAGCAGCCGCGCAAGCGGACCGTCGAACACCGCGAGGACGAAGCGTTCACGGCAAGGACCCAGGTCCGACGTCCCGACCTCCCCGGGCGTCGGCCGACGCGATCGCGAAAAGGACGCGCGGCCTGAGGACCGCGCGCGCCGAATCCGGGTCAGAACGCGCTGAAGAGAACTCCCGTGAAGGCCGTGATCGGAGCGGCTTCGCGGTAGTCTTCCAGGCTGCGGGTCAGAAGTTTCACCGAGCGCAGGGCTTCGTCGTACAGATCCTGGTCCATCAGGATGCGTCCGAGGCTTCCCTCACCGGTGCGCACGTGAGCTACGACGGCCTTGAGATCCAGGGTGGCGGCCTTGACGTTCAAGACGATCTGTTCGAGCTCTTCCCCGAGCTCTTCGTCGGCCAGGAGCTTGCCCATGACGCCCTCGCCGCGCTGGATCTGCTGGCCGAGGTCCGAAAAGGATCGGATGCCCTCGGTGACCTCGAGCGAAAGCTCCTCGTCGTAGATCAGGCGTCCGACCAGGCCTCGTCCGGAGCGAATGTCAGTTCCGATGGCATCCAGGCTGTCGACGGCTCCATGGACCGTGCCCAGGAGCTCTTGGTCGTAGAGGAGCGCTCCCAGAACACCCTCGCCACTCTGGAGCTGATCGGTAGCGTCGCGGATGTTGGAGATCGTGGACACGAACTCGTTGGCCATCCCCTCGTCCGCAAGGAAACGACCGACCGTTCCACGGCCTTCCCGTACGCTGGCGATGACGGCATCGGTGTTGTTCAGGATGTTGCCGATCGCGGCGCGGTTTTCGGCCAGCACCGCACCGAGGTCCCCCAGCGCCTGGAGAGGGTTCTTCTGAATCCCTCCGTACAGGGCTCCATCCTCGTCCCGCACCAGGAGCGGTCCTCCGAACGCGCCGGGATCGATGTCGATGTGCCGGCCGCCCAAGAGCGTCGACTCGGCGATCTTGATACTCGCTCCCTGCAGGAGTTCGACCTGCTTGTCGAGTAGCAGGATGGCCCTGATTCGCCTGGAAGGCTCGGCGTTGATGTCGAAGTCGAGTTCCTTCACGCGTCCGATTCGCAGGCCCGAAACCTGAACCGGGTCCCCTTCCCGTAGACCGTAGGCTTCGGGGAAGTACACCAATTCGCGGGTCGGGTCCGTGAAGAAGTGCACGTCGGTCAGGAAGAGCGTGTAGGCGGCCAAGACCGAGAGTGCTGTGGCGAAAAAGAGGCCGAGCAATAGTTGGCGCTGTTTGTTCATTTCGAGTGGGTGCGGATCAGTCGTAGGGCTTGGCTAGGAATCGCTTGAGGCGTTCGTTCTTCGAGCGAATGAACTCTTCCGGTGTACCTTCGTCAAAGACGCGGCCCTGATCGATGAGGACTACGCGGTCGGCGGCTACGAGGATGCAGCTGACCAGGTGAGTGACGACGATCGAAGTGATCTGTAGGCGTTCGGCGAGGTCCCGGATGAGGTGATTGACCGACATCGAGATCTCGGGGTCGAGGCCGGTGTTGGGCTCATCGAAGAAGACGATTTCGGGTTCGGTGACCAGGGCGCGGGCCAGTCCGACGCGCTTGCGCATGCCTCCCGAGAGCTCGGGCGGCATGAGGTGCCCGGTTCCCTGCATCTGCACCAGGCCCAGCTTGTGTTCGACGCGGTCACGAATCTCGGATTCGGAGAGATCGGTGTTTTCCCGCAGGGGGAGCGCGATGTTCTCGGCCACGGAGAGCCAGTTGATCAGGGCCCCGTCCTGGAACAGATAGCCCATTCGCCGCCGCAATTCGGCCAGATCTTCCGGGGCGATAGTGGCCATATCGTGGCCCTCGACGAGGACGCGGCCGGAGTCCGGTTGCATCAGGCCGACGGCGTGGCGCAGGGTGACCGACTTGCCGATGCCCGAGGGGCCCATGATCGCCAGCGTCTCGCCGCGGTGGACGTCGAGATCAAGATCCTTGAGGACGACCTTTTCGCCGAAGCTCTTGCACACGCTGTCATAGCGGATGACCACGTCCGACCCGTGCAGGGCGCACTTGTCTTCTTGTGTTTTCTCGGCGGTGATCATTGGCGGTAGAAGAACCAGCTCATGAAGTAGTTGGAAACGATCACGAGGATGATCGAATCGCGCACGGCGGCGCGCGTTCCGCTGCCGACCCCGAGCGCACCGCCGCGGGCCCGGATGCCGGACGCGCAGGAAATCACGGAAATGATGATTCCGAAGATGAACGACTTGAAGAGACCCGCATAGACATCCTTGGGGACGGGTATGAGTTGTGCGGGCGCCTTCAAGGCTTCGACGACGGTGTCGAAGTACAGCGAGTAACCCACCCCGAGCTGCGACTGCGCGACAAAGCTCCCACCGACAATGCCGACCGCGTCGCAGAGGATCGTCAGCATCGGGCAAAGGATGGCCAGGGCGACGACGCGAGGCATGACGAGGAAGCTGATCCGGTCGACGGACAAGACTTCCAGGGCTGCCAGCTCCTCACTGACGGCCATCGTTCCGAGCTCTGCGGCCAGTGAACTTCCGACGGCCGCGGCGAGCACTGTGGCGGTGACGAACGGTCCCATCTCCCGTGCCATCGAAAGGGCGACCAGGGTGCCGATCTGATCCTGTTGGCCGATGCGCGAGAGCTCGATACCGGTCTGCAGGGACACGACCATGCCCATCGAGAGTCCGACCAAGAGGACGACGTGCAGTACCTTGATCCCGCCGACGTAGAGCTGGTCCGCGACGAGTCCCCGGCGCTTCCAGAACGCGGGCATCCGGGACAGGACTCGCCCGAGAAGCTCCATGCGATAACCCGCGGCATAGAGCACGTTGGTCAGCCTGGATAGGAGCCTCATGGGGGTCAGAAGTAGGATCGGGGACGTTCGCTTCCCTTGCGCTCGGCCTCCACGGCTGGCTCGGGCCAGCCGGGACCGGGAAACGCGGGAGGCAGGAAGGTGAAGCCCTGCCCTTTCCCGGTCCGCCAGCGGAGCAGACCGAAGAGGAGCGAGGTCTCCTTCACCTCGTCACCTTCCTCCGAAAACTTCCGCCTGGCCCAGAGAAAACTCACCGAGCGGCGGTCTTCCCCGCGTCCTTTCTCCCGCCGGTAGAGCCCCAACCAGGCCCTCTCTCGCCGCATATCCCCCTCCTGCTCCCATTCCCAGACGTGCAGCGGGCGGGAGATGAAACGCTCGAAAAGTCCGGAGCGCTCGATCGGATTGAAGTGGGGAAAATTCCCCTGCCGCCACGCTCCGCGGGTCTGGTACTGGAAGAGTGGAAAAAACATCCTGCGGCGATCCTTGTCGCCCGTCTCCTTGTCCGTACGCGTGGAGGACTGCCAGA
>NYUD01000097.1 GCA_002683825.1 Planctomycetota bacterium
CCGAGCTCTACCTCACCGCCTGACCCCACCCATCAGGAACAACCGAAGTGACACCACGCCACGGGACTTGACCGGCCTTTCCTCTCGCGGATTCACGCGGGGGGACGACCTTTCGACGTTGTGGCCGAAGGGAAGGAATCTGCAGCGTTTTTTCTCATCGGTTTCTCGCCAAAGCGCGTCAGCAAGCGACGGTGAGAATCCGCATGATGAGTGGTACGTCGCGAGCCGACCAGGATCTCCGAACGCTGTCCTCCACCGCCATGCGCTTACAAGTCGTCAGCGTGTCGGGGGCCGATGTAGCGCGGCTCGGCGATCCCACCCAGACCGGTCGATACCGCGAATATCGAGCCCGCCTCCGGCTCCTCGTGCAACTGGTAGCTCGACAGCCCAAACCTAGCACTTGCGATGAAGAGCGTCGACAGATCCTCGCCTCCGAATACTGGGCACGTCGGGTGCGATGTCGGCAGGGTGACGATGGCGTCGATGCGCCCGTCCGGCGCGTACCGGACCACGGATGCGTCCCCCCATCGCGCGTTCCACAGACAGCCGTCTGCGTCAACGGTGGATCCGTCGGGCAGCCCTGGGTGTTCGGTGCCGTCCGCGAAGAGGCGCGGGTTGTGCGGGATTCCGGCGTCTATGTCGTAGTCGTATACGAGGATGCGCCCAGTCGGCATGTCCGAGAAGTACATGAGCGCGCCGTTGGGGCTGAATGCGATGCTGTTCGCGCAAGCGACGCGGTCGACTATCCGATGCGCCCGCCCGTCGTCATCCAGCCGATACACGGCAGAGATGGCCTGCTGATGCGGCGATTCGTCCATTCCGCCGCAGATGAAGCGTCCTTGCCGGTCGGTTCGTCCGTCGTTGAGACGGGTGGACGGCAGGGTCCCCTCGATCTCCTCCAGTTCGCGCGTGGGGTTTCCGTCGGTATCGAGGAGCGCGAAACGGGATGCGAATGCTGCAACGTACCCTCCGCCGTCGCGCAGTCCGATCGCTCCGATGCGTTCAGGGAGCGCTGTCGTTCGACGGTCGTGAGCGCTGCTCCAGCGCTCGAGCTTCGCCTCGTGGATGTCGACCCAGCTGAGCTGGTTCGTCCTGTCGTCCCAGAGGATGCTCTCGCCCAGATCGTTCCGGCTTGCTATCGCGAGGTCGGCGCCAAGAGTGCGAGGCATTAGTGCATGACCAGTCCGGCCGTGACGTTGATGGCCTGCCCGGTCATCGCGCTACTGGCGGAGTCGGCGAGGAACCGCACGACGGACGCCACTTCTTCCGGAGTGACGAAGCGTCCGAGCGGGGACTCCGACTCCCACTTGGCGCGCATCTCGGCCAGGGTCGCTCCCTCCACGTCAGCGTGCCTCTGCATCACGTCCTCGATGCGGTTTCCCTCGATCGGTCCCGGGCACACGGCGTTGACACGGACACCGCGGGGCGCGAGTTCAAGGGCAACCGTCTGGGTGAGTCCGATCAGCGCCCACTTGCTTGCGACGTAATCGCCGCGATATGGGAGTCCGCGCTTTCCGACGTTGCTCGCAACGTTGACGATGGTGGCCGCTTCGGGTGCCAAGTAGCGGGTGGCCTCACGTGTGACGAGCATCGTTCCTGTGAGGTTGATGCGCAGCGTCTCTTCCCACGCGGCGAGGGGCATGTCCGGAACGAGGTGATAGTGCCCGTTCATTCCAGCGTTGTTGACGAGCGTGTCGATCCGACCGTCCAGTAGCTCGGCGGCCTCGGCGATTGCGCGGACAACGCTGGCTTCAGAAGAGACATCGCAATGCACGTGCTCGGCGGATCCTCCCTGCTCGCGGATCAGCCGGAGCGTTTCGTCGGCACTCTGGATGTCGGCGATGACGACCCGCGCGCCGGCCGAAGCGAACGTCTGCGCGATCGCTCGCCCCACCCCTTCGGCGGCTCCGGTGACGAGGACGTGGCGCTGATGATTCGACATTTGTACTCCATGGTTGGCAAGGCGTGTGGCGAGTTCCACCTTCGCTCGCTGACTCTAGAACGGGACGCGGTGGATGTGGGTCGAGCTCAGACTGCCGCCGTTTCGAGAACGTCGAACCGGGACAACACATCGCGATCTACGGTGACGCCGAGACCAGGCGTGGCGGGCACCGCAACTCTCCCTTGCTGCAGTGTGATCGGATCCGTTAGCAGGTCTCTGCGCAGTGGATTGTCGGTGGTGTCGAACTCGAGGACTGGTTCGTTCTGGAGCGGCACGGTCATCGCGGTGTAGGGGTTCGGCGGCGTGGCCGCGAGGACCTGCAGCGCCGCCGCCAGTGCCACGCCGGATCCCCAGATGTGAGGGATGACAGTGACTCCGGCGACCTGGGCGATGGTGTGGATCTTCTGCCATTCCGAGATTCCGCCGGCGACGGCAAGGTCGGGCTGGGCGACGTCAACGCAGCCTGCGCCGATGAGTTCGGCGAATCCATATCGCGTGAATTCGGCTTCGCCACCTGCCACGGGGACCGGTGACGTGTCGCGGAGCGCCCGGTAGGAGGCTTTGTCCTCGGGCGGTACCGGTTCTTCGAACCATCGGAAGTCGAGCCGACCAAGTTCGGCTGCGACGGTTCTGGCGGTGGCGAGGTTGTAGGCATGGTTGCTGTCAACCATGAGCGCAACGTCATCACCTACTGCTTCACGGATTGCCTCCATCCGACGCATGTCATCGCGAACCGGGAGAAGCCCAATCTTCCCCTTCATCGCCGTGAATCCGGCGTCGAGCTTCGAATCTGCTTCCGCGCGGAGTCGCCCAGGATCCACCGCGGTGGGGCCGTCTGCGGGGTAGTAAAATCCGGTGCCGTACGCGGTGACTTCGTCTCGGTATGCGCCGCCGAGCAGCGTTGAGATCGGCACGCCGTATGACTTGCCGGCGAGGTCCCACATCGCAATGTCGAGCGCGCTGAGCGCCTCGATGTAGGGGCCACGTGTGCCGAAGTCGCGGTAGGAGGAGTACAGAGACTCCCAATGCTTCGCGGGCGTTCGCGGATCGGCTCCGATGAGGCGGGGCGCGAAAGCATCACGGATGCACGCGATCACCGGCTCGGCGGGACCATACTGGCCACCTTCTCCCCATCCGCTGATGCCGTCTTCGGTAACGATCTCGACGATCAGGCTTTTCCGTCCAGAGAAGAGGCCCTGGGATGAGTAGAACGCGGACTTGGTCGGGGCCTTGAGGAGGTAGGTGCGGATGGCGGCGATTCTCACTGCGACGCCTTGTGGTTCGTGCGCGAATCAGCCGCACCGTTCATCGTGATGACGACCTTTCCATTGGCGGCTCCGTCCGCGAGTGCGAACGCGTCTGCGGCGTCGTCGATGTCGAACACGTCGGTGACAAGTCGGCCTAGCTCGACACGTCGGTCGGAGACGTATTGGAGGATGCCGCCGAGCTCGCTGATGCCGAACACCCAGGAGCCGATCACGGTGAGCTGCTTGTGGATGATCTGTTCGCTGACGTCGATCTGGACGCCGCCGCCCTCGCCGACGAATGCGACACGGCCGAGGACGCCGACCGCATCCAGGAGCTGGTGGCGCGCCTGCGCGTTTCCGGACGCGTCCAGTCCAACTGACGCGCCGCTCCCATTCCATTCGGCGACAACAGTGGCTACGTCCGTGTCGCGAGGGTCGATAACGAGATCGGCTCCTGCTGCCTTCGCGAGGTCCCGCCGTTCACCGGAGATGTCAACAGCTGCGACCCGTGCACCGAAGTCCTGGGCGAAGGCGACTGCAGCGAGCCCGACGGGTCCCAGCCCGAAGATGATGACGGTGTCGGCGCTGGTCACCTGGAGTTTCCGGAGGGCGTTGTATGCGGTGCCCGCGCCGCAGGCGCAGTAGGCCGCGACCGGCATCGAGACGTCGTCGGGGACCTTTACCACGTCCCGCGCTTTGGCGACCATCGTGCTAGCGAAGGCGCCGTCGATGTCGAAGCCGTAGGTCTTCTTGTCTGCGCAGTGCATGGGCAGGTCTCGGAGGCACCAGTCGCACATGCCGCAGCCGGAGATGTGATGAACGATCACTCGGTCTCCGGGAGCGAGGGTGTCGACTCCCTCGCCGATGCTGAGGACGGTGCCGGCGGGTTCGTGTCCGGGAACCGCGTCGGGGTTGATGGTCACCCCGAGACGCGGCTTGCCACGTTCACTTTCCGGGACCCGGTAGAGGTAGTGGAGATCGCTCCCGCAGACACCGGCGGCGTCGATGCGGATGGTCACTTCACCGCGACCGGCGGCGCGGTCGGTTCCTTGGAGTACCTCGACGTGGCGGTCGCCGGGGAAGAAGAGTCGCTTGGACATGTGTGTCAGTCTCCTTGTTGGTTTGGGGGGCGCGGCTGCCCGCCGCGCCCCCCAAACGAGGCTTAGTCTGCGAGGTCGTAGCGTGCGAGCACTGCGTCGAGGGTGGCGGCGTTGGCTGCGTCGGCATCGTCGAGGTAGTCGGCCACGTTGGTGCTGTCCACGAGCTTCGTGTCGAGGATCACCTCAGAGTCGTGCTCGCCGTCGGTGGCGATCAGATAGGACAGCGCGATGGCGACGGCACCCATTTCGTACGGGACCTGGTCGATCGTGAAGGCCATGTCGCCAGCTGCAATGGCGGTGAACGCGTCGGGAGTGCCGTCGAAACCGCCGAGAAGCACCTGACCGTTGAGGCCCTGCGCCTTGAGTGCCTCGAGTGCGCCGAGGGCCATGCTGTCGGAGGCTCCCCACATCGCGGACAGGTCGGGGTTGGCCTGGAGGATGTTTTCCGCGACGGTCTGTCCTTCCTCTCGTGACAGGTTCGCGATCTGCGAGGCGACAACTGTTGCGTCCGGGTTGGTGGAAAGGCCGGCGGCGAATCCATCTTGGCGCTGCTGAATGATGTCGCGACCGGGGGTTCCCTCCAAAACGGCGACATCGCCGCCATCGGCGAGCGCGTCGGCGACCCAGGCTCCGGCGAGTTCGCCGCCCTGCGTGTTGTCGGCGACGACGGACGCGTCGACGTCGGTGCTGACGTTGATGCCATCCGTGACCACGGGGATACCCTGGCCTCGAGCCTCATCGATGGCCCCGTTGATGGCGTCGGTGCTGGTCGGGTCGATCTGGATGACGTCCGGGCGCTGCGCGATGAGGTTCTCGATGGAGGCGATCTGCGCTGAGGGCTCGTACGGGGTGGATGCCGGGTTGGTGACGAGGCGCAATTCGACGCCGAGCGCGTCGGCCATGTCCTGCGAACCCTGCGAGAAGGATGCGTACCAGGGGTTGTCGAGGGTGGGCAGGCTCTGGCCGATCACGATGCTGTCATCGCCGCTCCCCGAGTTCGTCGAGCCCGAGCAGCCGGCGAGGACCATCGCGCCTGCGGCGATCAACGCGGTGAGAGCGCTCGCGCGGTTCATCTGGTATCCCATGGGAACTCCTTCGTTCTTGCTATTCGTTGGTCTTGCGTTTGGTCGTTGTTGAGCTTGCGTGCGGCTAGTCGCTCGTCTTGCGGTTGCGCCAGTCGAGTCCAACGGCGAGGAGAATCAGTCCGCCGACGAACATGCCCTGGAAGTAGGGCGAGACGTTGAGCAGGTTCAGGCCGTTGTTGATGACGGTGATCAGCACTGCGCCTGCAATCGATCCCCAGACCGACCCGCGGCCTCCGCTGAGGCTGGTGCCGCCGATGACGACTGCGGCGATGACGATCAACTCAATTCCGGCACCGGCGGTGGGCTGCCCGGAATTCTGTCGAGCCGTCAAGACGACACCGGCGATTCCGCCGAGGACGCCGAGGAGGGCGTACATCGTGATCTTCCATCGCGTGGTGCGGACGCCGGAGAGGAATGACGCCTTTTCGTTCCCCCCGATCGCGAAGGCGTACCGGCCGATCAGTGTGCGGCGGAGCAGGACTGCGCATAGGACCACGACGACGAAAGCGATGACGACGGGGGTTGGGATCGGGCCGACGAATCCTTGCCCGAGATAGGTGAAGGCTTCCGGCAGACCGCTGATCGGCAGCCCCTCGGTGTAGGCGAGGGCGACGCTCGATCCGATCGTCATGGTGCCGAGAGTGGCTATGAACGCCGGGATCTTGAGGACCGCGACCGCGACGCCGTTGACCGCGCCGAACGCCAGTCCGATGGCGAGGGCGATGAGGACCGCCGCCCACACGGGTGTGCCGTCGCGCATGCTGCCGGCGGCGATGACTCCGGTGAGTGCAACGACGGAGCCGACGGAGAGGTCGATGCCGCCAGCGATGATCACGAATGTCATTCCCGCGGCAAGGATGGCTGTGACGGCGCTCTGCCGGAGAATGTTGAGGAGGTTGTACTCCGTCAGGAAGGCGTCCGAGAGGATCGCGAAGATCGCTCCGACGAGGACGAGACCGACTAGCGACTGCGTCTGAGAGAGGATACCGAGTACTCGCTCGCGACGCTCGGCACCGGACAGCGCTTCGCCGCGCTTTCCGGCTTCGATCGTGGTGGTTGTTTCAGAATGCATGTTCCATGACCTCGTCTTCTGTGAGTCCGTGGTTGACAAGTTCGCGAGAAACTGACCCGCCTCGCATGACGACGATGCGGTCCGCGAGCGCGGTCAGCTCCTCCGTCTCAGAGGAGATGACCACGACGGCTGCTCCGCCGTCGGCGGCTTCGCGGATCATCCGCCAGATGCCGGAACGCGCACCAACATCGACACCCTTGGACGGTTCATCGAAGATCAGGACCTTGTAATCCTGAATGAGCCAGCGACCGATGAGCACCTTCTGCTGGTTGCCGCCGCTGAGGAATGTGGTCGCCTTCCTGATGCTTCGCGGGCGGACGTCGAACTCGTCGACGCATCGCTCGGCGAGGGCGCGCGCCTTGCGCCGTCGCACCCACCACCCGGTAGACAGCGCAGGCAGATGTGGGAGCGCGACGTTGTCTTCAATGCTCGAGCCGAGGAGCAGGCCCTGCGTCTTGCGGTCTTCGGGGATGAGCACCATGCCGTTCGCAATCGCCTTCGCTGGCGTGCCGGGGCGGTATTTCTTGCCGTCGAGTTCGATGCTGCCCGCAGCGATTGGCTCCAGCCCGACGAGCGCCCGCACGGTCTCTGTGCGTCCCGCGCCGACGAGTCCGGCCATGCCGAGAATCTCGCCTGGCCGCACGGAAAAGGAGACGTCGCGGATCTTGCCCCTGACGGTCAGTCCGGTCACCGCAAGCATGGGTTCGCTGTCGAAGCGGTCGTGGTGGTGCTCGTCCAGGTCACGTTTCTCGGTCGACAGTTCGCGTCCGAGCATCAGCGCGACCACCTCGTCTCTGCTCGACTCGCCGGGGGTCACCGTCGCACGCAGTTTCCCGTCTCGCATGACGCTGATTCGGTCCGCGATCCGAAAGACCTCGTCGAGCTTGTGGCTGATGTAGATCACCGAGATCCCGCGCGACGTGAGGCGCCGAATTGACTCGTGCAGCCGCTCGATCTCAGCCGAGGACAGCGCGGCCGTCGGCTCGTCCATGATGATGAGCCGGGCGTCCGTGGCGAGCGCCTTGGCGATCTCCACCATCTGGCGCTCCGCGGTGGAGAGTTCGGTGACTTTGGTGGAGGGCTTGGCCTTCGAACCGATCTCGGTGAGCGCCGCCGCCGCTTCAGTTCGCATCTGGCGACCGTGCGCGAACAGGGCGGTTTCGGGCTCACGCCCCAGGAAGATGTTCGCCGCACAATCGAGGTGCGGGATCAGGTTCAGTTCCTGATACACCGTGCTGATGCCTTCGCGCACGGCTGAACCGGGATCGCGGAATTCCGTGGGGGCGCCGTCGTACACGACCGTGCCCGCGTCCGCCCGATGCACTCCGCCGATGATCTTGGTGAGGGTGGACTTGCCCGCGCCGTTCTCTCCGAGCAGCGCGTGAACCTCGCCTACGCGGACGTCGAAGTCAACTCCGCGGAGAACCGCGTTCCCGCCGAAGCTCTTCACTATCCCTCGCGCGTCGAGGAGCAGTTCGTGAGTCATGCGCCATTGCCTCCGCCAGATGATTCGGGCATCCCCGATGTTTGCTCATCAGATTATGGGATTAAGTTAGCGACATATGCTCGCGTTGTCAAAGAAATTGGCG
>NYUD01000009.1 GCA_002683825.1 Planctomycetota bacterium
CAGAGTGTCGGGCGAGGCGCGCCACACGAACGACGCGAACTCATCGCAGACGACAAATCCGTCGTCGTTGGTGTCGATCACTCGGAACAGCTCGTTCACCTCGCCGACGTTCATCTGCTGCAGCTTGATCTTGCCCCCCTTCCGCACGCTCGCCGTGAACTCCTTCAAAGTGAGCTTCTCCATGCGCCGGATGTCAAACAGCCGGAAGAGCTTCTGCGCGTTCTGGCCGCCGTGGTCGTAGGACAGGCTGCGCAGGCTCTTCTGCAGCATGTCCACCGCGTCCGTCAGCCGCTGGAAAGACTCCTGCACTTCTCCCCTTCGTCTTGTCTTTTCGAGGGAGCTCGCGATCGAAGCATCGAAGTCGGCTGCCGAGGCCTGCTTCTCAGCTATGCGCAGTGCTACGCCACGCCGCTGCCGGAGCGCACTCCTCGCCGGGTACAGCTAGTTGAGGCGCCGCGATGCTTTCTAGCTCATCTCTGCCCGCACGTAGCCCTGCCCCGGCACGGCGGGGCGCAGCCGCGCCGCCGAATAGCCTCAAGATGCGCTCACATCACGGAGCGGCTGTGATGGACGAGGGCGGCCTGCAGCCCGGGCGCGCCGCGCCCGCGCCGCACCGAAGAGTGGACGCCGGGGGCGGTGGGGGGCGCGACCGGCCCCGTGGACCTAATCAGCCGCGATGTGGCCTTTGACCCGCGAGGTAGGTCTGCATTCTGGCGCGCGGGCCCAACTTTTGTCCCCTCCCTCACCCAACGGCTTTTTTGCGTCCGCAGGCGCTTCGGCGCGCGGATGGCCGGCGTGAGGCCACGGCCGCCACGATCTGGCGCCGCGGCACGGCCAAGCGGTCCACCGACGAGGCCGGGGGCACGCCGCGCGCCCATGGCTCGCTGAGCAGCGGAGCAGACGCGCCGTCTCCTCGGAGCTCGAGATGTCCTCGGTGCCGCCGCCGATCAACGCGCCGCTCCTGCGCGTGCCGCGCTACTCGAACCAGCGGCGCACCTCGTGCCCGCGGGACTACTACCCAGCGCGCATCGTGGGCGGCTCCTTCGGCGGCATGGGCGGCTGCTTCTGCGGCTGCCGGATCTGCGCGCCGCCAGCGGAGGGGAGGACCATGCTCGAGTCCATCCACGACAAGGTCTCTTCGCGAAGAGCGGCGAGGGCGCGGCGAGTGGGGGCGGGGGTGAGTGCACGCACAAGAGCAACCTCTTTTTCTATTCGTCCTCCTCCTCCTCCTCACGCACGGTGATGTGTTTGTCAGGGATGCCGGGGTGGTCCGGCTCCCCGAGGAAGCCGACGCGCCAGAAGCCCGCCTGCGTCGGATGGGCTGCGGCGATGCGCCCCGGGAAGCCGCGCTTGTCGGGGGCGGTGTGGTTGACGGCCGTGTCCAAGTTGCCGTTGCCGTGGGTCCACTTCGCCCAGACGCGCTGCCCGCGGAAGAACGTCTTCCTCGACTTCTGCGCGTTCGTGGAGCTCGTCCACCTGGTCTTCACCTTCTTCTCCAAGCTGGGCTTCTTTGCTTTGGAGCTGGGCTTCCCATCCTGCTCGCGCAGCCAGCTCAAGATCATCTTGTCGAAGGCGTCCACGGTGCGCTGCCTCTCGGCCCCACCGTACAGCTGCACCCACTCCGCCCCGCAGTGCTCCGTCAGCATGTCGTAGACCGTGTTGCCCGTGATGGAGTAGTGCTCTCCGGGCTGAGTGTTGCTGGCCCACAGGCTGTACTGGTGCGCGATGCAGTCGCGCACGACCGACTTGAAGAGGGGCAGCGAGTCGAGATCGAGCTGGCCGCGGGTGGCGGAGGACGGCGGTGCGTCCATCCCCCGCAGCTGCACCGGGATGCTGTCCTCGTTAACTCCGCTCTTGGGGCAGGATGCGTGCTTGTGCATGTCGCAGACGCAGACGCAGAGGGGGCGGCAGCCATTCGTGACCGTGTCGACGACGCACGCGGTGTCGATGCCCTGGGCGCAGAACTTCGTCCAGCTCTCGGCGTCGACCTGGACGCAGTGGCCGACGTACTCCTGATCGGGCTGCATCGCCTCGGCAGACGTCCGACCACCGGCTCCCACCTCAACCTGCAGACCGGCACCATCCACGATGAGGAGATAGACGCCGGCGTCCAAGCTCGATGACCAGACGTGGCCGCGCTCGCGCAGGTCCGCCCAGCTCCTCTCCTCCCCGAGCACACTCCGCACACCCTCCAGCAGCCGCTGAGAAATCGCCGCCTGCCCAAAGACGCAGCAGCCCCCGACACGCCGCTCAAACTGCTTACCAATGCGCTCACTCTTTCGAGTGCTGTCGACGGCCAGGTCGAGGTTGCTTTTGACCTGCTCGGCTTTTGTGGGCGGCACGCGATCGGGATTGTACTCGATAGCGGCGACATGGGCGCCGTGGTACGAGCTGCCGGGCTTCACCGTTGCCTCGAACCGCTCCACGGCAACCTCGTCCGTCCAAGGTGGCTTTGGTGCGCTGCCCCCCGAGATCTTGCGCGTTTTGCACTCCTGCTTGTCCTCGAAATCCGCCTTGCTCATGTCTTCGTTCTCCTCAGGCGGGCCGGGGTAGAAGAGCCGGACGACAGTCTCCGACACGCTCTTGACCCAGGCTGGGCACCACACGCCCTCCCACTCAACCTCAACATGCTGGTCAACCTCGAGGTCGGCAAAGCGGATGTCCTCATCGTACTCAATGCTGGGCGTGGACTGCGCTCCGCCACCATCCTCTGCTGGAGCTGCATCCTCTGCGGCAAGCACGCCGGTCGTGCCGTCCTCATCCTCGACCGTGGTGCGCATAACGTCGGCGGCGATATCGCCAAACGCCCCTTTCTTGTCTCTCTGCGTATTGGGGAACGAGTATCCCGTGCAGCACGGGCAGATGACAACCGAGTTGCGGGCAGGGTTGAGGTCGAGCCCGTGGGCCGGTTTGGACGGGCTGCACTGCGGGCAAGTCGCGGCGGACCCGTCCAGCTTCGCCTCCTGGGGCGGCCCCGAGTCGGTGAACTCGGCAATGTACCGCAAGACGCGGTCAACCGTCGCCCTCACGATCGTCCGCATCCCCCACCAGTTGCCGTGGCACAAGGCGAACCATTTCGGCTGCTTGTGCAAGCCTTCGAAGAGAAACTCGCCCGACTCGCTCGGGACGGAGAGCTTGCCCTCTGCGGCCAGAAACGGAAGCGAGCGGTGCGCCGAGAAGTAAGTCGACAGCGTCGATTCCTTCGGCGCCAGAATGTTAAACAGCGTCGGAATGCCAAACTGAACCGCGTGTTGCGCCGCGATTTCGCAGGGATCGTTGGCGTACACCCTCTGCGGGTTGACGTCGACGCCGCTGCTGGTGATCTTCACGGAGCACTGCATCTCGGGCTGCACGTCGATCTGCCCGGCCGGCCGGCGGGAGCGTTTGATGTGGCGGTTCGACACCGCCCTTCCACTGTGGGGAAGCCTCAACCTGCTGCACGAGGGCCGGCTTCAGGTCCTTCGCTCCGAAGTCTATCTTGTGAGTCTTCAGCCACGCCTGCAGCTCCCCGACCTTCATTCTGTTTGCGTCCCCCATCTTGCTGACGAGCTCTTTGGTTGTGAAGTGCAGCTGCCGCATCCACCACTCCATCTTCTCGAGGTTCGTGCAGAACCGGTACGTGCAGACATCGTCGGCGAGATGGATGGGCGTGCTCGGGTGCAGCCAGTGCAGGCGCCGGTCTCCGCCGCTGCCAACGGTCCCGCGGAGCTCACACCAGGCCTTGTGGTCCGCGGAGAGCAGCCGGAGCGGGAGCTTCACGCGGAGGTACGTGCCAAACTCTGGGAACTCGACCTTCACGTACCCGTCGCTATCTAATTCGCCGCGCAGTTGCTCCAGGAGCCGGATCATGAGCTCCTCGCCTCCGCGCCAGAGGGCGTACGTGATGGGGCGGGAGCGACCGCGTGAGAAGAGCTTGCAGCTCGGGTCGAGGACCGTCCAGCCCATGCACGAGGCCGGGCGCGATGCGATCGGGGTGCCGTCACCCCACATGCAGATGCGCGTGCCATCAAAGTCGCCGAGGTGGCCGCCGTTCGACGTGTCGTGTAAGTTGAGACCGCACTCCCCGGCTTTGACCATCACCCGTATGACCAGCGCCAGCCACGCCGCGCAATTGTGAACAACCCCGATCTGACTGTGGTCGTCAGGGGCCGGCGCGGAGCCTGCGACGACGCGGATGTTGTGCCTCTCGGACGATTCGGACGCGGCATTCTGCAGCACGATGACGCGGTCACTCCCCTCTGGCACGCCAACCTCTTTCATGATCTCCTTCTGCTTCGCCCTGACCTTTGCCTCGGTCGGGAGCGGCACGGCGGTATGGCCTTCCTTCTCGGAGCGGCGCACTTTCCGCTTCGCGCCCTCGACCGTGGATTTCACGAAGAAGCCTACCTTGCGCAGACGATCGTATCCAGCAAAGGAGGTGAGCTCGCCGAGCCCATAGACAAAGCACCAAAGATGTGCGTCTGCCTGGTTCTGCTTCACATCCTTGGCCGTCGCTCTCTTGTGTTTCTTTCTCGTAGCGTCAACTTTTTCTGACTTGCGCTTACGCTGCTGCTGCAGGCGCTCAGCGGAAATGTCGTCGATCTCAACGTGGAAGCGACCCGCCAGATCCGCCAGCTCTTTCTCTGCATCGGTCACAACCTTCTGCCAGTCTCGGTACGCTGCCTCTGTGAAATCTTTGCGGCCGAGGGATGCTGTCATCACGGACTGTTTGTCGCGCAGTTTGCCACGGCCAACTTTGTTGCGCAGCCGCTTCATGACTGCCTCGAACCCTGGTGAGTCGGCCGCCTTGCTCTTCTTCCAGAACCAGCTCAGACTGACCCATCGCACGGCGTTTGTGTCGGCATGCAACCGCATGGACAGCACTGGCTTCAACCGCTCATGCAAGGGCACCAGGATCGCCTTCAGCATCTCGGCGCTCCGACTCTGCATGTCACCGTCACGCGCATTCTCACCCGCAGTCACACGTACGCGCCAGACGTTTTCGCCAAACGGAATCGCAAACGTGTACTCTGATGGAGGTTCCTTGGGCGCAGGCTTTCGGCGTTTTGCTGCTGTCGCTGGTGCAGGCTCAGCCGCCGCCTCCTCGGACTGCTGGCGCTTCGGCGAAGGGTCGGGAGAAGGCTGCGCTGGAGCTCGTTCTGCAGCCGCTGCTGCCGCCCTCTCTGCCGCCCTCTCTGCACTGCGCCTGTCCTGGTCACTCACTGGAAGGGTCGGGTGCTCAACCAACCGTATGTTGCCTCTGTAGGACGAGGACTTCACAACAATGTGCGGCGGCGTCCACTGGGTGCGCGGGGCATAAACTTCGATCACCTCGGCAGGCGCATCGCCATCGAACTTGTGCGTCTGTATACGCGGGAAGTGCACCTTGTCCCCAACCTGTGCGGTGAAGATGTTGACGGGCGTTGGCTGGACAGGGAAGCCGAGGTCATCGACGTCCGTGGACTCCGCGCTGTCACCAGCAGCACCTCTGCGAGATCGGCGTTTCGGCGGGGGGGCTGAAGAGGATGAGCCCGACGCTGAAGCCGGGCGCTTCGCTGCGGATGCAGGTGGCTCTGCTGCGGGTTGACGCCGAGCTCTTCCACCACCGCGCAGCCGCAGCACATTCGGCCATCTGGCGGTTGCGAGCATGGTGCTGGCTGCGACGAGCGGGACGCCCCTGGAAATGACCGATGGGAGAGCATGGGTATCAACATCGATAGTTGACACGAGTCCAACCATTGTGTCCACCACCGCCTCAACTGCCGGATCCACAGCGTGGTGAACGCTATTCATCGGGTTGCCCAGCTCAGGGGCGCAGACCTCCAGCCAGAGGAGTGACTCCAGCCAAAGGCATGTCGAATACCCGCAGACGGCAGCGTCAACGCCACCGAGCACAGCGCTGCTGGCCAGCACGCAGACGGCGAATCCGGCCAGTCCTGGCGAGCCAAAGGCACGCCGAGGCCCTCGGCTCCAGCGCACGGTGCCTGAGCGCCGATGGCGCGGCAAATAGCCGGCCCGTCTCCAGCCGAGCTTGGGCGCCATGGCGCTGCCGCAGCGCTGCGGCTGCATCATGGTCTAGCGCAACTGCGAGGCGCGCGGCACGAAGCAGACGATCTGCTGGACGGTGTACGTGGTGGCGCTTGCCGTGCTGGTCCCGGGGGTCAGCGAGATCACGGCCTGCGTGCTCAGCGCCTGCCGGGGGCCGCCAAGCTGCGCGCCCAGCGCACACCCGCCAGTGAGCTCTCCACGAACATGATCTCGAGCACGCACGAAGACGTGGGCAGCGCGCGGGAATGGGCAGCTACCTCGCGGGTCAAAGCTTCTGCCGCTCCGCGATGGTGGACTGGGGCGGGAAACCGCCGAGACCTGGCGCGCTGGGTTCGGGAACCCTCCGTTTGGCGCGTGGCCGCGATGGCGCGTCTGTTCAAAATGAAGCGCGACGCCTCCACGACCTTCGTGGTCCTAGCGCTGCTCTGCTGGCAGTGCGCTCGCGCCCGCTGGCCGGGGCTGGGCTCTAGGGGTGCTGAGGGCCCCAGCAACGCTGGCTACGCGCGCGTCTAGCCCCAGTTGCTGATCTACGGCCACCTAAAGACGATGGGCAGCACGCTCTTTCGTAGCACCGGCGCGCAAAGGAAAGCTCTGATTTCATCAATCGCGATCGACTCGCGCGAGCTCCCTCGAAAAGACAAGACGAAGGGGAGAAGTGGGATGCTCTTTGGCAAGTCGAAGCTGAACCCAACAGGGTGGGTAAGTTAGTGTAGCAGCTCTCTTTGACGGCTTTATTGCAAAGCTTAACAAGAAGCTGCTGCACAGAGCCAGCAGCAGC
>NYUD01000040.1 GCA_002683825.1 Planctomycetota bacterium
GTAGGGAACTCTCAAGAGAAGGAATTTCTCGGAATTCAAACTCGATAGCCTGGATTCTAGAACGTTCTTGGAAGTCCGGGGAAAAATAGCCCCTATGCCTGTGGGCGTACCTCGAACTCCAACTGCGGCTCTTCCCCTTTCCCGGTTCGCCTACTCGCCCCGGCATCTATAAGCATCTTTCTAGAGTGCCTCTCCAATTCGCTGGTTCAGCCGGTGATTTAGAGAGCGTCGCAACCGCTGGAACGTGGGGGTGGCCTCCCCTTCCAACCATCCAGTTCCTGGATTCGAGGCGGAGTCGCGGCACCATCGCCGAGTTCGCTCCTCAAGCGACTTGCTGGGAAAATCGTCGATCCTCTCCGCTTTCCGGATCCTGTCGGGAAAGGCCGACCGGCCTGGCAGGGGATTTGAGCCCTTCCCGCAAGCCATGCCTATTCCCCGCCTTTCCACCGCACACTTCTCTTTCCATGATTAAGGACTTCGCATTTCTGTCTGCACTGCTATTTCTGGCCGGCCAGGCCCCGGCTGAGCCGGTCGCGGGGCGCGTCATCGGCACGAACAGAGGCCTCGTTACGCTACAGCCGGGCTCCCTGCTCCGCGGAATCTCGACGCACAGAGACGGCAGTCCCGCAGCAGACGTCGGCATCTACATCCGCGATGCCGTGACCGATTCCACCGTAGCGCCTTGCGACGACGACACCAACGGTTCGGGCTCTGGCTCCGTGATCGTGGCCATCGCCACCCTCAACATCACCTGCACTCAACGCTGTACGGGCTTTTCCGTACGGGAAACACGACTCGACAATGTTCTCGGGACAGGCAACCCAACCTCGAACGCAGCGCTTCCTGCAGGGCCCTGCGGCAAGCCCAGACAAAACTCCCGCACGGGCTCCGTAGCCGGGCCGGCCTCTGGAGGATCTCTCCCATGAGATCATGCACCTACCTGCTTTGCCTCTCACTCTTCGCAGGCGGCCCCCTGGCCACTGCTGACATCTGTGTCTATGAACGCACTGTCGGTTTGTCAGGCAATGTCCGCATCGTCGATGAAACAGGCCAGCTGCCGGACGTATTCCCGCCCGCGCTCCAGGACATCGAATTGCTACCGATCGACTTCGTGGGGCGTACCGCCTGGGATCAGCTGCGGGCCGGGCGGCCCAGGCTGATTGAGGACCTCAGCAGCGTAGACCGCGTGGCCCTGCCTGACAGCCGCGGGGTGCTGTACGGATATCGTCGGGTGGGTGCGCCCACTTCGGTCTTCGGTTTTTTCCGTGTAGATCCCAGCGGTGATGCCACCGTACTCTTCACGCACGATGGGACGGGAACCATGGGTGCAGTGAACCCCTTCTGTCCCAAGCTTGCCGTCGAAGACGGCGGTCGCCACCTCCTCATCGCAACGCGGCCGGAGGCGGGTGGTGATCTCTTCGAAGTCGATGTGGTAACGGGGACCGTGGCGGAAAGAACCACCGGCGTCACCCCCCGAAATTTTCAAACGAACGGACTCACTCTGCTGTCCGGCTGGGGGTTGGCTTCGACCACGACCGGGCTCTTGCGCTTCGCCAGGACGAACGGCGCCCAGGCGCAAGGGGTTCCCTTCGGAGGAGGTGTCGCCGTCCACACCTCTTTCCCCTCAGGTCTCGTCGACGGCCGACGGACTAACAAACCCGATTGGATCGGACCGGACATCGTCACCAGTGGTGACGGAAGTACTGCAGCCTTCTGTGCGGGTTTGGGCCCCACTCAGGCTTTCGTTTACACGGTAGGTCAACTGGGTTTGGCAACCCGAGCCACCCATGAGCCTCAGAACCTGAGCGGCGCGGGTTTCCTCCCCGAATCGTCGATCGGGCCGACGTTGGCTCTCTCATCGGACGGCTCGATGGTCGCATGGCGCATACAGAACCCGCTCTCCGCCGAAACGTTCGTGGGGGGAGTGGCAACGGCCGCGCCAGCATCGATTCAACTGACGGCGGATGCCAATTACATCGAGACATTGAACGATTCCGGCGTCATTGTTTTTTATTCCCCGGACGAACTAGTGATGCTCGTCGGTGAAACCGACAGCCAGGACTCGTCTCAAATCGACCGAGCGGACATGTATCGGGTCAGCGTTGCCAACCTGACCGCGCCGGTTTTCGAAAACCTTTCGATGACGTCCGGAGATGGCGTCGTACCCTTCCTGCTGCCTGGCACCCTGGACACGGACGCGGGTCTGGTTCAGGTCCCGGATGGGTCGGGCGCGCTGGTCCTGCCCGATGGTCCGGGCGGAGTGGGAACGATCTCACACATCGACCTGGGAACGACCGTCGTGACGCCTCTGGTCGATCTGGTCAAGTCTTGGCCACTCGTCGTCGCGATCGGGAATGACCTTCTGCTGAACCTGGAGCGTGACTTTGCGACGGACATTTTTGAGCTCTTTCGCCTACTGCCCGGTGAAATGCCGCAGCTGATATCCACCGACTCAAGTGAAGGTTACTCGCGCTGGTCGGTGCAACCGGATCACTTCGGCGGCATCGCAACCGATGCGTTCGGGAATGAAAGAGTCTGCCGCGTGAAGGTGTCGACGGGCCTCGAGGAAGTGATGCCCCCCATGCCTACCCTCGGCCCGACCGTCCATTTCACCAGCTCAGACTCCCTGGCCTGGTCGACGGACGGAGCGGGACAGAGTTCTTATTTCCTGTGGCACCCTGACGGGTCGACCATCCCGCTCCTGTCCGGCAGCGGTCTCGGTTTCTTGCTACCGGGCAACTGAGTTAGAGAGAGCTACACATCCCGGCCGCCACGGCCGCCACGGCTGCCACGGCCTCCACCGCCTCCGCCGTCGTTTCCACGGGACTGGCGGCCGCGATCGGACCAACCGCCGAATCCCCGGCGGCTGTCCTCCAGCTCCACATAGCGGTCGTACTGATCGGGTGCGAGGATCTTCTCGACCTCCACTCGGCCCTCGTCGCGGATCGTACGCATTTCATCGCGTATGGACTCGCGATCGCCGGCGAATCCTTCACGCATCCTCCCGAAGAACTCGTCACGGCGGACCTGTTCATCCAGGAGAACGCGCCCCATATCGTTGGCCTGGCGCGAATTCAAACCGAGCTCTTCACGCAGCTCGTCGACCCGTTCATTGACCCGGTCCTGCGTGGCTTCGAGTCGGCGCTGGTCGCGTTCGGCTCGTTCCTGTGCTTCCTTGGACGCGAGCACGTCGAGAACGAGGGATTGCAGCTGCGCGGAGGGGGCGCCGTCCACGGCATCGAGGGCGGCGGCCAGATCCTTGAGCGGCCCGAGGTCCGCCGGAGCGATCTCGTCCGTGACGGGCTCGCGCAGGCTCGCCGTCGTCGGCGGATTCAGCTCGAGAGCGACCTGACGTTCTTCCAGATCCGTCAGCCGCTGGAGGATCTCCCCCGAGGTCTCGGCGAGGGCGGAAAGCTCTTCCCGAAGCGCCTCCTCCGCGGAGGAGGCTGAACCGGCGACGGTCGAGGCTCGGGTCGGCCTGCGGGATCCCCCAAAGTCGAAGACGGAAAGGAGCACGGCTCCGAGGGCGAGAGCGAAGGAGAGGTAGGTGAGGGCTTTCATGCTTGGATAGATGATCGACGTCGCTAGACGGTTTGTGAATCGTTACAGGATACTTCTTTTTCGTGGGCCCCCGCGATCCCGGCACCGGGAAGGCCGAGGGTCACCCCCCCCCCACTGAACCGTTTCGGGGAGTTCAGGTGTCGCTGCCAGTTCGCCTTTGGATGGAAAAAATGGCAATCCGATGCCGAAAACCGGCAAATACGGGAACGGACGTGCTTTTCTCACCTCCGCCGCGCGCCCCTCTCGCCAAAGGGACCTGACCGGAACGAGAATCCTCGGTTCTCGCCCCCAAAAAAAAACGTGGAAGTGACCTCCGCCACCTAAAATGTAAGAGGTTCACTACACTTCGGGGAGTCCTCGCCAGGAGGATCAGGTCCATGGTCCGCCATTCGATCCGCCGGCGCGAGGCGCCGTCGAGGTCCGGGCCCACCCCCTATCTCAGGAGAACTCGCATGTTTCGTATCACCATCGTCCATCGCTTCCTAAGGTTCGCGGCCTGCGGACTCGTGCTGGGTGCGGTCGGTAACGCCCAGTCACCGGACGTGATTGTCTTCGATGTCGGCGTCGATTTCGGCAACACCAACGACATCCACTACTGGGGCCAATCCGGAGGTATCGCGGCATACAACATCGCGACGCAGTCGTGCAACATCGGCAACGCCCAGCTGGATTGGTTCGACGCCGGAGGCGACACGCGCCACCCGGTGATCTCGCAGAACATGTTCCGTCTGAAGGACGGTCGTTTCGAGCACATCGGCCAGAGCTGGTTGAAGCACGGTTTTTGCGCCGTCAACGAGTTCGAGATCGGATGCAGTCCCTGCGGCAGCACCAGCTGTGACACACTGGGTATCGGCTGTGCAGACACCTACTGGGCCACGCTGAACGACGGTGCGGGCGGTCGTTCCAAGCGCTTCGTCAACGCAACCACGGGAGTGCACTCCGACAGCACTCCGGCTCCGACTGGCCCGACGGTCATACGCGGTCGGCTGCAGGTCGCCGTGGCGGACATCGACCCGGCACAAAACAACGGTGCGGAGTACTTCATAGAAGGCCACTACATCACGGCCGACGACGCAGCCGCCGGCAACGACTTCAACAACGCCTCGTGGCGTCGCGTCAACGTGGTCTCCGTCTCCAACGTCAACGGCGGCGGCAGCACGCATCGGCAAGAGCCCGGCATCTACGCCTGGCAGGATCAGGATCCCCTGGTCGACATCATACAGGTCACGAACACCGAGAGCGGGACGAGCACGCTCTATCTGGTGGGATGCAGGGTCACGCTGATCGGCAGTAACACGTGGGCCTATGAATACGCGATCCAGAACCTGAGCTCCGACCAGAGCGCGAACTCCTTCCGCGTGCCGTATGGCAACGGGACGACGATCAGCAACATCGGCTTCCACGATGTCGATTACCACTCCGGCGATCCCTACGCCCTCACGGACTGGACCCCCATCGACACCGGCAACACGGTTCTCTGGGACACGGCCAGCTTCGGCTCGGATCCCAACGCAAACGCCATTCGATGGGGCACGCTCTACAACTTCCGGTTCGAAGCGAACGCGCAGCCGACCACGGGAACGGCAACGATCGGCCTCTTCAAGCCCGGCACGAACTCGACCCTTTCCGTACCCGGCCTCCAGGTGCCCGACGAGCCCGGCGCCATGTGCGGCACGGCGAGTTCCGTCGCCACGCGGAACGGCGGCTCGAACCCGTCAGGCTACACGGCCTCGGCTCCGGTGCCCGGTCTGTCCGTCAGCTTCGGCGTGTTCGGCTTCTACAACTTAGGCGTCGTGATCGCCTACAACGGCCCGGCCAACCTCGTCCTGGGCAACGGCCAGGCCCTTCTGTTCGATCCGACCAGCGCGCCGCTGTTCTCGCTCAACCTGACCGGCCTGCCGATCGGCCAGGCTTCGACGACGGTTCCCAACGACATCGCCTTGTGCGGGGCCACCGCCTACACCCAGGCCGTCCTGGTCGGCCCCACGGGGGCAGGTCCGCCCTTCCAGCTCTACAACAGCCAGGACCTCACCGTGGGCTTCTGAGCACCCGGTGAAACCCGGAATCGACGGCCATCTCCGCCCCCCACGGATCCTCGGGGCGGGGGCGGCCGTCGCTCGTTAACCGAGCCCCACACCTGAATGCGGGGCCGTTCCGGAGAAACCCCGGGGCGGTGCGACGGGCGCCCGCCTCTTCGAGTTCCCACAAAGCCCGGGGGACTTTCGTCGATACGAGAACGGCAATTTGGCCCACGAATGGGCTTGCAGAACCTAAGATATGCGCTCCCTTTTCCCCTCCCCTGAGCACCCGAACCGATACCCAAGGAGGACCATCGGATGGCTCGTCAAGCGAACGCAGGGAAACTCTATCTTGCCGCTGTTTCCTTCTTTTCTCTCTTTGCCCTTGCTGCCTCTACGCAGGCAACTCCCGTTCAGACGCCCGATGTTTACGTTTATGACATCGGCGTGGACGGCGGCAACACCAACGACATCAGATACTGGGGTCAGAGCTCCGGCATCGCTGCCTACAGCATAGCGACGCAGTCGTGCAACGCCGGCAGCGCCACATTGGACTGGTTCGACTCCGGAGGCGACACGCGCCACCCGGTGATCTCGCAGAACATGTTCCGTCTGAAGGACGGTCGTTTCGAGCACATCGGGCAAAGCTGGTTGAAGCACGGTTTTTGTGCCGTCAACGAGTTCGAAGTCGATTGCGGCCCCTGCAGCAGCACGAGCTGCAACACGCTGGGGCTCGGTTGCGCCGACACCTACTGGGCGTCCCTGAACGACGGCGCGAGCGGACGCTCCAAGCGCTTCGTCAACGCCACAAGCGGCGAACATACCGACTCCACGCCCGGGCCCACGGGAGTCTTGCCGATCCGCGGCCGCCTGCAGGTGGCCGTTTCCGACATCGACCCCGCCCAGAATCCGGGTGCGGAATACTTCATCGAAGGCCACTACGTCACGGCCGACGACGCCGCCGCGAACAACGATCGCAACAACGCCTCCTGGCGTAAGCTCAACGTCGTGGGCGTCAACAATCTTGACGGTGGCGGCGACACCGTTACCGAGCAAGCGGCCATCTACGCGTGGCGCGCGGAGGATCCCGGCGTAACGATTCGCAACGGCGTCAACAATGAAAGCGGCAGGGCCACTTTCTTTTTCCTCGGTTACAAGGCCGAACAGACGGGCCCCACCACGTGGACCTACGAGTACGCGATCCAGAACATGAACTCCGACCAGAGCGCGCGCTCGTTCTCGGTCCCGGTTCCTGGAGCCACGACGGTCTCGAACATCGGCTTCCACGACGTCGACTATCACTCGGGCGATCCCTACGACCTCACGGACTGGCCCGGCACGAATTCAGGTGGTAACGTCACCTGGCAAACCGATGACTTCGCCACCAACGCCAACGCCAACGCCCTGCGCTGGGGAACGCTCTACAACTATCGCTTCGAAGCGAACGCGCCCCCGATTCAGGTCACCGCGACCATCGGACTCTTCAAGCCCGGCACCAACACGGAAGTCACCGTCACCGTCGACGGCCCGGACATCGGTTCGAGCATGTGTCTGAACTCCGCCTCGGTCGCCACCCGCAACGGCGGCGCGAACCTCAACACCTATAGCGCCAACGCCCCGTCCACGGGCGGTGTGGTCAACTTCAACGTGACCGGCGACTACTCCTTCGGCCTCATGTTTGCCTACGGCGGACCGGCCTCGATCCCCCTGGCCAACGGTCAGGTGATCCTGTCCGACCCGGGTAGCGCGTTCATTTTTTCGAAAGCCATCACCGGCCTACCGGCGGGCTCCGCAACGGAAAACGTTCCGACGAACCTGGCCTTGTGCGGCTTCACCGCCTACACGCAGGTCATCATGTCCGGCCCCACTGCGGGCGGTCCTCCCATCCAGCTGACCAACTCTCAGGACCTGACGATCGGCTTCTAGCCTTCCCGGCTCAAGAACGACGGGCTCCCGTCTCCCTTCCGGGAGACGGGAGCTCTTTTTCTTGTCTCATGCGTCCGGGACCTGCTCCGAAGGCCGGTTCCGCCTGGACGGTTTTTCCGAACGTTTGCAGGGAAGAGCTATGCTCCGGATTCGATTCGCTCACCCTCCCATGAGATCCACGCTCCTCACGACCCTGCTCCTTCTCAGTGCCTGTCGGACGGGCGCGGACGAAACTTCGGCCGCCGGGTTTCGCCACCTCTTCAACGGCCGCGACCTCTCCGGTTGGGTGGCGGTGAACACCGCCCCTTCCACCTGGAGCGTGGTCGACGGGATGCTGCATTGCTCGGGCAAGCCGACGGGCGAGCTGCGCACCGAGCGGATGTATCAGAACTTCATCCTCGAACTCGAGTGGCGACACATGCTGCCCGGCGGCAACGCCGGCATCTTCCTTTGGGCCGACGATTTGACCGCCCGCGGCCAACCGTTTCATCGCAGTATCGAGGTGCAGGTGCTCGACCACGCCTACGGGAACACAGAGAGTCACACGACCCACGGCGACATCTTCCCGATTCACGGCGCTCGCATGACGCCGATCAACGGACACGGCGGTAGCCGGGCCTTTCCAACGGAGAGGCATTCGAAGCCCAGCCCCGAATGGAACCACTACCGCATCACCTGCTTCGAAGGCACGATCTCTCTAGCTGTGAATGGCAAGCTCGTCACGCGCGGCTACGACTGCTCGCCCCGCAAGGGCTACATCTGTCTGGAGTCGGAGGGCGGTATCGTCGACTATCGCAATCTGCGTATTCAGCAACTGCCCCCGACGCCGATCCCACGTGAAGAAATCGCCAGCGCCGACCGTGGCTACCGCAATCTGTATAGCGGGGTCGATCTCAGTGGTTGGCGGAGTGCCGGCGCACCCGGAGAAACATGGCAGGTCCGGGACTGGATCCTGGCGCACACCGGCGCGGGCTCCCATACCGACCGGTCCCTGACGACCAGCTCCTCCTTCGAGGATTTCGGGTTTCTCTTTGACGTCCGTATCCCGCCGGACGCAGTGCCGGGCCAGATCCTGCTCCGTGGCTCACCGGCGGTGACCATCTCCCTCGATCCGAGCGATCCGCAATACGAGGGACATTTCGAAGAGGGCTGGAACCGCTTCGAGGGCACGCTGATCGGCGATCGAATGAGCCTCTCCCTCAATGGCTATCCCGTCCTCTTGCACAGGAGCGTAGGGAACGCCCCCTCCCAGGGGCCCTGGGTCATCGCTCCAGGGGGCCCCCTGGAACTGGCCAACCTGTTCGTGCGCCCGCTCTAGCCCGACGATCGCGCGGCCCGCTTGAAGTAGAGATAGAAGGGCAGCCCCGATCCAAGCAGGCCGAGAGCCCAGACCGCCTGTACGGGGCGTTCGATGAGCGTGTTCACGATGAAGAACACCGAAACGCAGATGAAGATCAGCGGTGTCACGGGGTAACCCAAGGTCCGGTAGGAGCGTTCGGCATCCGGACGCCGCACTCGAAAAACGAAGACGAGACTCGCAGCCAGGGTAAAGAAGATCCAATCGGTGAAGGTCACGTAGGTGATGACCTCTTCGAACGTCCCCCAGGCCAGGATCAGTACGATGGCCCAGGCCGATTGAAAGAGAACGGCCGCCACGGGCGTGTGAAACGTCGGATGGACACGAGCTAGAACTCGAAAGAAGAGCCCGTCTTCGGCCATCGCGAAGTAGATGCGCGGAGCGGAGAGCGTATAGATCAAGGCCGTACCGAAGGTCGAGATGACGATAATCACGGCGATGGCCGAAGCTCCCGAGGGCATCACGGTTGAGATCGCGTCCGCGGCGACTTTTTGTGAAGCGGCCATCTTCTCCACGCCCAGGAGCCGCATGAAAGCGATGTTGATCGCCAGGTAGGTCAACGTGACGATCAGCGCTCCGAGGATCATCGCACGTGGAATGGTGCGAGATGAGTCGCGCGCCTCTCCCGAGAGATAGCTCGCATGGTGCCAGCCACCGTAGGAGAAGAAGACACCCACCAGAGCCAATCCAAGGGCGCTCAAGGTGTCGCGCGACCCATCGACGGCAGGCGCTGCCGGTGTTCCAAGCCCCCCACTGCCCATCCATAGCCCCACGCCTACGATGGCTGCGATCCCCGCCAGCTTCAGGCCCGTGAAGAGCCCGGCGAAAAGCTGGACCAGCTTCACACGCAACACATTGATCGTCGTCACGACCACGACCGCGCCGCAGGCAACCGCGAGTTGTCCGTCCCCACTCAAAGGCACGAGAAAGCCCACGTAGTAGGCGCAGGCCAGGGTCAGGGCCGCCAGGGCACCCGAGTTGACCACGACAAAGTAGGCCCAGCCGTACCAGAAAGCGGCGAGGTCTCCGTATCCCTCCCTGAGGTAGACGTAGACCCCACCGGCCCTGGGAAACATCGCGCCGAGCTCGGCAAAGGTCAGCGCACCGGTAAGAGCGACGCAACCTCCAAGCGCCCAGACCCCCAGGATCAGCACCGGCGAACCCAGGTGTTGCGCCACCTGCGAAGGGGTCAAGAAGATGCCCGACCCGATGCACGATCCGATCGCGATCAACGTCAAGCCCGACAACGTGAGTTCGCGCCTGAGCTTGCTCATTTTCGGGGAACGCTCCAGCGCAGGGCGCTCGGTGGACGGCCGGCCCTGTATTCCCTCAGGTGAGCTTCATCTCCGAGACCGTCCCACGGCGTTTGGGAGTTCCAGCCAAAGTTGAGAACGATCAGGTCGGGCTCGTAGTCGAAACCCTCGTTCTCGAGAAAACGCCAACCCTGGAACAGGCTGTAGCCGGGAACGCCGGCGTTCAGACACTCGATGCGGTTACCGGACCGTCGCTTGCGCAGCTCCTCCTCGACGAGATGTGGAATCGCTTCGTCGTGGGCGACGAGGTATCCGAAGGTCCAGGAATCGCCGACAGAGAGAACCCGCGTCTCCCCCTCGGGCTTTCTCAACGGGATGTCGTGCTCCTCTCGCAGACCGCGGGCGTGCGCGATACGTCCGAAGAGCGGCCAGGAGTCGTCCGGCAGGACCAGATCGGGAGCGAGGCGCCAAGAGCACTCGGGATCCCACTGGAAGACCTCTTCGAACGAGACCTCGTGCTTGTTCTCCACGACCTCGACGAACTGCTTGAGCCGAACGTTCGGTTCCCGCGGCAGCCCGATCCTGGCCGCCACTTCGACACCGCCCAGGCACAGGAGCGTGACGACAAGCAGCAGCAGGATCCGCACCCGTACGGAGACGTGCAGGCTAGAACGGCTCATAGATGAACGGCGTAGGCCACCACTTCTTGGTGTGTCCGAGCAGATGAAAGAGTTCCCCAAGCCCGCCGTTGGGGCGGGCTACGGACCGGGGTGTGGGCTCGCTTCCCCTCTGGGAATTCGACGGTACGGACATGGGCGGCTGGGAACACTCGAGCGTGTCGCGGACCATTATCCTCCCCGGGCCAGCCACCGTGGCCGGTCCCGTCCCATTTTCTCGATCGGCGAGGGGCGGAAGGCAAACGGATCGCCCGAGCGAGTGACCCCCTCTCCCGGCTCGCCGGCCCTACAATGGAAGAGGAAGTCCTCACCCCTTTCGCCGCAGTCAGCGGGAAAAGAGAGAGCCGTGGCCAGCGTTCAACTCCCCGACGATGCAAGTGATCCGTGGCTCATCCTCGTCGATGAGCACGACCTGATCATCGGCCATGAACGCCGCGGACGCTGCCACGACGGAGAAGGGATCCGCCATCGCGCCTTTTCGATCTATCTCTTCGACGATGAGGGACGGCTCTTGATTCAACAGCGCAGTCTGAAGAAGCGCCTGTGGCCGCAGTGGTGGTCCAACTCGTGCTGCGGCCACCCGGTTCGAGGGGAAGCGACCGAGGTGGCTGCAGTGCGTAGAATGGGTGAGGAGCTGGGTCTTTCGGTACCCCTCGAATACTCCTTCAGGTTCGGCTACCGCGCCAACTTCGGTGATGCCGGATCCGAATGCGAGCTGTGCTCGGTCTTCCTGGGACGTGTAGGGTCTGAGACGATTTGTCCAGATTCTGATGAGGTCATGAACTGGCAATTCGTGGCCCCGAGAGCTCTGGAGAAGGATCTCGCGCGGCGGAGGGACATCACACCGTGGTTCCGGATGGGATGGGAGACCTTGGCAGGGCAGGTGTAGCGGACGGCACGTTTCTTGCGGTGTAGTCCGGGGACAAGGAACCTCAAGCAGGGTTGCCCCCCATGAAATCCATCTTGCCTCTCCTTTTCGTCTCCCTTCTGGTCTGCGGCTCCGTGGTTCAGGCCGATACGCTCACGGGACGCCTGGTCGATGACCTCGGCATCGGCATCGTCAACGGCGACGTCGACGCCTTCGACATCGGACTCGACAGGGAAGTTGTCTTGACCGGCGACAGTACGGACGCCAACGGCTTCTTCAGCGTCACGATCCCGGCCGGGCTCTACTTGATCACACTCCAGGGACCTCCGGGTTCGACGATCCTCCCACATCTGGTGAACAACTTGTTGATCGTCGGCACGGTGGATCTAGGAACCGTCACGCTCGAACAGGGACATGTCCTCAGTGGGCGCGTGCTGGATCAGAACGGCTTTCCCGTCTTCAACCTGGACCTGGATGTCATCGATAACACGACCGGAATGGACATCGACGCGACGGGTGACCGCACGGACATTTTCGGGCTCTTCAGCATTCTGGTGCCTGCGAACATCGAGCTTCGTTTCGATCCGCGCACAGTCGCTGGTCCCACGTTGGCACCCATCGCAGTTAACCTCCTGCTGAGCGCCGATACCAATCTGGGGGACACGGTCCTCGAGCCAGGCTATTTCGTCAGCGGCAGGGTCCTGACTACGCTGGGAACTCCCGTAACCGGCGCCGATCTCGACTTCACCGATAGCGTGACCGGAATAGTAGCCCTCACCCTGGCGGACAACACCGATGCGTCAGGGAACTTCTCAATCATCGTCGCCGCCAGCACCTGGGACATCGATTTCTGTCCCCAGACGGCAAACGCGCTCGTCGGTCTGGAGATCCTGGACGTTAGCGTCAGCGCGGATGTGGACGTCGGCACGTTCACACTGTTGGACGGCGTAGCACTTTTCGGAACCGTGTTCAACGGACTGGGTGCGCCGGTTCAAGGGGTCGATCTCGACGTCAACGATTCAACAACAGGCCTCAAGGTAGCTCTGTGCGGCGATGGAACCGACGTGAACGGAACCTATTCGGTAGTCGTACCCGTGGGCGTCTACGACCTGCGGTTTACCACGCTGACGGGGCTCGACATCCGAACCGACGTCAACGTCGCAGGAGCGACCCAGATCGACAGCGTCCTCTCGCCCTGCCCCCCGGCAAGCGCAGTCATGCGCAACGGTTCCGGGACCAATCCGGTCGCGCTCGTGAACATTCGTCCGCCGCGCATCGGGAAGCTCTTCGAAGTCAGCCTCGACTGCAGCGGGCACGCTCCGAGCATTGCCGCCATTTTCCTCCATACCGGACCGTCGGATGGACTCAATACGAGTCTCGGCCAACTCCTGGTCAGTGGACAGCGAATCTTCACATTGGGCAAGGCCCATGGCGGAAACGTGATTTCCTTCATCTCTGCCCTCCCCCCTAACCTGAGCCTGTGTGGGAGAATGGGCTACCTGCAGGGGATCATCTTCGGTGACCCGGCGGTACAGCTGACCAACGCACTGGACTTGATCGTCGGCTCCTAGGAAAACCCCAATACCGCCGCGGAAATAAGTGCTTCTCCATTAGGGCCGCGAGCTGGGTCGTAGCTATCGTCTTGCTGATGGCGCGAACCAAAGCCCGGTCTTCTCCCGCGCGGAAAGCCCTGAAGCTCGTAGAGACACTCCAAGGGCGATTCGTCGCGAAGCTCGAAGAGCTGGGGCGGAATCGAGGAGCCCCACAGGCTTTCGAACCGGTGGACTGGTTACGCGACGATGGACGTCACGGGGGCGGCAGGCGCTTTGAAATCGATGGCACGCAGATCTTCGGGCGGGCCTCGGTCAACGTTTCGCAGGTGCACTACGACGACGACCCGGGGAAGAAGCTGGGATCGGCGACGGCCCTCTCCGCGATCATCCATCCCGAAAACCCACACGCCTCCTCGGTACACATCCACATCAGCTGGACGGAAATGCGCAATGGAGAGGGGTACTGGCGAATGATGGCCGATCTGAACCCGTCGATCGAGGATCCGGCGGCCACCAAGGCCTTCGCAGCCAGGCTACGGCACGCAGCACCCGAGCAATACGACTACGCGCAACAACAGGGCGATCGCTACTTCTTCATACCTGCCCTCGCTCGTCCACGAGGAGTCACCCACTTCTACCTCGAGAGTTACTCGACCGAGGACCCGATGGCCGACGCCAGGCTCGCCAGGAGCGTGGGCGAAGCGGCCATCGATGCATATGTGGGACTCTTGAACGATGCACTGGATCGTGCGGCATCGGACGCCGAACGCTCGGCCCAGCTGAGCTACCACACGCTCTATCTCTTTCAGGTTCTGACCCTCGATCGCGGAACCAGCGCCGGGCTGCTTGTGCACGATCAAAACGACATCGGCATCCTCGGCTCCCTGCCTGCCCACGTCGATCGCGAACTCCTGGCTGCATGGGAGCCCCGAATGGATCCCCCCCAGGACGAACTTCTGCGAAGGATCGTCGAGATTCTGCCCGATTCTTCTCCCTCTCCCGTGACGATCGAAGCCAAAGAGGGGTTTGCCGCCGCCATCCGAGTGCACTACCGAAAGCATCCACAAGCCCTGAAGCTTCAGGCCGCGGCGGACATCGTTCCACCGACTGTAGACAACCACAACTGAAGTGATCGCACCACATCAGAAACAAGCACGCCGATCTCGGGGTGGGCCTCGCGCGCACTCGCGGGAAGCTGAATGCGTTCGTGCGCGAGGCCGCTTTGGGCGGGCTCACCTACCACGGAACGGTCGCTGTCTCCGCCCCTCGTGAATTCCCAGCCTGACTCCGTGCGCCAGCGGCCCTTCGGTCTGCCTTCGACAACGGCGCTCGTCGTCGCGAACATGATCGGAGCCGGCGTCTTTACGACCAGCGGTTTTGCACTGGCTGACCTCGGAGACCGTCGCTGGGTTCTCTGTGCGTGGCTGGTCGGCGGAGGGATCGCCTTGACAGGGGCGATGAGCTACGGACGCCTCGCCGCTCGCTTCCAGGAGTCCGGCGGCGAGTACGTCTTCCTCAGCCGAGTCATCCATCCGGCCGTGGGCTTCGTAGCCGGCTGGGTTTCGCTCCTGGCAGGTTTTACCGGAGCGATCGCCTTCGCCGCCACGGCCTTCGAAGTCTACGCCCTGCCGGCCGACGCGCACCCCCCGTGGCTTCCCCAGGGGGCGCTCGCCATCTCCACGATCTTCCTGTTCGCCGGCCTGCACGCCATGGCCGTGCGCTTCGGTTTGCGCATTCAAAACCTGATCGTGCTGACCAAGCTCTCGCTACTGGTCGCGTTTGTCACCTACGCCTTCATGATCCTGCCGAGCGACGGCTGGAGCGGCCTTCACGTAGAAAACCAAGGACGCCCGTTCTCGATTTTCGCTTTCGCGGGATCGCTCGTCTGGATCTCGCTCAGCTACAGCGGATTCAACGCCTCCGTCTATGTGTCGGGTGAAGTGCGTGATGCACGACGCACCGTTCCGAAGTCGCTCATGCTCGGAACGATCTCCGTCACGCTCCTCTACCTGGCCCTCAACACCATATTCCTCTATGCACCGCGCCCCGACGAGGTGGTGGGACGCGAGGATATCGCGGCTATCGCGGCGCTAGCTCTGGGCGGTGAAGGGCTTGCGAAAGCTGTTCGCATCGCCATTTCCATCGCACTCTTGACGTCCATCTCATCGATGATCGTCGCCGGCCCGCGGGTCTACGCACAGATGGCGCGGGACGGAGTGTTTCCGCCATGGCTCGCCGACCGTGGTACCGACACTCCGCCGACAAAATCGATCGTGCTGCAGACACTTCTGGCTGCCGCCGTCGTCTGGATGGCGACGCTCGAACAACTGCTCTCCTACCTGGCCTTCACGCTTTCCCTCAGTGCAGCGGCGACCGTCGCATGCCTCTTCGTCCTGCAAAGACGCGATGTCGATCGCAAGAAGAGCCTGTTGGAAATGGCTGCACCGGCGACTTATGTCACAGCCACGTTGACGCTGGCGACACTCGCCGCGGTCAACCGGCCCTGGCAACTGGCAGCAACCTGCCTCACCGTTGCCAGCGGACTGGGACTCCATGCCATCTTCACGTCCAAGAAAGGGGCCTCTCAGGAACGCAACCTGTAGGAGCACAGTAAGTTGTCGGTCCCAGCCCTCTTGGCCACCATTTCGCAGTGCGACAGGGCGAGGTGGAGATTTTCGCCTGCGGCCTGCGGGACGCCTCGAACAAGAAGTTCCTGCGGCCGAAACCCGCGTCCTATCCCCTTGCATACGTGGCGAACTCGGCGAAGCCCTCCAGTTCCACCCGAAGCCCCTGGGCACCGCTGCAGCGCAGAGACAGGACTTACCCGGAGGCGAAGGGAAACCGCCCCTCGAGGTGAAGTCGGCCTGGAACGTCTAGCCGTCCTCTGTCCGCCGCACCGGGCCCTGGCCACGACTCCACCCGTCAAGCCTAACTCCAAAACCAACCCTTCCGCACCAGCCAACGACCCGCATCGAGAGGATCACGAGCGACTGCCCCGGACCCACCTCCCCCACCGGAACCGGTTCAAGGTCTTGAAGCTCGGTCTGCTTGCGGAACCAAGTTTCACCCGTGCCACGGGCCGCCTGTCAGGTTGTCTCGAGGCTCTCCGCGATGTTCTTGGCGTGGGCTCGAACCTTCATGTAGCCATTCAGCATCGTCGAAAAGGACATGCTCAGGACCGGATCGATGCGCTCCCTCGAAAGGGATTCGAGATGGGCGTTACGCATCTCCTTGGCGGTGTGCTTGATGGCGTCGCTCTCCGAGAGCGCCCGCGAGAAGTTCCTGGTCTGCGGGTGAAGGAAGCTCGCCGTGACGAGGTCGACGTAGCGGGAAACCCGCTCGTGTAGAGCCATTAGCCGTTCCCGCTCGGTGTCCTCCAATCGCAGACCCTTCTCACCGATGCGCAGACGGGCCTTCACGATCGCGCTGGCGTAGTCGCTGATGGACTCGAACTCGTCCGCGATGCGCAATTGCTGGCGCGCCTCGATGGCCACACTGTGGGGCGTCTCGGCCGCCAGGATCTCGGTCAGGAAGTGAATCACTTCCTGCTGGACGCTGTCCATGATGGCCTCGCGGTGAAAGACCTTCTTGACGAGTTCCTCGTCGGGAACTTCGCTGTCGACTAGCTCGCACACCCAGTCGAGCATCTTACGAACGCCTGAGGCCATCTTCCCGATCTCGCCGCGGCTGTTCTCGATCGCGAGGATCGGAGACTCGACCAGGCGGATGTCGAGCGCCGAGAGGTGCGAAACCTCCTTGACCCCAGTATCGGGGATCACCTTTTCGAGCAGGCGCGCAAAGGAGCGCACGAACGGCACGAAGAGCAGCGTATTGGTGGCGTTGAATCCGGTGTGAACCGCCGCGATTCCAAAGGTGATGATCGTAGTGTAGTTGGGGTGATCTGTTTCCAGTCCGACGGGGCCCGCGCCGAACTCCCATCCGACGAAGCGGTTGATGAGCTTCATGTAGAACAAGAACACGATCGTGATCCACAGCACTCCGATGAGATTGAAGGCCACGTGCGCATAGGCCGCACGCTTGGCGGTCGTCGTCGTCCCGATCGAAGCCAACCAGGCCGTGATCGTCGTCCCGATGTTCTCTCCCAGGACGAGCGCAGCAGCCGTCTGGAAGGGGATCGCTCCGGTGGCTGCCAGGCCGATCGTGATCCCGAGGGTCGCCGATGAGCTCTGGACCATGAAGGTCAGCAAGCACCCGACGGCGGCGCACTTGAGCGTGCCTATATAGCTGTCGGCCACGAACCAGGCGAAGGCTTCCTGGAACATCGGGACGTCCCGCATCGGCGCGAAGCCGTTTTTCATCAACTCCAGGCCAAAGAAGATCATCCCGAGCCCCATGGCACCCAGAGCGAGGTAACGCAGCCGATCCCTCTTCGAGAAGAGATGGACGAAGACGCTCATGCCCAGGATCGGGAGCCCGTACTCCCCGATCTTCAGCACGAGGATCCAGGCAGTGATCGTGGTTCCGATGTTCGCACCCATGATCACGCCGATCGCCTGGTGCAGCTGCATCAAGCTGCTGTTCACCAACCCCACGACGATCACCGTCGTGATCGAGCTCGATTGAACCAAACACGTGACTCCGGTTCCGACACCGATCGCCAGGAAGCGGTTGTCCGTGATGGCACCGATCATCTGCCGCATACGGTTCCCGGCTACGGCCTGGATCCCGTCCGACATGTTGCGCATGCCGATCAGAAAGATCCCGAGCCCGCCTACGACGGAGAACAGCATCTTCCAGAGATCGGGGTTGATCCGTTTATCGAGAGCACTGCGTTCGTTCTCTGCGGTCTTGGCCAGCTCCTCCGCATAGGGATGATCGGGGTCCGCTGCCGCCGCCCGCTCGAAAGCGTCCCTGGCCATCTCGAGCAAGGTCAGGCCGTCCGCGCCCTCACCGGCCCGTTCATAGAATTCGAAGCCGAGCTCGTAGAGCGCTGCCGCGTCCCCAATCTCGATGGATGCCAGCCGCTCGAAGTACTCCCGGCGCAGCGGAGATTCGCCTTCCGCAAGCCCCTGGGCCGGGTGGGACGCCGCCGAACCGAGTAGGCAGAGTGCGCTCAGCAGGACGCGCAGCAGGCGACGAGCGGTCATGGTCTGGAACGAATGGGATACGGGGGAAAGCCCGGCGGCGCCACAGAAGGACAGCCGGGTCTGAACGGATACCGTTTCCTTCCGGGCCCGACCAGCAAGAATTTGACCGAAATTCGATCGTGGCTGCGAAGCACGGTCATGTTCGCGCGTTCTCATCGGTGATTCTCCCGGCGGTCAGATGGGGGTCGACCTTCTTCCGACACGCCGCCAGGCGGAGCCGATCTACAGCTTCGAAGAGTCTCCGAACGCCTGCAGGACCCCCCGTGGGAGGGCGCAACCCGGAGCCGGCCAACTGAAGCGCAGTGAGCTGAGGCACCGGGAGTACCGTTAGTGTAAGGTCTTCCGTGAGAATGGGACCATGACGCCTCCTCTGTCCGACGCACCGAACTCCAAGCTGGAACTCGATTTCGAGAAGAGCCCGGTAGTGCTGTCCGTCCTGGGAGACAGCCTCGGCCAGGGGGTGTTCACGGTCGATCGCCAGGCGCGCTTCGTCGGTTGGAGCAAAGCGGCCGAGAGAATCACGGGCTACTCACTTCGAGATGTGAAGGGGCAGACCTGCCACATGTTCGAGGGCGTCGAATGCAAGGGCTTCAGCGGGCTCTCCCAGCTCCTCGATTCCTCCTCTCCCGAAACCACCGGAATGGAGAACCTGGAGTGTCGCGCGTATTCGAAGAAGTCCCGGGAACTCCACCTCATGGGTAGCGTCAAGCTCCTACGCAACGGGTCGGGCGAGGTGTACGGCGCCATCGGATGCTTTACGGACATCACCGCGATCCTGCAGGCCAAGGCCGTTCAACCTCGGACTTTGTCGGCGGAAGGGCTGGGTGGACTCGTGGGTACCAGCCCCGCGATGGAAGAGATCTTTCGCCGCATTCGGCTGGCAGCGGACAGCGACGTGACGACGCTCATCACCGGAGAATCGGGCACGGGCAAAGAGCTGGCGGCGCGAGCGATTCACTCCCTGAGCGATCGGAGGGACTCCCCCTTCATCGCCATCAATTGTTCCGCCATCCCCGAAACACTCCTGGAAAGCGAGCTCTTCGGCCACGTCAAGGGCTCTTTCACCGGGGCCACGCGCGACCGTTCCGGTGTCTTCGAAACGGCGAATGGAGGCACCCTTCTTCTCGATGAGATCGGCGACATCAGCCCGCTCCTGCAGCTGAAGCTCCTGCGCGTGCTCCAGGAACGGGAGATCCGGCGTGTCGGTGAGGAACGCGCCATCCCGGTCGATGTCCGGGTCGTCACGGCCACGAACTGCAACCTGATGGAGCGCATCGCAGACGGTCTGGTGCGCGAGGATTTCTACTATCGCATTCGTGTCTTCGATGTCCGCATGCCCGCACTCCGCGAACGGACCAGCGACATCCCCCTCCTGGCGCAACATTTCGTCGGAGAGATCGCGCAGGCCTGGGGCAAGAAGGCGCGCGGTATCGCGCGCGATGCCCTCGAGACACTCGTCCGTTACCCCTGGCCCGGCAACGTACGCGAGCTGCGCAACGCGCTCGAACACGCGATGGTCGTCCAGCTGGGCGATCACGTGGGACTCCTCGACCTCCCCGAAGAGGTTCGCCGCGGCTCCAAGATTTTCCCCGATGCCCGGGAAAATCGCTTCTTCACCCCCAACCAGGAGGCTGAACGGACGAGGATCCTGGAAGCCCTCGAGTCGAACGTCTGGAACCGGACCCGAACCGCACAATCCCTGGGTGTGAGCCGGGTCACGCTGTGGAAGAAGATCCGCCGCTATCAGCTCGAGAAGTGACCCTGGACCCCCGCGATCGTCGCCGCGGCGACCGGGCCTCAACTCCCGTTCCCCTCCTCGCCGGCAGGGTTGAGCTCGCCCTCGAGGCTCATGTAGTCCCCGATCCCGGTCGACTTCCTGAGCCGGCGTGAGACGCAAGGGCCTGCGCCCGGGCCCGCTGCAGCGCGCGATCCAGCGCTTCTCAGGGGCTCTATCGCGAACCTTCTCGGCCGGCTTCTTCTTGTAGGCGTGGAGCAGATGCGGGGCCAGAGCAGAATCCGCCGGCCTTCCCAAACCACCGACGCGCAAGTCGCCCGAAGATGGTCGGGGCGAGAGGAATTGAACCTCCGACCTCTGCAACCCCATTGCAGCGCGCTACCAGGCTGCGCTACGCCCCGACCGGAGAGCGGCGTTTATAGGGCTGTTCTGGGGGCAGGTCAATCTCGGGCAGCGGGCCGGGGTGGATTTCATCGATCCCGACCGTTTCCCGGATCGAGACGGTCATCGAACAGGTGATCGAGCCCCGCAGCCCACCCCTCGCCGTTCACGAAGTACAAGAAGACCCCCGCGCACGTGGATTGCACGACGAAGTCGGGGCGGTCGCCCGAGTTGTGAAGCCGGTGCCAAGAGGCGCGTCCGTCGGCGTGCGGAGCACCGACGGCAATCGTGTCCGGTCTGCCGCCGTCGTCAGGAGCGAATGGACCGCGTTGCCCTGACTCACCCTACGTGCCTCCCATCCCTCCTCTCTCTTCAAGCTGGAAGCGCTCAACGCATGCACCGTGCGGTCCCGCCTCAGGCCGGCGGGGCAAGATAGGGAGCGGGAAAACGCATGTTGGAAGGCCGTTTGAGAGCTGACCATGGTGGTTCATGCCCCGATGCCCGTATATTCCCCGACATGCCCCGACCGGCGCGCCCCCTGTGGGTCACGCGGACTTATGCGCGTCGACGCCACCGAAGCTGGATGATCTCGATGACGCTGGCCAGCCTCGGCTGGGGCACGTGGTGGGTGATGCTGTTCCTGCACCGCTTTGCACCCTCCCTGGAGCCCGGCCTGACCGCCCCGAACGCGATCTCCACGCTGTTTGCCATTCCGGGCCTGCTCCTGGCCCTCGCCACCCTGCGCGCCCGCAGATCCTGGATCGCCTTCGCCCTGGTCCCGCTATTTGCCAACGCCAGTCTGCTCCTGGTCCCAACGCTGGCCGCGGAGCTCTTCTAGAACGGCTTCGCCGCCAGGATCATCCAAACTCCCGTCAGCGCGCTCAGCACGGTCATGGACAGGACGCTCCAGGCCAGGCGTCTGTGCCACACGATGTTCGCGCGGTTGCGCACGGTCGCGATCCCGCTCAAAACGGGCAGCAGAAAACTGAACGTGGCCACCTTCGCCAGGGTCAGGTGCACCGCTGTGATCCTGCCCGCGCTCTCGAGGTCGTACACCTGGCCCAGTTGCTTGGCGTAGTAGATCGCGACACCGAGCGACCCGAACGACAGCGCGACAAAGGTGAGATGCCACCTGCGCCTCGCACGCAACCCGGTGGCCGCGACGGCCGCCAGTAGCATCAGGGTCAGGAGAAAGAAAGCCGTGAAGCCGGTAGCCGGATTCATACGCCTCCGCCGAGAAGACCCTCCATCTCCCCGGAGGGTTCGCGGCCCATCAACACCGTGACGGCCTCGCGCGGGTCCTTGCCATCGAAGAGCACGGCGTGCACCTGTTCGGCGATCGGCATCGGAATCCCGCGCGCATCGGCTTCGGGTCCAAACAGAGCCTTGGTCGTCCACACCCCCTCCGCCACCATCTGCATCTCTTCGAGGACATCCGCGAGCCTCTTCCCGCGTCCGACCTCTTCGCCGACGCGACGGTTGCGGGAGTGGCTCGAATAGCAGGTCGTCATCAGGTCGCCGATACCCGCCAGACCGAAGAAGGTTCGGGGCGAGGCTTCGTGGGCCTGGCCGAAGCGCGCCATCTCGACGATGCCGCGCGTGATCAGGGCCGCCTTGGCGTTGTCGCCCAGGGCCAGGCCATCGGAGATTCCGGCCGCCAGTGCGATGACGTTCTTCAACGCGCCGGCCAACTCGGCGCCCTTCGGATCGGAGTGCGTGTACACGCGGAAGGTGTCGCTCGAGATCACGCTCTGCACTTCGCCGGCGAAGTCGGCGTCCTTGCTGGCGACGACCACCGAGGCCGGCAAACCGGCCGCGACCTCTTCGGCGTGGCTCGGGCCCGAGATGACGGCCATGCGCCTTTCCCCCAGGACCTCCTGCAGGATCTCGGAGGGCGTGCGGAAGGTCTCGATCTCGATGCCCTTGGTCGCGGTCGCAAGCGGCACGTCTCCGGCCAGCGCATCCTCGAACCTCTCGGCCACACCTCGCAGAAACTGCGTCGGCACGACGCTGATGGCCAGGTCCACCCCGCGCGCCGCTTCGAAGGGATCGGCCGTGACACCGAGCCCTTCGGGGAGCGGGATACCGGGTAGATAGCGCCGGTTCTCCCCCAGCCGACGCAGCTCGTCGACCTGCTCGGGAAAGGCACTCCACAGGGTGGTCTTCACCCCACGCCGATGCAAGAGCAGCGCGAGGGTGGTCCCCCAGCCTCCGTCACCGATGACACAAACCCGCTTCTCCGTCATGTTCCTGGACCCGATGGTGCGGGTCCCTCCCCTCCGGATCGGCCGGCCTTCGGTTCGCTACCCTCGAGCATCCGGCGTATGTTCGCACGATGGCGGACGATTACCAAAACCGAGAAAGCGAGAGCTCCGAAGACGACCTCCACCCCGTGGGCGCTCCCGGGCTCCTTATCCAGCGGCGGAAGGCGAAACCAGGCAATAACGGGGAAGGAAAGCCCCATCAGGATCGAGGAGAGGCCGACGAAGCGGGTGAGGGCGAGAACGACCAGCCAGACGAGCCCGCCATAGAGAAACAGCACGGGGTCGAGCCCCACGAGTGCGCCGCAACCCGCGGCGACCCCCTTGCCGCCCCTGAAACGCAGATAGACCGGCCAGCAATGGCCCAGGACGGCGGCGGCGCCGCAAAGGACCCGGAAAACGGCCACGTCGGCCTCGCCCACGAGGAGCGGGGCCAGATAGAAGCTGGAGACCCAGCCCTTGCCGAAGTCGCACATGAAGGCGACCAGGGCCCAGGGACGACCGAGGGCGCGGCCGACGTTCGTGGCCCCGATGTTGCCGCTGCCGACCTTGCGGATGTCCTCCCGGGCGACCAGGAAGCCCAGGAGCAGCCCGAAGGGGACCGAGCCCAGAAGGTAGGCGAGGAGGACGGAGAGAGAGGAGAGCATGCTCGTGTGTGGGCAATCTAGCTCGCGGAGGTGTGGAAAGGGCCTTATTCTTCGCGGGCCTTGAAGCGAGTGATCGGAGTCGATACGGGGGGGACGTTTACCGACCTCGTGCTGGTCGAGGAGGGGGAGCTCCGTGTCGCCAAGGTGCCCTCGCGCCCTCGGGATCCCCTGGGCGCGATCCGGGCGGGGCTGAAGTGCCTCGGGATCGACGAGGGCGCGAAAGTGGCGCTCGTGCACGGAACGACGGTGGCGCTGAACGCCCTCCTGACCGGCCGCACGGCGCGGGTCGCTCTGGTCGTCAACGAGGGGTTTCGGGACCTGATCGAGATCGGACGGCAGGACCGGCCGGTGATCTACGCGCTGCATCCGGAAAAAGCCCCGGCGCTCGTGCCGCGGGCGCTGCGCTTCGAGGTGCCGGCCCGCGTCTGGCCGGCGGAAAAGGGCGACGGCTTTGAAACCGTGCGCGAGCCGAAGGTCAAAGAGCTGCGCGCGCTCGCGGAGCGCGTGAAGAAGAGCCGCGCGGAGAGCGTGGCCGTGTGCCTCTTGCATTCGTGGGCGGACGACCGGCACGAAAAACGCGTGGCCGAGGCACTTTCCAAGTTGAAGTTGCCGGTGACCACCTCGGCCGAGCTCGTTCCGGAGCACCGGGAATTCGAGCGCTTTTCGACGGCGGTGGTCAATGCGGCGCTGGAACCCCGCATGCGACGCTACATCGCTTCCATGCGAGGACAGCTCGGGGCGGCGAAGCTCTCGATGTTGCAGTCGACCGGCGGAACCTTGACCGCGGAACGGGCGGCGCGCGAACCGGTGCGGGTGTTGTTCTCGGGCCCCGCCGGCGGCGTGATCGGTGCGGCCCGGGCGGCGCAGGAGTCCGGCTTCTCTTCGTTCTGCACCCTCGACATGGGGGGCACGAGCACGGACGTTGCCTTCCACTCCACGCTGAGTGCGGACGAGCGCAATCCCCGACGCTCGCTGGAACCGGTCCACGTCGCGGGACATCCGTTGGCGGTGCCTTCGCTGGACATCCATACGATCGGTTGCGGCGGCGGTTCGCTGGCGACGGTGGACGCGGGCGGCATTCTGCACGTCGGGCCGAAGAGCGCCGGCGCGGATCCGGGACCCGCGTGCTACGGCAAGTCCGATCGACCGACGGTGACCGACGCGCACGTGCTCCTCGGGCACATCAGCGGAGATGCCTTCCTCGGCGGATCGCTGAAGCTGGATCACGGGGCGGTCGAGCAGGCGTTTGAGAAACTCGCAGTATCCCTGGCAACGACACCCGAAAAGGCGGCCGCCGGTGTCCTCGAGGTCGCCCGCGCCGCGATGCGCCGCGCGGTCGGCGTGATGACCCTCGAGCGGGGAGAGGACCCCGAGAAGTTGGTGTTGATCGCCTTCGGTGGAGCCGGCGGTCTGCACGCGGCCGCCCTCGCCCAGAGCCTGCGCATGCCCGCCGCGCTGGTTCCGCACCACCCCGGTGCGCTGTCGGCCAGCGGCATGACCCATGCGGAGCCGACGAGCGACCTCTCGCGCTCCGTGCTCGTTGCGCTGGAACACATCTCCGCCGCCGAACGCCGCAAGATCCATCGCGAACTCGGATCCCGCGCCAGGGCCGAACTGGTGGCCGCCGGCTTCCCGACCGCCTCGATCGTGCTGGAGCACACCCTCGACCTACGCTATCGCGGCCAGTCCTTCGAGCAATCCCTGCCGGAGAGCACGCAGCTATGTGCAGCCTTCCACGATGCCCACGAGCGACGGTATGGCTACGCCCTGCGCGAGCGCGAGGTCGAACTCGTCTGCCTGCGCACGCGCGCGCGCGTGGCCCACTCGCTCCCGAAGCCGACGAGCGTACGCTCGCGCCTCCTCCCCGAGGGGACGATTCGTGAAAAGCGTCGTTGCATCTTCGATGGCCCGCACCAAACCGGGATCATCGAACGGGGCTCCCTGCGCCCCGGCCACACGTTCCGGGGCCCCGCCCTCGTGGAGGAGTACTCCGGCACGACCCTGGTGCCGCCCGGATGGAAGGCGCGGGTCACGGCCCTGGGACATCTGCTATTGACGAGCTCGACCGACGGCGCGAGGCGAACAAGAGGCCGAAAGCGTTCCGCTTCTTCGTGAACCCGGGAACGCACAGCGACGCCCGGCACACGGCTCCGGTCTCTGATCCGTGAGTGTTCACGGTCGCTCGACGGCGCAGAATCGCCCCCGGCTCACCCGCCCAGGGTCAACCCGACGATCAGGCTTCGCCCCGGGCCGTTCGAGCCGGAGCCATGGACGCGATAGTCCTCGTCCAGGATGTTCTCGAGGCCGAGGTCGAGCCTGAGTTCGGGGCGCACATTCCATCCCAGGCGGAAATCCAAGAGGACGTACCCCGGCGTGCCTCCCGGCGGGATACGCGAGGTGTCGAAGCGATCGCGCGTCGAGAGCCGATCCGCGTCGCCCCCGTAGCGCACGACGGCCTCGGCCCAGAAATCACCACCGTCGGCGAGCCACTCCAATCCGGTCTGGGCCTGGAAGGGCATGAGTCGATCGAGGTACTCCTCCACCACGATGGGCTCCGAGGTCGGAAACGTATCGACCTTACCCTCGATGTAGGCGGCGTTGCCGAAGAGCGTCCAGCCCGAAGCCAACTCGAATGCGCCACCCGCCTCGATCCCGAAGACGTAGCCGTCGCCGACGTTGTCCTTCGTGATCTCGACCTCACCGTCGGCGTTCGTGTTGCCCGTCGGCACGCGCGTGATCTGGTTGGAGATGGCGGTGTAGAACAGGGCGAGCTCGGAGCGCTGGCGTCGCGTCCGGGACTTCACGCCGAGCTCGAAGCTGAGGTAGTCCTCGGACTCAAGATCGGTTGCGGGAACCTCGAATTCGTCGGTGCGCGCGCTGTCGAAGCGCGTCAGGTCGGAGAGATTCGGCGCGCGAAAACCCTGGGAGACACCGCCGAACAGATGCAGCGCGCGCTCCCGCAGGCGATAGAGAATACGCAGGCTCGCGACCGTCCGACTCCAGTGATCCGAAACCTCGATCGCCCCCCCACCGACCGGATCCACGACGCTATCGGCGTCGGCCGACGCGTAGGTAAATCGACCGCCGAGGGTCACGGTCATGGCATCGTTCACGTCGATCTCGTCCTGAACGAAGACGCCCAGAAGGTCGTAATTCGCGTCATCCCCCACAGGTCCCTGGATCGGTTCGGTGCTTGAAAACGAGTCCACCTGGTCGCGGTAGTAGTCGACCCCGAACGTGGGACGACCCCACTCCGAAGCCCGTCCCTCGAAGGTCGAGAAGAAGCCCAACGTACCCACGTCGAAGCCCTGAAAATCCTGTGCACCGCCGCCGCGGATGCGGTCGCGGGTCTCGCTCTGCTCGTGCCAGGAGAGGTTGGCGTGGATGGCCTCGAGAGCTCCGCTGCGAGCCTCGGCATGGTACTGCAGGTACGTCAGCCGTCGCTCCTGATCCAGATTGCGACGTAAATCGGACCCGGGCGTCGTGCCTTCGAAGGGCTCGGCAAAGATCGTGCGATGGGTGCGCGGCACGTCGTTCTGGCGCAGGTTCTGGTGGGCGAAAACCAGACGCTCTCCCGCCTTGATGAAGTGTTCGAGCTTCAGATCGGCACTCCATTCCGAATAGCCCGTGTTCTCCTGGGTGCCCGTTTCACGGCCGCCGATGACGTCGCCGAAGTTCATGAGGGTCAGGCCGACGAAGGCGCCCCACTCCTCGCCGCTCGTCATTCCGGCCTCCGTGCGCACGATGTTGCTGCGTTCCGCCGTCGCGAAACGATAGTACGCCCGAGCTTCGTAGTTCGTCCCGACGCCATAGCCCTTCGGACCCAGTGTAAAAACCTGCACGGTGCCACCGATTGCATCGGCCCCGTACAAGACCGAACTGGGGCCCATCACGACCTCGATACGATCGAGCGAATAGGGATCGACCGTGTTCCAGTACTGGTTGGGACCGGAACGAAAGACGGAATTGTTCAGCCGGATGCCGTCGATCAGAAAATTGTTGAGTTGACCGGTAAAGCCGCGGAGGTAGGGCGAACCCTGACCGTAAGAAGTCTCCTGCAACAGGACCCCCGGGATGTCGCGCAGGGCCTGGGGCATCGAGCGATAGGCGCGCTGAATGAGCAACACGGCATCCAGCTCGTAAATGGAATAGGGAACCTCCAACGCAGGCTGGACCGAACGGTTCGCCACCACGATGGTCTCACCGAACGGAGAGATTGCCTGGGACAACAAGATGGCGGCCGCAGCGGGCAGCGTCAGGAGTCCCACAGGCGAAACGAGACCGGGTGGGTCAAGCTCATGGAAACGGCCCTGCCCCCCTCGGTGCGTGGCTGGAACCGCCAACGCAAGAGTCCGGCGACCGCGGCGTCATCGAGACGCCTGAAGCCGCTTGACTCCACGACTTCGACCCGGACCACGTCGCCCTGCGCGTCGATGTGCAGGCGACACACGACCCGCCCCTGTTCACCACGGCGGATCGAGACGCGCGGGTAGATCGGGTCGGGAGCTTCGAGCAGGATCGGTTCGGTGATGATCGGAGCGGAGGGCGGCTCCTCGGTCGCCGCCCGTTCGGCGGGGGGGTCGCTGGGCTCGGGTTTCTCCCGATCCAGGATCGGATCGAGAAAGAAGCCCTCACCCCGGTGTGGTGCTTCGAACTCGCGCTCCCACTCCCACGGAGAGCGCTCGGAGTAGAAATCCGCAAACCTGGGTTCGACGAGCTCCGGTTCCTCCTCCTGGGCCTCCTCGGGGGGCGACTCGAGCGGCGGGGGCTCGGACGTGGAGTCGAAGGGATCGACAAAGGGTAGGGCCGGAGAGATCACGACCTCTTCGGTGCGCCTCAAACCCACGCTCACGACCCGCCACCCCGCGATCACCGCCAGGCCGAGAAGGCTCGCATGGATCAGACTCGAGAGGGCCAGAGAGCGCACGGTTTCCTAACGGCGAAATGGGGCTCGCGGTTCATCACCGTGGTCCGGCCTGGAGCGGCTGAAGGGATTTGAACCCTCGACATCAACCTTGGCAAGGTTGCGCTCTACCACTGAGCTACAGCCGCATGGTGGCGGAGAGTCTAGCGAGAACCCTCTGCAGCACAAAACTTCGCCCGCCGGATCCACTTCACCAGCTCTTCGCCCGCCCTCCGGGCCGCTTCGGAGAGCGGCTGCCCGAGCGCCAGGAGCGCCGCCACGGCGCTCCCATAGCGACAGCCCGAGCCCCGCATCGACCCACCCCGAACCCGTTCGTGGCTCCGCCACAGGGGCTCGGATCCGCGTTCCAAGACCAGGTCGCGCACGGGATCCTCGGTGCCGTGCCCCCCCTTGAGCAGGACGGCGACGGCCCCCATCTCCAGGAGCCGTTCCGCCGCTTCGATGCGGCTGTCGAAATCCGTCTGGAGCAGCTCTTTTTCCATTCCGCACAGCTCCGCGGCCTCGCCGAGGTTGGGGGTCAGGATCGGGCCTGTGGGAAGGAGCACTTCCCGCAGACAGGCCACGCCCGCCTCGTCCAGGAAGCGCTCCCCCCCCGTGGCGGCGATCACGGGGTCAAAGACCAGCGGCCGGTCCCCGAGGAGCTCGGCCGCCAAGCGGGCAAAGGCCGCCACCGCCTCGGCTCCGTACAGGAGCCCGCTCTTCCAGACCGACGCTTCGGCTTCGAGGGAACGCACCTGCGCCACCCAGTCGGCGACGGGCCGGGGCCGCACCGATCGAACCCGCAATCCCTCCTGCACGGTCTCCGTGCTGACGACGCAAAGCGGCTCGGCGCCGAAAAGCCGAAGCGCTTCCCCATCCGCCGCCAATCCCGCGCGCCCGCTGGAATCCCGTCCCGCGACGACCAGGACCCGCGCCGGCTTCATCTCAAGCAAGCCTGGAGATCGAGATGGAAGCGGCGTCGCGATCGGAGACATCGATGATCTTCATCAGGCGCGCCTTCAATCGACGCTCGAGACGCTTGATCTCGGCCTCGTCTCCGCTCTCCAGGAGGATCTGGCCGCCGGCGACTCCGTCCCGCCCCCCGAAGGATCCCTCGCCCCGAAGGACCGCCTCCAGAAGCGGATAGGCCTCGCGACTCTCGGACCGGACGGACAGGTGATAGCGCTCTCCGAAGGCTCCCCCGACCAGGGCGAGCTCGGCACCCTCCATCCGCAGGAAGAAGTCGGCCATTTCCGCCACCGATTCCGGATTCTCGATGCGGCCCAGGAAACCGACCATCACCGTGCCGTGCCGACGACCGCGGACGAGGGCGCGATGGAGCTCGCCGTAGTACGAGGCCGGCAGCGTCGGCCGCGCGATGCGCGCCAGCTTGGCACGATCGGCGAGACGAAAGGTCTCAAAAAACGCCTCGGCATCGAGCGGTGTGGCTCCCTGGGACAGATCGGCGGTGTCGAAACGCACGCCACAACAGAGGGCCGCCGCCGTTCCCGGGTCCAGGGTCAGCCCCGCGTCCCGGCAATAGCCATAGATGATCGCCGAGGTCGCCCCTACGCCGAGTCGAACGTCGCAGTGTGGAACCGGTCCCAGGCCGTTTCGATTCGCTTCGGGGGGCGGACGGTGATGATCGAAGACCGCCACCATGGGTTGGTCCGGTAGGGTCGTGTGTCCGAAACCGGGCTGGGTATCGACCAGGAAGATCCCGGCGAACTTCTCCTTCCCGAGGCTCGAGAGCTCGCGGTACTCGAGCCCGAGTTCGCGCACCATGGCCTGGTTTTCCGCACGGCGAATCTCGCCGGTCGCCGCGATTTCGGGCTCGAGGCCGAAGGCCTCACGAAGCAGAAAGCCCACCCCGAACATCGCACCGAGGGCGTCCGGGTCGGGGCTGCGATGGGACATCACGAGTGGACGCCGACCCTTCCAGCTCGGCCCCAGCCGCTCGATCACCTGGCGCAGGTGTTCGAGGGGCTGGGCCCCCGGGGGCAGCCCCACGCCTTCCGGCAGGATCACGGCGCTGGGCGGCTGTTTCTGGGTCATGGTCATGCTAGCACCGGTGCACTCCGGCCAGGCGGCGTCATCGTATCGGGTTGGCACCGTGGATGCTCTTTAGCCCTAACCCGACATCCCACTTGCAGATTCCTGACGAACAGGCCCCCTGGGGAAAAGGGAGGAGGAGGGCGAAGCTCCTTCCTGCCTCAGAAACCGTTATCCAGAAGGAATCGGACACTGGCGAGAATCTCCGCACGGCCGTGGCTGGAGCCGATCTCGACCACCTTCTCGACCGCCGCCGGAACGTACTCCCCGATTCCAATGAAATCCACCTCGCCGGTGCCGATCGCCATTTCGGCGTCGGTCTGGGAGGCGTCCTGGAGGTGGAGGCCGCACATGCGGGGTGCGTAGCTGTCCAGCCACAACCCCTGGGAGGGCAAACCGCTCTTTTCCCGCAAGTGGATCCGGCCCACGTCGTGCCAGTAGCGCAGGGTCTCCAGGTCATCCAGGACCCACCCCATGGCGTCGAAGGACAGAAGGTCGTCCAGCTCGCGCCCGGGCTCGACGGCGAACACGGTCCCGGGGAATTCCTGCTGAAGCGTGAAGAGCGAGCGGCAGAACTGCTCGACCTGTCCTTGCGACTTCCTCTGCACGTGCTGGCTGAAGGACCGCACCTTTTCGTGCAGATCGGCCTCGTTGGGTTCCTTCACCAGCCGCGTGGAAAGCCGGAGCGCATCGCTCTGCAGGGCGGGGTCCTCGACCTGGCTACCCCGCACCACGATCGTGCTGCAACCCCATCCGTGGGCCAGCCGAACGTGGCGGCGGACGGAATTGAGAGCGCGTTCGGTCTCCTCCGGCACCAGGCTGGAGAGCTTCTCGACCACCATGGAGCCATTCAGGGAATCCCGGCACCCGGCGACCACGGTCGGAATCTCGACGCCCGTCTCACGCTGGGAATCCTCGATGCCCTCCATCGACGGGGGCGTCACCGCAAGCCCCAGCTCGATACGCCGAAACCCCATCCCCACGGCCGCGAAGATCTGGTCCTGAATAGAGGACAGCCGCGACCCGAAGCAGGACGTGGACAGGGAAAAGTGGTTGGGGATGCCGGGGGTGGTCACGAGCCTGGTACCGAGACGGCTTGCCCGTCAGCGGGAACGGCAAGGCCGAGACGCGCTCGAACTCACTGGGAGGCCCCGCTCGGAACTTGATTTCGTTCGGCTACCAAAGGGAGATGCTTGAGCGAGGCGCATCCTATGTCCCAGCGAGGCTCCCCTTCAACCCCCTGCCGTCTGAGACCGCGTCTTAGACGCGGATCTCGCTTTCGATACGGGCCAGACCCCGGTGAAGCTCGAGCAGGGGGTCGATCTCGTCGCGCAGATAGTCGTCGACCTGCTCGGGCGCTCGGCCGACGAAGCGGAGGGGATCGAATAGCTCCCCAAATCGATCCTTGAGGGGAGCGAAGAGCGGGTGCTCGGCCAGCCGGGCCCGCAACGGATTTGGCTTTCCTGCGTGGATCGCGGCCCCGGCCTCGCCGCTGAGCTGCCGCAGCGCCTCGTGGGCAACCTGGCGGTCGACACCGGTCTTCACCACCTCCATCAGGAGCATCTCGGAGGCGAGGAAGGGGATTTCCTCCGCCAGGTGGGCTCCGAACACGGCTTCGTGAACGCACAGGCCCGAGGCGACGTTGGCGTACAGGGAGAGGATCGCATCGACCCCGAGGAACATCTCGGCCAGGGTCAACCGGCGGTTGGCCGAATCGTCCAGGGTCCGCTCGAACCACTGATTGGCAGCGGTATGGGCCGTGCTGGAGAGCAAGGTGATGACGTGGCGCGAGAGCGCGCCGATGCGCTCGCAGCGCATGGGGTTGCGCTTCCAGGGCATGGCGGAGGAGCCGATCTGCTTCGCCTCGAAGGGCTCCGAAAGCTCGCGCCGCCCCGAGGAAAGCCGTACGTCGACGGCGAACTTGGCCGCGGACTGGGCGATCGCCGAGAGCACCTGGGTGATGCGAAAGTCGAGCTGGCGAGGATAGGTCTGTCCGGTGACGGCGAAGGTGCGCTCGAAACCCATGCGGGCCGTGACGCGCCGGTCCAGCTCGCGGACCTTCTCGTGATCGCCCTCGAAGAGTTGCAAAAAGGAAGCCTGGCTGCCTGTGGTGCCCTTGACGCCACGAAAAAGCACCTGCTTTTCGATGTGTTCGAGATCGACCAGATTGAACTGGAGATCCTGCAGCCACAGACACGCTCGTTTCCCGAGGGTCGTTCCCTGGGCGGGTTGGTAGTGGGTGCTGCCCAACACGGGAAGGGCCTTCCATCGCTCGGCGAAGTCCCGCAGGGCGCGCATGACCCCGACGAGGTCCTGCTTGATCAGCGCCAGAGCATCGCGCAGGACGATCAGCTCCGCGTTGTCCGTCACGTAGCAGGAGGTGGCGCCCAGATGCAAGATCGGTCGCGCGCTCGGGGCGGCGTCTGCGAAGGTGTGCAGGTGGGCCATCACGTCGTGGCGTAGCTCGCGCTCGTAGTTCGCGGCACGCTCGAAGTCGATCCCTTCGATGTGGGCGCGCATTTCGTCGAGCTGGCCGTCGGTGATCGAGAGGCCCAGTTCCTTCTGACACTCCGCCAGGGCGATCCACAGTCGCCGCCAGGTCGTGAACTTCTTCCGGGCGGAGAAATTGAACCGCATCGCCTCACCGGCGTAGCGGGTCGAGAGAGGGCTTTGGTAGTTCTCGTGTTCGCAATCCACTTGCCGCTCAGGATAACGCAAACCCAGGTCTAGGAGAACGGGGCCAGCACCGCGCTGGTGAAGCAGAAGCCGACCCCGGCCAGGAGGCGCAGGAGAAGTCCGCGTTCGGTGCGCTCGCAGGTCCCGAGGTAAGCGCCGATCCACAGCACGCACGAGGCGCCGATGAGATCGGTGGCAACGTCCATCGGAGAGGGTCGGCGCCCGGGTGTGAAGCTCTGATGCCACTCGTCGATCGCACCGTAAAGGCCGACGATCGAGAGCACGGCCACGACCGACCGAACCTCGATTCGTGGCCAGCCCGTCCCGTCATCTCTCAGGAGCGCGGTCGCGACGAAGAGTGCCAGAACGCCGAACAACGGTGCGTGCGCGAGATTGCCCAGAACCGCCCACAGCGCCGAGTCGACCTTCGGCCCGACGTTGCTGAAGCTCGAAAGCCACCAGATGACCCCCCCGTGGGCCAGGACGAGCGTCCAGGCGAAGACGGGCGGCGCGTTCACGAGGGCGCGGCCCAACCGACGCAAGAAGCCCTCGGTCGGTCCGAGCGAGTCAGTCACCATAGCGACGGATGGCGCTGAAGGTCAGGCCCCCGCTGTCTTCGCTCTCGGCGACCTCCAGACGATCGACCATCTGCTTCAGGAGGAAAAACCCGCGCCCGCGATCGTCCTCGAGATCGGGGATCCCATCGGGGGGGGTGAGGAACGCCCGGACCTCCTCGAGGTCTCCTCCCCCCTGGTCGGTGACGGCGAGTTCCCACTCCCCTTCGCGGATGACGAACTCCAGGTGCATGCGTACGTCGGTGGGCCTGTCGGCCTCGTTCAAGGCGGCTCCACCCCCACCGTGATCGATGGCATTGGCGAGAAGTTCGGACACGACGAGCCCGAGCTGATCAAGCTCCCCGTTCGACACGCCCAGAAGGCGCGCGAAGTGTCTTATGACGTTGCGCGCGACACGCACGTCGCTGTGGGCTGCGGGCAGATCGAGACGCAGGAAGTGATCGGTCATCGCCCCCTCTCCCCGAGGTTCCAGAGCTCCAGGGCGAGATCCAGGGCCGGAGCGGAATGGGTCAAGGCCCCGATCGACACCCGGTCGACGCCCGTGGCGGCAAAGCGCGCGACGTTGTCGAGGCGAATGCCACCGGAGGCCTCCAGCTCGAGGGCCCGCGAGCGGCTTTCCGCGGCGACACGCAGGCGCGGAACCAGCCGGGCGAGCTCTTCGGGTTCGAAGTTGTCCAGAAGGACGACGTCGGCCTCCGCCTCGATCGCCGAGCGGGCTTCCCCTTCGTTGCGGGCCTCGGCGGTGATGACGAGGTCGGGACCGTGGGCTTTCCGCAGGCGCTCGACGAGCGCCCCCGTGCCCGCTTCGCAGAGGTCGGAGTGGTTGTCCTTCACCATGGCCTGGTCGAAGAGGCCGAAGCGGTGGTTCTCACCCCCCCCGCAAAGGACGGCATACTTCTCCAGGCGGCGCAGGCCCGGGGTGGTCTTGCGGGTGTCGAGAACGCGCACGCCGCCGCCCGCATCGACGAAGCGTCGGGTCAGGGTGGCGATCCCCGACAGCCGCTGGATCCAATTCAGGGCGGTGCGCTCGGCCGTCAAGAGTGCGCGCACGGACCCCTCGAGCTCGCAAACGGGCTCGCCCGGGTGGACCCGATCGCCGTCCTGGAGGTTGGAGCGGGTGACCACCAGGGGGTCGATCCGTTGGAAGACCCTCCGAAAGACGTCCATGCCGCTCAGGACACCCTCCACCCTCGCGACGAGCCGCCCCCCGGCCCGGGCGTCCGCGGGAAAGATCACCGTGCTCGTCACGTCCCCCGCGCCGATGTCCTCGGCCAAGGCGGCATCGAGGAGGGGATCGAGCTCGGCGAGGGTCGACGGCTCGAGGCGCTGCATCTTGGGTCCTTGAACGGCGGGCACGGGCGAGATGGGGCCTGAAACTCCCCGAGTCGGCAGTTTAGCCGGAATCCCCCGCCGCATCCCAGAAGTCAGTCGGCCGCGGCCCCGGGAGCGATCGGAATCGAGGGATCCACGCCGCGGCCTTGCAGCCAGACACCGATGCGCGCGGCGGTGATGGGCCCGATGCCGCGCAGGTCCTCCCAGTACAGCGATTCGGCTCCGACGTGGGCCTCCCTGGCCTCGACGATCGCGCGGGAGCGGACCCAGCCGATCCCCGGCAGGCGCCGCAGCTGTCGCGCGTTCATCTCGCGCGGATCGAGGGTCTCGCGAAGAGCCCGTGCCTGTTGGCGTACACGCTCCGGCATGGGCTCCGGGGCGCGACGGCGCCCGACCGCAAGCAGCGTGGCGCAGCCTAGATAGACCCCGATGGCGAGGGAGACCCCGGCCGAACCGCAAGACTTGTTTGGCATGGAACCGAGGACCGTCCCGGGGGCCCGGGGGTTTCCCTGAACGCCTCATCTGTCGCGCGAATACTCCACGATGTCGACCAGGCTTCGTCCCAGGCCCGCCGAATGCAGCTTGCCCAGCTCCTCGAGCAACACCACGGCGAGCTTGCGCAGGGCGCGGGAACTCTCTGCGTAGGGTTCCAAGAGGGACACCGCACCGCGGCGGTTGACGCAATCGATGACCTTGTCGTCGTCGGGCAACCAACCGATGTACTTCGGAGCGCTCCCGAGGAAGCGCTGACACACGCGCTGGATGCGTTTCGACACCTCGTTCGCCTCCGTTTCCGAGCGTGCCCGATTGACCAGGAGCAGCGGTCGTGATTGGGGTTTTTTTCCCACCAGGACCTTCACGAAGGCGTACGCATCGGTCATGGCCGTCAGATCCGGCGTCGTCACCACCAGGGTCAAATCGCAACCGCGCGCGAAGGCCATGGTCTGCCTGGAAACACCGGCGGCCGAGTCGACCAGCATGAAACGATACTCGCTCTCGAGCTCCTGAATCCCTTCCGCGATCAGGTGCAGCTCGTAGTCGCTCAGGGCCGCCATGCGCGGAATGCCCGAGCCCCCCGCGAGCAGGTCGCAACGCTCCGAACAGGCGGCGAGGACGTCGCGCACCTGGCTCTCGCCCTCGACCACCTCGACGAAGCTCTTGAGGGGAGAGACGTCCTGCAGGATGTGCGCATTGCCTACCCCCAGATCCGCGTCCACGATCAATGTCTGGCCGCGGGCGGAAAAGAGCGAGGACAGGGAGGCCGTGACCACGGACTTCCCCGTTCCACCCTTGCCGCTGGCGATGCACAGCGAGGCCGCGCGGGGCGTCGGAATCACCCTCCGGGGGGCATGCGCGACGTCGGATGCGCCTCTCCGGTAGATCCCGGGATCAAGGCAGATCGCAAACTCGCCCCCGGACCCCTCCACGGGCTCCGCACCATCTCTCCTGCACCCTTTACCGAGGCTGAGAAGCTTCTTGCGGGTTTCGGACCAATCCATGGCGAAGGAGGCTCACATCCAAGCTGCCCGACCGCTGGCCGTCCGTACTAGATCGGGAGCAATCCGCCTGCTTCGGCCCGTTTTTCAGCGGGTTTTTTCCCGATCACTCGCGAAACGCGTTGATTTCCTCGGTTGTGAGAACCGGACCCTCCCGGGGCATCGGGTCGGCGGGTGGCTCGTCGACCTCGACGTCCCTCTCCCCCGACTCCCCCCTGGCGTCCCACAGGGACACCAGGCGCTGGAGAGCCCTTTCCGTGAGATCCTCGACGTCCTCCTGCGAAGCCAGTCGGCGTGGGCGGCCCTCCTGCATGAGGGCCGCCTCGATGGCGTCGTCCCTCGCCTCCAGACGCAGGAGATCGACCCCATCGGCCCGCCACACCAGGGACCCGTTGACCGCCTGGGGCTCGAGCTCCGAATCGAGTCGGGAGATACGATCGACCAGCGAATGGACCAGGCCCGCATGGTCGGAGGAAAGTGCCTGGACGAACCCTTCGACGCTCGAGCGTCCCTCGGGCTTGCCCCAGGGGACGAGATAGGAGTGTTCCCCGGACGCGCTCTTGAGCGTTCGAATGCGGTAGAGCCCGACGCCACGGGACAGGAGCGGTAGAAAACGAACGAACAGGCGCTCGTCCTGCTCGAGGCATATCACGAGGATCTGGGTCGAGCGGATCGCACGCTTGCGACGCAGGTGGCGCCCGAGGAGCACGCCGTTCTTCTCGGCGAAGGCGAGCGCATCGAGCGCATCGAGGACGACGGCATCGGCATCGCCATCGGCGAGCAGAACCAGGTACAGGTTGCCGTTGGGATCGGCGGCGGCGAGATCCGCCCGTCCACCGTCGTCGAAAACCAGGTCGCGATCCAGGATCTCGATGCCCGGAACCACCTCCTCCAGCCCGGAGGCGAGGGCGGTCAGCGCCCCGATGCGTTCGGCACGTTCCCCATCGGAGCGCGGCGGAGTCCCTGCAACGGCCTTCTTCGGGGCACGTCCGCGGAGCGCCCCCCCCCGGGTCTTCGAGGCGCCCTTCCCGACCTTCCCCTCTCCGTTCGAGTCGGGGCCCGAACCTGCGCCTTCGGGCCGGCCCCGTCGGGGTTCCGGCGTTCCGTCAGCGTCTTTCTTGGTGCGTGCTGCCATGGTGTCGTCTCGCCTGCGCCCCGATTGGACGCCAGCGAGAGGAACAGTTCTAGGGGCGAATGAGAATTCGGGTCTCCCCCCCCGGCGTACGGGATCGGGAGCCCGGGTGGTAGAACTCGATCTGAAGCTCGAACTCTCTTCCGGCAAGACTCGCGTCGCGGGGCAGGGAAAAGTCGATTTCCAACGCGGAATGCGACGAATCGATGGGTGTACCGATCAAGCGACCGACAACCTCGCCCGCAAACTTCACGCTCAGAACGGGCACGTTGCCTGCTCGATCCGTCGTGAGGTCGAAGATCGCGCGCACCGGCTTGCCGACCTGCGGATAGGGCGGCGCCACGATCAGCGGCAGGCTCACCGGAGCGGCGGACGAGAGGCTCCCGGTCGCCTGCGCGACCCCACGGCGGCGGCACTCGTCCGGCATACCGTCCGCGCCGACGTCTGCGCTGATCCCATCGGCGATGTCGCAGGAGTCCGGAAACCCGTTGGCGTTGCAGTCGCTCTCGACGCCGCCCGAGATGTCTGCCCCGTCATCTATACCGTTGCCGTTGCAATCGAACGCGGCCTCGTCCGCATCGGGAATGCCGTAGCCCCGGACAAAGTCCGGATCGCTCATCCCGTTGTTGAAGTCGCCCGTACGGAAAAGCCGCGCGCGCATCTGCCCCACCGTCCAGGTCGGCCGGGCCTGAACGAGACAGGCCACCATGCCAGCCAGGAGGGGCGTGGAAAGCGACGTACCTGAAACCTGGACCGTGCAGTTCGTGTCGGTGGAGGAACAGACCGTCCAGGTCTCGAAGCCCGTGCCAAGCAACTCCGGCTTGGTCCGGCCGTCCGCCGTCGGCCCGTCCGACGAGAACGACACGATCGCTCCGAGTTCATCGACCGCACCGATCGTGAGCACTTCCAGCGCATCCGCCGGTGCGATCAGGCTCGAGGTCGATGGATTCGAATCGTTGCCGCTGTTGCCGGCCGCCGTCAGACAGAAGAGCCCGTTGTCGGTGGCGACGTTGACCCCCATCGTGGTGATGGCCGTCAACCCGTTGAGGTCGCTCTGGTCGTACCAATCGATGTAGCCCAGAGATGAGGTGGCCACGTCTGCGCCCTGGGCTTCGATGAACTGGAGCCCGGCGACGTAGAAGTCTTCCTCCTGCTGGTATTCGCCGGTCGTGTCCTCGGTCTTGGCGAGGACGAACGAGGCGTCGTAAGCGGCGCCCACGAGCTCGTTGGGAAGATAGGCGGCGATGCAACCGAGGATGTAGGTGCCGTGGGAGTGCTGGGAGGAGGGATCGCCCGGTTCCACACCGGAGTTGGCGTCGCCGTCGACGAAGTCCTGTTCGGCCACCACGTTCACGACGTGACCGGGCTGGTTGAAGGCCTCGTGGCCGCGGTGGAAGCCCGTGTCCAGGATGCCGATCAGCACGCCGGCGCCGGTGAAGCCGCGGTTGTGCAGCGCGACGAGGTTGAGCTGCAGCAGTTGATTCTCCGCCAGGCCGTAGAAGCCGCCCAGTCGCTGGGTTCCAGTTCTCGTGAGGGTTTGCTTTCCCAGCCCGTCGGTCGAAATACCGCGCCGCACGGGCTCGATGCGATCGACGCAGTCGAGCGCGGCGATGACCTCGAACCGGGCCCGGTCTCCTCGCACGCTGATCGCGTTCAACCAGGAGCTGGAAACGGCGACGCGCACACCGCTGGACTCGACGCTTTGGATGTACTGCTTCGCCACCGGAATGTCGTACCAATCGACCAGTCCCGAGCGTTGACGGCGCAGCTCGCGGCGCGCACGCTGACGCTGGCCCAGCTCGGCCTCCGCCCGATCCAGCGCGGCCTTGACCGCCTGGGCGTCGGGCAACCCCTTGTCCCTGAAAAAGACCCAGCCCTTGACGGGGCCATGCTCGTCCAGGAGACGGCTCATGTGGGGATGGAGTTTCGCCTGGGCGCGCTCGAACCTTTGTGCGCAAAGGGGGGAGCAAAGAGGGACCAGAAAGAAACCGGCCAGGGCGAAGGGTGTGAAGGACGAAGCGGAACGGCACGTACGCATGGACACTTCCTTGCTCTCGCTGAGAATTTCAGCCCGAGGCCGCTGCCCCGGGCCGAACAAGTCTAGTCCGCTCCTGAAATTTCGCTCAGATCCCTGAAGAAACCCGCTCTTCGAAGCGCAGTCGTTGGGCCACGCTCCAGGCCAGGGCCAGGGCGTCCGTCGCATCGTCGGCCATGCCCTCGAGCTCGATTTCGAGGAGCCTGGCCATCATGCGGGCCACCTGCTCCTTGCTCGCCCCGCCGTGGCCGATCACCGCTTTCTTGGCCGCCGCAGGGGAGATCTCCTGGATGCGGATCCCTCGCCGGGCGACCGCCCCCAGGACCACCCCGCGGGCCTCCCCGATGCGCAGGGCGCTCTGGACGTTGCGGGCGGAGAAGGCCCCCTCGAGGGCGACCCAGCTGGGACGCAGGCGGGAGAGCATCTGCTCCAGCTCCTCCAGGAGCTTCCCCAGTCGCACGGCTACGCTGGCGCGGGCGGGGAGATCCAGCACGCCGCAGGCCACGAAGCGCGGCGTTTGCGGCACGAGCAGGAGCGCACCCCACCCCGTGCGGCGCGTGCCCGGGTCGATGCCCAGCGCGATCGGGTAGGGACAGTCCGGGGGGACCAGATCCTCGGGAATCACAGCGGGCGAGCCTACGGAATGGCCCCCCCCTGCCGTACCCTCTCGTGGCGATGCCCCCTGGAATTTCGAAAATTCAGGCCGTAGTGGTCGCTGCAGGCCGTTCGAGACGGATGGGGGCCGGCGCGGCCGGGCGCAAGGCCTTCCTCACCCTCGGCGGCCGGACGGTGCTCGAACGAGCCTGCCTGGCGCTTTCGGAGAGCGAGCGGATCGCCGGCATCGTCGTCGTCTGTCACCCCGAGGACGTCGAGCGAACCGAGGCCCTGCTTCGCGATTGCGACCTGGGCAAGCCGACCGTCGTGGTCGAGGGTGGCGAGGAACGCACGGATTCCGTGCGCAACGGCGCTGCCGTGCGTCTCGCCGGATGCGAGTACATCGCCGTGCACGACGCGGCCCGCCCCTCGGTTTCGAAGGCTTCCCTGAAGCGTCTGTTCGATGCCGCCGAGGAATCCGGTGCAGCCCTGCTGGCGCTGCCCGTCAGCGACACCCTGAAGCGCTCGGACGGCGACGGCGCGGCGCTCGAAACGGTGTCGCGCCGGGGACTGTGGGCCGCACAGACACCCCAGGTCTTTCCGGCGGAGCGCTTTCGCGAGCTGCTCGAACAGGCCGCACGAAAGGACGAGAGGCCGACCGACGATGCCGCGTTGTGGGAACGCCACGTCGGTCCGGTACGCCTGGTCGAGGGCGAGGCCGCCAATCGCAAGATCACCTATCCAGAGGACCTCGCGGTCGCCGAACGGCTGCTTTCGGGAGGAGCGGAGAAGATGAGCCTACGCGTTGGAACCGGCTTCGACGTTCACCGCCTCGTCGAGGGCCGGCCCTGCATTCTGGCCGGGGTCGAAATCCCCCACCCCTCCGGCCCGGCGGGACACTCGGATGGAGACGCGGTCCTGCACGCGGTCACGGACGCGATCCTCGGGGCGGCGGGAATGGACGATCTGGGATCGCTCTTTCCCGACGACGATCCGGGGCTCGAGGGGATCGCCAGCAGCAAGCTCTTGCTGCGCGCGCAGGAGGAACTGACCCGGGCCGGCTGGCGCGTGGTCAACGTCGATGTCGTCATCGCGACGGAAGGCCCCCGCATCGCGCCCCATCGCCGGGAGATGCGCGCATCGATCGCAGGCCTCCTGGGAATCGAGGTGGGGCTGGTCAATCTCAAGGGCAAGAGCGTCGAGGGCATGGGCGCGCTCGCCGGCGGAGCGGGAATCGCCGTGCAGGCGGTTTGCTTGCTCGAAGGTCGCCCCGTGCAGGCGGGCCACGACGGTCGTCCCGAGGCGCCTATACTGGCCCCGTGATCCGGACGCTCCGCCTCTCCTTTCTCCTCGTTCTTGCGATCCTCACCTCGTCGGCCTGCACCGCCCCGGTGCGGATCGATGAGCCGCTGGTAGGCACCGAACGCTGGTTCTCTTATCCCGAGGCGGACGCCCTTTCCTACGACATCACCCTGATCGTCGATCCGGCGCGGCCCGAGTTGCGCGGAGACGTGCACTACCGCTTCCGCGCGCTCGAGAACCTGAGCGAGGTGAGGCTCGATGCAACCCGGGGAGCGGACTGGGACCTGCGTTTCTTCCAGAAGGGCCCGCTGAGCTACGAACGCGAAGGCGATCGCCTGCGCATTCGACTGCAAAGCCGCGTCCGCGCCGGCGAGGAATTCACCTTCCGCGCCATCTTCAGCGGAACGCCGCCCGAGGGGTTCTATTTCACACCGACGCGCCACGGCGCTCCCTGCGCCTTCACCGATCACTACGCGGTGCGTGCCCGCGGCTGGTTGCCGTGCGAGGACCACCCCGGCGACCGCGCGCGGTTTTCGATGCGCGTATCGATACCCGAGGGCTACGAGGTCGTGTTCACCGGCGATTGCGAGCGGGCGGCAGAGACGGATCCCGACGCCCCGGCGCACTATGTGACCTTCGAGGGCCGCAGCGCGACCGAACTGCCGACTTACCTCCTGGCCTTCTCCGCAAGCGCGTACGTGCGCGTGGCGGAACCCTCGGATGCACGCATCGTCCCCCACTTCATCTATCCCCAGGACCTCGAAAAGGCGCAGGCCGGGCTGCGCTTGCACGGCGAGTGGATGGCGTCCCTGGAAGAGACCTTCGGGCCCTACGCCTTCTCGAAGTACTGCGTCGCCCAGGTGCCCACACGCTGGGGCGGGGTGGAAAACGCGGGCAACACATGGATCGCAGAAAGCCTCCTGGACGGCGAGCGCCGCGGCACGAGCACCCTGGCCCACGAGCTCGTACATCAGTGGTTCGGCGACGCGGTGGGCTATGCCGACTGGTACGAGGTCTGGCTCTCGGAGGGTTTCGCGACCTACTTCGGCGCGTGGTTGGACGCTCGCACGGGCGGACCGTCTTTGGCCGAATCCCTGCGCCGCATGCGCCGGAGCTGGAGTGGCTCGGACGAGGCCTTCGAACTGCCCGTACGCTGGGACGGCTATCCCAATCCGGACAACGCGTTGAACAGCAACACCTACCCAAAGGGGGCCTGGATCCTGCACATGCTGCGCGGCGAGCTGGGCGATGGGATCTTCTTCGACGGGCTCAGGCGCTACTACGAAACCCACCTGGGCGGGGCTGCGACCACCGCGGATCTGCGCCGCGCGATGGAACACACGGCCGACCGCGACCTCGGCTGGTTCTTCGAGCAATGGCTCGACCGCCCGGGTTGTCCACGGCTGTCCTTTGACTGGAGCCCGGACGGTGTCATCGTGCGCCAGCACCAGCGCGAGCCCTACAGCTTCCGCCTACGCCTGCGCTGGAGCGATGCGAGCGGCCGGGAACACCAGAGGGTGATGAGAATCAGCGCCTCCGAGACCCGGCTGGATCTCGAGGGCGCGCCGATCGCCAACCCGCGGGTGGATCCCCGTGTCGAGTTGCTCTGGGTGGATGCGGGCTGAGGCGCCCCGTCGGCCCCGATCGAATCCGGCGGCCTACTTCGCCTCCGCCATGAGCGTGTCGATGGCCTCGTCGAGGGCGTCGCCCCGGACGTTCTTGAAGCGGATCACGCCCTCGTGATCGAGGACGTAGATCGTCGGCCAGCCACTGACGTTCCAGGCGGTCGCGATCTCGCCACGCGTGTCTTCGTCCCAGAACGAGCGCCAGGTGATGTTCTCTTTCGCCAGGACCTCTTTTAGAGCCTCCCTGTCGGGATCGCTATTCACACCGATCAGCGCAAAGGGTTCATCCTTGAGGCGTTCAACGAGCGACCGCTCGTGCGGGTACATGGCCCGGCAGGGGCCTCACCAGTTGCCCCAGAAGTCCAAAACGACGACCTTCCCACGGTAGTCGGACAGCTTGAATGCGTTACCGTCGATGTCTTCCCCTTCGATGTCGGGTGCGGTCTTGCCGATGACGAGGTTGCGTATGGCGAAGAGCGTGCGCTTGGCCGCATCGCCCAGGGTCGGGCCGCCAAAGCAGGGAAAGCTGCCGTATTCGGCGATCACCTTCTCGAGGTAGCGTTCGGCATCCTCACGCGCGGTCGGGAGATCCTGTCCACGGTCGAGTCCGTCAACGTATCTCTTGGCGATGTTGTAGCAGGCGTTGCCCTGCACCTTGGGGTTACGACTCTCGGCCAGAATTTCCTTGAGCGTGTCGACACCGTTGGGGCGACGCATCAACGCTCCGCAAATCTCCACCATGCCGTCGCTGTCGATGTGATCGCGCATCAGCACGTCCATGCTGACCAGGAAACTCTCATCCTCCTGCGAGTTGGCGATGACCCATCGGTACGCGCCCAGGGCGACTTCGGTGCCTGCGGCACGCTCCCCCAGGTCGAAGAAACGCGGCACGTACTCCTCGGGATCGGGCCTGTTCTCCCGGTAGTAGGAATTCTGCTCCTCTCTCGGGAGCTTTCTCATCTCCGTAAAGACGGCCGAGCGCGCCTCTTTGAATTCCACTTCGAGAGCCCTCAGCTCCTTGGCGAACGCCACATTCGCTTCCGAGGAAGCCTCGACGGCATCCTGGGCCGAGAACGCCGCTCCCAGCGGCAGGGCTGCGAGAGTGCAGACGAACAGGCGGTGGAGTCTCTTCACGGTCTTTCTCCTGGGTGGAGCTTAGGGAGAGGTGGGCGAGGAACATCAGATCCTAGCCGTTCGGGCCTCGGTCGGTGTGTCCAACCTGGGTGACAACGTCGGCCAGACGGCAGTATTTCGGAATTTCCACGGGGTGCCTGAACCGCCGGCCTAACTGCGGGACAGTTCGGGCTTGCCCGCCCCGAGGGCCTGCAGCGAGTGCAGACGCGCATAGGTTCCTTTCCGGGCGATGAGCTCTTCGTGGCTGCCCAGCTCGACCAACCGTCCCTCGTCAAGAACCGCGATGCGGTCGGCCCCACGGATCGTGGCGAGGCGGTGGGCGATGACAACCACGGTGCGGTCCTTGCGCAACTCGTCGAGGGCGCGCTGAACCAGCGCCTCCGCTTCGCTGTCCAGGGCGCTGGTCGCCTCGTCCAAGAGCAACAGCGGCGCCCCCTTCAGAAGTGCGCGCGCGATGGTGATGCGCTGACGTTGCCCGCCCGACAGACGGACTCCCATGTCCGACACGTCCGTCGCGTAGCCCTCGGGCAGTGAGACGATGAAGTCGTGGATCTGAGCCGCGCGGGCAGCCGCTTCGATTTCGGTCGGGGTCGCCTCCGGTTTGCCGTAGGCGATGTTCTCTCCGATCGAGCTGTGGAAGAGAAAGGGCACCTGGCCGACGAGCGCGTACTGCGCGGTCCATTCCTCGATGGAAACGTCCCGGAGGTCGTGGCCGTCGACGGTCGTTCGCCCCGTGTCCGGATCGATGAAGCGCGCGAGGAGATCCACCAGGGTGCTCTTGCCCGCGCCCGAAGCGCCCACCAGCGCCAGCGTCTCGCCGGGACGGATCTCGAGCTGGATTTCAGAGAGCGCGGGACGTTCGCCTTCGGGATAGCTGAAGGTGAGGTTCTCGATGCGAATGCCGCTCCCCAGACCGTTCAAGGATTCGGGGGTCTCGGTATCGACCACGTCGGTCGGCTCTGCGAAGAGATCCAGGATACGCTCCGAAGCTCCGATCGCCTCTTCGACAACCGTCCGCGCGCGGGTCGCCGTCTTGACGTGGTTGTTCATGCGCGACACGAGCAAAATGAACACGGCCATCGCTCCGGCGTCAGGAAAGAACGAAAACTCGATCTTCAGGATCCCCAGGATGAAGATCATCACTGCGACTCCTGCGATGCTGTAGAAAGCCGTCCAACCGTGTGACAGCGCGATGGCCCTGACCATGCGCATCGACGTGCGCAGGTAGTGACGGTTCTCCTCCCGATAGCGTTCGATTTCGCGCTCGGTGCCCCCGAAGGACTTGACCGTACGCACGCCGGTAAACATCTGGGTCAGGGTCTGGATCGATGCTCCGAGGCTGGTGTGGCTCTTGTACGACCCCTTGCGAACGCGCTTCGCCAGGAGCGATACGGGAACGAGCAAGATCGGCAGCGTGATGAAGGCTACGGTCGCAGGGCCGGGAGCCACGATGAAAGCGAACACCAGTGCTCCGAGGGCCATCATGGGTTCGAGCAAGAGACCACGCAGTCCTTCGGACACCGCCCCCAGAATCGTCGTAACGTCGGAACTGACGCGGGAAAGCAGGTCACCGAAGCGCCGCTTCTCGTGATACCGCAGTGACAGCCCCATGAGATGGCGTGCGATGTCCACGCGCAGATCGACGACCATGAGGTAGGTGGCCTTGCGGGAGAGCAAGGAGAACACGGCCTGCGTCGCGGCCCCGATGACGGCCATGACGAGGGCTACCAGGCAGACGGCCGTCAGCACCGCGATGCGCGGATCCTCGAAGGTGGTCTGGGATTTCCCCCAGTTGCGAAAGAACTCGAAGGGTACGTCCAGCAGATTCCCGGCTGCGGTCGGCTCCTCTACCTGGGAAGGGGGAAACAAGACCTGATTCCAGAGCGGCATCAGGAGCGTGAGCGTGGCCGCCTGGGCCATGGCGGTGATGGCCCCACAACCGATCGCCAACCCCAGGATCGGCAATCGCGGCCCGACGTAGGGTCGCAGAAGCCGAGCTATCTGGCGAAAAACCCCCGTCTTGGAATGCTCTGCGTCCCTGGACATGAGCCCGCCAGGGTAACGCCGGGCCGGTGGAACACCTATCCCGGACTACAGACCCCGGATGTCGCTCTTTTCCACCAGGCGGCGGAGATAGCCCAGAAGCTCGCCGTTGAAGTAGGTGCCCTTGTTGCGCTGCGAGGCGACCCCGGACTGGATCCGCCTCGGGTTGGGCCGCGTTTTCCGATGTAGGAACGGGATCAGCCAACCCCGCCGGCCGATGACCGCCGGTCCGCACTCCCCCTCCTCGAGCCCGAAGAAGATCAGGCTGGTGACGGTCCCCACGTTCACGAATTGCGTGTATTCGTTTTCTTCCAGTGTCGCGAGCAACTCCACGTAACCATGGTTAAGCAGAGCCCCTGGATACTCGCCGCGCAGCGCCCGGGGTCTTTTCTGTTTGCGTTTCCCCAGACCGATGGAAGGGGGAAATTCGGAGAACTCCCGCAGGATCTCCTCCCAGGGGCGGCCGCCCTCCACCAGAGCGTGCAATGCCTGACGCGTACGCTCTTCGGCTTGCGCCCAACCGTCAGGCTTCCAGCTGACGCCCTCGAAATCGTAGGCCGAAAGCAAGAGGACGTCGACGTCGACCGTGCCGGCCTCGATCCAGACCAATCGTTCGCGGTGATGTTTGGCGAGGGCTTCATCGCTCAAACCATCTCTCATCAGACGCCCAAAGGCGGAGCCCACCCTGCGATAGGCCAGATAGGCCCCGATCGACGGAAAGCCACGCCCCTCGACCTTCGATTGCAGCGCTTCGAGCGAACCTGCCTCGAGGATGATTCGATCGTTGCTGGCCCGAGCCTGTTCATCCGACAACCACACGCCCTCTCGACGCAAAGCGTGCTCGAGCAGGGTGAGGTTCACGACCCACTTCTTGGCCTGGCGCACGTCCGCCATCGAAACGACCGGCTCGATCAGGGGCCACAAGCTGTCGCGGGACACGTCCGACCCGTCGATGCGCAAGAGCACGCCGCTCGGAAGTTCCCCGATGTCTTCGACGATGGCGACCTGGCGAAGGAGTCGCCGCAGAATGACCTGGAGAGTCACCAGTTGAAGGTGGCGCTCGCCTTCGCTCAGCCCTCCGCCCACTTGCACGCTTTGCCGAACCATCCGCATCTGTTCCAGCATGCGCTGGCCCCGCGGATCGGATTCGAGCTCGAGGGTCGCGGGGGGGTAGTCGTCCGGATCGTCGGGCAGGAACAGCCGGCGCAGGTAGTCGACGAAACCGACGCCTTCCCAGGTCTGGAGTTCGTCGACGTCGAAGGCGAAAACTCGCTCCTGAAGAAAGGAAACGGGCCCGTGGGGGCCACCTGCCTCCTCGCCCGCGGCAATACGTCGCTGGCGCTCGTTTTCGGCGATGACTTCGAGGGCGGCGATGTCCAACCAGCGCTCGCGCAGCGGCCCCAGGCAAATCTCGCGCTGCAAGCGTTCAGCGGGAACGAGCACTCCATCGATCGATACCGGCGTTCCCAGCACCGTGCTGGCGCCCTCCTGCGCCTGCCCACAGGTCGCCGACGCGGCGAGGGCCAAGAGCAAGAAGCCCCGTCTCTGCAGCCAGGGCTTCTTTGAATCGCATCCTGTCATGGGACAGGAACTACATTGCTTCGTCGATGCCGTAGACCTCGCTCTCCCTGACGAGGTCACGCACGTACACACGCAGGTTGTAGTTCAGGTAATCCTGGCGGATGAGTTCCTTCATGTTCTCTTCGCTCGTGCTGAGACGCGTGGGCGGATCGGAGCGACGCAAAAGGAGCGGGATGTACCAGCCCTTGGGCCCCTTCATGGGCCGCCCGATCTCCTCGACCTTTTGCTCGAAGAAGATGTAGTCGGTGATGGAGTCTCCGTTCAAGAACAACCAGTAATCGTTTTCATCCAGGTTCTTCATCAGGACGTTGCGCTGCTTGTTGCGGAAGCGTCCCTTGTTCGTGATCCAGTGGGGCGTCTCCTGACTCGCCTGTGACCTGGGAACGGGCAGGTCGTAGAACTCGGAGTACTGCTGGAGCACCTGCTCCCAGGGTTTCTCGTCGTCCACGAGCAGGCTCAGCACCTTGCGGGTCTTGGTCTCGGCCTCGTCCCAGCCGTCCTTTTTCCACTTGCCGTTCTTGTGGTCGTAGGCGGAAAGGAGGATCACGTCCGCGTCGACACTGACCTGACCGATCAGGTGCTGGGTTCTACGTTTGCCGTACTCCTCCAGGGCCTCGGGGGTCATCTCTTCCTTCATCATGTGATGAAAGGACTCGTAGGCGCGATGGTAAGCCTTGTAGGCAGAGACCGAGGGGAAGCGCTTCACCGTGACCGCCAAGCGTTCGATGCTGAAGATCGATCCCTCAAAGGGCTCCGAATGCTCGATGTAGGCAGCCTCGGCCTCTTCGTCACTAAGCCATGTGCCCGCTTTGGTGAGCGCCTGTTCGAGCAAGATCATGTTCGTGATCCACTGCTTTGCCGAACGCACTTCTACCGGAGTGACGCGCCCCTTGATTCGTTCCCAGACCGCTTCGACCGGGATGTCCTTGCCGTTGACCCGCATGAGAATGTCGGTCGGCAAGTCGTCCTCGGAATCGACCACATCTGCGATGTCGTTCAGATACTTCACGATCTGCTGTAGCAGCATCGTCTGAAAAACGCGCTCGCCGGCGGTCATGGTTTTATTTTCGTCCGCGGCTCGCAGATCGTAGGCGATCTGCATCTGCGCAATCAGCTGGTCGCCGTTTTCCTGAGCCTGGAGCGCGACTATGGTCAAATCGCAATATTCCGCAGGGTTGTCTGGCAGGTAGATCTTCTTGAAGAGTTCGGTCGTACGCACGAGCCGCCTGTTCCCGTCATCCTTGGGAAGAACCTGGTCCAACCCGACTTCGCCGCCGGGATACTCTTCCTTGAGCTGATCCTCGACCTGCTTGAACACAATGGCGAGGTCTTCCTCGCTCACATCGTATTCTTCCCGCGACCTGCCGGCCTTGACGCGAGCCTCGAGTTCTTCGTTTGTGAAGATGCGGAGTTTCTCCGCCTCGATGTAGTTCTGGCCGAGGGCACCGAGACAGACCTGGCGCTTGATCTCGTCAAACGGAATCGTCTGGTCATCGATCACCAACGGCGCCCCCAAAAGGGCATGGTCGGGATCTTTTTCCTGAAGGTCGGGATTTTTTTCCTGAACGGGAGCGGCAAAGGCGCTCGTCAGGGCCAGACAGGTGAAAAAGGCGGGGAGAGAGGTCACGGAGAAGCGTCGCATCACGTTCTCGAACTGGGGATACAGGGGAGGTGGATCGGGGAAGTCAGGGTGGACCGGCCGTCTACGTGACGGTGAGGGATCCTGCGAGTCGGCTCCGGCACTTTTGGACGTTCCATCCATCGGTACTTGTTCGGTCCGGAACCAAGAAAACGGGACGAAAGTCTAGCGAGTTTGTCCCAGGAGGCGAGCATGCTGCCCTGTGGGGACCCAGCGGGCCCCTGCCCGGCGACATGCAACCCCTTGCCGGGCCTTGTTACCATAGGCCGGCTTGGCTCCCCCATGTACTACGCACCGCGCACGATCGCCTTTCTCTGTGAGCTCCTCCACCCTCCGGTGGCCCCCGACCCGGGACCGGTCCAGAGGGTCCACAACCAGCTTTTTGAGAGTGGGGATCCCCCCTATCAGAGTTTTCACGTCACGCCCGAGGGGAGCGTGCTCTCCAACCCCTCGACCCGGCCCGGCGCCGTGTCTTCCGCCTCCTTCCTGAAGGACCGGTTTCAGTTCCGGGAAGAGCTGACGGGCGAGACCACCGAGGGGTTCGGCGAACGGGTCCAAAAACTCGCCACCCAGGTTTGCAGCGAAAAGGGCATCCAGATCTTCACGGCGCAAGTCGTGACCGTGCGGACCCTGATCAACCCCAAGAACTGGCGCGACTCACGCGGATTCCTGAAAGAGGGGGTCTTCAAGTTCGACGGCGAACTGCAGTGCCTGGGCCGCGAACCCCAGCTCTTCGGTCTGCGGCTGGTCTTCCCCCCCACCCAGGATTCACCCAACGCCTTCACCCTACGCATCGAATCCTTCGCCAGCGACCCGCGCTCCCTCTTCATCGAAAACCAGGCGAGCTTCGGTCCCCAGGTGGTGGCCCGCGGACTCGAGGAAACCAGCGCCAACGTCCAGCGGAACTACACCTTCATCGTCGAGCGCGTGCTGCCGTTCCTGGGAAATTTCGACGCGCGCCAGGAAGCGTAGTCACGGGTGGAAACTCGCCGGTCTCCCCTGATTCGAACGTTTCGAGGAGGTCTCTCTGGTTCCGCCCTGGCGATCGTGGCGCTGATGGCTTGCCGACCGGGCTCCGAGGCCGCGCCGGCCTCCAGCCCCGAGTGGCCCGAAGGAACCGTCCTGGCCGTCGATGGACTCGCGATCCTCCAGAGCGAGGTCGATGAGCTCGGCGCCCTGGTCGCCGTGCTCTACCCCGAATACACGCGGCCGCACCTGCGCCGTCTGACGCTGACCAACCGGATCCTGCCTCTCCTGGCGATGCAGAGCCACTTCTCCGAGGGTCGCAAAGCGGGCCATCTGTCCGCAAAGAAAGCGCTCACCGACCTGGGAAAGGAGCATGGAGATCCCCCCGACGCGATCCAGATCAGCGGTTCGTGGCACGACCTGGGTTTCGAGCTCTGGAGCACGATCACCGAGTCCCCCCTCGAGGAGTGGACCGGCCCCATCGAGCTCCCGGGGCGCTTCGTTCTCGTCAAGATCCACGAGCGGCCCCCCGCAGATCAGCCCCGGAAAAATGCCTGGCGACTCTCCATGCTCGAATACCCTCATCTTCCCACATCCGAGCTCCACCTGGAGATCGACGCGGCCCTGAACCGCAGCGTCCTGACCGTGGTCGACCCTGCCTGGCGCGAGGTCGTCCCCCAAAGCTGGAAGCATCGCATGTCCGGAGGTAGCTGATGCTCGCCTGGATTCCGGTTCTTTTTTGGATCGCATCGTTCTCCGCCCCCAACTTGCCCGTGGTCTTCCAGGACCCGGTCGAGACCGGTCCCGCCGCCCCCCCCCAGGAGATCGAGCGTCTCGAGGCGTGGCCGGAACTGGAGCGGAAGTTGCGCAGCCGCCTGAAGATCGAGATCGACAAGCTGCGCAAGGCGGCGACGCCCGGGATGGAGTCGAGCGCCCGCGAGGCCTTGGCCGAGCTCGGCGCCAAGGCGGCGCCGCAGCTGCTGCTGGCCCTGGCAGGGGAGCGCAAACAAGAGGCACGCGAACGCTTCGCGAGCGTCCTCGAGGAACTGACCGACGCGCGCCATACCCGGCTTCTCGCGGAATTCTTCGATGACAAGCGTCTCGAGCTGCGCGTGTTCTGTCTGCGTCGTGTGGCATGTTTTCCCGATCCCGGGGTGCGCGCAGCCGCAGAGAAAGCGTGGAAGCGGATATGTGCGCTGGACGAGAAGGACCGGGCCGATGAGCGAGAACTCTACGGGGCAGCGCTGGCGGCGACCTCGAGCGGTTCTATCCAGGCCCTGGATGCGGTCCTCGAACGCGCGAAGTCCAATTGGCGTAAGGAGGCGAAGACGATTCGGGCCGCCTGCGAAGGTGCGCGCAGCGAATCGGCGACCGAGAAACTTCTGAAACGCCTGAGAGGAACGAAACAAGAACAGCTGGCTGCACTACGCATGCTGAGCGGCTGCGGCACGAAGACGGCGCTGCCGGAACTGAAGCTTCTTCTGAACAGCTCAAATCAACCGGTCCGAACGGCCACGATCGACGCTCTGCGCGGAATCGTGGACGGTGCGCCGCCGCTCGGCAAGACGTCGGTCTTCGACACCATCCGTGAGATCGACGCATGGAAAGAGAGAATATGAAACGCATCGGGACCATCGTTCTGTGCTGCCTCATCGTCTCCACGGCTGGTGCGCAAAAGAGGGGCAGAGGGGAACCGGCCAATGCTCCGGAGAACTGCCCCTACTGCTTCGGCGACCCTGCCCTGATGACGGCCTCGGGGATCGTCTCCCACGGCGGATCCCACTTCGGAAAGACCGACACCGGGGGCATCGACACACTGCTGGCCTCGCTCGACATCTTCTGGATCGAATCCGCCCACTTCGTGATCGGCCTGGGACTCGCTCCCTACAAACCCAAGCAAGCGGAGAAAGCGAAGATTCGGGCCGAACTGACCGAGATCAAGAAGACCCTCGAAGAGGTCAACCCCAAGGCCAAGGTCATCGACCCCTGGCTGCGCGCCCATCTCTACGCCCTACGCATGGAACGAGCCTGGGATCGCTGGCTGGAGATCATGCAGGTCAGACCGGAGGATTTCCCCGAGGATGGATCCAGATGGATGATCGGAACCGAGTACTGGGGCGAGGGGCCATACGTGGGGCAGGCTGCCAAGTACGAGATCCTCGTCCTGCCAACGGCCCAGCATCAGGTCGCGTTCCTGCGCAATCAGTTCGGCCTGAACCACCCGATCACGCAACGTTGGAACATTCTCGATCGGGGTGCCCTGACGGTGACGACCAACCTGATCGAAAACGACCTCCGGAATGACGGAGCCCTGCACGGGCACCTGGTCTTCAACACGGCCATCAACATGTTGGACGGCTACAAGAACTACTCCTACGACACGCCACGTTGGATCAGCGAGGGCCTCGGTCACTTCAGCGAACGCGAGATCAACCCTCGCTTCAATTCCTTCGATGCCTCCGAGGGCTTTGGTGGAATCAACAGGAATGAGTCCAACTGGGTCGGACCGGTCCGCAAACTGGTACAAAGCGACAAGGCCCCGAGGTTGGCCGAAATGGTCGGGCTCCGCACCTACGCCGAGTTCAAGCTGAAGCATCATTACACGTGCTGGTCGATGACCGCGTTCATGATCTCCGAGATGCCCGATGCATACGCCTGCCTCAACGGAGAGCTGCACGGGATCAAGGCCGCGGATGGCCAACCGGATGGGAGCAACATGCGTGAAAAGCACCGCCGACTGTTCCGGGAATGCTTCGCCATGAACTACATCGAATTCGACACCGCCTGGCGGAAGTGGGTCCTGAGTTCGTAGCGCGATTCGGTGCCGGACTCTTCTCCGCTATTTCTTCCGGAGTCGAGTACGAAAGACCTTCCGTTTCCACTCGACACCTCCGAGCCCCCTTATCCGAAACACCTCCAGGCCTTATGTTGGAGGTTGTGCGGCGCCTCTTCCCCCTCCTGTTTCTGCCTTTCTTGGCTGCCTGCCTGGCTCCCCCTCCGCCGGTAGTTGAGGAAACCCCTTTCGGGAAGGTCCGCGCCATGGACAGGGACAAGGCCTCCGAGGTTGCGGACCTTTTGAGACGCCTCGCGCCCCAGGTGCGGGCGCTGCTTCCCGACTGTCAGGACCGTCCCGTCGACGTCTGGGTCCAGAAAAATCTAGGTGTGTATCGTTTCCAGCAACGCCCCCGAAGCGTGCGCGGATTCACCCTGCTCTCCGGCGAGTTCGAAGCCAAACGCATCCACCTGCAGGAGTCCGGCCAGTCCTCCTGGTACCTCGCCCACGAGCTCGTCCACGCACTCATCGGCCCGAGCTGGCGAACCCTACCGGGCATCCTCGAGGAGGGCCTCGGCGACGTCATCGCCGAGAAACTCAACCCCGAATACCAAGAGCACATTCGCGCCCACCGCCTCCTCAACGCCAGCGCCTTCACCGACGGCGTCAACGTCGAAATCCGCTACAGCGAACCCGAGCGAACCCAGGCCCCCCCCCGAACAGCGATAGGCAAGAGGTTCACCGCACGGCGCGCCTGCGTACGCAGGAAGATGTGCCCAGCGGCACGCTCCTGCAACTTCTCAACACCCCGCGCACCGAACTCCACCGTACCTGGCCCGAGATCCCCGAATCCTTCTACGGCATAGCGTGGCTTCTGATCTCGCGCATTGAAGAGACGTACGGCCTGGAAGGGGTCCATGAGCTTTGCCAGCGCGCAGCCGAGGAGGGCTACGACCTGATTCCGGCCGAATGGCTCTTCGAACTCGCCGACATCGCCCCCCAGAACCTCGATGCCGATTTCCTGCGCGGATCGTTCGACGGAGGGGATCTGCACACGGCCATCTACCTCCAACCCGACGCGTTTGCGGACGCGTTGGTCGAGGCGGTGCGTCCGCTGGAGGCCGGCTTCGGGTTTCGCAGCTTCTTCTTCAACGCCCGTCCCGCGCTGGTGGCGGCGGACGGAACCGAGTTGCTGTTGAACTACTACTCGACACCGCTGGCCTCGCGGATGACGAAGCGCTGGGATGAGCTCAGCGGGACAGAAGAGTAGTCGAACCTCGCCTTACTGATCCTTCAATTCGGTGATCAACTCGTCGACGAATTTCTTCCCGTCCCCGAAACACATCAACGTGTTGTCCAGGTCGAAGAGTTCGTTCTTGATTCCCGCATACCCCGCCGAGAGCGAACGCTTGATCACGAACACGGTTTGCGCATCCCAAACCGACAACACGGGCATCCCCGCGATGGGCGAATTCGGATCCTTCTCGGCCGCCGGGTTGCAGACATCGTTGGCTCCCAGGACGATCGCAACGTCGGTGTTCTGGAACTCTCCGTTGATCTGGTCCAGGTCGAACAACTGCTCGTAAGGCACATCGGCCTCCGCCAGGAGCACGTTCATGTGCCCCGGCATGCGGCCCGCCACGGGATGGATGGCATAGCTGACCTCACATCCGCCCTTCTCGAGGATCGAGGCCAACTCGCGAACCTTGTGCTGTGCCTGGGCCACGGCCATTCCGTAGCCGGGACAGATGATGACGCTCGTGGCGGCGTCGAGAATCGGCGCCGCCTCCTCGGCCGTCGCGGCCTTCACGTTCGAATACCCCTCGTCCTTCGCGCTGGAGTCCTCCTCGCCGAAGGTGGCGAACAAGACGTTGACCAGCGAGCGGTTCATGGCCTTGCACATGATACGCGTGAGAATGAGCCCCGACGCACCGACCAGGGAACCTGCGATGATGAGCAGGTTGTTGTGCAACACGAACCCGGTCGCGCAGGCCGCGAGACCCGAGTACGAGTTCAAGAGCGAGATCACCACCGGCATATCCGCCCCGCCGATGGGAACGACCAGACCGACCCCCAGCACCAGGGCCACCGCGGCGAGGATCAGGTGATAGGAGAAGACCAGCCCACCCGATCCGTCGGAGAACCCCGCCAGATGGCACATCCAAAGGGCCAGAAGCGCCAATAGAACGTTCAGGAGCCTGCCTCCGATCGGACCGAAACGGTTCCGATTCACCTTCCCCGCAAGCTTGCCGAAGGCGATCAGACTGCCTGAAAGCGTCACGGCTCCGATAAGAATCGAAAGCACGACCGCAACGGCGAAATCCGCTCCGCGCACCCCGAATACGCTCGCGCCGCCGGTATCACCGCCCACGAACTTGCCGATCTCGGCCAGGGCCACGCAGGCGGATGCCGCACCACCCAGACCGTTGAAGAACGCGACGAGCTCGGGCATGCCGGTCATCTGCACCCGCACCGCGAGCACGATGCCCACGACCGTACCCAGCCCGACGCCTCCTGCGAGAACCCACCAATGAACCTCGGTGCCGACGCGCACGAGCGTGGCTGCGATGGCCAGGGCCATACCGAGGGACGCCAGGGCATTGCCCGAGCGCGCGGTCTTCACGCCGCTGAGTCGTTTCAGGCCGAGGATGAACAGGAACGCGGCGGCCATGTAGACCAGCTCGACGCTCTGAAGGGACAGAAAGGCGAGTGCACCCATGCGCCTAGCTCTCCCCCTTCTTGGACTTCTTCTTGCCCTTCTTCGAGCCGAACATCGCGAGCATGCGATCGGTCACCAGGAACCCGCCCACGACGTTCACCGTCGCCATGGCGATGGCCAAGAAGCCCATCAGTTGCCCGAGGAACGGATAGCCCGTTCCGGCGCAATAGAGCGCACCGACCAGCGTGATCCCGCTGATCGCGTTCGCGCCGGACATGAGCGGCGTGTGGATGGTCGGCGGCACCTTGGTGATCAGCTCGATGCCCGTGAAGATCGCCAGGAGAAAGATCCACAAACCGATGATCAGGAAGCTGAGCTCCCCATCGGCCGAGTTCGGTATTTCCGTCGTGAGCAGTAGCATCATCCGTTCGAAGGGGGCGCGGGAAGTGCGGGGGATGTCGGGGGCGTCTCGGCAGCCGGGGGCGTCGAACCCCCGAGCGCTTCCCGGGTCGGTCCGTGGTGAATTTCGCCGCCGGCCGTCAGACGGCAACCGCTCAGGACCTCGTCCTCAAAGTCGGGCGTCAACTCGCCTTCTTTCGTGAGGAAGAGCTTCACGAGGTTGAGCACGTTCTTCGCATAGAGCTCGGAGGCGTGCAACGGAACGGTCGCCGGCAGGTTGGCCACGCCGATGAGCGTGACCCCCTCGTGCACGACGATGCGGTCCTTTTCCGAGAGCTCGCAATTCCCACCGCTCTCGACCGCCATGTCCACCAAGACCGAGCCGGCGTTCATGCTCCTGAGCATCTCGCGATCGACCAGGACCGGAGCCTTGCGGCCGGGGATCTGGGCCGTGGTGATGACGAGATCCGCCTCGGCCACGCGCTTCTTCACCTCCTCGCGCTGGCACTTCAGAAAGTCCGCCGACTGCTCCTTGGCGTAGCCGCCGGCGTCCTCCATGTCCTCGGCCCCGGGCACTTCGATGAAACGACCCCCGAGGCTCTCGACCTGTTCCTTGGCGGCCATGCGCACATCCGTCGCCTCGACCACACACCCCAGACGCCGCGCGGTGGCGATGGCCATCAACCCCGCCACCCCCGCACCGAAGACGACGACGCGAGCCGGCGGAACCGTCCCGGCCGCGGTCATCAGAAGCGGACACAGTTTCTTGAGGTGGGAAGCTCCCAGGAGCACCGCCTTGTAGCCCCCCACCGTGGCCTGGGACGAGAGCACGTCCATCGACTGAGCCCGGGAGATGCGCGGAATCAGGTCCATGGCGAGGGTCGTCACCTTGCCGTCGCGCAGGGCCTCGACCACGTCCCTGTTCGAGCTCGGCTGCAGGATCGCCACCAGGAGCGCGCCCTCGCGAATCCGCCCGGCCTCCTGCACCGTCGGTGGCGCGACCTTGACGATCATGTCGGCGCGCTCCCACGCCTCCGCCTCGACCAGCTCGGCGCCGAGACCCGCGAAGACCGCGTCAGGAACTCCGGCCGCCTCCCCCGCGCCTTTCTGGACCGCGACCCTGAGTCCGCTCTTCACGAAGCGCTTGACGGTCTCGGGCGAACAGGCGACGCGGGTTTCGCCTGCGCGGGTCTCTTTGGGAACGAAAACCAGAGCCATGGCCGAAGGGATCTCCAGGAGGGGCGATTTGAGGGCGTGAGAGGGTACGCGCAGGGTACACCTCCGCAAAGGATCGGGCCCGGCTCTTTCGCTAAGCTGGGTGAATATGGAGACCGCTCCCCCGGCCGCTCCCGCGCTCGATCCCACATCTCCTGCATCCAGGCGACCCAGCCCCTGGATCGTGGCCCTCATCGCTCTCTTGGCAAGCCTGCTCCTGGCCGAGGGGATCGTGCGCGCTCGCCA
>NYUD01000041.1 GCA_002683825.1 Planctomycetota bacterium
ACGGCTCCCTCCGCGCCGTTCAAGGGCGAGCCGACCCCGAGATCGGTGACCCCGTCGTCGTCCAGATCGCCGAGCACGGCCAGCGAGCTGCCGAACCGTTCGCCGGCCTGCAGGCCGAGGACTGTACTCCCGGCGCCTTGCTTGCTGAAACCCTTCACGCCTCCGTCGGCTTCGAGAAACAGGGTCCAGATCGCTCCGTGGTCGTTCGCGCCATCGAGGTTCCCGCCCACGACGAGGTCGTCCACCCCGTCGCCGTCGACGTCCCCGGGGCCGGCGACGGCGGCTCCGAAGTGGGCGCGGACGCCCAGGGAGATCCCGTGCACCGTCGGGTCGATCAGCACCTGCGAAGCGATGCTTCCGTCCCCGTTCATGAAGAAGAGCGTCACGACACCACGTTGTTCGACCCCGCCAAGCAGATTGCCGACGACGACGTCATGGACACCGTCGCCATCCACGTCTCCTGCCGAGGCGATCGCAGACCCACCGCCACCGCCGGCGGGCTGGAGATCCTGGGTACCGACGACCTGGCCGCTCTGAGCGGAGGTCGCCATCGAACCGAGGAGAAGGAACAGGGCGCTCACGAGAGCCGAACGTAGGGGAAGAGCGAGCGGCGCATCGTTCGACATTGGAATTTCCTCTGTGTGAAAGCGAGCTGCGAAGGAAAGCGAACAGCGAACCCCGGGTTCCCAGCATAGCCTCTCCGGGCAAGAAGAGGACTCGGGCACGGTCCTATCCTGTTCCCCGATCTTTCGGTTGGCGGAAGGAGTCGAAAGCCCGGGAGGAAACTTTCTTGTCACCCGAATTCGACTGGCGGCGGCGCTCGTGAAGGGGTGGAAACCGCAGCCTCGTCCTCGGGACCCGAGTGGCGCGGGATCGTTCGTACCCGATAGCGGTCCGCGATCGTGGGTCTTGCGAAGGTTCGCCGCAAGAACGAGCCCGCTCGGGCGCCTCCCTGGTAAACTCCGAACGCAGCGGCGCCTCCCTTGTCAAGGCGCCTTCCCGCCGCTTTCTCCCGAAGAACGTGCCCCCCCCATGCGTCGATTCACCCCCCTGCTGTTCGTCTGCCTTTTCTGCTCCACCCCGTTCTCCGCCCAGTCGCCCGCGGTGCCTGCTTTCGCCCAGGACGTGGCTTACCCGTACGCCTCCGGGGAGTTCACAAACGACACCAACGTGACGGCTCTGATGCATTCCCACGAAGTCCACATCGAGGGCGTGCCCTCCGCGCGGGTCTTCTTCGAGGACGTCAGCATGGGGAACTTGGACTTCCTCGTCGTCACCTCCTTCGAGGACGGTGTGCGGCACGAGCTTCCTCTGTACGAGCTCGAGAAGTGGCAAGACACGAGCGGCTACTTCAACGGCGATCGCCTGCTGGTCGAGTTGTACCTCGCGCCCGGATCGACGGGTTCCTACACGATCGATCACCTTTCGGTCGGCATCGCCGGAGGCTACGAGACGATCTGCGGCGCCATCGACGACCGCGTGCCCTCGTTCGACAACCGTGCCGTTCGCATGTTGAACTCCTCCGGTACCAGCGCCTGCTCCGGTTGGCTCGCCAGCAACTCGAGTTGCGTGCTCTCCGCCGGGCACTGCTTCCCCGGCCTCGCGAGCGTCGCCGAGGTCAACGTGCCGCTCTCGAATCCCAACGGTTCGTTCAACCATCCGCCGATCGAGGACCAGTTCTCCGTGCAGCAGGCCTCGTTGCAATGGGTCAACGGCGGCCCGGGCAACGACTGGGCGATGGCCCAGCTCTTTGCCAACAACCTCGGCCAGACCGCGGCTGATCTGCACGGCTTCTACGAGATCGGCTTTTTCCAGCCGGCGGTCGGCGAGACCATCCGCATCACGGGCTACGGCTCGGACAGCGGAACGTCGGACCAGATCCAGCAGACCCACACCGGCCCCCACGTGGCCAACGTCGGGGACCGCCTGCACTACGCCGTCGACACGACGGGCGGCAGCTCCGGGTCGGTCGTGATCCACGAGCCTTCCGGCATGGCGGTCGGCATCCATACCCACGGCGGCTGCAGCTCCGGCGGCGGCTCCAATTCGGGCACGTCGATGCTCAACACCGGTTTCATGGCGGCCTGGTTCGCCATGGTCGATTGCAGCTGCCCGCCCGCCATGCTCGCGAGCCGCACGGCGGGCGGAAACCTGAACGCCTACGCCGCGACGCCGCCGGTTCTCGGCGGGACGATGATCTTCACGGTTCTCGCGCCATACTCGAACGGCGTGGTCTTCGCCACGGCCGCGCAGGCCAACATCCCGCTCGCCAACGGCCAGACCCTTCTCGTCGACACCGGTGCGAGCTTCCTCTTCAACTCCGCCATCGTCGGCCTGCCCTTCGGCGGGGGCCAGATGAACGTCCCCTCCGACCCCGCGCTCTGCGGACGCTCCGCCGCCACCCAGGCCATCCTGATCGGCCCCACCGGCGGCGGTCCGCCGTTCCAGCTGACGAACTCGCAGGACGTCACCATCGGCTCGTAGCTCGAAGCGCGAGCTTCGCCGGAGAACGAAGCGAAACGCCGGGCCCGATGACCGGGCCGGCGGGATGGACTCTCGATCTCATCCCGCCAGTGTGCTCCGCTCGGTTCAACGGAGGAGCTCGGCATCGCGTCGCGCGAGCTCGGCGATCTCCTCGTCCCGGAGGACTCCGACGACCTCTCCGGACGCGTCCGTGACGACGGCCAGGCGCGATCCGTCCCTGCGCAGCAGGTAGAGGACCTCGGTCAACTCGTCCTTTTCGTGAACCGTGATGCAGGGAATCCCCTCCACGGACGGGCGGAGTAGGGCGGGTCCATCGCCGTCGATCGTCACCACGGCGCTCATCCAATCGCCCGGCTCGCCCTCGGCGGTCGGATCGACGATTGCCGCCAGCATCGCGTCGCAGACGTTGCGCGATGTGATGAGCCCTGCAACCAGCCCCTCGGGAACGACCTGCCCGCGGCGGAGGAGCTTGAGCGTGTAGATGTTCGGCCGGCTCAGCCGAGAGCGAACCGCGTAGGCGATGCACACCACGAGGACGATCGGGAGGATGGCGCGCACGTCGCGGGTCATCTCGAAGGCCATCGTGATCGCCGTGAACGCCGCGCCGGTCGTGCCGCCGATCATCCCCGCCATGCCGGCGACCGCGCAGGTGCCCACGCCCGGACTCGACTCGCCCAGGAGCGACTGGGCGCCCAGGCCGAACAGGCCCCCGAGGCATGCGCCCAGGAACAGAGCCGGCGAGAACACGCCTCCCGAGGCGCCCGAGCCGAGCGTCAGGCACGTCACCAGCAGCTTGGCCGCGAGCAGCAGGGCGAGCAGCCCCACGGCGGTCATCGAGCCGTCGAGGATGTCGATGATCGTCGCGTAGCCCACGCCCTGCACGTAGTAGTGCCCGCTGTTGCGCACGAACAGGTAGATGATCACTCCCACGATCGACATGCCGAGCAAGTGCCGCGAGTAGGCGTTACCGGGCAGCGCGTCGAAGCGGTCCTCGAACCAGTAGATCGAGCGGACGAACACCGTGGAGAGAAGCCCGACGAACACGCCGAGGACGACGAACAAAAGGAGCCCCACGAGGAACATCGCTCGGTCGGCGGGGATCCGGATGTCCGCTACGTCGAACGAGGGCACGTCGCCGACGAAGATCCGTCCGATGTGCGTCGCCGTCACGGTTGCGAGACCGACCAGAAGCACCGAGCGGGCGCGCACGACCGGTAGCATGAGCTCCATGGCGAAGGCCAGCCCGCCAATCGGCGTGTTGAACGTCGCGGCGATGCCCCCGCCCGCACCGGCTGCGATCAGCGTGACGCGCTGGTGGACGGGCATGCGTACCCACTGCCCGAGGCTCGAGCCGAAGGCCGATCCGATCTGGATGATGGGGCCCTCGCGCCCGACGGAACCGCCGCTTCCGATGGAGAGTGCCGAGGCGAGTGCCTTGACCAGCGCGACGACCGGGCGGATGCGGCCTTTCTGGTGGAAGATCGCGTCCATGACCTCGGGCACGCCGTGCCCCTTCGCCTCGGGCGCGAAGTGCTTGACCATGTACGTGACGCCCAGTGCGCCGAGGACGGGAACGAGGACGATGCCGAGCCCCCAGGGGCTCTCGGGCGTGTGCGTGTTGGCGTCGTACTCGAAGGAGAGGCGCCCCAGAAAGAGCAGGTTGTGAAAAAACCCGATGAGCCCGCGGAAGGCGACGGCTCCCAGTCCCGCGACGACGCCGACGCCGACGGCCAGGCAGAGCATCTGCCAGTCCGCGCGGGTGTTCGGCTCCTCCGGTTCGTCAGAGGTCATGAGCGCGCGGTCCATGCGCGGAGTCTAAGCTCGAACGAGGGCCGGCACGACCCCTACGACTACGACCATGGCCTCCATGGCCGGGTTCTACCCTCTCCAAGCGCTGCACCGCGAGTGCGGGCCGGCGGCTCTCGAAGCCGCCGCCTGGGAGCACGGTATCGAGCGCAGAGCATGGCTTGCCCTACACGGCGGTCGCTGCTTTGAAGTGCCCCTCAGGAGCCCGCAGGATTCTCGATCCGTACGTTCCTGCCCTCCACCTCGACCAGGAGGTCGCCGGTACGCGCGACGCAGGCGCCGAGCCAGGGGTTGCGATCGAGCAGGGCGAAGAAGTCCTCGCTGTAGAGCTCGATCGTCTCGTCGGCTTCGGCGGCGACGAGGGCCGCGTCCTGCCAGGAGTTGCCGCGGCGGAAGAAGGTCTTGCCGTTGACACAGGAAACCCCCCCTATGCTCACCTGTTGTCCATTCGCGCCGACCCAGGTGTTGCTCTTGGCGACCTGGCCGGAACGCTGGAGTGCCTTGGAGTTGCAGGCCTGGGCGACGCCGTGGGCGCCGGAGACGACCGCCGCGCGCCCCTCGATCTCGGCGGTGCACTTGGCCACGTTCTCGCCGAAGGCGTAGAGATCGGTGCCCTCCCCGGCGAGGAAGGCGGTGTACTCGGTGAGGATCCCGTAGCGCGTCCCCAGGCGCACGATCTCGGCGATTCGCGGATCGGGCTCGGTGGCGGGCGGCTCCGCAGGAGCCGGGGCTTCGAGGCGGACCTCGTCCACGAGGTAGCCGATCTTCTTCGCCGCCCACAGGCGCCCGATGAAGTCGGGGCTCCCCGAGCCGTCTGCCCGTGCCAGCTCGAAGCGGAATGTGTGCTCTTCGTGCGCGTCGCCCCGCCGCCCGGAGAGGGTGAGCCGGACCGGTCCGGATTCGCCGTAGCGACCCACAACCATGAAGTCGTGGCCGGCGTAAAGGTCCCCCGGTTCCCGCGGAAAGATGTCGTGCACCTCGCCGCCGGTGATCGCGATCCCAGCATCCAGGAGTAGCGGAGCGTGCATGCGCTCGTAGAAGCCGGGGACCTTCTCTTCGATCGGTTGGTCGGGAAGAACGTACTCCGACATGCCGTGGTTCTGTGCCGCCAGGCGGTCGAGCAGCGCACCGTTGACGTCGAAGCCCAATCCGAAGGCGATGACGCGCACCTCGTGCGGGTTGTTCTCACGGACGATGGCGCACAGCTTGCGCTCGTCCACCACGCCATTGGTAGGCAGGCCGTCGGTCAGAAAGACGATCTGTCCCAGCACGCTGCCGTCCGTGAACTGATCCAGGGCCGCTCGCAGGGCGGCTTCCATGTCCGTTCCCCCCTCCGCCACGAGGCCGTCGATGTAGGCGTTGGCGCGTTCGAGCGACTCGGCCGAGGGGACCTGCAGCGTCTTCGCGAACGCGCTCGTCTCCACGGAGTAGGAGACGATGTTGAAGCGGTCCTCGGGGCGCAGCTTGCTGACCAGGTAGCGCAAGGCCACCCTGGCCTGTTCGATCTTCTCTTCCTTCATGCTGCCCGAGCGATCCAGGACGAAGACGACGTTCTTGCCGTCCGGTTCGTGGGTTTCCTTGCTCAATCCGCGGACCAGGGCGAGGAAGGTTCCGTCCTCGGACGGCGACGTGCGCTCGGACAGCACCGTCACTTCGAAGGGCCGCTCGCCTCTTTGGGGCCGGTAGTAGGCCAGAAAATCGGTCTCGCAGGACTCCGCCGGCGAGTCGACGCGGAAGTAGGTGTGGTGCAGCGCGCGCGCTCCCTCGAAGCTGGCGGAATCAGCGCCCCGCTCGGCGGCGTGCGTCGGAGAGTAGATCATCGACACGGGCTCTTCGGTGACCAGCTCTCCCTCGATCGAGAAGGCGAACGGTCCTGCGATGCGGCGGAAGGCGGTCAGCGGCAGGTGGAGCATTTGCAGATCGCCTTCACTCTCCACCATCCGCTCGTACGAGAGAACGAGGGTGCGCTCTTGTCCTGGTGGAATCGGCTGGATGCGGGCACGGAAGAGCGCTTCGCCGTAGTGTTCGAGCAGGGCCGGGTTCCCGTCGGCCCGCAGGGTGCTCCGGTACGCCTTGCGTGCCTCTTCCACGCTCAGGAGCGCGCCCTCCAGCGGCCGCGCATCGACCTCGAGGGTGAGCCCGGTGATGCTCGCTCCGCGCCCGAGGGGGAAGACGAGCTCGAAGCCGTGAGGGGAGTCGCCGGGGTTCTGGAGCACGAACTCCTGGCGGACCTTCATCACAGGCCCTTTGACGAGCACGTCCGCGTGCAGGCGGGTGAGGCGCAAGCCTGCGGAGGGTTCCTCCGCGGCGCAGGCGATGGGTTCCTGGGCACCGGCGGGCGGGCTGGTGGAGGCGGGCAGGAAGAGGGCGGCAAGGATCAGGGAGCGGAACATGATCGGTCTCCTGGGTCGTCCGCAGGACGACCATGCTACGAAGCGCAACGTTGCCTGCGGACGTCGCCGGCGGGTCGGCACCATGCTCGATTACCGGCAACTCTCCAGAGACGCCCCGGGCAGTGGATCGTTAGCGGAAAGTCCTGCTTCTCTTCCCCGTCAGCCCTCGACTCGGATCCCCATCTGCGACACGGACCCCGCCAGAGCGCCGTCCGGCGTGGAACAACGCACTCAGGAGCCTGCATCGAGCATCTCGACGTATTCCTCCGCCTCTCCGGCCCGCCCGTTCTGCTGGAGCAGTTCGATCAGGCGGCGGATGGCCGGCTCCGGGCCCGTGCCGAGGGACAGTGCACGGCGGTAGTAGTCGATGGCCTGGTCCGTGCGACCCAGCCGGTCGTAGCACAGGGCGATATTGGCAAAGGGCGCGACCCACTTCGCTTCGCACAAAGCGACCGCACGCTCCATGAGCTCGATGGCCGCGCTGAAGCGGCGCTCGCTCATCAGGCACTCGCCTAACAGGTAGTGGGCCGTGTGGTTGCGGGGCTCGCGCTCGATCACGGACTCGAGGATCGGGATGGCCTGCGACGTGTGCCCGCGGCCGGCGAGCGTGCGGGCGCGCACGAAATCGTTGTGGGCCTGGAGATTGGCGTGCGGACTGTCGCGGTCGCTCGAGTCGAGCGGTTCAGGGAGTCGGAAGAACTCGGTGCCTGCTCCGGCGTAGCCGAGCTGCTCGACCTGCTTTTTCAGGAGTTCATCAGGCGATGTTTCACCACCCTGGGAGAGCCGACTACGACCAGCGATCTCGCTGATGGCTCCACGGTAGGCTCCGAGCTCCGCGGACCGCTCGGCCACGAGGTCGATCGTCTCGCCGGGGTCCCGGAAGATGTCGTAGAACTCCGGTACGCTCGTGTGTACGTACTTCCCACGGGCGTCCGCCCAGCCGACGATGTGGCTGCGACCGAAGGAGATGTGCCCGAAGTAGCTCTCGAAGTAAACCCCGCGGTCGGTGACCGGCGGCCGGCGGAAGAGGCTCACGCCGTCCACATCCCGGGGGACCGGGAGCCCCATCGCTTCGCAAAGCGTGGGGAAGATGTCCACGACGCTGACCGGCTCCCGGATACGCGCGCCCGCGTTCCAGCCGTCCGGGTAGCGCAGGATCAGGGGCACGCGCAAGGTCGTGTCGTACACCGCCACCCCGTGCGTCTTTTCGCCATGGCGCCCGAGCCCCTCGCCGTGGTCGGCGGCGACGACGATCAGGGTCTTGTCGAGAAGTGCCTCCTCCTTCATGACTTCGAACAGGCGGCCGACCTGGTAGTCCATGAAGGCCACTTCGCCAAGGTAGGCGTCGCCGCCGGCGAACTCCTTGAAGGGCTTGGGCGGGCGGTAGGGTCCGTGAGCGTCGAAGAAGTGCACCCACAGGAAGAAGGGACGCTCCGGGTCGCGCGCGCGCAGCCAAGCGATCGCGTCATCGGCCACTTCCGAGCCCGGGCGTGATACGGGTGAGTCGGCGTCCACCGAGGCCCGTGCTTCCGGCTGCATGTAGACGTCGAAGCCCTGTGCCAGGCCGAACTCGTCCTGCAGAACCACCGCTGCCACCACGGCCGCCGTCTGCATACCGCGTTTGCGCGCGCGCTCCGCAAGGGTCTCCGCCTCACTCGGCAAGACCATGGAAGCGTTCATGCGTACCGAGTGACGTAACGGGATGAGTCCCGTCAGCATCGAGGCGTGGGCCGGCGCCGTGATCGGCGTCACGGTGCGCGCGCTTTCGTACAAGACTCCTCGACGGGCGATCCTGTCCAGGTGACGGGTCAGTTTCGGCCGGCCGCCGTAGCACGAGAGGGCGTCGACGTTGGTCGTGTCCAGCGTGATGAGGAGCCCCGAGAGCTGCGTCCCGTCCTCCTGCGCGCAACCCCCGGCCAAGAGGGAGAGGAGGAGAGAGAGGGCGGACCGGAGCGAACGGCGGCGCGGAGGCTTCACACGGTCGCAGTCTATCGCCGCACGAGCTCGTCCGCCGATCGAATCCGGGAGAAAGGACCGCAGGGAACGGCCGGCCCCGCTCCCGTACAGAGTCAGGACCGAATCCGCCGCATACGGGTAGCGCCTGGTTCTCGGGTTGTGCGGGCTTTAGTAGGCAGCGCGCCGCGGCTTCCCCCACGGATTCTGCGTACTCGAGGCTCACTTGTCTTTCTTCTGCGTGGATGCGGTCGTAGCGCTTGGCCGACGCTTCACTGGAGCCGATCCGCCGGGCGATCTCACACCGGCTGAGACCGACCCGATCGCGGAGTCGTGACACCTCGAAGACGCCTGGCGCGGGGACGGATCGACTACGCCCTCAAAGCTCGTCCAGACCGCCCGATGCGGCACTGTGGGAAACGATTTCCGGTCCCCTCCCGCTTCCAGGCCCGACGTGGGGGAGGCCTCGAGAGGTCGAGCTGGTCCCGAGGCACACCCCTTTGGAACACCTGTACTTCTCGGACACATTAATAAGGGGGAAACGAGCGGGCCTGGATTGCGTAGGGTTGAACTCATCCAGCGATGAGGACGGGGATCGGACCATGAAGAACGGAATCACGTCAGGGCTCGTGGCGTTGCTTTGCGCGGCAGCCGGCGGCAACTCCCCCGCGGCCGTCGAGGGTGAGAACCTCTCCGGACTCCTGGAGGCCATCCGGAAGGATGCCGAGGTCCCTGGCGTGGTGGTCATGGCCCTGCAAGACGGCGAGGTCGCGGCCTGGGCCGCGGCAGGTGTTCGCGCACAGGGGTCGCAGGAGCCCATGACCATCGAGGATCCGATGCACCTCGGCTCCTGTGGCAAGGCCATGACCTCGACCCTGGTCGCGCGCCTGATCGAGGACGGGCTCCTGGATTGGACGACCACCATCGCCGAGGCCTTGCCGGACTTCGCCGAAGGAATCGATCCCGGCTTTCACGACGTGACGATCGAGCAGCTCATGCGTCACCGCGGCGGCATCGCCGAACGTAGGCGCCCCGAGATCCAGGCGCTTTACGGCGAGCTCGAGAACATCACGGGTACGCCGAACGAAGTGCGCCTCGCGATCCTCGGCCGCGTGATGGCCTCGCCTCCGGTTCCACCCGCCAAGAACGGTTTCGACTACTCGAACTTCGGCTACATGACCGCCGGCGCGATGGTCGAGCACCTGGCCAAGCGACCCTGGGAGGAGCTGATCGTCGAGAAGGTCTTCCGGCCCCTCGGTATGGAGAGCGCCGGCGTCGGCTCGCCTTCCGGTGTCGGCGTGCCCGTCGGCCATCTGCGCGGGGACGGCGACTGGGCGCCGCTTCCGCCCGGACCGGGAGGCGTGCTGCCCGACTGCATGGGCCCAGCCGGCCTGATCCACAGCAACCTCGCCGACTGGGGCAAGTTCGTATCCGATCACCTGGGGGGCGAGCGTGGTGAGGACGGCCTGGTCACGAGCGAATCCTACAAGCGCCTGCACGGGGATCCCGTTGCCTCTCGCTACGCTGCCGGCTGGGGAATTTCGAAACACACCTGGAGTTGGGGGGAGGGGCAGGTGCTCGCTCACAACGGCAGCGACAACAGCTGGTACTCGGTCGTTTTCGCCATGCCGGAATGGGATCTCGTCGTCCTCGCTGCCTCGAACTGCGCTGGAGCGGCGGGACAGCAAGCCGCAGAGCGCGGTCGAGATCTCATCCTCGAGGAACTGGGTTTCCGGGACTAGAAAAGAAGGATCGCCAGGCGTTTCGCGGCGTTGTTGCACGGTTCAGGAATGAGCCCACAAGCTCCCCATCCCCACAGTCTCAGGGCCTGATCGCGGCGTTGGTACTCGGGCTGCGTCGAGGAAGTGTTCCGCCTGGTCAGAGGCGCACGCTCAAGCCGGCGAAGGGTCCCTCGAGCGTGCCGTCGGCGTTGAAGTGGCCAAGGGACGGGTCGAAATCGTAGTCGATTTCGATGTAGCGGTAGCCGACCTCGAGCGCGGCGGCCCCGGTCTCCATGTACCAGAAGGTCCAGATCAGCGAGCCCTCGAGATCGATGAATTTGATCTCCTCGTCATCGAACTCGAAGCCGAGACCGCTGATGTGCCCCAGGAACTCGAAGTTGCCGAACTTCCGCCCCACTCGTGCGGTCAGGAATCCGAAGGGTAGCTCGTCGTCTATTCCGTGCGGTTCAGGAGAGCTGGTCGGCCTGATCGATAGCCCGTAGTCGATCAGGCCGACCCCCACGCCGACCCCCAGGTCCAGGGGCGCGCTGGGCAGAAGGTCCCAGGTGGCGCGCGCCTGATAGATCCCCACATCGACCTTCGACTCGACGGGCGTGTTGGGCATGATGGACGGGTGCCCGGGGATGCTGAGCACGGCATCGGTGATGCCCGTCCCGTCGTACCCGGCGACCAGTCCCTCGACGGCGAGGTGGATCGGGTCCCAGTCGAAGTCGGCGCCGATGTTGGGAACCGCCTCGTGGTCGTCGAGGCCGAGCGAATCCACGCTGACCCCGGCACTGACGGGTCCCACCGAGGCCGCGATGTCTCCGTCGAGATGGAGGTAGCCGACGCGCCCCCAGGGCCGCACGCTCTTAACGGAGCAGGACGCTACGAGTAGTACGGTTACAGACGCGCTGAGGATCGATCTCATGGCCACGCTGGCTCCATCCTGGAACCATACCAGAAGCATGGCCCGGTTCGGTGTCAGACAGCGTGTACGACTCCGAATCGTCCAGCCGACGAGAAGCAGCCCGACCGAAAGTCTCCCACTCCCCGGGACGTACGCACTGGGCTGACGGAAGGGCCTCTGGAAAGCCCTGCGGCCAGGTCTTCGGGCAGGACAAGACACCGGGATGAGGAAACCGTCTCGGGAGAGCTGCCGACATTACTCATCCAATTCCGTCAAGACTTCGACGAGCAAACCGAAATAGTCGGGCCCCAATAGCCGGTAATCGGGCAGGCGGCGATTGTTGATGAACACTGTCGGGATGGCTTCCACGCCGATGCTGTGGCCCAGATTGACATCACGCGCTATCTGATCGCGAACCGCAGAAGAAGTGAGGCATTCTGCAAACTCTTCTTCATCGAGTCCCATCAATCCTGCTTCGGCAACCAGGTCCTCCTCGTCCAAAGCGCTGCCCTTCTCGAAGATCAAGTCATGCATCGACCAGAACTTGCGCATGTCACCCTGATTGGCGCAATTGGCCGCGGCTGCGAACAGGCAGGCTTTCTTGTGCATGTCCGACGGCACATGCGGATTGCAGACACTGCTCAGGGGATAGTGCTTGAATACCACGCGCACGAGGTCTCTATACTCGCTCAGCAGCAGTGTGCTTGTGAGCTCAGCGGCCTTGCGACAGTACGGGCACTCAAAGTCGCTGAAGACTGTGATGCTGTACTCGGCGGTCGACGAGCCCTTCGAGGGGCCTTCATGAAGCTCTGAGTTGTGGGCCAGCTCCGGTTGCTCGCGCAGCGCCTGAAGCAACCTTTCCTTGAGTTGCGCGCGGTCGAGTTGCGGATTTTCGTCGCCGGTTGTGGTGGCTATCGATTGCTTGGGCCCGGCCGCCAGCGCCAATTCGGTTGCATCGGACTTCCAGTACTTGATGAGCGGCACGTTGATGGCCATGGCGACCATGATGCCAGTCCAAAATATGATCGCCCTTTTTTCGGTCGCAGGCGCCAGGTCATCACGCATGCCTTTCCAGGCCAAAAGGAAAATCGAGGCGTTGATCAAATACGTCGCCACACACATGAGGCACATGGTCTTCAGGTCGAAGATCAATGCACCCAATAGATAGACATCAACGACCAGGGCGACGAGTGTCAGTGCCACAATCCAGTTGACCACTTCGCGCCTGATTTCGGGGCTCAAGTAGGTCTTCAAGAACCCCAGGGCAATGGCTAGCCACAGAATCACCGAATAGAAGGCGGAACCAAGCGATGAGAGCGGGTAGCCAAAGACAACGGCATATTGCGAGAGACTGACACGGTCGCAATCGATCGTCTCGTTGACAGCGCAAAAACTGGGTGTCAACAAGACGCCTTCGGTGAGGGCGTAATTTCTCTGGGTCAGGTAACCGCTGATCAGAAGACCAGCCAGAGACAAGACGAGGACCACTGTCCACGAAAAACGCTTCACAGTGTTTCGCATGTGAAGAAGGCGGCGGCGGCCGTTGCTGTTGTTACTACCACGGCAGGCACATGGTGTTGGCGGGGTTCCAGCAGGGTGAGATGGATGCAGGCACACCGCCGAACGGCGGGCGTTCTACGCCCAACGGTGCCGGGGCACAGCCGTCCAGGCCGTTGCACTGGGAAGGCGACACCCAAAGCTCGGCTTCGGCCTGCGGAGCGTAAGGTGTATGGGAACTGTCGATCGTTTCGAGGACGCCATCAAGGTCACAATCGTAGTAGAACTCCCATCCGCACTTGGCGATGATGATTGCCGGATACGGTGACGGCCCGACGCACAGGTCGATGCCGTCGTTGTAGCGACAGAGGACATTGTCGCGAGAAGTCGGCAGCGGGTAGTACTCACAGCCGGGTGGCAGCAGGAGAGGGTCATCTCCCAAGCGACCCTCCCAGATATGAATCGGATTGCGGGACGGGCTGCCGTCGTGGAGAAGGGCTTTGAAACGGTGCCCTTCGGTGCCGAGAATCACCACCTGGCTGGGTTCCGTTGGTCCGACGCCTTGGCGATATTCCTGTACGGCGGGCAACAACAACATCGGTGGGCGCGAACCGCAGCCCATCTGCAGTGGCTCCAGCTCGGAAATGTCGTAATCGAACGGAGTGGCATCATTGGTCGTCAAGCGCAGGTGGAATTCTCCAGGATCCACTTCGGTGTCGAAGAGACCGGCGAAGTCCAACCGGCCGGCGAGCTTGTCGAGGACATAGGTCCGGGTATGGGCTCTGCATAACTCTCCTGCCCCGCCGTGGCCCGTGCCGAGTACGTTGTTCATGCGCTTGGTCACATGCGGCACCAGGTCGTCGTAGTACTGCAAGAGGTGCCCGCTGCCCGCGAGGTAGTCGCGCGGCCCACTGCAAAGCTCGACCCAGGTGCCGGGGTCGAAGCCATTCCGTACGCCCCAGGGACTGGCGGCATTGGCCATGGCCACATCGGTCGAGTTGACGATCGGCCCGGCGCCGTAAACCGGTGGAACGCCAGGTGGCGGCATGTGATCCCAGTCCGCTGCGAACTCGCATCCCAGCGGGTCGATCCAGCAGAGCGCCGGCGGGTAGTCTCGGTGAAGCGGCAAATAGTTGACATGCATGATCAGCTCGCTGCCCATGAAGAGCTGCGGCGCACGTGCGAAAGCGGCTTCTACGGTGTAGTTGCGACCAGGGCGTGATGCGTGGAAGAGCGCACTCGTACCGCCTCGTGAGCCCCCCACGGTGACCACGCGGTTGATGTCGACGTTGGCATGGGCCTCCAGGACCGACATCATGAGATTCGTCGCATCGGCATACTCGTCTTGCAGACCCATCGCATCACGCCCGCCGGCGTTGCCGATGATCACGACGACGCCGCTGCCTCCCTGCTCGACGCTCGCTCCCACCATCTCGACCGCATCGAGTCCGCCGTCCGTCAGGAACAACTTCTCCATACCGGTGGTTCCGGCACCTGGATTGAGCAGCAATAGCCCGTACTTCTGTGGTCGGTCGGTGTCGTAGTAGGGGGGGAACACCAGGCTAAAAAGCCCGTGCTGCATGTTGCGGCTACGATCTCCAGGATCGTCGCATTCAGGAGTCGGGCTGCCGATGATGTGGTTGCCGACGGCCATCAAGGGCACGATTTGAATGGCGTCCGAGGTGCCATCGCTTTGAATCTCGCTCCAGGCATTGCGAAAGTCGATGTTGCGCCCGCTCACCGTATGGAACCGATCGATGAGGCCTTCCATGTCCGCCGGCAAATAAGGATCACCATCCCGCGATCCGGATTCGGTGATTTCATTGGCGTAGCAGTTGTATTGCATGGCGATACCACCCTGCCAAAGTGCGTTGGTACGCCAGTCCGGCACGGTGCCTAGTGGGTCCCAACCCGCGCCGTCCCAAAAGGTCGGCAAGGGTAGTTCGTAGGAACCGATACCGCCGTACTGTGTTCGTGTCCATGGCCAACTGCCATGTGCGCAGGCCGCAACGCGTGGGTCCTCTACACCGTCCGGCGTCGTAGCGTTGCAATCATCGTCAATGCCGTTGCACAGCTCTAGATTGTCTTCGCCCGGCGAGCAGGTCAGTGTGGTCCCCACGCAAACGCTGAAGGTATCGTCCGCACAAAGATCGGCGTCGGGGCCATCACACGCTTGACCGAACAGCGGTTCGTCAAAGCCGTCCGGAGTTGCGGGATTGCAATCATTATCGAAACCGTCACAGAGCTCGGGCCTTGGCAGGCACAAACGACGCCTACTGATCTGAAAGGACTCGTCCTCCAGGGCGAGCAGAAGCGCGCCGGCCATTGCGATGCAGGCAGGCATCCTGACCTGGGAAGAGAGTTTGCAAGCAGTCCGGTGTATTCTTCTCATCGTCCCACCCAGGAATCGCCAAGACAGCCCTCGAGATAGCACATCCCGCGATCGTTGCAGGAGCAAGGGGCCCATTCACCTGCACGCGAAGAGGCCCCCCGCCTTGCGGCCGTTACCGCCAGGAGTACAGAAGTGGAGGGGAGAGCGAGATCGGGGCGTAGGCGTCTCATGATCAGACCTTCGAGTACGGAGCTATGGGCTCATGTTGCTCCGGGGGGGGAAATGACAAGAATCACGTTTTTTCGAGGGCTAGCTCTCGACGTGCAGCATTCTTCGGGGCACAGGTGTTCCAAAGGGGTGTTCTTGCCCAGCGTAAGGCGGTGTTGCACGGTTCAGGAATGAGCCCAGCCGAGGGCTTGCACTCCGTCGAGGTGCGGATCGACGGACGGCCGCCCAGCGCCCGAGTGGACCGTTTCGAGCGATCGGACGTCCCGGAGCAGTACCCCGAGCGTCCCCGTTTCGCAGCGGCCCAACAGCTCGTCGGGGACCGCGAAGCCCTTCCGGCAACCGTCCGACATCGGTGAACCGAGCTCGAGCGAATCGTGGCGGCAATCGCCTGGCTCGGTGCCTTCGACTTGCCGTACGTTGGTCGTGCAATCGAACAGGACCGAGCCAGGCGACATTTTCGACAGGTGGCGCACCATCGTGATCCTCCTTGGCGCGCCATCCCATCAGACGGCTAGACTCTTGGATCCCGGACGATGCCCAAGAAGAAACCGACCCCCAAAGAAAACGCCCGCAAGAAACCCGTGCGCATGTTTGTGCTCATCGGCGCGGGGGTGCTCCTCGTCGGGGCCTTCGAGTTCTACCGGTCCCATCAGAACCCGGCCCCGGTCCTCCCCCGGCGACCCGAGAGCATGGACGCCAACGTGGCCGCCCTGATCGAGGATCACATCGAGGCCGTGAAACGGGATCGCTCCGATCCCGAGCTCCACGGGAAGCTGGGCATCGCCTACGAGGCCAACGAGCTGTATCCCGAGGCGCTGGCTTGCTTCGAGCTCGCGGCCCGGCTGGATCCCGGGGATCCGGTATGGCGTCTCCACGGCGCCATCGCCCTTTTCGATAACGGCCAGTTCGACCCGGCCCTGATCCGGTTGCGCAAGCTCACCGCCACGCACCCGGACTTTGCACCCGCCCAGCAGCGACTCGGAACCATGCTGCTCGACGTCGGCGCATTCGATGATGCCGAGGAAGCGTTCCGGCGTACGACGACGCTGCTGCCGACCGCCGCGGACGGCTACGTCGGACTCGCGCAGGTCGCGCTGGCTCGCAACGATTACCCGCGCGCGGTCGCGAACCTGGAGCAGGCCCTGGGCCTGGACTCGAGTTACAAGATGACCCACTTCCTCTTCGGCCAGGCCTACCGCGGCCTGGGGCGTATGGAGGACGCCGAGCGCGAGTTGGCTCTGGGTGTGAATGCGGCCCCCCGTTACCTCCCCGACCGGATGTCGCGTGACAAGGGCCTGCTCGTCGGCGGCCTCGCGGCCCAGCTGTCGCGCGGCGGCAAGCTCATCGAGGCCGGCCGGCTGGACGAAGCGGTCTCGGTGCTCGAAGCCGCTCTCCGGGATCGCCCGAACGACACCAACGTGATGAACAACCTCGCGGTGGCTTGCCTCGAGTCGAAGCGCTACGAGCGGGCCTTGGAGCTGCTCCACCTGATCCGTCAAGCGGACCAGAACGCCTTCCCTACCTACATCAACCTGGCCTCGTGCCTGCTGAGGATGAATCGACCTGCGGAAGGCCACGAACATGCGCAACGCGCCGTGGATCTCGCCCCGCACGTCAGTCAGGCGCACTTCGTGCTGGGGAGAACCCTCGTGGGCCTCGGGCGGCCCATCGAGGCCATCGACGCGCTACAGGAGGCGATCGAGCTGGATCGGCGCAATCCCGTGGTCAGCCTCGAGCTGGGCCAGGCATTCATGATGGTGAACCGCTTCCCCGACGCCCGCACCCAATTCGAGGTCGTGACCCAACGAGCTCCCGGGTTGCTCGCAGGACACGTCAAGCTCGGAACCGTCTGTCTCAGGCTGGGCGATCTCGAGGCGGCCAAAGGCGCCTTCGAGTCGGCCCAGCGGTTGGATCCCGACGATGCCGGGGTGAACTCGTTGGCACGGGAAATCGCTCGCATGCGCGTCAGGTAGACTTCACTCACCATGAGTTCGAGAACGTGTCGACGATGTCGTAATCGCTTCGGTCTCACTTTCGTCCTGGCGCTCTTCGGCACGCTGGTCGGATGTTCGGAATCCGGGTCTCCCGGCGCGGCGTCGGACGAACCCTGGTTCGAAGAGATCGCGGCCGAGACAGGTATCGACTTCGTTCACCGCTCCGGCGTCCCGGTCCAGTTCTGGTTTCCGGAGATCGCCACCGGCGGGGTCGGGCTCCTCGACTACGACGGTGACGGTCTTCTGGACGTCTACTTCGTACAGGGCGGTGCTCTGGAAGCGACCGCGCAAGAAAAGCCCGCCAACCGACTGTTCCGTAACGACACGGGAATGCGCTTCGAGGACGTGACCACCGAGGCCGGGACCGGCGACCGCGGCTATGGCATGGGCTGTGCCGCGGCCGATTACGACGGCGACGGCCACGTGGATCTGTACGTCACGAACGTCGGCGCCAACGTCCTCTATCGGAACCGGGGCAGCCGGTTCGCCGACGTGACGACCGCGGCCGGGGTGGGCGATCCGGCCTTTGGAACGAGCTCGGCGTTCCTCGACTACGACCGCGATGGCGACCTGGACCTGTACGTCGTCAACTACGTCCGCTGGTCGCCCGAGACCGACCTGATCTGCTATTCGGGGTCGGGTGAGCGCGAGTACTGCGGTCCCAACTCCTATCAGGCTCCGGCTCCGGACACGCTGTTCCGGAACGAGGGCAGCGGGGTGTTCGCCGACGTCAGTCGAGCGTCCGGGGTCCGCGCCGCCTTCGGCAACGGACTGGGGGTCGCCTGCGCCGACTACAACGGCGACGGTTGGATCGATGTCTATGTGGCGAACGACGGGATGCCCAATCAGATGTGGGTCAACGGCGGCGATGGGAATTTCGCCGACAAGGCGCTCACCATGGGCTGTGCCGTCAACGCCGCATCACTTTCCGAGGCCGGAATGGGGGTCATTTCGATCGACGTCGAGCACGACGGAGACGTCGATCTGTACCTCTCCCACCTGCGGGAAGAGACCAACACGATGTACCTGAACAACGGCCGGTGGTTCGACGATGCCACGGCCCGCATGGGCCTGGGACAGCCCAGCTTCGAGTTCACAGGGTTCGGTCTCGGCTTCCTGGACTTCGACCACGACCGACGGCTGGACATCTATGTGGCGAACGGTCGCGTGAAGCGCGCCTCTCCGAGCTTCTCCGACGACGTCCATGCCGAACCCAACCTGGTCTACGTGGCCGCCGACGACGGCATCGGCTTTCGCGAGCTCGCGCCCCGCGGAGGCACGTCCCAGCCGCTCTTCCACACCAGCCGAGCCGCCGCCTTCGGCGACCTCGACAACGACGGCGACCCCGACGTCGTCGTCACCAACAAGGACGCCGGCCCCTACGTCCTCCGCAACGTCGCCGGCGATGGCGGAAACTGGATCGTGTTCCGGGTGTTGCGCAAGTCAGGCGTCCATGCCCTGAACGCCTCCCTGAAGCTCGAAGCGGGAGGAGACACCCAGTGGCGGCGCGTTCAGCGGGCCTACAGCTATTGCGCAAGCAACGACCCGCGCGTCCATTACGGGCTCGGGAACGCGACCGGCGTCGATCGAATCACTGTTCACTGGCCGCAGGGCGGATCCGAGGAGTTCGGGCCCTTCGAGGCCAACACGATCCACGAGGTCAGGCAGGGGACGGGCCGCTAGCCCGGGAGGAGCGGGTCTGGATGCGGCCAGCGCCCCTTCTTGCGATGTCGGGTCCGGAGGCGGGAGGGGCCCGAGAAGGCGTCGGTGGGGGCGAAGGCCTGGCGGAACGCGAGTGTTTGCCTGCAAACTCCAGGCCCTGGCAGCTCGGCCTCCCGCTGTCTCCTAGGGGGAGAGCGCCCGGTCGAAATCCTCGATCAGGTCCTCGGATGATTCGATGCCGACGGAGATGCGAATCAAGCTGTCGGTGATTCCGAGCCGCTGTCGGTCCTGTGGACTCATTCCCGCATGGGAGGTCGTGGCCGGGATCGTCGCGAGCGTCTCGACACCCCCCAGGCTAGGAGCCGAGACGGGGAGCCGCTTCTTTTCGAAATAGCGTCGGGTCGCGTCGATGCCGCCCTGTGGCTCGAAGCTGAGCATGCCGCTGAAGCCGTCGAAGAGCCTGGCGGTCAGCGCATGCTGTGGATGGGAGGCGAGCCCGGGGTAGTTGACCTGCTTCACCCCCGGATGCTCGGAGAGGAACTCGGCGAGGCGCTGTGCGCTCTCGTTGTGTTGTCGCATACGGACGACGAGCGTCTTGATGCCCCGGTCGAGCAGGAAGCAGGCGTGGGGGTCGAGCGACCCGCCCAGGTGGTTCAGTTTGCGCCGCACCTCTTCCACCAGCTCGCGCCGGCCGATCACGGCCCCCGCCACGATGTCCGAATGCCCGTTCAGGTATTTCGTACAGCTGTGCAGCGACAGATCGATGCCGTGCTCGGCCGGGCGAAAATTGCATGGGCTCGGGAACGTGTTGTCGATCATGGTCAACAGCCCGTGCGCCCGCGCGAAGGCGATGCCCGCCTCGAGATCCGGCACCTGTAAGAGCGGATTGGACATGCTCTCGAAGTAGAACGCTTTCGTCGTGGGGCGCAGTTTTTCCTCCCACGCGCCGGAGTCGTCGCCGGCCACGAAGTCGAACTCGATCCCGAGTCGCGGTAGGTCGCCGGTCACCAGATCGTGCGTGCCGCCATAGAGACAGTCCTGCACGAGCAGGTGATCTCCCGGCGATAGGAACGTCAGGAGCGTCGTCGAGATCGCCGCCATACCGCTGGCCGTTACCAGGGCCGCCTCTGCGTTCTCCAGCGCGGCCAGCTTCGCGTGCAGCGTGGTGTGGTTGGGCGTGTTGTTGAGCCGGATGTACTGGAGGTCGTGGTAGTCGGACTCACCGCCGTACTCGAACATCGCCGACTGGAAGATCGGCGTCACCACCGCCCCGGCGATACGCGGCTCCGGCTCACCGGCCCGCACGACCTTGGTCGCCAGGCGTTTCCAGACAACATTCTTCTCACCGGTCATTCGTCAGCACCTCCATGGACATGTGACGGAGACTATAGCGCAGCAGCAGCGTCGTGCGGGACTCGGCCGAAGACACGTCCCCACCTCTTTGCTCACATTCAATCCGCCGGCACGAACTCCAGGGGCCGTGGCTACTCATCCCCCCGCTCCCTCGATCCGGGACGCCGGGCGGCCGATGGTGTGTCCGACCCCAAATGACCGGGGGCCGCACGGAACGAATCCGTGCGGCCCCCTTTTAGCAAGCACTCTGTCGCTACCGGACCAGGACCAAGGTGTCTCCGGTCACAGTGTTGTTGTGGGGTCCGTCCGTTGCTGTCTTAGTCACCGAGTTCAAACCCTGTGTCGTATGGATGCGCTGAACATCCATACGATCATTACGGGCATGGTAGTTCCATCGAAAGAATTCATAGTGATGCTCGTTGGAAGGCCCTTCAGAGTGCGAGAGAGAGGAAAGAGGTGTTAACTAAGACTATATGCGTTACCCCGAGGGGGAGATTACGAGATCGAAATGTCACCCAGGGAATGGGTCAAGGAGAGACGTTGGAGCACGAATCGAGATGGGACGGCCCACCTCGGGCGCTATCGGGCCCTGGGCCCCTGGGGGAGGGGCATCTGGCGACCCGCTCGATTCATGCACCAACGCCCGCACGCACCGAGGACGCCGGGCCGGAGAGCATCGGTGTTCCAAAGGGGTGTCTTGAGCCCGGCTCATCCTCACGAGGCCTGCCGACGTCGGGTTCGTGATGAAGGCTATCTTCTTGGCTCTGATCTTTATATCGAGCCCGTGAAAATGAGGTTTAGAGCCTCAAAATCGACATTCTTGTGCATCTTTTTGGGGCAATAGACGATAAAATAGTCCGTAATCGAATTTTTTGAGAGGGGAGGTCCACCCAGGGGCCTACGGATGCATCATCCGACCCCCCGAAACCCCTTATCCGAACCGAAGTGGCGCTGATCAGTCGAGCAAGCGAATATGCCATTCGAGCGATGACGTTCATGTCGTCCGGCGAAGAGAGCCGGTTCTTTCTCGTCCGGGACATGTCGGAGAAGCTCGGAGTCCCCGCTCCCTTTCTTGGCAAGGTGCTTCAGCAGATGGTGAACGGGGGAATGCTGGCCAGCCAACGCGGCCGCAACGGCGGTTTCCGCCTGGCCCTGCCGGCCGCCGAGATCTCGCTGTATCAGATCGTCGATTCGCAAGAGGCGCTAGGGAAGACGCGCCAGTGCTTCCTTGGACAGGACGAATGCTCCGACGAGCGCGCCTGCCCGATGCACGCTTTCTGGAAGGCGACCGCTTCCGAGTTCCTGTACAACCTCGTCAACACGACCCTGGCCGACATGGCGCGGTTCTGCGAGGAGCGTCCGGAGAGCGGCTATCCCGGTCAGAGCATCGGCATCGTGGGATTGACTGAGAAGTAAGGCGCGCGGGGCCTCAAGGCCGCGGCTTCCTCGCGGCTTTCCGTATGCGCTGCGGTCAAGGCGACGAGGATCATCTGATCCCCCGAGTAGGGCGAGCGCGGATGCGCGCCGCGTTCGATGGCCATGGTGCTACTCAACCGCCTGTTGTTATTTTGGTTTCAGTTCTTGCTCAACATGTCGAGGAGCGCCTTCGCGCAGGCCTGCGCGAAGGCGAGCTCGTTGATATTCGTATTCAACTCATTGAGCTCGATGTCTTCACTGATGTTCTCCCTGATCGCATCGAAGAGCGCCCTGTCCGCTTCGGGATCGTGAAAGGGTTCTCCTTTGATGTCGATCAGGGAGATTCCATCTAGAGGCAGCAGGAGCTTCACCGGCCCGCGCGCGAAGTTGAGGCGTTCGGCGATCCGAAGGCCGATCTCACGCGCCTCTGCGGGAGTGGTTCTCATCAGGGTGACGGCCGGGTTGTGCTGGTAGAAGAGCCGCTGGCTGAATCGATCCGGGATGGTCTCCGGGGGGCCGAAGTTCACCATATCGACGGCTCCTACGGAGACAACCTGGGGAAGCCCGTTGGCCCCCGCGGCCTTCAACCTGCCCTCTCCGGCGCTGAGGATCCCGCCGACACATTCATCGGAGATTTCGGTGGTGGTTATGTCGAGGACGCCGACGAAGTAGCCGTCCTCGATGAGACCCTCCATGGCTTGCCCCCCGGTTCCCGTGGCGTGAAACACGACAACTTCGAAGCCGGCCTCCTCGAGTATTCTCCTGGCCTCTGTCACGCAGGGAGTCGTCACTTGGAACGTGCTGGCGGCGATGAATGGTCTCGCGTCCGCCGATTCCTCTTTCTTCGGAGCGGCACTGGACGTCCGCTCAACAACACGCTTGCGAGCCAGACCCGGCCAGTTCTTCGCGACCCTGGGCCTCCACTCGCTTTCGAACCCGACGTTGGCAGGCCATTGTGAGGATGAGCGGGCCAGGAAACGCCCCTTTGGAACACCTATACTCGAGGCGACTGGAATGTGGCGGATAGGCATGGTCTTGCTGGTGCTTTGGGGTTGGAAGTGCCAGAGAATGGGAAGTTATCGACAATATAGATATAAAAGGATAAGCAGCTCTGCTTATGCCCCGATTCTACACCGAACACGCTGATTGCGACACGGCGATCGGCGAATCTAGGGCCTGAAATGTCTGCCTTGGGGGACCGATGCCCTCTGGATGAGTCCCGGATCGTCACCACAAGAGCCCACAATCACGGCAAGTAGAGCAGATAAGGTGCTCGGGTTCGCTCGGATCTAGAGGGATTCTCCTGGCAAGTGGAGCACGCACCACGAGAAAATCATACCGGGAACTCCGTTATGGCCCGGTTGCTGGTCTTGGGTGAACTGTGATCAGAACAGGGGGGGGGCGCCATCAGACCCCTGCGCGACCTCACCCGCCCCTCCGGTCGAGGTCGGCAGCCACGACGATTTCGGCGTTGCCTGGCGTTGTTGCACGGTTCAGGAATGAGCCACAGGTTCCCCATCCCCACAATCTCAGAGCCTGATTGCCTCCGAAGCCGGCAGTCGGATCACCGAGCACGTCTCAAGCCGATAATCGCGGTCCCAGCCCCGACAAGGGACACTCAGTACGTTGGATTCGTGCAACAACGCCCGGCTGATCGACCAAACCGTTAGAAGACCCGATGCATGATCGATTCATCGACTCTAGTTGACCTCGCTTGCCTCACTCTCGGAGCCATCTCGGTTGCGATCGGCCCGATCTTGGGTGCGCGAACCGCGGAACCGCTTGGTCGGATGGCACTCGCGGCGGCTACGTTTCCTCCGCTCGCGTCACTCGGTCTGTTTTACTCACTCGCGATTCACATGCACCGTAGCCTCGGAGGGTGGCCACGCGCGATCGGCGATGAGGGCTTTCCGCCCGGCCTGGTGATGCACGCAGATTTCGCTTTGTTCACCTTCGGGTTTGTGGCCCTGGGATGCATCTTCTTCTGGCCGATCGCCGTCCTCCTGTGCGCGTGCGTGCCACGGATGCAATCTGGTCTGCGCTACCTGGGTGTTTACGCGCTTGCGTGCGCAGCGGCTTACGGTGCCATGATGCTGGCTCCAGACCCGTTTCTTTACTGGTGGTGGGATTGAGTGGCTCCCTGGCAAGGTGATCAGATGAACAGGGAGTATAGGTGTTCCAAAGGGGCGTTGGTGCACGAATCCAATGCTGAGTGCCTCTTGCCGGGGCTGGGACCGCGATTATCAGCTTGAGACGTGCCCGGTGATCAGATTGGCGGCATGAAGTCGCGAGTGCATCCCAAGTACAAGACGCAATACCGAGTCGGCAACTGGGCGGAGTACGACCGTGCACTCGTGCAACGAGGTG